>KL568524.1:136900-139631 GCA_000715605.1 Streptomyces speibonae | reverse complement strand
GTATAAGAGACAGGGGCCGGGTCCACCGGCTCGCTCAGCTTGCGGTCGGCGTCGAAGTCGGCGTCGAGCTGCGCGGTGAACCCCTCGTCGAGGACGGCCAGCATGACCTCCTCGTCGTGCTCCAGCGAGCGGCGGTTGAAGTTCGTGGACCCGATGAGGGAGCAGACGCCGTCCACCGTGATGATCTTCGTGTGGAGCATGGTCGGCTGGTACTCCCGCACCTGAACGCCCGCGTCGGTCAGCGTCTGGTAGTGCTGCCGTCCGGCCAGCAGACAGGCCCGCTGGTCGGTGTGCGGCCCCGGCAGCAGGATTTCCACCCGCACCCCGCGGCGGGCGGCGTCGGCCAGCAGCCCGACGAAGTAGGCGTCGGGCGCGAAGTAGGCCGTGGCCAGCCGGAAGCGCTCCCGGGCCGAGGTGATCACCACGCGCAGCAGCGTCTGCATGTCCTGCCAGCCGAAGCTCGCGGAGCCCCGCACCACCTGGACCGTGGCGCTGCCGGGCTGCTCCTGCGCGGTGAACCGGTCGTGCTCGTCGTACAGCTCGTCGTGGCACTCGGCCCAGTTCTGGGCGAAGGCCGCCGCGATGCCGTCCACGGCCGGTCCCCTGACCCGGACATGGGTGTCGCGCCACTCGTCGGGGTTGCGGGCGTCGCCGCACCACTCCTCGGCGATGCCGACGCCCCCGGTGAAGGCGGTGTGCTCGTCGGTGACCAGCACCTTGCGGTGGCAGCGGTGGTTCTGGCGCATCGGTGACAGCCGCGTGGGCTTGCGGAACCAGGCCACCTGGACGCCGGCCTCCGCCATCGCCCGGAGCAGTTCCGGCTCTATCTCCTTGGCCCCGAAGCCGTCCAGCAGCAGCCGTACGCGCACCCCGGCGCGGGCCCGGTCGGCCAGGGCGGCGGCGAACTCGTGGGCGATGTCGCCCCGCCAGTACACGAAGGTCATCATGTCGACGGTGTGCCGCGCCTCGCGGACCGCCGCCAGCATCGCGGGGAAGATCTGGTCGCCGTTGCGCAGCGGAACGAGCTCGTTGCCCTCGGTCGCGGCGATGCCGATGAGCCGCTCCAGCCGTCTGCGCAGCCTCTGTTTCTCCGTCTGTGGTGTCATGGCGCTCTCCCTGTGCCGCTCGCCGGCCCTCGTCGTGTCCCCGGTCCGACCCGGGCACCCCCTCTTCCTTCCGTTGCCCCCGCTGGGCCCGGACATCCGTGCCGGGTACGGACACCCGCGGAAGCGGACGGGTTCGGTCCGTCCTGTGGTGGTCTTGGGGCGAGGGGCGTAGGACGGAGGGGCGAGGGCCGAGCGCCGGCCCCCGCCGTCCCCCTGGGAGGAACCATGACCCAGCAGCAGCCCACCATGGAACCGATGAGCCGGCAGATGCAGGACTGCGTCCAGGCGTGCATGGACTGCCACGCCATGTGCGAGGAGACCATGAGCTCCTGTCTGCACATGGGTGGCGAGGCCAGCATGCCGGTCATGCGCGCGCTCATGGACTGCGCGGAGATCACCCGCATGTGCGCGGACATGATGATGCGCCGGTCGCCGCTGGCCAACGAGATGTGCATGATGTGCGCCCAGGCCTGCGACATCTGCGCCGAGGCGTGTCTGTCCATGCCCGAGGACGACCGGATGACGGCCTGTGCCGACTCCTGCCGCCGCTGCTCCGAGATGTGCCGGGCGATGGCGGGCGCCACGATGTGACACCCCGGAAGACGCGTCGGGGGCACCCCGTGGAGGGGTGCCCCCGGCCGCGTCCGGACGTCAGTTGCCCTTGACGGTGACCTTCTCGTCGTTGTTGAGCTGGTTCACCAGTTGCTTCACCTTCGCCTTGTCCCAGACCAGGTTGCCGCCGCTGGATCCCGAGATCGGCATGTTCATGGAGGTGCCGTCGCCCCCGCTGACGCCCTTCATCGACCAGAACATCTCGGCCAGGTCGAAGACGCTCATGTCCTCGTCGACGATCAGGGAGTCCAGGCCGGCGCCCATCGTCGGGTAGAGCTTGAAGGGGTTGAGGACCGTGCTCGGCGTGGCCACCTGGTCGGCCAGGGCCGAGAGGAACTTCTGCTGGTTCTTCGTGCGGTCCAGGTCGGAGCCCGCCAGCGCGTACCGGGTGCGGACGAAGGCGAGGGCCTCCTCGCCGTTCAGGGTCTGCTTGCCCTTCTTGAAGTCGGCGCCGGACTTGGTGTCCTTGATGTCCTGCGGGATGTCCATCTCCACCCCGCCGACCGCGTCCACGATGTTCGCGAAGCCGGCGAAGCCGATCTCGACGTAGTGGTCGATGCGCAGGCCGGTGTTGTGCTCGACCGTGCGGACCAGCAGTTCGGGTCCGTCCTCGGCGTACGCGGCGTTGAGCTTCACCTGCCGTCCGGTCCCCGGGTAGGTCTTGCCCGACTCGGAGCCCACGAAGGACGGGATCTCGACGTTCGAGTCGCGGGGCAGCGAGATGAGGGTCGGCGCGTTGTCACCGGCGTGCAGGATCATCATCGAGTCCGTGCGCTTGCCCTCGGCGGACCCGGTGTGCAGGTTCTTCTTGTCCTCGTCGGACAGGCCCTCGCGGCTGTCGGAGCCGACGATCAGATAGTTGGTGCCCTCGCCCTTCTCGGGCCGCTCGATCACCTTCGACAGGTCGACCTCGCGGTTGAGCTTGCTGTTGGCCCAGAAGTACGTGCCGACGGTCGTCACGACCAGCACGGTCACCAGCGTGATCGCCGTCCACTTGATGCGGCGGCGCCAGT
>KL568524.1:135508-136736 GCA_000715605.1 Streptomyces speibonae | reverse complement strand
CTGCGGGCCGTAGCCGCCGTCACCGCCCGGTCCGCCGGAACCGCCGCCGGACGAGCCGTAGACCTGGCCGGTGTTGTAGCCGCTGTCGTGGCCGTCGGCGCCGTGGCCCTGCCCGTCCACGTACGACGGCTGCCGCGGGACACCGCCGGCGCCCTGCCCGGGAGGGGCCGCCGGGCCGCGGCGGACCTGCCGCATGACACGGGCGCCCTCGGGCCGTGCGCTGGAGCTCCCGCGTCCGTAGCGGCCGCCGCGGTTTTCGTCGGACCATGCCTCGGGCCAGTCATTCATGGGAGACAGTGTGCAGGTCCCGGCTGTGCGCCATACAAGGGTCGTCGGAAATTGGACCAAGGCTGTTGCGAAGCCAACACATATCGGGGCCGGTGATGCCACGGCATAAGGTGGAGTCCATGACAGACCAGGCCCCAGCCGCAGCGACGGAGAGTCCGGACATCCCGGGCAAGCCCATCGCGGCGTCCCGTACGACCCTCAGCCACATCATGACCCACAACGACACCAACCTCCTGGGTACGGTGCACGGCGGGGTGATCATGAAGCTGGTCGACGACGCGGCGGGCGCCGTCGCCGGGCGGCACTCCGGAGGGCCGGCCGTCACCGCGTCCATGGACGAGATGGCCTTCCTCGAGCCGGTCCGCGTCGGTGACCTGGTCCATGTGAAGGCACAGGTCAACTGGACCGGCCGGACCTCGATGGAGGTCGGCGTGAAGGTGCTGGCGGAGCGCTGGAACGAGTCCGCCCCGGCCACCCACGTCGGCTCGGCGTACCTGGTGTTCGCGGCCGTCGACGCGGACGGCAGGCCGCGCCGCGTGCCGCAGGTGATACCGGACACCGAGCAGGACAAGCGCCGCAACCAGGAGGCCCAGATCCGCCGCACCCACCGGCTGGCCCGCCGCCGGGCGATCATGGACCTGCGGGAGAAGCGCGCCGCGGAGGGCATCGAGGACTAGACGTTCCGGCCGGACCCCGCGGCATCACGAAAGGCGCTCACAGGCCCAGGACCACCGCCACCAGTTCGCGGCGGCTGCGGACGCCGGTCTTCGCGAAGACGCTCTTCAGATGGTCCTGCACGGTGGCCGTGGTGATGTGCAGTTCCCCGGCGATGGCCCGCGACGGCAGGCCGGCGACGACCAGGGCCAGGACGTCCCGCTCGCGCGGCGTGAGCCCGTACGCGAGCAGCAGCACCTCGGCCACGTCGGCGGCCGGCGCCGGG
>KL568524.1:133545-135280 GCA_000715605.1 Streptomyces speibonae | reverse complement strand
GCCGGGTGCATCGTCACGGCGACGGGCGCCGGGTACGGGCCGCCGCTCAGCGGCGAGGCGTGGATCGAGAGCCACCGGCCCGACCGGCCCCGGATCCGCCCGTAGGCCGGCAGCGCGGCGTCCCGCCCCCGCGCGGCGACGTCCAGGACCGCGATGGGCAGCTCCGCCCCCGGCGGGACCAGTTCGTCGCGCCAGAGCTTCGCCGCCGGGTTCTGCGAGAGCAGCCGCAGGTCCTGATCGAGCAGGAGCACGCCCGTCTCGGCCGGGCCCGGGGCGGCGTTGCCGGGTGCCCGGTGGACGGCCCGGCGCAGGGCCGCGGCCACCGGGGCGGACAGCCGCCGCAGAACGTCGACGTCGGCCGGGGTGAAGCCGGGCCGCCCACCGCCGCCGAACAGGGCGATGGCGCCCCAGCACCGGCGGTCCACCACGAAGCTCGCGCGCAGCTCGTGCCGCGCGTCGATCATCGGCAGCACGGCCCGGTACCGGTGGCTGGACTCCGGGTCACCGCCGGTGGCCGCCGCGAGCGTGCCCGCGGGCACCCGGGAGCGGGCGAGTACCGCGAACTTCAGTACGTCGTCCACCAGGTACTCGTTGTGCATGGCGGCCGCGGCCGCGGGCGCCGTGAGCCCGGCACTCACGTCGTCGGTGATCAGCAACGTCGTCGGGTCGACCGCGCCGAAACAGTAGGAGTCCGCCGGGAGGAGACGCGTCAGCCGCTCGGCGATCCGGCGCCGCAGCTCCCGGGAGCCGAGGTCGAGACGGCAGAGCGCCTCGATGTCACGCACGGTCTCGCGCCGGGCCATCGGGGAACTCACCGGCGGAAGTATCCCAGAAGTCTGGGAAGGCCGCGCGGCCGTACCGGTGCCTACCGTGATCCGGAGAAACCGAAGGCACCGGAGGTATCAAGGAATGTCCCCGTCCCTGCTCACCGTCGGACTGGACCCCGCGCTGGTGGACGAAGCGCCCTCGTCACGGGCGGCGTTCCCCGACATCGACGCCGAAGCGGTCCGGGCCGGCGTGGCCGCGGGCCGGGCCCGGCTCGAGGAGCTCGGCTTCACCGTCGACGTCTGCCTGCTCGACTACGGCCGCACGGCCGAGGAGACCTACCGCGCCGCGCTGTCCGCCAAGGACTACGACATCGTGATGATCGGCGCCGGCGTCCGGCTGGACCCGGCACTCACCCCGCTCTTCGAGGTGCTGGTCAATGTCACCCACGAACTGGCGCCCGGGGCGAAGCTCTGTTTCAACGTGAGCCCGACGACCACCCCCGAGGCCGTGCAGCGGTGGTGGCCCGAGCGCAAGCCGCTCGTCCCGTGACCTGAGCGGGCCGGACCCGGGACCGCGGGGCGGCTCAGGAACAGCTCACCTCGTCGCCCCGCACCACCCCGAACTCGCCCTGCCCGGGGTCCTCGGCCCGCACCTTGCGCACCTTGACGAAGTCGGCGCCCGCGATCACCTTCAGCGTGGCGCCCTGGCCCTTCACCGCGCGCAGCTCGCTGCCGGGTAGCGCCGCCGCGAGGGACTTCGCGGACCGGTCCCAGCGCGGGTCGTAGGCGACGACCGTCCGCTCCACGTCCCGCTCGGCCGCGTTGGCCGGGGCGCGGGTGGTGTTGAAGCCGGTCGCCGCCAGCGCCGCGTCCACCCGCCGGCCGAGGCCCGCGGTCCGGGTGCCGTTCTCGACCTGGACGCGGATCTGCCGCGGGTCCACCGGCACCCGCCGGGCCGCGTCGGGCGC
>KL568524.1:132592-133347 GCA_000715605.1 Streptomyces speibonae | reverse complement strand
AGAGATGTGTATAAGAGACAGGCGCAGCGCGTCGAAGATGTGCCCGGCCTTCTCGGCGTCCCACTTCAGCGTCGATCCGACGCCCTTCACCGCGTATCCCATCTTCTCGATGGGCACCGTCGTGAACTCCGAGGAGGACGGCGAGAAGTTCCGCATCGCCCGGCCGAGGTCCAGCAGTTCGCCGGTGCCGAAGCCCTCGTCCGCGCGGACCGAGCCGAGCACCGCGCGGGTCACGTCCCGGAACTTCATCGGGTTCAGCAGGATCCCGGAGGAGGTCGCGCGGTCCACCAGCGCCGCCATGAAGTGCTGCTGGCGCCGCATCCGGCTCAGGTCGGAGCCCCCGTCGACATGCCGGGCCCGGACGTACTGAAGGGCCTCGCCGCCCTTGAGGGTGTGCCGGCCGGCCGCCAGGTCGAGGCCGGTGTGGCTGTCCTTCAGCCGCCGGTCGGTGCAGATCTCCACGCCGCCGACCACGTCCACGGTCTTCATGAAGCTGGTGAAATCGACCTCCAGATAGTGGTCGATCTTCACGCGGGTCATCTTCTCCACCGTCCGCACGGTCAGCTGCGGCCCGCCCTCCGCGTACGCCGCGTTCAGTTTGACCGGGTGCGACGCGTGCCGCTCGCCGCTCACGCGGTCGGTGTGCGGGGGCGTGACGGCGTAGGAGTCACGGGGCAGGCTGACCACGCTGGCGCGGTCCCGGTCCTCCGAGATGTCTCTTATACACATCTCTGAGCGGGCTGGCCAGGCAGACC
>KL568524.1:131052-132408 GCA_000715605.1 Streptomyces speibonae | reverse complement strand
GTGGCAGGGCGCCCCGCCGAGCCGGTACTTCTCCCGCTCCTCCTTGCCGATCCTCTCGCGGCCGTCGGTGCCGACGAGCAGGATGTTCATGCCGTGGCCCGCCTCGGGCCGGTTCTTCATGTCCCGGAACGGGTCGACCCGGGCGATGTCCTCCTCGAGGCCGCTGAGCACCGCGTGCCCGATCCCGGCGGAGGCGAGCACCACCACCGACAGCGTGGTGACCGTGCGCATCACCCAGCGAGGCTTGCGGCGCGGGGGCTCCGGCGGACGCGGCCCCGGGCGGGACTGCCGCGGGGGGTGCCGGTGCGTGGAGCGGGGCCGGGGGGACCGCTGCGACGTGGGCACGGGTAACACCTCCGGACGACGGCCGTGCGCGGATTCGTCAGCACCGTAGGCCGATACGATCTGCGGCCCGGCGCACAGCACCCCGGCGCGCGCAACCGTGTCCCCCGTTCGCGGTAACGTGAGCCTCCTATGAACGCCAATCCCGACGTGCGGCACCCCGCCGTTTCCGTGATCATGCCCGTCCTCAACGAGGAGCGGCACCTGCGCGGCGCCGTCCGCGCGATCCTGGCCCAGGAGTACGCCGGCGAGATGGAGGTCGTGATCGCCCTCGGTCCGTCCACGGACCGCACGGACGAGATCGCCGCCGAGCTCGTGGCCGAGGACCCGCGGGTGCACACGGTGCCCAATCCCACCGGCCGCACCCCGGCCGCCCTCAACGCGGCGATCAAGGCCTCGCGCCATCCGATCGTGGTCCGCGTCGACGGGCACGGCATGCTCTCGCCGAACTACATCGCCACCGCCGTGCGGCTCCTGGAGGAGACCGGCGCGCAGAACGTCGGCGGCATCATGCACGCCGAGGGCGAGAACGACTGGGAGCGCGCCGTCGCCGCCGCGATGACGTCGAAGATCGGTGTGGGCAACGCCGCCTTCCACACCGGGGGCGAGGCGGGGCCCGCCGAGACGGTGTACCTCGGCGTGTTCCGGCGCGAGGCGCTGGAGCGGCAGGGCGGCTACAACGTGGAGTTCATCCGCGCCCAGGACTGGGAGCTGAACTTCCGCATCCGCGAGGCGGGCGGGCTGATCTGGTTCTCGCCGGAGCTGAAGGTGTCCTACCGGCCCCGGCCGAGCGTGCGCACCCTGGCCAAGCAGTACAAGGGCTACGGCCGTTGGCGGCACGTCGTGGCCCGCTACCACTCCGGGTCCATCAACCTGCGCTACCTCGCCCCGCCGGCGGCGGTGTGCGCGATCCTGGCCGGCGTCGTGGTGGGCGCGGTACTCACCCCGTGGGGCCTCGTGGTCCCCGGCGGCTACCTCGCGGCGATCGTGGCGGGGTCCATACCGGCCGGCAAG
>KL568524.1:125900-130858 GCA_000715605.1 Streptomyces speibonae | reverse complement strand
CCCTGCCGCTGAAGGCGCGGCTGCGGATTCCGGTGGCGCTGGCCACCATGCACATGTCGTGGGGCTGGGGCTTTCTGACCAGCCCGCGCTCGCTGGCGAAGAAGGTCATCGCCTCGCGCCGCCCCGCCGTGCACGCGGAGCCGCAGGCGGACGCGCCGACCGCCTGACACCCCCGTCGTCCGAGGGCCCCCTTCCCGGCTGCGGGAAGGGGGCCCCGCGCGTTCACCAGCTGTAGGCGGGGTTGACGTGCATGCACGCCTTGTCGTCGGCCCCGTTGAGCGCGTTCGCCGACTCGGGGGTGGTGTTGTCCTCCTCGGGCGCCTTGTACGCCGTGCCCTCGCGCCAGTCGGCGCCCACCACGACGGTCACGCCGGAGACGTCGGTGGACCGCTTCACCTGGCTCGCCGGGACACCGAGGGCGTCGGCGACGCGCCGGGCGTCGCCCTCCAGGTCGGCGCTGGGGTAGCGCACGAGGGTCCGCTCCTCGCTGAGCGCGCTGGTGGTGTCGGCGGTCGTGGCGGTGAAGCCCATCTCCCTGAGCGTCCCGGAGACCGTGCCGGCCCGTCCGGAGGCGGCCCCGAGGGTCTCGGTGCGGGTGCCGTTGCGCACCAGGACGGCGATCTCGGCGTCGTCGGCGGCCGGGTCGGCGGGGGCCTCGGTCTTCTTGTCCGGCTTCTTGCCCTCGGCGTCCTTGCCGTCGAGGGCGATGTCCTCGCGCACGAGACGGAACAGCTTCTCGGCGTCCTCGGTCGGCTCCACGCGCGCGCCCACGTACCGGTTGGGCATCGTCGTCATGGTGATGCGCTCCGGCTTCACCTTGCGCAGCTCGGTGCTCAGGTCGTAGAGCTTCTTCACGGTGTCCAGACCGAGGTCGACGGTGAGCGCCTCGGTGGCCTTCTCGGCCAGCTTGCGCAGCTTGTTGGGGCTGCTGAGGGTGGCGTTCTCCCGCAGCTGGCGGACCAGCGAGTTCATGTACATGTGCTGGGCCCGGGCGCGGGCGAGGTCGCTGCCGTCCTCGAAGCCGTACCGCGTGCGCAGCCACTGCAACGCCTGCTCACCCTTGACGGGGTGGGTGCCCTTCTCCAGCTTCAGCCCGGAGCCGTGCCCCTGGCTGTCGCGCGAGTGGACGTTGGCGTCGACGCACACCGGGACACCGCCGACCGCGTCCGCCATGGACACCACGCCCGCGAAGTCGACCATGACGAAGTGGTCGATGTGGATGCCGGTGAGCTCCTGCCAGGTGGCCACGGTGCAGCCCGGACCGCCGTGTCCGAGGCTCTGGTTGGTCATCGTGCGCCCGTAGCTCGCCGGGTACACCGTCCCGTCGTCCGGGTCGGTGCACTTGGGGATCTCGACGAGGGTGTCGCGCGGCATGCTGACCACGGACATGTTGGTCCGGTCGGCCGACAGGTGCACCAGCATCTGCACATCGGCGAGCGGCGTGGAGCCGAACGTCTCCCGGGCGCCGCCGAGTTGCTGGTTCTCCTTGGTGTCCCGCGCGTCACTGCCGATGAGCAGGATGTTCAGCGGGGTCTGCCCGGCCGCGTTCGGCGTCGGCTCGGCGACCTTGTTGTCGCCCAGGTTCAGGGCTTCCTTCCTGATGTTGCCGTTCAGCTGCCGGTAGTAGAGGTAACCCGCCCCGGCAGCGCCGAATATGAGCAGGGCGAGGACGGCGGCGAACCACTTGAGCACCCGGCGCACGCGCCGCGGGCGGGGGCCGCTGTCACCGGCGGGCGGGCCGTCGTCCGGGCCCTCCTGATGCTCCTCGTCAGGGAGCGTCTCCCGCGTGGCGTTCTGCGTCACTGCCCCGGTCCTTCCCACCCCTGGAACTCCTCGCACCGGCCCGTCGGGCCGTCCTGCGTCCTGTTAGACGCTTGAGGGGCGCGTCAGTTGCCCCGAGGTGCGGAGCGAGTTCAACGAATTTCCGGCGGACGGTACGGAGAACGGGCCTGCCGCTCGCCCTCGGGAGGACGTGCGGCAGGCCCGTCAGGAGCCTGCTACTTGGCGCACACGACCTTGTCCGCCGTGGACTTCTTGACGTCCTCGGGCGCCTTCTCCGGCGTGGTGAGCGGCACACCCGCCCCCTTGAAGTCCTTGCCGAGGGTCAGCGTCATCGCGGGCACGCCCTGGGCGTTGGTGACGCTCTCGCCGGGCTTCATCGCCGCCCCGGACAGTCCCATGATCGCGGCCAGCCGGCGCGCCTGGTCGGCCTGGTCGGGGGCGTACTCCAGCGTCGTCTTGCCCAGTTCCTCCTCGGCGTTGCCCGCGTTCTCCGACTTGCTGACGCCCTGCTCGACCTGGAGCCAGCTGAGGGTCTCCTGCGCGCTGCCCGCGGGTGCGCCGCCGTTGAGGATCCGTACCCGCACCTCGGAGGCGGGTGCCTTCTCGCCCTTCAGCCGGGCGGCGACGGCGGCCTTCTCCTTCTTCTCCTTCTGCTTGACCTCGGTGAAGGACACGTCGTTCTTGACCATGTCGAAGACCTGCTGGGCGGACCCCTCCTGCAGGACGACCGTCACCGGCCTCGGCTCGGCGGGGTTGTCTATCACCGGCACGGTGGCGAAGGTCAGGTTCTTGACGTTGAGTTTGCCCAGCTCCAGACCGAGATCCTTGAGTTTGCCGATGCTGTCCAACTGGGAGTCGACGGTGAGCGCCTCGGTCCCCGCCTCCGCCAGCTTGATCATCTTCGACGGGCTGGTGAGCGTGTCGTTCGACTTCAGTTTCCGCATCAGCGAGCTCAGGAACTGCTGTTGCAGCTCGATCCGGCTCAGGTCGCCGCCGAAACCGACCGAGTGCCGGGTCCGCACGAACGCCAGCGCGTCCTCGCCCTCGATGGTGTGCGTGCCCTTGGAGAGCTTCAGGTGCGAGTCCGGGTCGTCGATGTCCTTGGCCAGACAGACCTCGACGCCGCCGACCGCCGAGGTCAGCGTCTTGACCGCGTTGAAGTCCGCCACCATGAAGTTGTCCGGCGTGATCCCGGTCAGCTCGGTCACCGTGCGCATCGTGCAGCTGGGCGTCCGGCCGCTCTGGCCGAGGCTGGTGTTGAAGCGGGCGCCGGTGGAACCCGGGATCACCTTCTGGCTGCCGTCCTCCTGCTCCGTCGGGCAGTCGGGAATGTCGACTATGAGGTCACGCGGGATGCTCAGCGCGGTCGCGTTGGAGCGGTCCTTGGAGACATGCAGCAGGATCGTGGTGTCGGCGTGCCCGGCGCTGCCCTTGTCGCCGTAGCCCTCGTTGCCCGAACCGGTGCGCTTGTCGGTGCCGATCAGCAGGATGTTGATCGCCTGGTCCTTCTTGAAGCCACCGGTGGAGGCGCCGTCGTCGGAGACGGACGTGATGTTGTCGTTCAGGTGCTCCAGATACAGATAGCCGCCCACACCGACGGCCAGCACCAGGACCGCCATGGTGCCGCTGGTCCACAGCAGGGCCTTCTTGACCTTCGAGCCCTTCTTCGCCGGCCGGCGCCCGCGCCTGCCCGGCGGCGGCTCCTCCGGCGTGCCCCGGCGCCTGCGCTGCGGCGGCACCTCCCGGCCGGGCGTCTCGCGTCCCGGCGCGTCCCGTCCGGGCGCCGAACGGCCGGGCCGCTCGGTCGAACGACCCTGCGCCGGCGGACGCGGTGCGTCCGGGGAACGCGGTCCGCGTTGACCCGGAACGGGCGGCGACTGCGGTACGGAAGGGCTCAGTCGCAGTTCGTATTCACCCGTGTCGGGATTGAGCACCCACTGATCTGCGGGATCGATGTTGTCTCCCCGCCCACGGCTTTGCGCGTCCACGGTTGCTCGAATCCTCCGTCAGGGCCACGCGGCGCCTTTCCCCTCCCAGGCGCTCGAGTCTTCGGTCACTCAGTGCGGTTTCTCAGGACAGTCCTGAGGCAACGGACGCACCGGAGCGCTCACACTAACGGCCCCGATCCGGTCAGGGCGACGCCGGTGACGAATTCCACGTCCTCACAAGGGGGCATTCCACCCATTTCCCTGGACAAGGGTGCCCGTACGTGCAGTTGGATTGGGACAGCTTTTACATACACGAGTCCTCGGCGGCGGTGTTACCCGAGAAGGTGGGGGCGGGAGAACTGCTGTCGGCCGCCTTCCCGGAATCCCTTTCCGTGGCCTTTCCGTCACGTTCCGTGCCAACGGTCACGGGTGCGTCCGTGCGCAGCCGCTCGAACAGCACCGCCGCCGCGGGCTGCGCGAGTTGGTCGCGATTGACGTCCTCGATGTACGACTCCCGCGGCACGGTGAGGAATTGCACGTCCTCCGGAGGGATCTCGCGCAGACCGCGCACGAGTTCGTACAAACCGCGCAAGCTGGCCAGCTCGGGATCGGTGGTGAGCGACGAGGTGGCCGCGTCCAGAACGGGATACAGCTTCACCGGATTCAGCAGCACCTCATTGCCGCGCACCTTGGTGACGAGCGCGCCGAGGAACCGCTGCTGGCGCTCCATCCGGCTGGTGTCGCTGCCGTCACCGAGGGTCTTGCGGGCGCGGACATAGCCGAGCGCCTGCTCCCCGCTCAGCGTCACCCGGCCCGCCGGGAGTTTCAGTTCCGCGTCCTTGTCGTCAATGGGCTCGCGCAGACACACCTCGACACCGTCCACCGCGTCCACCATGTCCTTGAAACCCTCGAAGTCCACGACCACGTGATGGTCGACGCGGATGTCCGTGAGCTTTTCCACCGTGCGGATGGTGCAGGCGGAACCCCCCACCTCGAAGGCGGAGTTGAACGCGGCGAACATCGGCGCGGAACGCGACCCGTCCGGGCGGCGGCAGTCCGGCACGTCCACCATCAGGTCCCGGGGTATCGACACCGCGGTGGCGTCGCGCCGGCCCGCCGACAGATGCAGCAGGATCACCGTGTCGGAACGCTCGGTTCCCGGATCCGGCCCGTAGCGGCCGTTCTCCTCACCGGCGCGCGTGTCGGACCCGATCAGCAGGATGTTCTGGGCGCCCTTGACGAGGGCGG
>KL568524.1:123730-125737 GCA_000715605.1 Streptomyces speibonae | reverse complement strand
GGACCCGATCAGCAGGATGTTCTGGGCGCCCTTGACGAGGGCGGTCGGCCGGTCCTCCTCGAACCGTTCCAGTTCCGCCGCCGCGGCCTCGTCCGGAGTGATGTTCCCGTCCAGCTTCACGTATGCCACCCACCCGGCGCCCGCCGCGGCGACGAGCACGACGGCCAGCGTCAGCCCCGTGCCGTGCGCCCAGCGCCGGCGCCGGCGCCGGATCCGGCCCCGCCCGCTCGGCGAGGACCCCGCCCCCGGGCCCAGGGTGCGCCCGGCCCCCGGCCCCGGCTGTCCGAGGGGCGCGCCTGCGGTGTCGCTCATGGCCGGGTCCACCCCTCACTGCGCACGGGACGGGGACGGCGTACGGGTGTGGTGCGTGCCGCTGACTACGACGATGACCCGGGAGCGCGGGGCGTGGGGGGTGGTGTTGCGCCGAACGGGGGAGTGCGGGGCCGCTCCTCCCGGGCCGGCCGGCGGTCATCCGGCGATGACCGTCACCCGCTCGCTCTCCACCCGCTTGGCCAGGTCCTCCTCGCCGAGACGGTCCAGGTTCCGGCACAGCACCACCGAGCCGCCGGTCGCCAGCGGTGCGTACAGGCCGGAGTTCAGGCCCTCCCAGGTGTCGAACGGCAGCCCCGACAGGATCCGTGACCCCGGACCGGTCAGCCCGATCTCCGGCGCCTCCGCCCGGGCCCGCTCCACCACCTCCGCCCCGCTGAACTCCCGCCCGGCCACGATCAGCGCCGGCTCCTCCGGGGCGACCGGCGCGTACGGCACGAACCGGTCGCCCTGGCCCGGCACCTCGACGGCGTAGTCGGCGAAGCCGTCCGGCGGCTGCGGGAAGCGCCCGCCCAGGGGCCTGAGCGCCAGCGCCATGCGCGGTCCCGAGCAGGCCCGCGCGGCCTGAAGCGACTCCGGCGCCGGGCCGCTCACCGCGATGTCGGCGGCCGCCGCGTCCCCGGCCACGTCGGCGACCACGCCCACCGACGCGCACGCCAGCAGCCACACCGCCGTCTGCCAGTGCGCGGGCAGCAGCAGGGCCACCCGGTCGCCGGGTTCGGCGGACAGTTCGTCCTGGAGGAGGTTGGCGGTCTTGGCCACCCAATTGGCGAAGGTGGCCACGGACAATTCGACACGTTCGCCCGTGGCGTCGTCGTAGAAGGTCACCAGGGGGCGTACCGGGTCCGCGGCCAGCGCGGAACTCAGCAGGTCGGCAGGGGTGCGGTCGGTGGCGTTCACCCGGGCAAGCGTACGCGGCGCCGTCGCCGCGCACCCTCCCCGCACGACACCGGTTCGGGGGAACGGTGTCCGACGGGCCGTCACATGCCCGATGGACATATTTGTCTGACTATGTCCAAGATCAGGGGCATGCGTGGAATTCTTGCTTCCTCAATCGGTGTCACCTGCGCCGCCGCCCTCGCCCTTCCGCTCGCCCCGCCCGCCGCCGCGGCGGCCGCGGGACCGGCGTCCACGGCAGGAGCGGCCACGCGCGCAGCGGTGACGGCCCCGTCCGACGTGCCCGGCAGCACCCAGTCGCTGCCCCTGCGGCCCCTCGCCCACGACCGCGCCACCGGCGCCGCCGTTCTCGGCCTCACCCCTCGGGCCGTACGGCACTTCTCCCTCCTCGGCGTCATCTGGGACGACCCCGCCGCCGAACTCGCCGGCCGGGTGCAGGTCCGTACCCGCTCGGCCGCCGGCGGCGACTGGTCCGGCTGGCGGGACGTCGAGACCCACTACACCGACCACGGCGCCGACCCGGGCACCTCGGAAGCCGCCTCCGGTCAGGTGCGGGGGGCCACGGCGCCGCTGTGGGTGGGGGAGTCGGACGGGGTGGAGGTCCGGGTGCGGCCGGAACCCGAACCGGGCGAAGACCCGGGGGCCGGTGACGCGCCGGAGCTGCCGTCCGGGCTGCGGCTCGAGCTCATCGACCCGGGCGACGCCGCCGCGGACGCGCGCGAGGGCGTCGACGGCCGTACGGGCCCCGTGACCGCCGCGGCGGCCGCCGCCTCCGCGGCC
>KL568524.1:122476-123555 GCA_000715605.1 Streptomyces speibonae | reverse complement strand
GCCGCCTCCGCGGCCAACGCCCGGCTCGCGGCCCCGGGCGCCGACGAGATCCCGGAGCTGGACGGAGAGCGGACCCAGCGGGAGTTCCTCGCCCTGCGCGGGGCCGAACTGACCGAGGAACAGCGGGCGAAGCCGCACATCGGGCCGCGCCCCGCCATCGTCACCCGGCGCGGATGGGGCGCCGACGAGGGCCTGCGCAAGGGCGGGTTCGTGTACACCAGCAAGGTCAAGGCGGCCTTCGTGCACCACACCGCCTCCGGCAACAACTACTCGTGCTCGCAGGCGCCTTCACTCATCCGCGGGTTCTACCGCTACCACGTCAGGAGCCTGGGCTGGCGGGACATCGGCTACAACTTCCTCGTCGACAAGTGCGGCCGGATCTACGAGGGCCGGGCCGGGGGAGTGGCCAAGGCCGTCAAGGGCGCCCACACCCTCGGCTTCAACACGAACACGACGGGCATCGCGGTGATCGGCTCCTACGGCTCCAAGAAGCCGTCGTCCTCCGCGGTGAAGGCCGTCGCCCGGCTCACCGCGTGGAAACTCGGGCTGCACGGCATGAATCCGCGCTCCAAGACATATCTGACGTCCGGAGGTGGCAATCTCTACCGAAAAGGCAAGAAGGTACGACTGAACGTGATCTCCGGTCACCGGGACGGGTTCAA
Organism: Streptomyces speibonae; assembly: GCA_000715605.1. Classification (GTDB taxonomy): domain Bacteria; phylum Actinomycetota; class Actinomycetes; order Streptomycetales; family Streptomycetaceae; genus Streptomyces; species Streptomyces speibonae. The sequence goes on along the minus strand of KL568524.1, from coordinate 122,893 downwards.
CACCTCGTGCCCAGGGGGGAAGCTGTACAAGAAGCTCGGCACGGTGCGTTCCACGGCGGCCCGCTACCAGGGGCGTTGAGGCGCACCGACGTTTCTTCCTGCCGGAGAACGGGCTGCGGAACGGTCTGCATACACTGGCCGGCCGAAAGACAGTTCGGCCGGTCCCGGCAGGAAGCGAAGACGACAGGTGACAGAAGCGATCCTCCTGGTCGGCGGCAAGGGCACCCGGCTGCGCCCGCTCACGGTGCACACACCCAAACCCATGGTCCCGGCGGCCGGGGTGCCCTTCCTGACGCACCAACTGGCGCGTGCCAGAGCGGCGGGCGTCGAGCACATCGTCCTGGCGACGTCCTATCTGGCCGAGGTCTTCGAGCCGTACTTCGGTGACGGCTCGGCGCTGGGGCTGCACATCGAGTA
>KL568524.1:121348-122250 GCA_000715605.1 Streptomyces speibonae | reverse complement strand
CCATCCGCAACGTCGCCTCCCGGCTGCACTCGGGGCCGGACGAGCCGGTGCTGATCTTCAACGGGGACATTCTCACGGGCCTCGACATCCGGGCGCTGGTGCGGACGCACGAGACGACGGGGGCGGACGTCTCGCTGCACCTGACGAAGGTGACCGATCCGCGGGCGTACGGGCTGGTCCCGACGGACGACACGGGGAAGGTGCTCGCCTTCCTGGAGAAGCCGCAGACACCGGAGGAGATCGTCACCGACCAGATCAACGCGGGGGCGTACGTCTTCCGGCGGTCGGTGATCGACGCGATCCCGGCGGGGCGGGTGGTGTCGGTGGAGCGGGAGACGTTCCCGGGACTGCTCGCGGCGGGGGCGCATCTGCAGGGGATGGTCGACTCGACGTACTGGCTGGACCTGGGGACACCGGCGGCGTTCGTGCGGGGCTCGGCGGATCTGGTGCTCGGGCGCGCGCCGTCGCCGGCGGTGCCCGGCCGCTGCGGTGACCGGCTGGTGCTGCCCACGGCGACCGTGGCGCCCGGCGCGAAGCTCGCGGGCGGGACGGTGGTGGGCGAGGGCGCGCTCGTGGCGGAGGGCGCGCGCGTCTTCGGGAGCACGATCCTGCCGGGGGCGGTCATCGAACCGGGCGCGGTCGTCACCGACTCGCTGATCGGGACGCGGGCGCGGGTGGGCGAACGATCGGTCCTGACCGGCACGGTCATCGGCGACGGCGCGGTCATAGGCGCTCACAACGAACTCCGCGAGGGCGCCCGAGTCTGGTGCGACGCCCACATCCCGGCCGGCGCCGTCCGCTTCTCCTCGGACCAGTAGAGCCGATCCGGTCCCCTGCCGCGATCCGCGGGCAGTCGTGCCTCCCCCAGAGCCTCAAAAGCCTGGGAGGTACCCCCAGGGCGG
>KL568524.1:119823-121038 GCA_000715605.1 Streptomyces speibonae | reverse complement strand
GAGTGGGGGAGGAGCCGAGAGTGGGGGAGGAGCCGAGAGCGGGGGAGGCACCCCGTAGCGCCGGGCTGCGCAGACACCCCCGGGCCACACCAACGCGGGCCAGTGTTCGAACGCCGGGTGCGCCCACTCCAACGCGGCCGGCGTTCAGGCACCGGGGCGCGCAGCCCACCCGCGCCTCACAACCGCCCGATATCCCCATACGGCATCCGCGGCGCCCGCCGCCCCGGCACCCGCCCGCTCAACAGGATCAACCGCGCGGCCCGATGCCGCTGCCCCGCATACGGCTCCAGCAGCGCCAGCATCCCCGCGTCATCCGCATACCGATCCCCCGCCAGCGCCCACCCCACGATCCCCGGCAGATGCAGATCCCCCACGGTCACCGCATCCACCGCCCCATGACTGCGCTGCACCGTCTCCGCGGACGTCCAGGGCCCGATCCCCGACACCAGTTCCAGCCGCGCCTGCGCCGCCTCCGGAGGCATCCGCACCGCCTCCTCCAGCCGCGCCGCGACCCGCACCGCCCGCAGCACCGTCGACGCCCGCTTGTTGTCGACCCCGGCCCGGTGCCACTCCCAGGAGGGGATCAGCGCCCAGGTCCGCGGCGCCGGCATCACCGACATCCGCTCCGGCGCCGGCCCGGGCGCCGGCTCCCCGTACTTCCGTACCAGCAGCCGCCACGCCCGGTACGCCTCGCCGGTGGTGACCTTCTGCTCCAGGATCGACGGGATCAGCGACTCCAGCACCAGCCCGGTCCGCGTCAGCCGCAGTCCGGGCCGCCGGTGCCGGGTCACCGCCAGCAGCTTGTGCCGGGGTACGAAGGCGGACGGGTCGTCGGCCGACCCGAGCATCTCCGGCAGCTGCTCCAGGAGCCAGTCCGCGCCCGGCCCCCACGCCTCGCCCCGGATCTCCCCGGCCCGCTGCGTCACCCGCAGCGTCCCCGGACCGGCCGGTGTCAGGCTGGTCCGCCACACGGAGCCGTCCGGCAGCGCCCGGAACGTCGGATCACCGGGCCCGCGCCGCAGCGGCCCGAGCACCAGGCCGAGGTCCAGGGGGCCGTCCGGCACATATGTCCGCGTACGTGCCGGGGCCGGCGCCTGGCGGGGGACGCCCGCGGGCACGGCGACATGGCCGCCGCGCACGGTCGTGCGGGTCGGGCGGGGAGCGAAACGTCCTGCCACGGGAGTCCCAGGATGAGAGTGGACCGGAGATCGGCCC
>KL568524.1:118969-119637 GCA_000715605.1 Streptomyces speibonae | reverse complement strand
CCCGCCGGCAGCGGAGGGCCCCTAAGAGGGTAGGCCCCCGCACCGGAGCGGCAGGCCCCCGCACACCCGGCTCACCGCACGGCGATGAACGCGTCCGCCGTCCGCTCGGGCCGCGGACGCGGGTCCTCGGCCGGGTGGCCCACCGCCACCGCGCCCATCGGGTCCCAGTCCACCGGCAGGTCCAGGGCGTCCCGGACCACGTCGCGGCAGAACATCGTCGACGACACCCAGGCCGAACCCAGCCGTTCCCCGGCCAGCGCCACCAGGAAGTTCTGCACGCCGGCGCCCGCGGCGACCACGAACATCTCCCGCTCCGCCCCGTCCCGCCGCGCGTCCCCGTAGGTGTGCGAGCCGTCCATGACCAGGCAGGGCACGACCAGGTAAGGGGCGTTGCGCAGGACGTCGCCGCGGCGGACGCGCCTGGCGATGGACTCCTCCGGCCTGCCGTCACGGCGCAGGTCCGCGATCCACGCCTCGCGCATCGCGTCCAGCAGGCGGGTGCGGGTCCGGGGGGACTCCACCAGCACGAACCGCCACGGAGTGGTGTGGTGCGGGGCCGGCGCCGTCACCGCCGCCGCGACCGCGCGGCGCACCGCGCCCGGGTCGACCGGATCGTCGGTGAAGGCCCGCACTGTACGGCGCTGGGTCACCGCCTGCCGTACGGCTTT
>KL568524.1:118058-118788 GCA_000715605.1 Streptomyces speibonae | reverse complement strand
CCTGCCGTACGGCTTCCGAGGTGCCCAGGCGGAACATGTCGTCCCGCGCGCCGCGCACCATCGCCCGCGCGCCCTCGCCGTCCTCGGCCGCCACCGCGTGCGGCAGTCCCCGGACGACGGCCACCGGCAGGCCGGACGCCTTGCCCTTGACCAGATCGCCCGCCGCGGCGAGTTCGTCGGCGGTGGCGACGACGGTGGCGCCCAGCCGGTTGCCGTGCGCGTCGGTGCCGCCGCGCAGGTCGTCCAGTACGCGTACGCCGGCCGCGCCGATCGCGACGTCCGTCAGCCCGGCACGCCAGGGGCGGCCGAAGGTGTCGGTGACGATCACGCCGACCTCGACGCCGAGCGCGTCGCGCAGGCCCGCGCGGATCGCCCGCGCGGAGGCGTCGGGGTCCTCCGGGAGCAGCAGCACCGTGCCCTCGGGGGTGTTGGAGGCGTCGACGCCGGCCGCGGCCATGACCAGGCCCTGACGGTTCTCCACGATGCGCAGGGTGCCCCGCCGGGCGACCACGCGGACGGTCTCCGCGTCGATCGCGGCCTCCCGGTCGGCCGCCTCGACGATCCGGCCCTCCGCCTTGGAGACGATCTTCGAGGTGACGATGAGGACGTCGCCGTCGGCCAGGTCCGGCTCGGCGGACGCGATCAGCTTGGCCAGGTCGTCGCCCGGGCGGACCTCGGGCAGGCCCGGCACCGCCCAGACCCGGTAGCCGGTGTCGCTCATACGGTCCGC
>KL568524.1:115352-117827 GCA_000715605.1 Streptomyces speibonae | reverse complement strand
CCTCGACGCGTTCCACACAGCCCGCGTCGACGGTGTCGACCAGCCAGCCGTCCAGCAGGCCCGAGCCGTAGTGCTCGGCGACCGCCGGAGCCGTGGACTCCACGCCGACGGCCGCGAGCACCTTGTCGGCCATGCCGCGCACGGGCGCGTCCCCGACGATCGGCGACAGCCCGATCACCGGCACGCCCGCGTCGGCGATCGCCTCCCGGATGCCGGGCACCGCGAGGATGGTGCCCACGGAGACCACGGGGTTGGACGGCGGGAAGAGGATCACGTCGGCCTCGGCGATCGCCTCCAGGACACCGGGGGCCGGCTTGGCCTGCTCCGCGCCGACCGGCACGACCGCCTGGGCCGGCACCGAGGCGCGCAGCCGCACCCAGTACTCCTGGAAATGAACCGCCTTGCGTTCGCCCTCCGACTCGACGGCCACATGCGTCTCCACGCGGTCGTCGGTCATCGGGATCAGCCGCACGCCGGGCTGCCAGCGGTCGCAGAGCGCCTCGGTCACCGCGCTCAGCGGATATCCGGCGGCGAGCATCTGCGTCCGCACGATGTGTGTGGCGAAGTCCCGGTCGCCGAGCCCGAACCACTCCGGGCCGACGCCGTACGCGGCGAGCTCCTCCTTGACGTGGAAGGTCTCGTCGGCCCGCCCCCAGCCCTGCTCCTCGTTGATACCGCCGCCGAGCGTGTACATCACCGTGTCGAGGTCCGGGCAGACCTTCAGCCCGAAGAGGTGGATGTCGTCCCCGGTGTTGCCGATGACCGTGATGTCCGCGTCCGGCGCGGCCTGCTTCAGACCGCGCAGGAACCGGGCACCGCCGATGCCGCCTGCCAGAACCACAATGCGCATGGGGTCATCCTTGCAGGCCGCTACGACATCATGTCAGGCAGTCACCGGGCCGGGCTCCGGCCGTGCCTCGCAGTGCGGGGTGTGCATGGGCATCTCGGTCAGGCCCGGGTAGTAGATGTGCAGGCTGACGGCGCCTTCCAGCGTGTCGTTGACGACATGGTGCGTATAGCCCGGCGCGAACACGCGCTGCGCGCCGGCCGTCAGCGCGCGCGTGCCGCGCGCGGTGTGCTCGGTGAGGGTGCCCTCCAGCACGGTGAGCACGCCGGAGGAGCGGCCGTGGTCGTGCGCTCCGCTGCCCTGGCCGGGCACCCACGACAGCAGCCACACCTCGTAACCGGGGCCGGTGCGCAGCCGGTGGTACCAGCGGCTGGTGGCGTCGTAGCGGACGAGGTGCTCCCACTGGGAGCGGTCGGCGGCGATGGAGCGGGCCAGGCCGGCGAAGTCGGCGACGGTGGCCGGGTGCTCGCGCGGGGGCTGGAGCAGGTGCGGGACTTCGAGGATGTCACCGGCGATCTGGAGGTCGCTGTCGCTGTTCATGGGGGGCGGAGGTTCCTTGGCGGGAAGCGGCGGGAAGCGGCGGGAAGGCGGGTGCCGCGCCATGCCCGGATCGCGGGCGGCGGCGAAGGACGCCTTGGTGGGAACGAGGAAACGGCGGCCGGGTCGCGGGGGACTCGGCGACGGCGGGAGCGCGTGGGGCTCAACAGCCGGAACAGCGACAGCTACAGCGAGCGCGGGCAGCACCGAGGAACCCGGCGGAGCGGGTCGAGGTGAGTGCGCGGTTCGCGAGCATGCCCCCAAGGACAGCGGTTCACTCATTCACTGTCAACTCGACGCCCGGTATGTGGGACGTGGTTCACCTCATCCGGTTCATCTGACAGGCGAAAGGTTTGCTCAATCGTTTCCCGGGACACAAGGTGCGCACGGCCGAGTGGCCCGCGCGCCGTTGCGATCCTGTGATCCGACTGTGATCCGGTTCGCTTTGTCGTGCGGTCCGGAACGAGATCGATCTCCCGGGCGTCCTCTTTCACAGAGGCTCTGTGGGGGCTGGAAACCCTCGCGGGTCCCGCGCGTGTGTCAAGGTTTAGGGTGATTTGAACACTTTCCGCTCGGCCTTGGTTCCGCAGAGTGAATCAGGGGCCCAATAGCAGATCTCGGCTTGACTCGCCCGGAGCAGCACACTTGTAATTTCACTCGTGTCGTTCAGCCGGAATCGGTAACGGCCGCATCACGGGGACGCGAAAGACAGACGAGGGGCGCACATGACCGAGCTGGTGCAGCAACTGCTGGTCGACGACGCGGACGAGGAGCTCGGCTGGCAGGAGCGCGCGCTGTGTGCCCAGACCGACCCCGAGTCCTTCTTCCCCGAGAAGGGCGGCTCGACCCGGGAGGCCAAGAAGGTCTGCCTCGCCTGTGAGGTCCGCTCCGAGTGCCTCGAATACGCCCTCGCCAACGACGAACGCTTCGGCATCTGGGGCGGGCTCTCCGAGCGGGAGCGCCGCCGGCTCAAGAAGGCCGCCGTCTGACGAACGGCGCGTCACCGCCGTACACCCGTCATCCCCGCACGCACAGCGGCACTTCGTACATACGTCACTTAAGGCCCGTCGCAGGTGGTTGTCCACAGGCGG
>KL568524.1:114665-115103 GCA_000715605.1 Streptomyces speibonae | reverse complement strand
CCGATAGTGTGGTCGCTCGTCCGAGACGCCCCGCTGCCCCCACCGGGCACAGGCGTCCCCCACAGTCCACCGAACCGGGGCCCGTACCTCGATGTCCGTGCACAGCCACACGGCAGCCCGGCAAGACCTCGCTGCCGCCCCAGAGTTCCCGCGTCACGTGGTGACCGCGGTCCTCGTCTCCCACGACGGCGGCCGCTGGCTGCCCGACGTGCTCGCCGGGCTGCTCGGCCAGGAGCGCCCCGTCCAGTTCGCCGTCGGCGCCGACACCGGCAGCGCGGACGACTCCGCACGCCTGGTCACCGACGCGCTCGGCGACGACAACGTGCTGCACCTCGCCCGGCGCACGGGCTTCGGCCAGGCGGTCGAGGAGTGCCACCGCGGCGCCCCGCACCTCACGCCGGACGACCTGCCGTACCTGAAGCGGCCGAGCGGCTGGGG
>KL568524.1:109273-114431 GCA_000715605.1 Streptomyces speibonae | reverse complement strand
GCTGGGACCCGGTCACCCGCAGCTGGCGCGACGACGCCTACGACATGCCGGAACTCCCGCACGGCGAACCGGTGCAGTGGCTCTGGCTGCTGCACGACGACTGCGCCCCCGAGCCGGACGCGCTGGCCCAGCTGCTCGCCGTCGTGGAGAACGAATACGAGCTCGGCCGCGACGACGTCGCCGTAGTCGGCCCCAAACTCCGCGGCTGGTACGACCGCCGACAACTCCTCGAGGTCGGCGTCTCCATCGCCAACTCCGGCCGCCGCTGGACCGGTCTGGACCGCCGCGAACAGGACCAGGGCCAGCACGACCACGTACGGCCCGTCCTCTCGGTGTCCACCGCGGGCATGCTGATCCGCCGCGACGTCTTCGACGAGCTAGGCGGATTCGACCGGCACCTGCCCCTCATGCGCGACGACGTCGACCTGTGCTGGCGCGCGCACTCCGCGGGATACCGGGTCCTCGTCGCCCCCGACGCCGTCGTCCGGCACGCCGAGGCGGCCTCCCGCGAACGCCGCACCGTCGACTGCGTGGGCCGCACCGCCGCCTCCCCGCACAAGGTGGACAAGGCCGGCGCCGTCTACACCCTGCTGGTCAACGCCCGTACCGCCGTGCTGCCCTGGGTGCTGTTCCGCGTCGTCCTCGGCACCCTGCTGCGCACCCTCGCCTACCTCGTCGGCAAGGTCCCCGGACAGGCCGTCGACGAGATCCGCGGCCTCATGGGCACCCTGCTGCGCCCCGAACGGATCCTCGCCGCACGGCGTCACCGCGGCAGCCCGGTGGCCGACAAGGGCGAACTGCGCCCGCTGTTCCCGCCGCCCGGCGCGACCGTCCGCGTCACCGTGGAACAGGCCGCGAGCAGCATCGTCGGCCGTTCCGACCCCGAAGCCGCCTCCGGCGCGGGACGGCACGGCGGAGCCATCGAGTCCGGACCCGGCGGCGACGACGCCGACTTCCTCGAGGTCGAGCAGTTCGCCCGTCTCAAGCGCGTCGCCCGCAAGCCTGGCCCGGTGCTCTTCCTGGTCCTGCTGCTGGTCTCCCTCGTGGCCTGCCGCGGGCTCCTCGGCGGCGGAGCCCTCGCGGGCGGCGCCCTGCTCCCCGCGCCCGCCGACGCCGGCGACCTGTGGGCCCGCTACACCGACGCCTGGCACCCGGTGGGCGCCGGCGGCACCGGAACCCCACCGCCCTACCTCGCGATCGTGGCGGCGTTCGCCTCCCTCCTCCTCGGCTCCACCGGACTCGCCGTCACGATCCTCCTGGTCTGCTCGGTCCCGCTGGCCGGCTTCACCGCCTACTTCGCCTCCCGGCCGCTCGTCACCTCCCGGCTGCTGCGCGCGTGGGCCGCCGTCGCCTACGCCTTCCTGCCCGCCGCGACCGGCGCCCTGGCCGGCGGCCGCATCGGCACCGCCGTACTCGCCATCCTGCTGCCGCTCATCGCCCGCGCGGGCGTCGCCGCGAGCGGTCTCACCAACCCCGACGGCGTGCGCGGCAGTTGGCGCGCCACCTGGGCGTACGCGCTGCTGCTCACCGTCACCACCGCGTTCACCCCGATCGTGTGGCCCCTCGCGCTGGTCCTCGGCATCGGTGTACTGGCCCTGCGCAGAACCGAGCTCCCGGCCTACGGACCGCGCTTCCTGGCCCAACTGGGCACGCCTCTGCTGGTGCTGGCCCCCTGGTCGCTGTCCCTGCTCCCCTTCGGCTTCTTCCGGGAGACCGGCCTCGAGTACGGCCCCTCCGCCGCGTCCGCCCTCGACCTGCTCGGCGCGAGCCCGGGCGGCCCCGGCACCGCGGGCGGCCTCGTGCTGATCGGCCTGGTGCTCGCCGCGCTCGCCGCCCTGCTGCGCTCCGAGCGCCGCACGGCGATCCTCACCGCGTGGACGGCGGCCCTGGTGGGCCTCGTCTTCGCCGTCCTGTCCAACGACTCGGCCTGGGCGGGCCCCGCCACCCTCGTCTACGGCATCGCCGTCCTGGCCGCCGCCACGCTCGGCGCGGACGGCGCCCGCTCGCGGGTCGCCGAGCAGAGCTTCGGCTGGCGCCAGCCCGTCGCCGCCCTGATCGCCCTCGCCTGCGCCGTCGGCCCGCTGGTCCTCGCCGCCGGCTGGATGATCCGCGGCGCCCACGGACCCGTGGAGCGGCGCGACCCCGTCCAGGTGCCCGCCTTCGTCGCCGAGGAGAGCGGCACCCGCGACCAGGCACGCACCCTGGTGCTCGACAGCGACTCCACTGCCCGGGTCGGCTATGTGCTGGTCCGCGGCTCGGGCGTGCGGATGGGCGACTCCGAGATCGTGGACGGCCGCAACACCGGACTCGACAAGGTGGTCGCCAACCTCGTCGCCGGTTCCGGCGCCGACCAGGCCGACCAGCTCGGCGGCTTCGCCGTCCGCTACGTCCTGGTCCACCAGGGCGCCCCGCGCGAGGTCACCCGCGTCCTGGACGCCACGCCCGGACTGAGCAGGCTCAGCCAGCAGGCGGGCGGCGCGCTGTGGCGGGTCGACCGGCAGGTCGCCCGCGCGAGCATCGTCCCCGCCGGCGACGGCGAGCCCGAACCCGTCGCCGCGGGCCCGGTGGAGATCCACACCAAGATCCCGGCCGGCGCCGAGGGCCGCGTGCTCCGCCTCGCCGACGCCGCGGCCGAGGGCTGGACCGCCACCCTGGACGGCAAGCCGCTGACCCGCACCACGGTCGACGGCTGGGCCCAGGGCTTCGAACTCCCCTCCACCGGCGGCACCCTGGCCGTCACCTACGAGGACCCGATCACCCACACCGCCTGGCTGTGGGCCCAGGGGCTGCTCGCCGTGGTCCTCGTGGTCATGGCCCTGCCCGGCCGCCGCCGCGACATCGACGACGACCTCCCCGAGGAACCGTCCGTCCCCGCCGAGGCGCTGGCCGGCGAGGGCCGCCGCGCCCGCCGGCTGCGCGCCCAGGCGGAGGCGGAGGCAGAGGCGGCCGAGGAGCCGACGTCCCCCGAACCGGACCTCCCCACCCCGGACTTCCCCACCGAGCCGCCCCCCGTCCCCCAGCAGCCCGACTACGGCAGCTGGGACGGCACCTACGCGGCGGACGAGTACCAGCAGCAGTACACCCCCGACCCCTACGCCTATCAGCAACAGCCCGACCAGTACGACCCGTACACCTACCAGTACGACCAGACGTACTCGCAGAGCGGCGGCTACGACCCGAACTACACACAGGGCTACGACACTCCGTACGACCCCAACGGTGAGCGTCCCGAGGGGGGCCAGCAGTGAACCGCACGACCCTGTCCCTGATCGCGGGCGTGGCCGCGCTCGCCGCCGTGACCGGCTTCGCCACCGTGTCGGCCCCCGACACCGGGACCGACGCCCCGGCGAAGGCGGCCGCCCACCTCCCGGTGGAACGCACGAGCCTGGTGTGCCCCCCGCCCAGCACCTCGGACCTGGCCGAGACGACGTACACCTCCTACACACCCCCCACGGAGGGCACGGAGAAGGGCAAGGCCGAACTCCTCCCCACCACCAAGAAATCCGACGAAAAAGCCCTGAATCCCGCGGAACCCGGCAAACCGGCCACGGGGACCGTCTCAGGAGCCGACGCCCCCGCCCTCATCGGCACCGCGGAGGGGCACTTCGCACCCGGCTGGACCGTGCAGCAGACGACCGAGGTGGCGGCAGGTACCGGCCGGGGCCTGCAGGGAACCACCTGCACGCCCGCCGACACGGAGTTCTGGTTCCCGGGCACCAGCACCGCCGCCGAGCGCACCGACTACGTCCACCTGACCAACCCCGACGACTCGGCGGCGGTCGTGGACATCGAGCTCTACGGCAAGGACGGCGCCCTGAAGACAACGGTGGGGGAGGGCATCACGGTCAAGCCGAACTCCGCCGAGTCGGTGCTGCTCTCCACGCTCACCGGCGAGAAGCAGACCGACGTGACCGTGCACGTGGTGGTCCGCAGCGGCCGGGTCGGCGCGGCCGTACAGGCCCTGGACGACCAGCTGGGCGGCGACTGGCTGCCCGCGTCGGCCGATCCGTCCGGCAGCCTGGTCCTGCCCGGCATCCCGAAGGACGCCACCGCCGTACGCCTGATCGCCTTCACCCCGCGTGACGCCGACGTCGACCTGAAACTCCGCCTCGCCTCGCCCACCGGAGCCATCACCCCGGCGGGTCACGAGACGCTGCACGTGAAGGGCGGCATGACGGCGGCCGTCGACCTGGGCGACATCACACGCGGTGAGGCGGGCTCCCTGCTGCTCACGGCACCGGACAGCTCGGTGCCGGTGGTCGCGGCGGTGCGGGTGCTGCGGGGCGAGGGCGAGAAGCAGGAGTCGGCGTTCATTCCGGCGGCACGACCGATCGGCACGCGCGCGACGGCCGTGGACAACACGGCCAAGGGCACGGCGCTCTCGGTGACCGCGCCCGAGGGGCCCGCCGAGATCAAGGTGACGGCGTCGTCGGGCACGGAGGGCGGGACGCAGGCGTCCAAGACCTACACGATCAAGTCCGGCACGACCCAGATCGTCGAGGCACCGGTCCCGTCCGGAGTCAAGGGGACGTACGCCCTCACACTCGAGTCCGAGTCGGACACCCCGGTGTACGCGTCGCGCACGCTGACGAAGACGACGGACGGCGTCCCGTTCTTCACGGTCCAGCCCCTCCCGGACGACCGCGGCACGGTAGCGGTCCCCCAGGCGAACGAGGACCTGTCGATCCTGCAGGAATAGAGGTGCCGTCGTGCCACCCAGCCGACGGAGCGCGGCAGGCGCGTGCGGCGGGGAGGGGCGGGACGGGGGTGTGCGCCCGCAGCGACTGGCGCGTCCGCGCCCCGCGCCGCAGGCATCCACCCCACCACCGTCAGTCCTCCCCGTACCGAGGATCCACGGTCTCCGGCGTCAGCCCCAGCAACTCCGCCACCTGCTCCACCACGACCTCATGCACCAGCGCCGCCCGCTCCTCCCGCCCCTTAGTGCGGATCTCGACGGGCCGCCGATAGATCACCACCCGCGCCGACCGCCCGTTCCGGGCAGCCACCGTCCCACCCAGCGGCACCGCCTCATCGCTCCAGCCCGTCCCTGCCCCCGCCCCCGCTCCCACGCCATCCAGCCGCGGCACGTCCATCACCAGAAAGTCGATGTCGGCAAGCTGCGGCCACCGTCGCTCCAACCGCTCCACCGAGTCCTGCA
>KL568524.1:106653-109017 GCA_000715605.1 Streptomyces speibonae | reverse complement strand
GAGCGGCACCTGGGGTGGTGCGATCGGCCCCCGCATCCCCCGCCCGTGACGATCACGGCGTCGGGGCCCGGGGCCGGTGGGGCGAGGAGGGGTCACAGGGCTGTCCATCACTGCGAAGGGTAGTCGTCACGTCGCCGCCCCGCCCGATCCCCACACCCCTTCGAGCCGCCCCGCACGCCTTGTCAGAACATGACCATTCCAGCCAAGGTTGGGCTCGATTCCGTACCCCTCCAAGCCCGATGACCTCAAGGTATTTGACTGCGTTTGTGCCAAGTGGTGACCGAAATCAGAACCACCCACCTCCCGTGCTCCCCGCGTAGAACCAGGTCAGCGAGGTATGCCCAAAAGGGCATGTGGGACGCTTCACGCCACGACACGGTGGAGTGACGTGGTGGAGAGTCGTCGCGGCCCGCTCAAGAGTGCGGTACCGTCCAACATCGTGAGCCCTGTACGTCGCTGTTCGCGCACCGCCTGCGGCCGTCCCGCCGTCGCGACGCTGACGTACGTCTATGCCGACTCGACCGCGGTCCTCGGCCCGCTCGCCACCTACGCCGAGCCCCACTGCTACGACCTGTGCGCCGAGCACTCAGAGCGCCTCACCGCACCGCGCGGCTGGGAGGTCGTCCGCCTGCTCGACGGATCCGCCCCGGCCCAGCCCAGCGGGGACGACCTGGAGGCGCTCGCCAACGCGGTGCGCGAGGCGGCACGGCCCCAGGACCGCGCGGCGGGGGCCGGCGACTCCCGTACGTCCGACCCGATGGAGGTCGCCCGCCGCGGCCACCTGCGCGTCCTCCGCTCCCCGGACAACTGACCGCCCCACCCGGGTCCCGCCCCAGCGCTCGCAGAAACGTTCGGGTGGCCCCGACCGGACGGTAACGCTCTACGGGTAGTTTGTGGTGACCGACAGGACTTCCGGAAGGGCTGGCCGTGGCTGCTGATCTGTCGCAGATCGTGAAGGCGTACGACGTACGCGGGGTCGTCCCCGACCAGTGGGACGAGAACCTCGCCGAACTCTTCGGCGCCGCCTTCGCCCGGGTGACCGGAGCGACCGCCATCGTCACCGGCCACGACATGAGGCCGTCGTCCCCCGGCCTGTCGGGCGCGTTCGCGCGCGGAGCGGCAGCGCACGGCGTCGACGTGACCGAGATCGGCCTGTGCTCGACCGACCAGCTCTACTACGCCTCGGGCGCCCTGAACCTCCCCGGCGCGATGTTCACCGCCTCGCACAACCCGGCGCGCTACAACGGCATCAAGCTGTGCCGAGCGGGCGCCGCACCCGTCGGCCAGGACACGGGCCTGGCGGAGATCCGGGAGCTCGTCGAACAGTGGAGCAAGTCCGGCACCCAGGAGGCGGCCCCCGGCCCGCCCGGAACGATCACCCGCCGCGACACGCTGGACGACTACGCGTCGCACCTGCGTTCACTCGTCGACCTGACCTCGATCCGCCCCCTGAAGGTCGTCGTCGACGCGGGCAACGGCATGGGCGGCCACACCGTCCCGACGGTCCTCGCCGGGCTGCCGCTCACGCTCGTCCCGATGTACTTCGAACTCGACGGCACCTTCCCCAACCACGAGGCCAACCCCCTCGACCCGGCTAACCTCGTCGATCTGCAGAAGCGGGTCCGCGAGGAGGGCGCCGACCTCGGCCTCGCCTTCGACGGCGACGCCGACCGCTGCTTCGTCGTCGACGAGCGCGGCGAACCGGTGTCCCCGTCCGCGATCACCGCGCTGGTGGCGAGCCGGGAGCTCGCCCGTAACGGCGGCAAGGGCACGATCATCCACAACCTGATCACGTCGTGGTCGGTCCCCGAGGTCGTACGGGAGAACGGCGGCACGCCGGAACGCACACGCGTGGGCCACTCCTTCATCAAGGCCGAGATGGCGAGGACCGGCGCGATCTTCGGCGGCGAGCACTCCGCGCACTACTACTTCCGCGACTTCTGGAACGCCGATACGGGCATGCTGGCCGCTCTGCACGTCCTTGCCGCGCTCGGCGGCCAGGAGGGCACGCTGTCCGCCCTGGTCGCCCAGTACGACCGCTACTCCGGCTCCGGCGAGATCAACTCCACCGTCGACGACCAGGCGGCCCGGCTCGCCGCGATCAGAGCCGCGTACGAGGGGCGTGAGGGCATCGCCCTCGACGAACTGGACGGCCTCACCGTCAGCTCGGCCGACTGGTGGTTCAACGTCCGCCCCAGCAACACGGAGCCGCTCCTCCGCCTGAACGCGGAAGCCCGCGACGAGCCCACGATGACCAGGATCCGCGACGAGGCCCTGACCATCATCAGGTCCTAGCGATCCGCACCCCGCCCACGGGGGGTGGGTGGTGCGGGGCCGGGCCGGGGGTGTACGTCCTCGGACTGG
>KL568524.1:106297-106472 GCA_000715605.1 Streptomyces speibonae | reverse complement strand
GCCTGCGGCGCCGCTGTCCCTCCGGTGGGGGTGCGCGTAGCGCCCGCGGTGGGTGGGGGTGGGGGGCCGGGACGGGGGTGTACGTCCTCGGACCGGCGCGATTGAGTTTGTTGGCCGAGTGCTCGGTGCGGACGCGCCAGTCGCTGCGGGCGCACACCCCCGTCCCGGCCCCTCC
>KL568524.1:98620-106058 GCA_000715605.1 Streptomyces speibonae | reverse complement strand
CCCCGTCCCGGCCCCTCCTCGCCGTCTGCGGCTGACCGGATCCTTCGGCGTGCGACGGCGTGAGGCGAACGGGTTTCACGGGCAGGGGGCGGTGCCCCATAGGATTGGAGCCAAAACACTCACACTCACCCCAGAGGATCGCTGCATGCCTGGCATCACGCGCGAGGAGGTCGCCCACCTCGCCCGGCTGGCGCGTCTGGAGCTGAAGCCCGAAGAGCTCGACCACTTCGCAGGCCAGCTCGACGACATCATCGGCGCGGTCGCCCGCGTCAGCGAAGTCGCCGACCAAGACGTACCGCCGACCTCGCACCCGCTCCCGCTGACCAATGTCATGCGGCCGGACGAGGTCCGTCCCTCGCTCACCCCCGAGCAGGCGCTCTCCAGCGCCCCGGCCCAGGAGCAGCAGCGTTTCAAGGTGCCGCAGATCCTGGGGGAGGAGTAACCCGCATGAGCGATCACATCATCAGGCTCACCGCGGCCGAGACCGCCGCGAAGATCGCCTCCGGCGAGCTCACGGCCGTCGAGGTCACCGAGGCCCACCTGGCCCGGATCGAAACCGTCGACGAGAAGGTGCACGCCTTCCTGCACGTCGACCGCGAGGGCGCCCTCGCGCAGGCCCGTGCCGTCGACGAGAAGCGGGCCAAGGGGGAGAAGCTCGGCCCGCTGGCCGGTGTCCCGCTCGCGCTCAAGGACATCTTCACCACCGAGGGCATCCCGACCACCGTCGGCTCCAAGATGCTCGAGGGCTGGATCCCGCCGTACGACGCGACGCTCACCAAGCGGCTCAAGGCCGCCGACGTCGTCATCCTCGGCAAGACCAACATGGACGAGTTCGCCATGGGGTCCAGCACCGAGAACAGCGCCTACGGGCCGACCGGCAACCCGTGGGATCTGACCAGGATTCCCGGAGGCTCCGGCGGCGGGTCGTCCGCCGCGCTCGCCTCGTTCCAGGCGCCGCTCGCCATCGGCACCGACACCGGCGGGTCCATCCGCCAGCCCGCGGCCGTCACCGGCACCGTCGGCGTGAAGCCGACCTACGGTGCCGTGTCCCGGTACGGCATGGTCGCCTTCTCCAGCTCCCTGGACCAGGGCGGCCCCTGTGCCCGTACCGTCCTCGACGCGGCCCTGCTGCACGAGGTGATCGCCGGGCACGACCCGATGGACTCCACCTCCATCGACGAGCCGGTGCCCCCGGTCGTCGAGGCGGCCCGCAACGGGTCCGTGGCCGGGATGCGGGTCGGCGTCGTCAAGCAGTTCCGCGGCGAGGGCTACCAGGCCGGTGTCGTCCAGCGGTTCGACGAGTCGGTGGAACTGCTGAAGGGGCTCGGCGCCGAGATCGTGGAGCTGGACTGCCCGTCGTTCGACCTGGCGCTGTCCGCCTACTACCTGATCGCGCCCTCCGAGTGCTCCTCCAACCTCGCCCGCTTCGACGGCCTGCGCTACGGCCTGCGGACCGGCGACGACGGCACGCGCTCCGCCGAGGAGGTCACCTCGCTGACCCGCGCGGCCGGCTTCGGTGACGAGGTCAAGCGCCGGATCATGCTGGGGACGTACGCGCTCAGCTCCGGCTACTACGACGCGTACTACGGCAGCGCCCAGAAGGTCCGCACGCTGATCAAGCAGGACTTCGACGCGGCGTTCGAGCAGGTCGACGTGATCGTCTCCCCGACGACGCCCACCACCGCCTTCCCGATCGGCGAGCGCGCCGACGACCCGATGGCGATGTACCTCGCCGACCTGTGCACCATCCCGACCAACCTGGCCGGCAACGCCGCCATGTCGCTGCCCTGCGGCCTCGCGCCCGAGGACGGGCTGCCGGTCGGACTGCAGATCATCGCCCCGGTCATGAAGGACGACCGCCTCTACAAGGTGGGTGCCGCCGTCGAGGCCGCCTTCGTGGAAAAGTGGGGCCACCCGCTGCTCGAGGAGGCTCCGTCGCTGTGAGTGCACTGACCAAGGCCAAGGGCTTCAAGAAGTCCAAGTCCGGTACGTACCTGTCCATGGCGGCCACCGCCTTCGGCGCGATCGGGGTCGCCAAGCGTGTCAAGAAGGCGCGGCTGGAGAAGGACACCCTGGTCCTCATCGACGCCACCGTGTCCGCCGCCGCCATCGTCACCGGCCTCGCCATCCTCTACCGCGAGCTGAAGCGGCTGGGCGACGACGACGTCCTGCTGGGCTGAGAGGGAAGTTTCACCGTGACCACCACGACCGACCTGGTGTCGTACGAGGACGCGCTCGCGTCGTACGACCCCGTCATGGGCCTCGAGGTCCATGTCGAACTCGGCACCAAGACCAAGATGTTCTGCGGGTGCTCGACCGAGCTGGGCGCCGACGCCAACGCGCAGACCTGCCCGGTCTGCCTCGGCCTGCCCGGCGCTCTCCCGGTCGTCAACGCGACCGGCGTCGAGTCCGCCGTCAAGATCGGTCTCGCGTTGAACTGCGAGATCGCCGAATGGTGCCGCTTCGCCCGGAAGAACTACTTCTATCCGGACATGCCGAAGAACTTCCAGACCTCCCAGTACGACGAGCCCATCGCCTTCAACGGCTACCTCGACGTGCAGCTGGAGGACGGCGAGGTCTTCCGCGTGGAGATCGAGCGCGCCCACATGGAGGAGGACACCGGCAAGTCGACGCACGTCGGCGGTGCGACGGGCCGTATCCACGGCGCCTCCCACTCGCTGCTCGACTACAACCGCGCGGGCATCCCGCTCATCGAGATCGTCACCAAGCCGATCGTCGGTGCCGGTGAGCGCGCTCCCGAGGTCGCCCGGGCGTACGTCCGCGAGCTGCGCGAGCTTATCCGTGCGCTCGGTGTGTCCGAGGCCCGGATGGAGATGGGCCAGATGCGGTGCGACGTCAACCTGTCGCTCATGCCGAAGGGCGCCGAGAAGTTCGGCACCCGCAGTGAGACCAAGAACGTCAACTCGCTGCGGTCCGTCGAGCGCGCCGCCCGGTTCGAGATCCAGCGGCACGCGGCCGTGCTGTCGTCCGGCGGGACGATCGTGCAGGAGACCCGGCACTTCCACGAGGACACGGGGTCGACGACCTCGGGCCGCGTGAAGGAGGAGGCCGAGGACTACCGGTACTTCCCGGAGCCCGACCTGGTGCCCGTGGCGCCCTCCCGCGAGTGGGTCGAGAAGCTGCGCGCGGGGCTGCCCGAGCTGCCGCTGGTGCGCCGCAGCCGGCTCCGCGAGGAGTGGGGAATCTCCGGCACCGACATGCAGGCGATCCTCAACGCCGGTGCGCTGGAACCGATCGTCGCCACCATCGACGCCGGTGCCGACGCGGCGTCCGCCCGCAAGTGGTGGATGGGTGAGCTCGCCCGCGCCGCCAACGAGTCCGGCACGGCGCTCGACGAGCTGGCGATCACCCCCGAGCAGGTCGCCCGGGTCGCCGCCCTGGTGTCCGAGGGTTCGCTCAACGACAAGCTGGCCCGCCAGGTCATCGAGGGCGTGCTCGCCGGTGAGGGCACCCCGGACGAGGTCGTCGACAAGCGCGGCCTGAAGGTCGTCTCCGACGAGGGTGCGCTCACCGCGGCCGTGGACGAGGCCATCGCCGGCAACCCGGCCATCGCGGACAAGATCCGCGGCGGTAAGGTCGCCGCGGCCGGTGCGCTGGTCGGTGCCGTCATGAAGGCCACGCGCGGCCAGGCGGACGCGGCCCGCGTGAAGGAGCTGATCCTGGAGAAGCTGGGCGCCGCCGAGGGCTGAGTTCTCCGGGCCCGAGCCGGAGGGGACGGATGTGTCCCCTCCGGCTCAGCCGTGTGTCAGGGCTTGCGGCCCACCACACGGGCGAAGCCCAGGGTGCGACCCCGGTCGGCGCGCAGCAGGTCCGCGTTCTCCCGGCTCATCCGCACGTGGAACTCCTCCGTGCTCTCCTCGGCGACGACGTCGCACCAGAGCAGCCACTCCTTCCAGCCGTCCTCCAGCCAGTCGGCCGTCTCGACCGCCACGGCACCGCTGCGGGTCCAGTGACGGCGCCACCAGGCCGGGCTGTGGAACGACCAGAACGCGGGGTCCCAGTGGGGCTTCAGATGCTCGGGCGGTTCCTCGCCCCGCAGTTCCTCCGGGACCGCCGGGACGACGATCCCGATCCGCCCGCCCGGCTTCAGCAGCCGGGTGAGCGTCGGGAGGTAGAGGTCGTCCGTGCCGAAGTAGTGGTAGGCGTCGATCGACACGATCGCGTCGAAGCTCTCCTGTCCGAAGGGCAGGTCGTGCGCCTCGGCGAGCACCGGCAGCACCTGGTCGGCGAGGCCCGCCTCGGCGATGCGGCGCGCGTTGTCGTCCGGCTTGATCCACAGGTCGGCCGCGGTGACCCGCACGTCGTACTCCCTGGCCAGGAAGACGGACGTCATGGCGCGTCCGCAGCCCAGGTCGAGCACGCGCGCGCCGGGGCGCAGGGTGTCGAGGCCGAGGGCCGGGGCGAGCCACTCCAGCAGCCACAGCGCGTGCGGGCCCATCGCGTTCTCGACGGTCCAGCGGGGGTCGTAGGCGCTGCTGCGGGGATACCGGGGGAGGGTGAGGCGGCTAGCGAGGTCGTCGTGCGGGGTGTTCGATGTGATGTCCGACATCGGTGAACGGGCTCCTTGGGGCCGTGAAGAGGGAAAAGGTCGGCTCGGAGATCGGACGGACAAGCATCAAAGCACCTGCTTCGGACGTGGGCGGGCTGCCGCGGGGCAGAGGACCGGTGGACGCTAGCAGGCGGGCGGCGGGGGCCGCATCCGGGTTTTCCGGGCCGACGCGCTACGCTCCCGCGCCATGAGTGGACCCGCTGATTCCGACCTTCCCCAGGACACTCGGGCCGATGACGTCGATGACGTCGATGACGTCGAGGACGTCGACGACGTCGAGGAGGCCGACGAGGCCGAGGGAGAGGCGCGGCGGGCACGGTGGGCCGCGGTCGGTACCGGGAGCGTGCTCGCCCTGGCGGGGGTGGCCGCCGCGCTGCTCCGGACCACCGGTTCCGCGCCGGCCGTCGTGCCCGCCGCGTACGCCTGCGGGGCCGCGGTCTGCGGCCTCGCGGCGGTGCTGGGGGCCCGGGGGCGTACCCGCTGGGCGTTGTGGCTGCTGATCGCGGGACTCCTGGTCATGGCGCTGGGGGACCAGTTCGACTGATCACCACGAGAAATGTGAGTTAGTCCACGAAAGCGACAAACGATCATTTTCGCCTGCAAGAGTGTCAGTGCATTGCTCATGCGTTCTTTGCGGGTTGTTCGTTCTCAGCACGACTGTTCCCGGCCAAAGATCCACACCGAGTCACCCTGGGAGCACGTTCGTGGCAGCCCTAGCACGCTGGTGTGTCCAACGCCGTCTCGTCGTCGTTCTGCTCTGGCTCCTCGCCCTCGGCGGGGTGGCGGCGGGCGCCTTCGCCGCCGGTTCCGCCTACTCGAACGACTACAAGGTGCCCGGTACCGAGTCCGGGCGGGCCGCCGAGCTGCTGAAAGAGGGCTTCCCGGATCTTGGCGGTGACAGCGACACCGTGGTCTGGCACACCTCGTCCGGCAGTGTCCGGGACAGCGGCGTCGAGCAGAGCATGACCCGCACCCTGGACCGGATCGAGGACCTCCCCGGCGTCGCCGCCGTGAGCGGCCCGTACGACGACGGGGGCGCCGGACGGGTCAGCCAGGACGGCCGCACCGCCTACGCCACGGTCGTCTTCGAAGACCAGGGCAAGGACATCGACGCAGGTGAGGCAGCTGCCGTGGTCGACACGGCGCAGAGCGCCGAGACCGACGAGCTGCGCGTCGAGCTGGGCGGCAGTGCCGTCGGGCTCAGCGAGTCCTCCGGCGGGCACACGGCCGAGATCGTCGGTGTGCTGGTCGCCGCCGTCGTCCTCCTGATCGCCTTCGGCTCGCCCGCCGCCGCGCTGCTGCCCATCGCCACCGCCCTGGTCGGCGTGGGCACCGCGTACTCGGGCATCGTGCTGCTCGGGCACGTCATGACCGTCGCCGACTTCGCCCCCATGCTGGGCATGCTGATCGGGCTCGGCGTGGGCATCGACTACGCCCTGTTCATCGTCACCCGGCACCGACGCGGGCTGAAGCGCGGGCTGACCGTCACCGAGGCCGCCACCAGCGCCGTCGCCACCACAGGACGCGCGGTCGTCTTTGCGGGTGCGACCGTGTGCATCGCCCTGCTCGGCATGCTGATCCTCCGGCTGAACTTCCTCAACGGTGTCGCGATAGCCGCCTCGCTCACCGTCGTACTGACCGTCGCCGCCTCCGTGACCCTGCTGCCCGCCCTGCTGTCGTTCATCGGCATGCGCGCGCTCAGCCGCCGCGAGCGGCGCCGGCTGGCGGAGCAGGGGCCCGAACCGGAGCTGCCGACCGGGTTCGCCGCCCGCTGGTCGGCGTTCGTGGAGCGCCACCCGAAGCTGCTCGGCGCCCTCGCGCTCGTCGTCGTCGCCGTCCTCGCACTGCCCACGCTCTCGCTGCACCTGGGCACCTCCGACCAGGGCAACGACCCCAAGGCCTCCACCACCCGCCAGGCCTACGACCTCCTCGCCGACGGCTTCGGCCCCGGGGTGAACGGCCCCCTCACCCTCGTCGCCGAGGTCGACGACGCCCAGGACCGCCTCGCCCTCGACAACCTCGGCACCACCCTGCGCACCACCGACGGCGTGGCCTCCGTCTCGCCGGTCACCTACGGCCAGGGCGGCGACACCGCGTACCTCACCGTCGTCCCGGAGTCCTCGCCGCAGTCGAAGGCGACCAGTGACCTGGTCGACCGGCTGCGCGAGGACGTGCTGCCCCGGACCGAGTCGGGCACCTCGCTCGACGTGCACGTGGGGGGCCTGACAGCCGCCTACGACGACTTCGCCGACGTGATCGTCGACAAGCTGCCCCTCTTCGTGGGGGTCGTGATCGGCCTGGGCTGTCTGCTGCTCCTGCTGGCCTTCCGCTCGATCGGCATCCCGCTCAAGGCCGCCGCCATGAACGTGGCCGCCGTCGCCGCGGCCTTCGGCGTGGTCGTGGCGATATTCCAGTGGGGCTGGGGCAGCGAACTGCTCGGCCTGGGCAGCTCCGGCCCCATCGAGCCCTTCCTCCCCGTGATCATGGTGTCCGTCCTCTTCGGGCTCTCCATGGACTACCAGGTCTTCCTGGTGAGCCGGATGTACGAGGAGTGGCTGGAGACCGGGGACAACCGGCGCGCCGTCCGCGTCGGCCTCGCGGAGACCAGCCGGGTGATCAACTCCGCGGCCGTGATCATGATTTCGGTCTTCCTCGCCTTCGTCCTCAGCGGCGACCGCGTGATCGCCATGTTCGGCATCGCGCTCGCCGCGGCCGTCGCCCTCGACGCCTTCGTCCTGCGCACCCTGCTGGTCCCCGCCCTCATGCACCTCCTCGGCGGCGCCAACTGGTGGCTGCCGCGCTCGCTGGACCGGATCCTGCCCCGGATCAGCATCGAGCCGCCCGAGTGCCGTGCGGCCCATGAGAGGC
>KL568524.1:97605-98390 GCA_000715605.1 Streptomyces speibonae | reverse complement strand
GCGGGATGTACGCGATACGACTGGGTGACGACGGGGCCGAGCTGCGCCCGCTGGAGCCCTGGCACGCCGAGGAGTTCCTCGCCCACCTCGACCGGGGCCGGGAGTTCATCAACCGGTACATCCCCTTCGGTGCCCGGGCCACGGACGTGGCCGGCGCGCGGGAGGTGCTCCAGCGGTACGCCGACTGGCGCGCCGCCGACACCGCCTCCCTGCACGGGGTGTGGCTGG
Organism: Streptomyces speibonae; assembly: GCA_000715605.1. Lineage (GTDB taxonomy): Bacteria > Actinomycetota > Actinomycetes > Streptomycetales > Streptomycetaceae > Streptomyces > Streptomyces speibonae. The sequence goes on along the minus strand of KL568524.1, from coordinate 98,162 downwards.
ACGGCCGGCTCGTGGGCGGAGTGCTCACCCTGAACTTCGACGCCGGGAACGGCACCTGCGAGGTCGGCTGCTGGCTGGAGCCCGCCGCCACCGGACGCGGGCTCGTCACCCGCGCGATGCGGGTGCTCATCGACTGGGCGGTCGAGCAGCGCGGAATCCACCGCGTGGAGTGGGTCGCCGCGGCCGGCAACGGACCGAGCATCGACGTCGCCCGGCGGCTCGGCATGAGGCGCGACGGAGTGCGTCGCGAGGCCCATCTCCACCAGGGTGTGCGTCACGACCTGGAGGTCTGGTCCGTCCTCGCCCCTGAGTGGCGCGCCCGCGATCATTAAGCGGCCTCTCATGGAACGTCCGTACGGTGCCGGGCATGGGAACCAGGACAGTGGACGAAACCGGAGCCGACACCGAGCGCGACGAGACGGCGGTGGAGGCCACTGAGCCCGACGACGTCACCGGGACGGACGAGCAGAGGGAAGCCGGGACGGAAGCGGGCACCGGCGAGACGTCCGAGGACGAGGCCCCGTCCGGTGTCGGACAGGGTCTGTCTCTTATACACA
>KL568524.1:95997-97419 GCA_000715605.1 Streptomyces speibonae | reverse complement strand
TGTATAAGAGACAGGCTCGGCACCGTCGCCGCCGCGCGGGAGACCCTCGTGGGCCAGCTGGAGACGGCCGCGGACGCCGGCGTCGCCACCCAGGTCAAGGAGGTGTACGGCGACGCCTGGCACACCACCGCCCTGTGGGCCGGCCTCTTCGCCCTGACCGCGCTCGTCGTGGGGGCCGTGGTGCTCGCGCGGCCCGCCTTCGGAACGCCCGGCCGGATCGTCCAGGCGCCCTGGATCAAGTCGGTCGCCTGGGCGGGTGTCTCGCTGGGCGTCATCGGACTGCTGCTGGCCGTCCTCAAGTACACCGACGTACTCATGGGCCTGCCCGCGACCGGTTGAGAGCGGGCGGGACAGGTCTTAGGAGGGTCCGCCGCACCCGGCGGCCCTCCTAAGCGGCTTCTAAGGCCCTGGGCTCCCTCGAAGATACGGAAGTCTCCCGATGTGGCCGACCCACCTTGGAGACGAAGGTGGAGGCATCGCAGAAAGCGACGTCGACACCGACTCCGCCAGGGGGATCCCATCATGTTCGAGTACGCACTTCACCGGCTCCGCCACGACGAGCTCGTCCGCGAGGCCGAGCACGAGCGTCAGGTCCGCGAGGCCCTGCGTCTTCGCCGTGCGGCCCGCCGCGAAGCCGCCGCACGCAGCGCCGAGCCGGAGAGCCATACCGACCACCGACGCCGCCCCCGCTTCGCCCGAGCCGCATGACCCACGCGAGCACGCACGGCGACCGCACGGGGGTCGGCCGCCGTCCCACCCGGGCCGGGCCCCGCACTCGCGGGTGATCCGTACCGGGTCGAGCTTCGGCGGGGTTTCGCGGCCGCTGGGCCCTCCGGGGACCGGGTTCCCTGCGTGAGCGAGCGGGCGGCGGGTCCACGCCGAGCGGCGGCCCGTCCCGGGCTCGGCACGGGTCGGGACCGGGTAAGGCACCGCGGCCGGGCGGCACCCGTCGGGTGCGGGAGGGCGTCGGCTGCCCGTTGCGGGCCGGCACCCACCGCACGGCGGCCCGGGGTTGGTGCCTGGGTCGGGTGCGGTGAGGCCGCGGTGGCCGGTGGGCCATGACCGCGAGGCTGCCGCTGCCCTTCCGGGCGTTGGTCCGCAGGCGACATCAAGTGCGGGAGGGTACCGGCTGCCCGTTGCGGGCCGGGGCCGGTGAGGGTCCGGTGGCCGGGGGGCACGGCGTTCGGGTTGCGGGCGCGTGCGGAGCGGGAGCCCGGGGCGGGGCAGAAAAGCGGTGACGGGTGGGGGGAGGGGCGTGCGATGCTCGGGGGCGTGGAGACCAAGTCCGTCAGTCCGGTGTTCGTCGGTCGTACGTCCGAGTTCGGGACCCTGAACAGCGCGCTCGAGCGAGCCGGGGCCGGTGAGCCGCAGGCGCTGCTGGTCGCCGGGGAGGCCGGCGTCGGCAAGACCCGCCTCGTCGAG
>KL568524.1:93387-95756 GCA_000715605.1 Streptomyces speibonae | reverse complement strand
AGAGATGTGTATAAGAGACAGCGTCGAGATCGGCGCCGACGGACTGCCCTTCGCCCCCTTCTCCACTGCCCTGCGCCAACTGCGCCGCGAGCTTCCGGAGCAGCTCGCCGCCGCGGCCTCGGGGCAGGAGTCGGAGCTGGCCCGGCTGCTGCCCGAGCTCGGCACCGCCGCCGCCCGCGAGGCCCGCCGCGACGAACAGGGCATGGCCCGCCTCTTCGAGCTCACCGCCCGCCTGCTGGAACGGGTCGCCGCCGAGCACACCGTCGTCCTCGCCCTGGAGGACCTGCACTGGGCCGACGCCTCCACCCGTCACCTCCTGGCCTACCTCTTCCGCACCCTGCGCACCGGCCGTCTCGTCGTCCTCGCCACCTACCGCTCCGACGACATCCACCGCCGTCACCCGCTGCGCCCCCTCCTCGCCGAACTCGACCGGCTGCGCACGGTCCAGCGCGTCGAACTCGGCCGCTTCAACCGGGAGGAGGTGCACCGGCAGATCGCCGGCATCCTCGCCCGCGAACCCGAAGCGGACCGGGTCGACGACATCTTCGAACGGTCCGACGGCAACGCCTTCTTCGTCGAGGAACTCGCCGTCGCCGCCGACGAGGGCTGCTGCACCGGCCTCACCGACACCCTGCGCGACCTGCTGCTGGTCCGGGTCGAGGGCCTGCCGGAGAGCGCCCAGCGGGTCGCCAGGATCGTCGCCGAAGGCGGCTCCACCGTCGAGGACCGGCTGCTGGCCGCCGTCGCCGGACTCGCCGAGGACGACCTCATCGAGGCCCTGCGCGCCGGCGTCAACGCCAACATCCTCTCGCCCGCCTCCGACCGCGACGGCTACCGTTTCCGCCACTCCCTGGTCCGCGAGGCCGTCAGTGACGACCTGCTGCCCGGCGAGCGCTCCCTCCTCAACCGCCGCTACGCCGAGGCCCTGGAGGCCGACCCCACCCTCGTCCCCGCCGACGAGCGGGTGACCCGCCTGGCCAGCTACTGGTACCACGCCCACGACGCGGCCAAGGCCCTGCCCGCCGTCCTGGACGCCTCCGTCGCGGCCCGCAGACGGCACGCCTACTCCGAGCAGCTGCGCCTGCTCGAGCGCGCCATGGAGCTGTGGGACGCCGTCCCCGACGCCGTGCGGGACACCCTGCGCCCCGTCGACTACGCCGAGGCCTACCCCCCGTGCGGCTGCGACCCCGAGACCACCCCGCTGCGCTATCTGGACCTGATGGCCGAAGCCGCCGTCGCCGGCCGCCGCTGCGGGGAACGCGAACGCTCGATGAAGATCACCAAGCGGGCCCTGCGCCTCCTGGAGGAGGACCCCGACCCGCTGCGCGCCGCCTGGTTCTGGGTGCAGCGCTCCCGGCTCACCCAGGCCCTCGCCCGCGGCGACGGCTGGGCCGAACTCGGTACCGCGCAGGACCTGGTGCGCGGACTGCCCCCCTCCGAGGTGCACGCCGAGGTCCTCGCCGCCGCTGCCAACTGGTCGATGCTCCACGAACCCGGCCCGGACGCCATGACCGCCGCCGAGAGCGCCGTCGAGTACGCGCGCATGGTCGGCGCCCACGACATCGAGCTCAACGCCCGCCTCACCCTGGGCGGCCTCATGGTCGACGCCGGTGACATCGAGGCCGGGCTCGCGGAGATGTACGAGGTCAAGGACCGGGCGATCGAACTGTGCGTGGACATGGTGGCGGCCCGCGCCCATGTGAACCTGCCGTCCGTCCTCGAAGGCGTCGGCCGCTCGGAGGAGGCGGTGCGGCTCCTCGAGGAGGGCGTCCACGTCACCCGCAGACTCGGCCTGCCGGACTCCGAGGGCTGGGTGTGGGGCAACCTCGCCGAGTCCCTGCACTCCCTCGGCCGCTGGGACGAGGCGGCGCAGGCCGCGGACAGCGCACAGCACCTCGAGCAGAGCGCCAAGCCGCGCGCCGGGGGCTCCATCCGTCTGGCGTACCTCGCCTACGACCGGGGGGACCTGTCCGAGGCGGCCCGCCGTCTCGCCGACGCCCGCACCTACTTCGGCACCCACGACCCGATGCCGCAGTTCGCCCTTCCCATGAGGTGGGTCGCCATTGGGCTCGCCGCCGCCGAGGGCCGCCTGGCCGACGCCCGCGCCCAGCTGCTCGCCGCCCTCGACACCGGCCTCCCGCCCGGCACCCAGCGCTACGGCTGGCCCCTGCTGCTCGCCGCCACGACCGCAGAGGCGGACGCCCACGGGGACCCGGCGGCCGAACCCGGCCGCCCGCAGATCCTGGAGCGGATCCGCAAGGCGGCGAAGAACCTGACGACCGGGGTGCCCGTGTGGCAGGCCTACGACCTCTGGCTGCGTGCCGAACTGCTGCGCGCCGAGGGCAGGCCCGAGCCGGACGAGTGGTCCG
>KL568524.1:76989-93148 GCA_000715605.1 Streptomyces speibonae | reverse complement strand
TCTCGGCGCCGCGCCGCTGGCCCGCTCCGCCGCCCTGCTGGCCCAGCGCGCACGCCTCGTGCTGGCCCCCGCCGTCCGGGAAGCGGACGCGGAGCCCGCCGATCCGGCCGAGGCACTCGGGCTCACCAGCCGGGAGCGCGACGTGCTGCGCCTGGTGGCGGCCGGCCACACCAATCGCCGTATCGCCGAGGAGCTGTTCATCTCCCCGAAGACGGCCAGCGTCCACGTCTCCAACATCCTCGCCAAGCTGGGGGTCTCCGGCCGCGGAGAGGCGGCGGCAGTGGCCCATCGGCTCGGCCTGTTCCCGGCGGCGGCCGGTCAGCGGCTGGCGGCGGGTTAATGGGTGTACGACACATGCGGCCCTGGGAAGGGGAGCGATGTTCAACGCCTTCGAGGAACTGTTCGCCCCCGGCCGCAAGCACACGCGTGATGAGCAGAACCGCCTGGAACTGACCCGGGAGGACGTCGGCGACGCCGACCCCGGACGCGGGCCCATAGACCTCGCGTCCGGAAAGGTCACGGTGCGCCCGGCGCCGCCGGAGGAGGAGGCCGACGAGGACCCCGGGCCGGCTAGCTGACCTGGAGTTCCAGGATGCGGTCGTCGCCGTCCTGTGGGTTGCCCCGTCCGTCCGTGTTGCTGGTGACCAGCCACAACGTGTCGCCGCCCGCCGGGACGACCGTACGCAGCCGGCCGTACTCGCCCTCCAGGAAGGCCTCCGGTTCCGCCGAGGCCGACGTGCCCTTCAGGGGTATGCGCCACAGGCGCTCCCCGCGCAGGCCCGCCATCCAGATCGACCCCTCGGCGTAGGCGATGCCGCTCGGTGAGGCCTCGTCCGTGCTCCACTGGTCGATCGGGTCGTGGAAGTCGCCGTCGTCGGACCGGCCCTCCGCCTCCGGCCAGCCGTAGTTGTCACCGGGCTCGATCGCGTTCAGCTCGTCCCAGGTGTTCTGGCCGAACTCCGAGGCGAACAGCCGCTGTTCGGTGTCCCAGGCCAGGCCCTGCACATTGCGGTGGCCGTAGGAGTACACCGGGGAGTCGGAGAACGGGTTGCCCGGGGCCGGTTCGCCCTCCGGCGTCAGGCGGAGGATCTTGCCGCCCAGGGAGTCCTTGTTCTGGGACAGGCCCGTGTCCCCGCTCTCACCCGTGCCCACGTACAGCATCTTGTCCGGGCCGAAGGCGATCCGGCCGCCGTTGTGGATCACGCCCTTGGGGATGCCCCGGAAGACGGTGTCGGGCTGGCCGAGCTGTTCTCCCGCGGGTTTCTTGGCGTCGTGGATCAGGCGGACGATGCGGTTGTCCGAGGCGGAGGTGAAGTAGGCGTAGATCATGTGGTCCGACGCGTACTCGGGGGAGAGGGCGATGCCGAGGAGGCCGCCCTCGCCGGACGGCTCCACGCCCGGCACCTCGCCCAGCTCGGTCTTCTTCCCGGACTCCCCGTCGACCAGGGTGATCGTCGCCTCGTCGCGGGACGACACCAGCAGGTCGCCGCCCGGGAGGGGAGCCAGGCCCCAGGGGCTGGCCAGGCCCGTCGCGACCGTGCGGGTCACCTTCACCGAGCCCTTCGCGGGCGGTGTCTCCTCTCCGGTCCGCTCCGGGGCCGACGACCGGGTCGCCGTGTCACTCGGGGTGGCGCTGCCGTCCCCGGCAGCCGCTCCTCCTCCGTCGTCGGAGGAGCAGCCGGCCGTCAGCAGGAGCGCGGCGGCGGCCAGTACGGCCGTCACGGCTCGATGTCGCACGATGTCGTCCCTTCGACGCGGCGGGTTCTACCTGTCATACACCGCCCGCGCCTCCCAGGTTCCCGAACCCCCAACCCCGCAACCCCCGACACCCTTTCCGGGTCCCGCGTGCTGCGGCACCCTTTCCGGGTCCCGCGTGCTGCGGCACCCTTTCCGGGTCCCGCGCGCCCCGGCACCCCTCCCGCGTCCCGCGCGCCCCGGCACTCCGGCTCGCGGAAGCCCCGGGCCCGGGTTCGCGGCCCCGCGTTGTCTCGGACTCCCGGATTCTGCGTCCGTCCGGCCCCGGCCGTTCCGGGTTTCCCGGCGCTCCGGGTTCCGAACCGGGGCCTCGGTGCCGAGCGGCAAGGGGGCCCGGGGCAAACGGCAGGCGCGCCTACTTGGGCTGCCGGGTGGGTTTCCCGTCTGCCCGGCCCCGCGGTCTCAGCGTCCCCCTCGCCCGGCCCCGCGGTCTCCGCGTCCCCCCGAGCCCTCGGCCCCGCGCTTCCTCGGGTACCCGGTCCCGCGTATCGCTGGACCTCGGATCCAGCGCTTCCGCAGCCCCCGCCCAGCGCTGCCCCACACCTTGTGGGCTCGCGCCCCCGACCCCGTGGTTCCGGGCTCCTCTCGGCCTCCTCGGTCCCGCGACCCCCGGTTCCGCACGCACCCCTCGAGCACCTCGGTCCCACAGTGCCGGGGGCCCGGGCCCCCGGGCCCCGGGCTCAGTCCCACGACCCCTGTGCCGCCGGTAGCGATGCGATGTCCGTGAGGTCCTGTTCCGTCAGGCGCAGGGCTGCCGCCGCCGCGTTCTCCGCGGCCCAGCGTTCCCGTTTGGTGCCGGGGACCGGGATGACCTGGCGGCCCCGGCTCAGCACCCAGGCCAGGGCCACCTGGGCCGGGGTGACGTGCTCGCCGTGGCGGCGGGCGACGCGGCGCAGGCCGACCACGAGGGGCTGGTTCGCGGCCATCATCTCGGCCGTGAAGCGGGGGTGCCGGGCCCGCAGATCGTCCGCCTCGAAGCCCACCCCCGGCGTCAGCGTCCCCGTCAGGAAGCCGTTGCCCAGCGGCATCGCGGCCAGAAAGCCGACCCCCCGGGCCTCGCACCACGGCAGCAGCGTCTCCAGGGCCTCCGGTGACCACACGGACAGCTCCGCCTCCACCGCGCTCACCGGGAAGACCTGCTGCACCCGCTCCAACTGCCGGATCGTCGCGTCGTGCAGCCGCGCCCCCGGCCGCCGGGACGAGCGCGCGCCCACCGCGCAGAGCCCCAGCGCCCGCACCTTCCCGGCCTGGACGAGCTCCGCCATCGCGCCCCAGGTCTCCTCCACCGGGACCTCCGGGTCGGCACGGTGGAGCTGGTACAGGTCGATGACGTCCGTCTGGAGCCGGCGCAGCGACGCGTCGCAGGCCCTTCTGACGTACCCGGGGCGCCCGTTGGCCACGATGTGCTGGTCGCCCACCAGCAGGCCGACCTTCGTCGACACGAAGGCGTCGGAGCGCCGCTCCTTCAGCACCCGGCCGAGCAGCAGCTCATTGGTGAACGGGCCGTACATGTCGGCGGTGTCCAGGAGGGTCGAGCCCGCGTCCAGCGCCCGGTGCACGGCCCGGAGCGACTCCTCGCCGCGCTGCCGGGACGTGCTGTAGGCCCAGCTCATCGGCATGCACCCGAGTCCGACGGCCCCCACCGCGAGCGCCGCCGCGCCGATCGTCCTGCGCTCCACCTGCTCGTGACCCTCCCTCTCCGGCCCCCAACCTAACCTCTGCCGCGGACAGCGCCTGAACTAGCCTCCCGACCATGACTGCTGCTGACGTATGGCTCTCCATCCCGCCGGACGAGATCGACGGCCTCCCCGACGGCCCGCGCTACCTCTTCTGGAACGGCGACGAGGACTACCCCGCCGACCCGGCCGACTGCGCCTTCTACGTCGTGCCGTACATGAAGCCGTCGGAGGTCGCCGTGCGCCCGATGCCGCTGATGCGGTCGGTGCGGGTGGTGCAGACCCTGTCGGCCGGCACCGACAACGTGGAGCCGGGGCTGCGGCATCTGTCCGAGGGCGTGCGGCTGTGCAACGCGCGCGGAGTCCACGAGGCCAGCACCGCCGAGCTCACGCTCGCGCTGATCCTGGCCTCGCTGCGCGGTGTGCCCGAATTCGTGCGGGCGCAGGACGAGGGGGAGTGGCGGGGCGGGGCGTTCCGGCCCGCGCTCGCCGACAGGACCGTACTCATCGTGGGGTACGGCTCGATCGGCGCGGCCATCGAGGACCGGCTCGTTCCGTTCGAGCTCGCGCGGGTGGCGCGCGTCGCGCGCTCCGCGCGCACAACGGAGCGCGGGCCGGTGCATCCGCTCACCGAACTTGCTTCCCTGCTTCCGCAAGCCGATGTCGTCGTCCTGTCCACCCCGCTCACCGAGGGCACCCGGCACCTCGTGGACGCCGGGTTCCTGGCCCGTATGAAGGACGGCGCCCTCCTCGTGAACGTGGCCCGCGGAGCCGTCGTCGACACCAAGGCGCTGCTCACCGAGGTGGAGAGCGGACGCATCACCGCGGCCCTCGACGTCACCGATCCCGAGCCGCTGCCCGCGGAACACCCCTTGTGGCGGGCCCCCGGCGTGCTCATCACCCCGCACGTCGGCGGACCCACGTCCGCGTTCCTGCCGCGCGCCGAGCGGTTGCTGCGGGATCAGTTGCGCCGTTTCGTGAACCAGGAGGAGCTCGGCAACGTGGTCCTGGTGACGGGAGCGGAACGCGACTAGTCCGCTTCGAGCACCGTCCGCGTTTTTCCGGGCGCGGTGGGTACTCATATATCAGTTGATCGTTACGGAGCGTAGAGAGCCTATGTCCCTGAGTGACGATGCTGGTGTATCGTCCCGACAGGGGCTGCGCCGCTGACCAACGGCGCGGGGGATGGACACGGAGACTGCGAGGGGGGCGACGGGCGATGCACGGCCTATGGACGAGCGATCCGACGCGGCGGAGCCGTCGGCGACGACAGGAGAGCGCGGGCGCACCCCGTCGCGGTCACCACGGCGGGCCCCACACCCGGCACGGCCCCGGCCCGCACCACCGGCAGGCGGGCCGCAGGAGGCATGTCCCCCCGGTGCTCCGGCGGCCGAGGGATCCGGGAGCGGCGCGCACCGGGAGGTACCGGTGAGCGCCCCCACATCGACCCAGACCCTCGACGGAGCCCTGCGCCCGCAGCCCCCCGCGCGGACGCCGCTCCCCGCCGTGCCCGCGGTCGACCGCCGGCCGGGACCGGTGGCACAGCTCGTCCTGGCCGGTGTGTGCGCGGCGTACGGCGTCGGTGCCGCGCTCGGCTGGGGATCCGAGCAACTCGCGCTGATCATGGGCGACTTCGGGCTGAGCGCCGCCGCCGGAGCCGCCGCCGTGTCCTGCATCGTCTACGCCCGCAGCCCGCGCACCCGGTTTCGACCCGCGTGGCTGCTGTTCGGCCTCTCCTCGGCCATGGCCTCCTTGGGCAACCTGGTCTGGGGCTGGTACGAGGTCGTGCTGGGCGTCCCGGTACCCAGCCCGAGCTACGCCGACCTGTTCTTCCTGTGCTTCGCGCCGCCCGCCATCGTGGGCCTGCTGGTGCTGGCCAAACGGCCCGTGACCAAGGCCGGCTGGGTCTGCCTCGCCCTGGACTCCTGGCTGATCGGCGGCTCCCTGCTCACGCTCGCGTGGAGCCTCGCCCTCGCCCAGGCCGCCCAGGCCGAAGGCCCCGGCGTCGCGCACACCGCGCTCTCCCTGGCCTACCCGCTGCTGGACATCGCCCTGGTCAGCATGGTGCTCGCGCTGCACTTCCGGCGCTCGGCGGTGAACCGCTCCGCGGTCAACACCGCGATCGGCGCCCTCGCGCTCACCGTGATGTGCGACGCCCTGTTCACCTCGCCGCTGCTGCACGCCGAGTACCGCTCCGGCCAACTGCTCGACGCCGGCTGGTTCGCCGGCTCGCTGCTGCTGGCGTACGCCCCGTGGACCGCGCCGCGCTGCGGCAGGCCCGAGCGGGAGGGGCACACGCGGGTGGTCCGGGAGCACCTCCCGGGGCGGCACGGCGTGCCGGACCACACCCACCTGCCCGCGTCCGGCGGTGACCACGGCCGGTATCCGCCCTCCCGGCCGATCGCCGGATCCCTCGCCGCGCTCACGCCCTACCTCGCCGCGGCCGTCTGCACCCTGGGGATCCTCTACAACGTCCTCAACGGCCGCAGCGTCGACCGGGTGGTGCTGATCACCGGCGGGACCGTGGTGCTGGCACTGGTGGTGCGCCAGGGCATCATGCTGCTCGACAACATCACCCTCACCCAGGAGCTGGCGCAGGCGGAGAACCACTTCCGCTCCCTGGTCCAGGGCTCCAGCGACGTCATCATGATCGCCGCGCCCAGCGGCATCCTCCGCTACGTCTCCCCGGCCGCCGCCGGCGTCTACGGCCGCTCCGCGGAGGACCTGGTGGGGACGGAACTGGCCGCGCTGATCCACCCGGAGGACCTGGGCAGCGTGGTGCACGAGGTGCGCCGCTTCCTTGCCGCGGACCCGGTCGAGGAACCCACGACCCGCATCGAGTGCCGCTTCCGGTCCGGCGGCGGGGGAGGCTGGCTGAACGTCGAGTCGACCGTCAACCGGCACCACGGCGGCCTCATCTTCAACAGCCGCGACGTGACCGAGAGAGTACGGCTCCAGGCCCAGCTCCAGCACAACGCGGAGCACGACCCCCTCACCGACCTGCCCAACCGCGCCCTGTTCACCCGGCGCGTCCAGCAGGCGCTGTCCGGCCGCCGCGCCTCCGACCGCGGGGCCGCCCTCCGGGGCACGGCCGTGCTCTTCATCGACCTCGACGGCTTCAAGGGCGTCAACGACACCATCGGGCACCAGGCCGGGGACGAGCTGCTCGTCCAGGCCGCCCGCAGACTCCAGGACGCGGTCCGCAAGGGCGACACCGCCTCCCGGCTGGGCGGCGACGAGTTCGCTGCCCTGATCACCGGGGACGGCGTCCGGGACCGGGACGCCCGGGAGCGGCACATGCTGGAGCTCGCCGACCGTCTCAGAGCCACCCTGTCCCAGCCCTACCTCATCGACGGCAACGATGTCCGGGTCAACGCCTCCATCGGCGTTGCCTTCGCCGAACCGGGCCTCGGCGCGGGCGAGTTGCTGCGCAACGCCGACCTCGCCATGTACCGGGCGAAGGCGGCGGGCAAGGGCCGGGTGGAGCTGTACCGGCCGCAGATGCAGCAGGACGTCATCCGCAAGGCGGAGCTCGCCACACGGCTGCGCGCGGCGCTCAACCACGGCGAGTTCGCCCTGCTGCACCAGCCGGTGGTGTCTTTCGCGGACGGCCGGATCACGGCGGTGTGCGCGCAGGCGCGCTGGCGCTCGTCGCAGGGTGTGCTCTTCACGCCCCAGGAGTTCCTGCGGGTGGCCGAGGACAGCGAGAAGGCCGCCGAGCTGGGCCGCTGGGTGCTGGAGGAGGCCGTGGAGCAGGCCGCCGAGCGGCATGCGACGGGGCTGCCCGTCCCGGTGGCCGTCCGGTTGAGCGCGCGCCGGCTGCTGGACCGCTCGCTGCCTCTCGGCTCGGTCGAGTCCCTGCTCACCCGGCACGGGCTGCCCTCCGGCTCCCTGATCGTCGAGCTGGCCGACACCGATCCCCGGGTCCCGCTCGACGAGCTGGAGCGCCGGCTGGCCGTGCTCAAGCGGCTCGGCGTACGGATCGCGCTGGACGGCTTCGGCGGCGGCCTCGCGGCCATCACGGCCCTCAGGCGGCTCCCCGTCGACACGCTCAAACTCGACCGCAGCCTGGTCGACGGCGTCGTGGAGTCGGCCCGCCTGTACAAGATCACCTGCGGGCTGCTGCGCATCGCCTCCGATCTCGGCATGCAGTCCGTGGCGGTCGGCGTGGACCTGCCCGAGCAGGCCGTGGCGCTGCGCGCGATGGGCTGCACGCACGGCCAGGGCATGGCCTTCTCCGGGCCGCTGGACGAGTACCGGCTGCGCAGAGCGCTGACCGCCGGACACTACCCGGTGCCGCACGGGCCGGCCGAGCCCGAGCCCGTGCTCGCGGGCGGCGGCTCGGGCGTCTACGCCACAGGAGTGACCGCCGTGCTCAAAGGCGGTACGGTACTGCGCTCACATGGTGAGACTCCCGTCCCACCCACTTGACAGTGGACGTGCGCCGGGGAGAGGGTCAGTGCCATGCGCACCCGAATTCTCGTACTTGGACAGCGCGTCGGCCGACGCTGAGCCCGATCGCTCAGCGACCACCAGCCCGACGCGCTTCCCCTCGCTTGCCTCATGGCACGAGGGGTTTTTTGTTGCACAGGCACCTGCCGAGCAGCACGCGTAACCCGTACAAACTTCGCAAAAACCCTCAGCATCGAGAAGAGAAGCCGATGACCGAGCAGGCCACCGGGGCCCATCACCCGCAGCCGCGGCCCCGATCCGGAGGACAGTCCGCACCCGTCGAGCACGTCACGGGTGCGCAGTCCCTCATTCGCTCTCTCGAGGAGGTCGGCGCCGACACGGTATTCGGCATTCCCGGCGGTGCGATCCTTCCCGCCTACGACCCGCTGATGGACTCCACCCGGGTGCGCCACGTCCTGGTCCGCCACGAGCAGGGCGCCGGCCACGCGGCCACGGGCTACGCGCAGGCCACCGGCAGGGTGGGCGTCTGCATGGCCACCTCAGGACCCGGCGCGACCAACCTGGTCACCCCGATCGCCGACGCGCACATGGACTCCGTGCCCATGGTCGCCATCACCGGCCAGGTCGCTTCCAAGGCGATCGGCACGGACGCCTTCCAGGAGGCGGACATCGTCGGCATCACCATGCCGATCACCAAGCACAACTTCCTGGTCACCAAGGCCGAGGACATCCCGCGGGTGATCGCGCAGGCGTTCCACATCGCCTCCACCGGCCGCCCCGGCCCGGTGCTGGTCGACATCGCCAAGGACGCCCTCCAGGCGAAGACCACCTTCTCCTGGCCGCCCACCATGGACCTGCCCGGCTACCGGCCCGTCACCAAGCCGCACGCCAAGCAGATCCGGGAGGCCGCCAAGCTGATCACCGCCGCCCGGCGGCCGGTCCTCTACGTCGGCGGCGGTGTCCTCAAGGCCCGCGCCACCGCCGAGCTGAAGGTCCTCGCGGAACTCACCGGAGCTCCCGTCACCACCACCCTGATGGGACTCGGCGCATTCCCCGACAGCCACGAGCTGCACGTGGGGATGCCGGGCATGCACGGTTCGGTCACCGCCGTCACCGCGCTGCAGAAGGCCGACCTGATCGTCGCCCTCGGAGCCCGCTTCGACGACCGCGTCACCGGCAAGCTGGACAGCTTCGCCCCGTACGCCAAGATCGTCCACGCCGACATCGACCCGGCGGAGATCGGCAAGAACCGCGCTGCCGACGTGCCGATCGTCGGTGACGCCCGCGAGGTCCTGGCCGACCTCATCCAGGCCGTCCAGAAGGAGCACGCCGAGGGCAACCGCGGCGACTACACCGCCTGGTGGAAGGACCTCAACCGCTGGCGCGAGACCTACCCCCTCGGCTACGACCTGCCCGAGGACGGCTCGCTCTCCCCGCAGCAGGTCATCGAGCGCATCGGGCAGCTGGCCCCCGAGGGCACGGTCTTCGCGGCGGGGGTCGGCCAGCACCAGATGTGGGCGGCGCACTTCATCGCGTACGACAAGCCCGCCACCTGGCTGAACTCCGGCGGCGCCGGAACCATGGGCTACGCGGTCCCGGCCGCCATGGGCGCCAAGGCCGGCGCCCCCGACCGGGCGGTCTGGGCGATCGACGGCGACGGCTGCTTCCAGATGACCAACCAGGAACTCACCACCTGCGCCCTGAACAACATCCCGATCAAGGTCGCCATCATCAACAACGGCGCCCTCGGGATGGTCCGCCAGTGGCAGACCCTCTTCTACAACCAGCGGTACTCCAACACGGTGCTGCACTCCGGCCCCGGCCAGGACGCCGGGGAGAAGAGCGCCGGCACCCGGGTCCCCGACTTCGTGAAGCTGTCGGAGGCCATGGGCTGCCACGCCATCCGCTGCGAGGACCCCGCCGACCTCGACAAGGTCATCGAGGAGGCGAACGCGATCAACGACCGCCCGGTCGTGGTGGACTTCATCGTCCACGAGGACGCGATGGTGTGGCCGATGGTCGCCGCCGGCACCTCCAACGACACGATCATGGCCGCCCGGGACGTCCGCCCCGACTTCGGCGACAACGAAGACGACTGAGAGCCGTAAAGGAAGCAGAACATGTCCAAGCACACGCTCTCCGTCCTGGTGGAGAACACCCCCGGCATCCTGGCCCGGATCGCCGCCCTGTTCTCCCGCCGCGGTTTCAACATCGACTCGCTCGCCGTGGGGGTCACCGAGCACCCCGACATCTCCCGCATCACCATCGTGGTGAGCGTCGAGGAGTTCCCGCTGGAGCAGGTCACCAAGCAGCTCAACAAGCTCGTCAACGTCCTGAAGATCGTCGAACTGGAACCCGGGCAGGCCGTCCAGCGCGAACTCGTTCTGGTGAAGGTGCGCGCCGACAACGAGACGCGGTCCCAGATCGTCGAGATCGTCCAGCTGTTCCGCGCCAAGACCGTGGACGTCTCGCCGGAGGCCGTGACCATCGAGGCCACCGGGAGCAGCGACAAGCTGTCGGCCATGCTGAAGATGCTGGAGCCCTTCGGCATCAAGGAACTCGTCCAGTCCGGCACGATCGCGATCGGACGCGGTGCCCGTTCGATCACGGACCGGTCGCTGCGCGCCCTGGACCGGTCGGCGTAAGACACGGAACGGGCGTCCGGACGCGAAACGGCCGCCCGTATTCCGAGACTCCGAACCTTCCCCTCCCCTCGCCGTCATACGGTGGGACGCAACACCTGCACTCAAGGAGAGAACCCAAAGTGGCCGAGTTGTTCTACGACGCCGACGCCGACCTGTCCATCATCCAGGGCCGCAAGGTCGCGGTCATCGGTTACGGCAGCCAGGGTCACGCCCACGCCCTGTCGCTGCGCGACTCCGGCGTCGACGTGCGCGTCGGTCTGCACGAGGGCTCCAAGTCCAAGGCCAAGGCCGAGGAGCAGGGACTGCGCGTGGTGAGCCCGTCCGAGGCCGCCGCCGAGGCCGACGTCATCATGATCCTCGTCCCGGACCCGATCCAGGCCGAGGTCTACGACAAGCACATCAAGGACAACCTCGAGGACGGCGACGCGCTGTTCTTCGGCCACGGTCTGAACATCCGCTACGGCTTCATCAAGCCCCCGGCCGGCGTGGACGTCTGCATGGTCGCCCCCAAGGGCCCGGGTCACCTGGTGCGCCGTCAGTACGAGGAGGGCCGCGGCGTTCCCTGCATCGCCGCCGTCGAGCAGGACGCCACCGGCAACGCCTTCGCGCTGGCCCTGTCGTACGCCAAGGGCATCGGCGGCACCCGCGCGGGCGTCATCAAGACGACCTTCACCGAGGAGACCGAGACCGACCTGTTCGGCGAGCAGGCCGTCCTGTGCGGTGGCACCGCGGCGCTGGTCAAGGCGGGCTTCGAGACGCTGACGGAGGCGGGCTACCAGCCGGAGATCGCCTACTTCGAGTGCCTGCACGAGCTGAAGCTGATCGTGGACCTCATGTACGAGGGCGGTCTGGAGAAGATGCGCTGGTCGATCTCCGAGACCGCGGAGTGGGGCGACTACGTCACCGGCCCGCGCATCATCACCGACGCCACCAAGGCCGAGATGAAGAAGGTCCTCGCCGAGATCCAGGACGGCACCTTCGCCCGCAACTGGATGGACGAGTACCACGGCGGTCTGAAGAAGTACAACGAGTACAAGAAGCAGGACTCCGAGCACCTGCTGGAGACCACCGGCAAGGAGCTGCGCAAGCTCATGAGCTGGGTCGACGAGGAGGCGTGAGCCGCACGCCCGAAGGGCCGGAGCGGCACTGCTCCGGCCCTTCGGGCGAACCCGGGGTAACGTCGGTGGTACGGCGTTGTCCATCCCGTCCCCCCACGGACGGGTGATCCTTCCGAAGCGGCGTAAGACGACGCCCTCGGCGCCACTAGACTGCTGAACAACAAACGCGTCAGGCCCACAGCGTCGTGCGTCTTCCACGCGGCTAGCACTTCTTCACCGCCTGCGGCCGTCGGGACGGCCGTCCGCATTGGACTTGTGAGGACTCACGTGAGCTCGTACCCCAGTCGAAAAGCTACGGTACTCATCGCTGAAGAGCTGTCGCCCGCCACCGTCGACGCGCTCGGCCCGGACTTCGAGATCCGCCACTGCAACGGCGCGGACCGCGCGGAACTGCTCCCCGCCATCGCCGACGTGGACGCGATCCTGATCCGCTCGGCCACCAAGGTCGACGCCGAGGCGATCGCCGCCGCCAAGCGGCTCAAGGTCGTCGCCCGGGCCGGTGTCGGTCTCGACAACGTGGACGTCTCCGCCGCCACCAAGGCCGGTGTGATGGTCGTCAACGCCCCCACCTCGAACATCGTCACCGCCGCGGAGCTCGCGTGCGGTCTGATCGTCGCCACCGCGCGCAACATCCCGCAGGCCAACGCCGCGCTGAAGAACGGCGAGTGGAAGCGGAGCAAGTACACGGGCGTCGAGCTCGCCGAGAAGACCCTCGGTGTCGTGGGTCTGGGGCGGATCGGCGCCCTGGTCGCGCAGCGCATGTCCGCCTTCGGCATGAAGGTCGTCGCCTACGACCCCTATGTGCAGCCCGCGCGGGCCGCGCAGATGGGCGTCAAGGTGCTGTCGCTGGACGAGCTGCTCGAGGTCTCCGACTTCATCACCGTCCACCTGCCGAAGACCCCCGAGACCCTCGGTCTGATCGGCGACGAGGCGCTGCGCAAGGTCAAGCCGAGCGTGCGCATCATCAACGCCGCGCGCGGCGGCATCGTCGACGAGGAGGCGCTGTACTCGGCGCTCAAGGAGGGCCGCGTCGCCGGCGCCGGTCTGGACGTGTACGCCAAGGAGCCCTGCACCGACTCCCCGCTCTTCGAGTTCGACCAGGTCGTCTGCACCCCGCACCTCGGCGCCTCCACCGACGAGGCCCAGGAGAAGGCCGGTATCGCCGTCGCCCGCTCGGTGCGCCTCGCGCTCGCCGGCGAGCTCGTCCCGGACGCGGTGAACGTGCAGGGCGGTGTCATCGCCGAGGACGTCAAGCCGGGTCTGCCGCTCGCCGAGCGCCTCGGCCGGATCTTCACCGCGCTCGCCGGTGAGGTCGCCGTCCGCCTCGACGTCGAGGTGTACGGCGAGATCACCCAGCATGATGTGAAGGTGCTCGAACTCTCCGCGCTCAAGGGCGTCTTCGAGGACGTCGTCGACGAGACCGTGTCCTACGTCAACGCCCCGCTGTTCGCCCAGGAGCGCGGCGTCGAGGTCCGGCTGACGACCAGCTCGGAGTCGGCGGACCACCGCAACGTCGTCACGGTGCGCGGCACCCTCGCCGACGGCGAGGAGATCTCGGTCTCCGGGACGCTGGCCGGCCCCAAGCACGTCCAGAAGATCGTCGCGGTCGGGGAGTACGACGTCGACCTCGCGCTCGCCGACCACATGGTCGTCCTGCGCTATGAGGACCGTCCCGGCGTCGTCGGCACCGTGGGCCGCATCCTCGGCGAGGCGGGCATCAACATCGCCGGCATGCAGGTGGCCCGTGCGACGGTCGGCGGCGAGGCGCTCGCCGTGCTGACGGTCGACGACACGGTCTCCCCGGCGGTGCTGGGCGAGCTGTCGGCGGAGATCGGGGCGACCTCCGCCCGCTGCGTCAACCTGGTCTGAGAACCCGGGGGCGCTGCCCCCGGGTCCCCCCCCGTTCGTCCTGACGGGTTCGTTCTCACACGCCGGACCGGCTGAGCGTGTCAGCCGGTCCGGCGTTTTCCGCGGGCGTGTCCGGACGCACCCGCACCCGGCGCAGCGTCGTCGACGCCAGGACCGCCGCCCCGGCGAACACCGCGGCACCCGCGATCGCCGCCGTGTTCATCCCCTGCGTGAAGGCCTCCCGGGCCGCCGCCGCGAGGGCGTCCCCCGCCTCCCCCGGCAGCCGTCCGGCGACGGCGAGCGCGCCGCCCAGCGTCTCGTGGGCCGCCGCCGGAGCGGATTCCGGCATCCCGTCCCGGTACACGGCGGTGCCGATGGAGCCGAGGGACGCCATGCCCAGCGCCCCGCCGAACTCGGCGCCGGTCTCCATCAGGGATGAGGCGGAGCCCGCCCGTTCCACCGGAGCGGCGCCCAGCGCGAGATCCATGATCTGGGACGTCACCGCGGTGACCCCCATGGCGAGCACACCACAGGCGACCAGGACGAACGCCAGGTCGTCCGTGCCCACGAGGGCCAGCAGCACATAACCGCACGCGCCGGTGGCGAAGCCGGCCGTCACCACATGGGCGCGGTTGACGCCCCGCTGCACCAGACGGGCCGCGAAGGGGGCCGCGAAGCCGATGGGCACCGACGGCACCAGGGCCCACAGGGCCGCCTCCAGAGCGCTCTTGCCGAGCACCGACTGGATGTACTGCGTGGTGAAGAACGCCGAGCCCATCATCCCGAACATGGTGACCAGGTTGAGGGCGGCGGCCGGGCCGAAACCGCGGCCGCGGAACAGCGCCGGGGGGATCATCGGGGAGGCGGCCGTCCGCTGCCGGCGCACGAACAGGGCCGCGAAGAGCAGGCCCACGGTGACCGACACGACGTACCGCTCGTTCCAGCCCTCGGACGGGATCTCCTTCAGCCCGTAGATGACCGGCAGCACGGCGGCCATGGACAGCGGGACGCTCGGCCAGTCGAAGCGGCCCGGACCGGGGTCCCTGGACTCCGGCAGCAGGAGCGGGCCGAGGACCAGCAGCAGGGCCATCGCCGGCAGGTTCACCAGGAAGACCGAGCCCCACCAGAAGAACTCCACCAGCAGCCCGCTCAGCACCGAGCCGAGCGCCACGCCCGCCGTCATCACGGCGGACCAGATCGCGATCGCCCCCGCCCGCTGCGCGGGATGCAGGAAGAGCGTGCGCACCAGGGCCAGCGTGGAGGGCATCAGGGTGGCACCGCCGATGCCGAGCAGCGCGCGGGCCGCGATCAGGGTCTCGGCACTGTGCGCGTACGCCGCCATCAGGGAGGCGGCGCCGAACGCGGCGGCGCCGATCAGCAGCAGCCTGCGGCGCCCGATCCGGTCGCCCACCGAGCCCATGGTGATCAGGAGACCGGCCACGGCGAAGGCGTAGATGTCGAAGATCCACAGCTGCTGCGTGCCGCTCGGCCGCAGGTCCGCGTTGATCTCCGGGATCGCGAAGTAGAGGACGGAGACGTCCATCGAGACCAGCAGCAAAGGAAGCATCAGCACGGCGAGCGCGGTCCACTCACGGCGGCCGGCGCGGGGCGGTTTCGTCGTCATGCCCCGGACTGTACGCACGTCTTATACGCTTGTCTAGAACGCACGTATAGGACTGACGTATAGGACTGACGTATAAGACCAACGTGTAAGACGGGTGTATGGAACCGCGGGTAAGGTGGCGCCATGGGACACCGTGAGGATCTACTCGAGGGCGCCAAGCGCTGCCTGCTCGCCAAGGGGTTCGCGCGCACCACGGCGCGCGACATCGTCAAGGAGTCGGGGACCAACCTGGCGTCCATCGGCTACCACTACGGGTCCAAGGACGCCCTGCTCGCGCAGGCCTACGTGGCGCTGGTCGAGGGGATGGGGGACGCCTTCGAGGGCGACGGCGCGGTGGACGCCGCCCCGCCGGGCTCCCTGGAGCGGTTCGAGCGAGCCTGGTCCAACATCATCGGCACCATGAAGGACCCCGGCTCCGTCTGGCGGCTCAGCATGGAGGCCCTCACCCTCGGCGACCGGCTGCCCGAGGTGCGCGAACGGCTGGCGGCGGCGCAGCGGGAGGCCGGACGGGGGTTGATCCCGCTGCTGATGGGCGGCAGCGAGGAGGACGTCTCGGACGAGGAGGCGGACACCCTCGGCCAGTTCTACATGACCCTGATGACCGGCCTCATCGCCCAGTGGACGTTCGATCCGAAGTCGGCGCCGGACGGTGCGCGGCTGACCGCCGGTCTGCGCCGGGTGATCGAGGCGGCCGCTACAGACGGTGCGCCTTGAGCGCCATGTGCAGCAGCAGACGGTCCTCCCCGTCGTCCAGGTCCAGGCCGGTGAGCTGCTCGATCCGCGAGAGGCGGTAGTAGAGGGTCTGGCGGTGGATGCCCAGCTCGGCGGCCGTGCGGCCGGCCTGGCCCGCGCAGTCGAGATAGACCTCGGCGGAGCGGGCCAGTTCGCCGTGGGCGGGGGAGAACAGCGGGCTGACGGCGGGATCGCGGGCGGCGCCCGGGGACAGCGCGGTCAGCAGGCGGAAGGCGCCGATGGACGTCCACAGGGCGACCGGTCCCAGCCGCGGTTCGGCCAGCGCCGCGCGGGCCGACGCCGACGCCTCCTCCCAGGCCGTACCCAGGCAGGCCAGGCCGGACCGGG
>KL568524.1:75017-76779 GCA_000715605.1 Streptomyces speibonae | reverse complement strand
ACCACGGAAGGGCCGCCGCCCCGGCCGCCGTCCCGCGCCCGTTCCAGCAGCCGGGAGGCGGCGGTCGTCGCCGGGGCCAGGACGTCCGTCGAGCGCAGCCGCAGCAGGAGGGCCAGGGACAGATCCGTCGTCCTCCACGGTAGGGTGCACAGCGCCGTCGCCCCCGGGACGGTGCGGACCGACGGGGCGTCGTCGGGGTCGGCGGACGGCCAGGGGGCGACACAGACCACCGTGTGCGGCCCGTCGGCGCGGGTGCCCAGGGCGGTGCGCAGCTCGGCGAGGGCCATGTCCCGCTGCCAGCCCCGCTCGGCGGTCAGCACCGCCCGCAGCTCCCGGGTGAGGTCGGCGCCGTGCTGGGCCTCGTCCGCGAGCAGCGCCCCGATCCGTGCCGTCACCCGCATGGCCGCGTCCAGCTGCTGCGGTGTGGGGCCCGGGTCGTCGTCGAGGAGCCAGACGTAGCCGAGGACCACCGAACGGTGGCGTACCGGCAGGCAGATGCGTCCCCGGTGCACGCCCGCCTCCGGGGTGCGGGGGATGCGCACCGGGCCGGTCGCGCGAGTGATGCCGAAGCCCTCGAACCAGGCGCGGACGCCCGCCGTCGAGCGGCGGGTGAGGATCGAGCGGGTGCGCACCGGGTCCAGCGCGGACGGATCGAGGTCGCCCTCGCTGTCGTAGGCCCCGAAGGCGATCAGCTCGAAATCCCGGTTCTCCAGGGTCGCCGGAGCGCCCAGCAGCTCCGAGATCTCGTCCACCAGCTCCTGGTAGTCATCCCTGTGTTCCGACGTCACCCGGGGCATTCTGCCCCAAAGTCCCGGGGCCTTCATACATCTGTCTGAGATCCGGCGCACGGATGCGTGACAGCTGTCGATGGCCCACGATCGGGGTCATCCTTAGGTTTCACGGTGGTTCTCCGTGCCGTACCCGCAGCGTCGGGCGACGGCCTCACGCAGCTTGTGGAGGTGCCCCGTGCTGGGTCCCGTGATTCTCGCCGCGTCGCGCAGCGACCGGATGCGACGCCTGATCTCGGCGGCCCCGGGGACCAAACAGGTCGTGGACCGCTTCATCCCCGGTGAGACCGTCGACGAGGTGCTGCCGATCATCCGGGAGCTCACCTCTCGCGGACTCGAACTCACGATGGACGTCGTCGGCGAGGACATCACCACCCCCGCGCAGGCCGCCGCCGCCCGCGACGCCTACCTGGAGCTGATCGAGCGGCTCGCGCCGCTGGAGCTCGGCGCCCGCGCCGAGATGTCGGTGAAGCTCTCGATGTTCGGCCAAGCACTCCCCGGCGGCCACGAGCTGGCGCTCGCCAACGTGCGCCCCGTGGTCGAGGCCGCGGCCGGGATCGGCACCACCGTCACGCTGGACGCGGAGGACCACACCACCCTGGACTCGATGTTCGCCATCCACGAGGAGCTGCGGAAGGACTTCCCGCAGACGGGCTGCGTCATCCAGGCCTACCTCTTCCGCACCGAGGAGGACGCGCGCCGCCTCGCCGCGGCGGGCAGTCGCGTACGGTTGGTGAAGGGCGCCTACAAGGAGCCCGCCGAAGTCGCCCACCAGCACAAGCACGAGATCGACAAGGCGTATGTGCGCGTCCTGCGGACGCTGATGCAGGGCGAGGGGTACCCGATGATCGGGTCCCACGACCCGCGTCTGATCTCCATCGCCCAGGAACTGGCCCGCACCGCCGGGCGAAAGCCCGACGAGTACGAGTTCCAGATGCTCTACGGCATCCGCAGTGACGAGCACCTGCGGCTGG
>KL568524.1:66139-74779 GCA_000715605.1 Streptomyces speibonae | reverse complement strand
CGCCGAGGGCCACCGCATGCGCGTCTACACGGCCTACGGCACGGACTGGTACGGCTACTTCATGAGGCGACTGGCGGAGAAGCCGGCGAACCTGCGGTTCTTCGTCCGAAGCATGATCACCAAGGGCTGAACCACACCGCTCAGATAAGGAGTTACGGAACCCATGGACGCTGTGACCCAGGTCCCCACCCCCGTCAACGAGCCGGTGCACGGCTATGCCCCCGGGACGCCCGAGCGTGCCCGGCTGGAGGCCAAGCTCAAGGAGCTGGCCGACAACCCGATCGACCTCACCTGCACCATCGGCGGCGAGAAGCGCATGGGCGGCGGTGAGCGCTTCGACGTGGTGCAGCCGCACAACCACCAGGCGCGCCTGGGCACCTACGCCAACGCCACCCAGCAGGACGCCCAGGACGCCATCGACGCCGCCCTGGCCGCCGCGCCCGCGTGGCGCGCGATGTCCTTCGACGACCGCGCGGCGATCATCCTGCGCGCCGCCGAGCTGCTGGCCGGTCCCTGGCGCGAGACCATCGCCGCCTCGACCATGCTGGGCCAGTCCAAGACCGCCCAGCAGGCCGAGATCGACAGCCCCTGCGAGCTGGTCGACTTCTGGCGCTTCAACGTCCACTACGCGCGCGGCATCCTCGCCGAGCAGCCCCCGGCCAACTCCCCGGGTGTGTGGAACCGCCTCGACCACCGCCCGCTCGAGGGCTTCGTCTACGCGATCACGCCGTTCAACTTCAGCGCCATCGCCGCCAACCTGCCCACCGCGCCCGCGCTGATGGGCAACGTGGTGATCTGGAAGCCGTCCCCCACCCAGACCCACGCCGCCGTGCTGCTGATGCGGCTGCTGGAGGAGGCCGGCCTGCCCAAGGGCGTCATCAACCTCCTCACCGGCGACGGCATCGCGGTCTCCGAGGTCGCCCTCGAGCACCGTGACCTGGCGGGCATCCACTTCACCGGCTCGACCAGGACCTTCCAGCACCTGTGGAAGACGGTCGGCCAGAACATCGAGAAGTACCGCACCTACCCGCGCCTGGTCGGCGAGACCGGCGGCAAGGACTTCGTCGTCGCCCACCCGAGCGCCGACCCGGCGGTCCTCAGGACCGCGCTCACCCGCGGTGCCTTCGAGTACCAGGGCCAGAAGTGCTCGGCGACCTCCCGGGCGTACATCCCGGCGTCGATCTGGAACTCCGGTTTCAAGGAGGAGTTCGCGGCCGAGGTGGACGGCATCAGGATGGGTGACGTCACCGACCTGTCGAACTTCATCGGCGCCGTCATCGACGAGCGGTCCTTCGCCAAGAACAAGGCCGCGATCGACCGCGCCAAGGAGGACCCCTCCTGCACGATCGTCGCGGGCGGTTCCTACGACGACTCCGAGGGCTGGTTCGTCCGCCCGACCGTCATCGAGTGCGGCGACCCCGAGAACGAGGTGTTCCGCACCGAGTACTTCGGCCCGATCCTCGCCGTGCACGTGTACGACGACGAGAAGTACGACGAGATGCTGACCCAGATGGAGTCGGTGTCGGACTACGCCCTGACCGGCTCGGTCATCGCGGGCGACCGCGCGGCGGCGGCGTACACGATGGAGAAGCTGCGCTACGCGGCCGGCAACTTCTACATCAACGACAAGTCGACCGGCGCCGTCGTCGGCCAGCAGCCCTTCGGCGGCGGCCGGGCCTCCGGCACCAACGACAAGGCCGGGGCCCCGCAGAACCTGATGCGCTGGACGCTGACCCGCGCCATCAAGGAGACGCTGGTCCCGCCGACCGACTACACCTACCCGCACATGGGCTGACGCCCGCCCCGACACCGGACGGGCCAGGTCTCCCCCGACCTGGCCCGTCCGGTGTTTTCGCAGGTGGGAGTGGTGTGACGAGGTCCACCGTCTCAGATAGTAGGAAGTCCGAGTAATCGTGCAGACAGATGCGGGGCGCTCCTCTAGCTTTGTAGGAGCCGAACGATTCGCTCGATCCAGCGAACGGCGGTCGTGAGCCGGGCCCGGTGCAGGCAACCCCTGCGGCCCGCCGCTCCCCGCCTCTCCTCGGTGTCTCGTCACTCCCCTTTTCCGCACTCCACGCATGCCGAAGGAGTCGATGCCCCATGGCCGAGACGACTGTCCGCCGCCGCGTCCGTCACACCCCCCGCACCAGCGAGTCCGACCGCAGGAACGCCGCGGCCGCCCTCCAGCGCTCCCTCGACCGCAGGGACAACGGCGGCTCGACCGGCCACTGACACGCCCACGGCGTCCGTATGCCGGACGCCGCATGTCATCCCGTGGGACGAGGAGTAGGGTGCCCCGCATGTCTCGCAGCATCAATCTCGCAGTGATCCCCGGTGACGGCATCGGCCAGGAGGTCGTGGCCGAAGGTCTGAAGGTCCTCTCCGCCGTCCTTCCGCAGGATGTGAAGCTGGAGACCCAGGAGTACGACTTCGGCGCCAAGCGCTACCACGCCACGGGGGAGACCCTCACCGACGCCGACCTCGACCGGCTGAAGCGGCACGACGCCCTTCTGCTCGGCGCCATCGGCGACCCCTCCGTCCCGTCCGGCGTGCTCGAGCGCGGCTTCCTGCTCAAGCTCCGCTTCGCCTTCGACCACCACGTCAACCTGCGGCCGAGCAAGCTCCAGCCCGGAGTGGACTCCCCGCTCGCCGGCCGGCCCGAGATCGACTTCATCGTCGTGCGCGAGGGCACCGAGGGCCCGTACACCGGCAACGGCGGCACCATCCGCAAGGGCACCCCGCACGAGGTCGCCACCGAGGTCTCCGTCAACACGGCCTACGGTGTCGAGCGCGTGGTCCGCGACGCCTTCGCCCGCGCCCAGGCCCGCCCGCGCAAGAAGCTCACGCTCGTCCACAAGAACAACGTGCTGGCCTTCGCCGGCCACCTGTGGACGAACGTCTTCAACAAGGTGGCCGAGGAGTACCCGGAGGTCACCACCGACTACATCCACGTCGACGCCGCGACGATCTACCTCGTCACCGACCCGGCCCGCTTCGACGTGATCGTCACCGACAACCTCTTCGGCGACATCATCACCGACCTCGCCGCGGCCGTCTCCGGCGGCATCGGCGTCGCCGCGAGCGGGAACATCAACCCCTCCGGCGCCTTCCCGTCCATGTTCGAGCCGGTGCACGGCTCGGCCCCGGACATCGCAGGCCAGGGCAAGGCCGACCCCACCGCCACGGTCCTGTCCGTCGCCCTGCTCCTGCGTCACCTCGGCCACGACGCCGAGGCGGCCCGCATCGAGGACGCCGTCTCCGCCGACCTCGCGGAGCGCGCCGGCCTGCCCGCCCGCAGCACCGCGGAGATCGGCGACGCCCTCGCGGCGCGAGTAGCCGGCTGACCCGGCGCGTCTGTTCGAGAACACTCGAAGCCGCCGGGTCGCGACTGCGCCCGGCGGCTTCCCCCTGTCCCCGCCGGGTGCCACCATCGACCCACTGGGCCGCCTTCATCCGGTTTCTCCCGCCGCCGCCTCCGGGCGATAATCGAACGCGGAGCCGCGGAATGAGGGAATGCTCGGACGTCCTAGTACTGGCCACCGGCCGTACGGAGGTGTGCGCGGCCCATCACTACAACCGGTGAAGGACAATCACTCATGACGACGCCCACGATCGAGCTCAAGCCCTCGGCCCAGCCGCTCTCGGACGCAGAGCGCGAGGCGATCCTGGCCAACCCCGGCTTCGGCCGCCACTTCACCGATCACATGGTGACGATCAAGTGGACCGAGGGCCGCGGCTGGCACGACGGCCGGCTCGTCCCGTACGCGCCGATCTCGCTCGACCCGGCGACCACCGTGTTGCACTACGCGCAGGAGATCTTCGAAGGGCTCAAGGCCTACCGCCGGCCCGACGGCTCCGTCGCCACCTTCCGCCCCGAGAAGAACGCCGAGCGCTTCCAGCGGTCCGCCAGGCGGCTCGCCATGCCCGAGCTGCCGGTCGAGACCTTCGTCGAGGCGTGCGACGCGCTGGTCACCCAGGACAAGGCGTGGGTGCCGGCGCACGGTGGCGAGGAGTCCCTCTACCTGCGCCCGTTCATGATCGCGACCGAGGTCGGGCTCGGTGTGAAGCCGGCCAACGAGTACCTCTTCCTGGTCATCGCCTCGCCGGCCGGCGCCTACTTCCCGGGCGGCGTGCAGCCGGTCTCCATCTGGGTCTCCGAGGACCGGGTGCGTGCCGTCCCCGGCGGCATGGGCGACGCCAAGACCGGCGGCAACTACGCGGCCTCCCTGCTCGCCCAGGCCGAGGCCGCCACCAAGGGCTGCGACCAGGTCTGCTACCTCGACGCCGTGGAGCACAAGTGGGTCGAGGAACTCGGCGGCATGAACCTGTACTTCGTGTACGGCGACAAGATCGTCACCCCCACGCTCAGCGGCTCGATCCTGGAGGGCGTCACCCGTGACTCCCTGCTGACCGTGGCCGCCGACCTCGGCTACGAGGCGGTCGAGGAGCGGGTCTCCGTGGACCAGTGGCAGCGCGACTCGGAGAACGGCAGCCTCACCGAGGTCTTCGCCTGCGGTACGGCCGCCGTCATCACCCCGGTCGGCACCGTGAAGCGACAGGGCGCCGAGTGGCGGCAGAGCGGGGGCGAGCCCGGTGAGGTCACCCTCCGGCTGCGCCGGGCGCTGCTCGACATCCAGCGGGGCACGGCCGAGGACCGGCACGGCTGGATGCACCGGCTGGCGTAGGGCGTCGACGGGTCACCGGGGGGGCCGCCCCACCGGTGACCCGTCCCGCTTCACACGGTCTTGTCCACCGGCTCCGGACGGGCCGGGACGTACGCCTTCACCCCCCCCGGCCGTGAGCGCCCCCTGCGGGCCCTCGCACGACGGCGGGAGACCGGCTTCCGCACGCCCGCGGAGTGGACCCCGCACGAGCGCACCCGGACGGCCCGGCCCGGCCCCGACCGCGCCTTCGCCGTCCCCGGAGACCTGGCCGCCGCGCGGAGCGCCCGGGCCTCGGGTGACCGCGCGGTGCGCCGCTTCGAGCCGGTCACGACGGTGTGCGGCAACCCGCCGTCGACTGGACCTTCAACGGCTGGGGCGCCCGGCCGCGGGCCCGCTGGGAGTACGGGGGCACGGCGCTGCTCACCGGGACCTGTGCAACTCGGCGGCCCCGAACGCAACCCCGGCTGGTCCCGCGAGAGGAGGTCGAACGGGAGATCCACGCCCCCCTCGGCACGGACACCGGGCCGACTGCTCCACTGCCTCACCCAGCAGCAGCCGAAAGGGTGCGTCGGGTAGAACGTACGGGTGAACGTACTGCTCTGCGCCACCTACGGAACACCGCGGTCCGGGCCGGTTCGCCGGCCCGCCGAGACGCCCGGGCACCCCGGCCGGGAGGGACTCCGCGGCCCGCGCGGGCGGCGGCACGGCCCGCCGAGTGCTCCGCGCGGAAGGCTCCCGGACGCCGTCCGCGTGGAGGGCGCCCGGTGACCACTCGCCGCCGCACCCCGGCACCGCCCCGCGAGGACGTCCTCGCCGCCGCCATGGCGATGATCGCCGAACGCGGCCTCGAGAAGCTGACGATGGCCGCCCTCGGCCGTGAAGTCGGCATGAGCAGCGGCCACTTGATCTACTACTTCCGCTCCAAGGACGAACTCCTGCTGCGCACCCTGGAGTGGAGCGAGGGCCGCCTCGGCGCCGAACGGGCGCGGCTGCTGGCCGGCTCCGCCACCGCGCGCGAACGTCTCGAGGCCTATACGTCCCCGACGGCCATCGCGATCCGCACTGGACGCTGTGGCTGGAGGTCTGGAACCGCTCGCAGAACGCCGACGCCGACGCCCGCGACCGGCAGGCCGCCATCGAGGGCGCCTGGCACCGCGACCTGGTGGCGCTGCTGGCCGAGGGCGTCTCGCGCGGCGAGTTCCGCCGCGTCGACGCCGACCGCTACGCGGCCCGGCTGCGCGCGCTGCTCGACGGCCTCTCCATCCATGTGGCGATCGGCCTGCGCGGCACGGACCGGCCCCAGGTCCTGGCCCACACCCGGGAGTTCATCACCGAGACGCTCCTCGCGGACGCCTGAGCCGTCGCCCGCGCCGAACACCCACCGCCCGCATCCTGAGACGGATCGTGAGCACGGGGGCCGCGTGTGCCAGACTGCCCCCGTGCTCTCGTTCGCCACGATTATTGGCAGCAGGCGCGCCGGTCCGCAGTGACCGCACGTACGACACCGTACGGGCGGACACCGTCGTCCTCGACCCGCGCGCAGACCTCTCGCACCCGCGAGAGGTTTTTTCGTTTCCTGGCCCACCCGCAGCCGGGGGACGGGTGTGCGGGACCATGGGGGAACGGTGGAACCGGTCATTCCGGTAGACCGAGATCCAATACAGGAGCTTTCAGACCATGACCGCAACCAGCGAGCTCGACGACTCGTTCCACGTCTTCGACACCACCCTGCGCGACGGCGCCCAGCGGGAGGGCATCAACCTCACCGTCGCCGACAAGCTGGCCATCGCCCGGCATCTCGACGAGTTCGGCGTGGGCTTCATCGAGGGCGGCTGGCCCGGCGCGAACCCCCGCGACACCGAGTTCTTCGCCCGCGCGCGGCAGGAGATCGACTTCCGGCACGCCACGCTGGTCGCCTTCGGCGCCACCCGCCGCGCCGGCACCACCGCCGAGCAGGACCCACAGGTCAGGGCCCTGCTCGACTCCGGTGCCCAGGTCATCACGCTGGTCGCCAAGTGCCACGACCGCCATGTCGAGCTCGCCCTGCGCACCACCCTCGACGAGAACCTGGCGATGGTCCGCGACACCGTGTCCTTCCTCAAGGGACAGGGCCGCCGCGTCTTCGTCGACTGCGAGCACTTCTTCGACGGCTACCGCGCCAACCCCGGCTACGCGAAGGCGGTCGTACGCGCCGCGTCCGAGGCGGGCGCCGACGTCGTGGTCCTGTGCGACACCAACGGCGGCATGCTCCCGGCCCAGATCCAGGCCGTGGTCTCCACCGTGCTCGCCGACACCGGCGCCCGGCTCGGCATCCACGCCCAGGACGACACCGGCTGCGCGGTCGCCAACACCCTCGCCGCCGTCGACGCGGGCGCCACGCACGTGCAGTGCACCGCCAACGGCTACGGCGAGCGGGTCGGCAACGCCAATCTGTTCCCGGTCGTGGCGGCCCTGGAGCTGAAGTACGCCAAGCAGGTCCTGCCGGAGGGCCGGCTGCGTGAGATGACCCGCATCTCCCACGCCATCGCCGAGGTCGTCAACCTCACCCCCTCCACGCACCAGCCCTACGTCGGGGTCTCCGCCTTCGCCCACAAGGCCGGCCTGCACGCCTCCGCGATCAAGGTCGACCCGGACCTGTACCAGCACATCGACCCCGAACAGGTCGGCAACACCATGCGCATGCTGGTGTCCGACATGGCCGGCCGCGCCTCCATCGAGCTCAAGGGCAAGGAGCTCGGCATCGACCTCGGCGGCGACCGGGAACTGGTCGGCCGGGTCGTGGAGCGGGTCAAGGAGCGCGAGCTCAAGGGCTACACCTACGAGGCCGCCGACGCCTCCTTCGAGCTGCTGCTGCGCGCGGAGGCCGAGGGCAGGCCGCTGCGGTACTTCGAGGTCGAGTCCTGGCGCGCGATCGTCGAGGACCGCCCCGACGGCAGCCACGCCAACGAGGCCACCGTGAAGCTCTGGGCCAAGAGCGAGCGCATCGTCGCCACCGCGGAGGGCAACGGCCCGGTCAACGCACTCGACCGCGCCCTGCGCGTCGCCCTGGAGAAGATCTACCCCCAGCTGGCCAAGCTCGAGCTGGTGGACTACAAGGTCCGCATCCTCGAGGGCAAGCACGGCACCAACTCCACGACCCGGGTGCTGATCTCCACGTCCGACGGGTCGGGGGAGTGGTCGACCGTGGGCGTCGCGGACAACGTCATCGCCGCGTCCTGGCAGGCGCTGGAGGACGCGTACACCTACGGCCTGCTGCGCGCCGGCGTGGAGCCGGCGGCCTAGTCCCACGTCGTCGCGTTCAGACCTGGCGACCCGCGCGTCCGGGCCCCGGCAGGGGTGCCCCGAAAACCCTTGCCGGCCCAGATGCCCGTTTTTGCCGCCATTCGGGTAGCTTCGTAAGTATGAAGGTCGCGTTGCCGCGTACTTTCGTACGCCTGCTGATCATGGCCATGGCCGCCGCGCTGGCGGTCCTGGTGGCCGGTGCGCCGGGAGCGCAGGCGGCCACGGATCTCTCGGTCGTCGCCGAGAAGCTCCGCGAGAGTCCCGTCTACGTCGATCCCGAGGCAGAGGACATCCTCGCCCCGTCCGACGCCGAGGCGCTCGCCGACAAGATCGAGGACGCGGACAAACCGATCTTCATCGCCGTCCTGCCCGGTGACTATCCCACCCAGGACCTCTTCCGGAACCTGCGCACCGAGACCGGCGTCACCGGTCTGTACGGCATCCGGCTCGGCGACCGGTTCGACGCCCGGGCCGACAGCAGCGTGCTGAGCCCGCAGGGCGTGCAGAACCTCGTCGCGTCCGTGCAGGGCGCCGGTGACGCCAAGGCCCAGCTGAACGACTTCGTCGACAGCGCGCTGCGCAACACCGGCGGCGGTGCCCCGGGCTCCTGGACCGACGGCGGTGGCGAGGTTCCCGTCGGCGGGCTGATCACCGTCGGCGCGCTGGTGGCGGCCGGCGGCGCGGGCGTGTACGC
>KL568524.1:65624-65928 GCA_000715605.1 Streptomyces speibonae | reverse complement strand
GGCGTGTACGCGGTCTCCCGCCGCAACCGGCGCCGCCACGAGGAGGAGCAGCGGGCCGCGCTGGAGAAGCTGCGGGTGGTGGTCGACGAGGACATCACCGCGTTCGGCGAGGAACTGGACCGCCTCGACTTCCACCCGGGCGAGCCGGGCGCGGACGACGCGATGCGCGGGGACTACGAGCGCGCGCTGGACGCCTACGAGCAGTCCAAGTCGTACATGGCCGCGGCACGGAAGCCGGAGGACGTGCGGGCCGTCACCCAGGCGGTGGAGGACGGCCGCTTCGCCCTGGCCCGGCTCGAGGCCC
>KL568524.1:65131-65365 GCA_000715605.1 Streptomyces speibonae | reverse complement strand
GGGCGGCCGCTGCCGGAGCGCCGCCCGCCCTGCTTCTTCGACCCGCGGCACGGCCCCTCGGTCGCCGATGTCCTCTGGACGCCCCCGAGCGGCGCCGAGCGCGAGGTCCCGGTGTGCGCGGCCGACCGGGAGCGCCTCGCCAGTGGTGCCGAACCGGTTGTCCGTGAGGTCGACACCGAGTACGGACGCCGGCCGTACTGGGAGGCCGGCCCCGCCTACGGCCCCTGGGCCGGC
>KL568524.1:62874-64936 GCA_000715605.1 Streptomyces speibonae | reverse complement strand
CCCCGCCTACGGCCCCTGGGCCGGCGGCTACTTCGGCGGCGGCCTGCTGCCCGGCCTGCTCGTCGGCACGATGCTCGGCGGCATGATGGCCGGTCCCGGCTACGCGGCCGACTACGGCAGCGGTTACGGCGACTTCGGCGGCTACGGCGGCGGCGACGTCTCCGGCGCCGACTTCAACGCCGGCGACTTCGGCGGCGGCTTCGGCGGAGGGGACTTCGGCGGCGGCGGGTTCGGCGGAGGGGACTTCGGCGGGGGCTTCTGAGGGGGCGGAGGGCTCCCCCACGGAGCCCCGGCCGCCACAGCCCCCGCGCGTCCGCGGATCAGGACTTGCGGATCGCCGAGATGTCGAAGACCAGCTTGATCTTGTCGGAGACCAGGACGCCGCCCGTCTCCAGCGCCGCGTTCCAGGTCAGGCCCCATTCGGAGCGCAGGATCTGCGCCTTGCCCTCGAAGCCGACGCGCTGGTTGCCGAAGGGGTCGGTCGCGGCGCCGTTGAACTCGAGGTCGATGGTGAGCGGCTTGGTGGTGCCGAGGAGCGACAGGTCACCGGTGACCCGGTACTCGTCGCCGCCGAGCGCCTCCACCTCGGTGCTGCGGAAGGTCATCGTCGGGAACTCGTCCGTCTTGAAGAAGTCCGAGCTCTTCAGGTGGGCGTCCCGGTCGGCATTGCCCGTGTCGATGCTGTCCATCACCACGTCGATGGAGGCCGAGGACTTCGACGGGTCGGAGCCGTCGAGCACCAGGGTGCCGGAGAACTCCTTGAAGTGGCCCTTGACGTTGGTGACCATCGCGTGCCGGGCGACGAAGCCGATCGTGGTGTGCGCCGGGTCGATCTCGTACTCGCCGGACAGCGCCGCGAGATCCGGGTTCATGCCCATGGGGTTCCTCCTGAGGGTTACGTTGAACGTTCAACTAACTCGACACGACCCACGCTAGACCCATTTCCTTCAAAGTTCAACATCTTTCGGGAAGGTTGTCGTGATCGGGCCGCAGAAACGCGTGGAAATCGCCGGTCGTGCCCTGGTGGCGATCCCGTGACGACCCTTCCACCGGCCCCGGCGGCCCGCCACTCGGCCCCGCCCGGCATACGGCGGCCGGGTGTCAGTCCGCCGCCCGGCGCGCCGGGGCGCCCTGGCTCCCGCCCCGTGTGTGGACGTACAGCTTGCGGCGGTCGCCGACGTCGAGGCGCTGGGGGAGCGGCAGCTCGTGGCGGACCGGACGCGCGTGGTCGGCGAGCTGCCGGCGCGGGTTGTAGACCTGGTTGAACTTCCACAGCATGCGGGCGAAGTTCGTCTGCCCGTGCGCCAGGTTGCGGGCGAGCACACGCGCCGCGCCGAACGCCGTGCGCAACCCCAGATGCTTGCGGTTGATGACCGCCTGGGTGCGCACCAGCTCCTCGTAGAACTTCTCCAGCGGCAGCGTCGTGGGCACCACCGCGTGCTGGATGTCGAAGAGGCGGTAGTCGCGGGTCGTGAGCCGGCGGGACTCGGTGTGCCAGATCTCCGTGCCCGGATACGGCGTCATCACGGTGAAGTGCACGATCTCCGGCACGGCCAGCGCGAACTCGCGCACCACCCGGAAGCGTTCCGCGTCCCAGGAGGGATCCACGATCAGGTTGATCGCGACCCGGATGCCGAGCCGCCGGGCCGTCTCCAGGGCCTTGAGATTCTCGTCGGGGCTGACGCGCTTGCGGTACAGGTCGAGCCCCTCGGCGTCGATCGCCTCCATGCCGAGGAACATGTAGCGCAGCCCCAGGCGCGTCCACCGCTCGAACACCTCGGGGTGGCGCAGCAGCACGTCCGAGCGGGTCTCCAGGTAGTACTGCTTGCGGATGCCGCGCCGCTCCACCTCGGCGGCGATGGCGTTGCCGTGCTCGGGCCGGATGAAGGCCACGTCGTCGACGATGAAGACATTCGGCTCGCGGATCCTCGCCAGGTCCTCCGCCGCCCCCTCGGGGGAGGCCTTGCGGTAGCTGCGGCCGTAGAACGTCCACGCCGAGCAGAACGAGCAGTCCCAGGGACAGCCGCGGGTGAACTCGATCGAGGCGCACGGATCGAGCTCG
>KL568524.1:57935-62706 GCA_000715605.1 Streptomyces speibonae | reverse complement strand
CCCAGGGACAGCCGCGGGTGAACTCGATCGAGGCGCACGGATCGAGCTCGCCGATGAAGTAGCGCCGCCGGTTGCGCATCAGGTCACGGGCCGGGAGCGGGGTGTCGATGCTGTGCAGCATCAGCGGCGCGGGGCCGCGCCCGGACGCCGTGACGATGCCCGGGACGCCGTCCACCCCGCCGTCGCGCACCGCCTCGAGCAACGGCGCGACGGCCGGTTCCCCCTCACCGCGGACGACGGCGTCGACCGCGCCCTCCGCCTGCGCGATGACCTCCTCGGCGACGAAGGAGACGCTGTGCCCGCCGAGGAAGACGAAGCAGTCCGGAACCTCCTGCTTCACCCGCGCGGCCAGCGCGATCGCCTCGGGGATGTTCGCCAGGTAGTTCAGGGAGATGCCGAGCGCCTGCGGCCGGAAGGACCGCACCTCGTCGCGCAGCAGGCCCACGCCCAGCACCTGGAGGTCGACGACCCGCACCTCGTGACCGGCCTCCCGGGCGGCGCCCGCCACCCGCTCCAGGCCCAGGGGTTCCAGGCGGAGGAAGATCTCGGAGTACATCAGGGCGCTGGGATGGACGAGCAGCAGACGCATGGAGGGACCTCGTCACGGGGCAGTCGGACCGGACACGGAACGGTGCCCCCTTCGTAACCCGGCGGGCCGGACCCCGTACGCCCCGTTCGGCCGCCTGGCCGATCCAGTGGCACGCAGGAGTGGACCGGACGCGCGGGCCGGGCGAACGGGTCCCCCGCACTGGCGGGGTGCGGCGGACTGGGGGTGTCCTGGAGAGCGAGGACCCGCAGCGACAGCGCATGGGAGACCGTCTCGTGAACTCCGGCTCCACCTACGACCCCCCGGCGGACCCCGCGCGCGGTACCGCCGCTTCCCCCGCCGCCGCACCGGCCGCGGTGCGCGGTGGCACACCCCCGCGCACCGACCGGCGCGTCGCCCTCGTCACCGGCGCGTCCTCCGGCATCGGCGCGGCCACCGCGCGGCGTTTCGCCGCCGGCGGCTGGCATCTGCTGCTCAGCGGGCGGGACCGGCGCCGGCTGGAGGAGACGGCGGCCGGCACCTCGGCGGTCCTCCTGCCCGCCGACCTCGCCGCCCCGGACGGGGCGAGACTCCTGGCGGAGGCCGCGCTGCGGGAGACCGGCCGGGTCGATGTGCTGGTCGCCGGGGCGGGCATCGGCTGGGCGGGCCCGTTCCTGACCATGCCGCACACCGACATCGACCGGGTGCTGTTCCTGGACCTGACCGCCACGCTGCACCTCGTACGCGAGGTGCTGCCCGCGATGGTGGCGGCCGGCCGGGGCCGGGTGGTGCTCGTCGGCTCGGTGGCCGGCAGCGTGGGCGTGCGCGAGGAGGCGGTGTACTCCGCCGCCAAGGCGGGACTCGCCGCGTTCGCCGAGGCGCTCCGGCAGGAGCTGCGGGGCACGGGCGTGGGCGTGACCCTCGTCGTGCCCGGTCCCGTGGAGACGGGCTTCTTCGCCCGCCGCGGCCGGCCCTACCACCGCTCGCACCCGCGCCCCACCTCGCCCGGACGGGTCGCGGCCGCCGTCTGGGACGCCGTCGCCCGGTCCCGGGACGACGCCTACGTCCCCGGCTGGCTCACCCTCCCCGGCCGGGTGCGCGCCCTCACCCCGACGCTCTACCGCCGGCTCCTCAACCGCTTCGGCTGACCTCCGCCCGGCCGTACCGCTACCCTCTGCGGGAGCGGACCGACCCGAACGGGGGAACGGGCGGCCATCGGCCGGGAACCACCCGGCGCGGCAGTGGCCGAACGCCCCGGACCCCCGGGAGACAGCGGTCACCGGCCTCCCCACCCCGGTAGCGCGTCACCCTCGCGGCGGGCCGCGCCGCGCGGTCGTGTGAGGAGGCTCTCGGTCGGCACCCTTGTCCGACCCCTACAAGCCACACGCCCTCTGAGCAGTCGGAACGCCTGCATGCCGCGGTGGTTCTGTTCGGTGGCACCAGGAAAACACCCCGGAGACTGTGAGGAGTCGACGGCTCGCATTCGCCGGTGTGCTTCGTAAGGTCACTACATGACCGTTTTGGATGAGGCGCCGGGTGAGCCGACCGACGCGCGCGGACGCGTGGCCGAACTGCACGAGATCCGTGCCCGGGCCGTGGCCGGCCCGAGCGAGAAGGCGACCCAGGCGCAGCACGCCAAGGGCAAGCTGACCGCGCGGGAGCGCATCGAGCTGCTGCTGGACGCCGGCTCCTTCCGCGAGGTCGAGCAGCTGCGCCGGCACCGGGCCACCGGCTTCGGTCTGGAGGAGAAGAAGCCCCACACCGACGGCGTGATCACCGGCTGGGGAACGGTCGAGGGCCGCACCGTCTTCGTCTACGCCCATGACTTCCGGATCTTCGGCGGTGCGCTGGGCGAGGCCCACGCAACCAAGATCCACAAGATCATGGACATGGCCATCGCGGCCGGCGCCCCGCTGGTGTCGCTGAACGACGGCGCCGGCGCCCGGATCCAGGAGGGCGTCTCGGCGCTGGCCGGCTACGGCGGCATCTTCCAGCGCAACACCAAGGCCTCCGGGGTCATCCCGCAGATCAGCGTGATGCTCGGCCCGTGCGCGGGCGGCGCGGCCTACAGCCCCGCCCTCACCGACTTCGTGTTCATGGTGCGCGACACCTCGCAGATGTTCATCACCGGCCCGGACGTGGTCAAGGCGGTGACGGGCGAGGAGATCACCCAGAACGGCCTGGGCGGCGCGGACGTGCACGCCGAGACCTCGGGCGTGTGCCACTTCGCCTATGACGACGAGGAGACCTGCATCCACGAGGTGCGCTACCTCCTCTCCCTCCTCCCGCAGAACAACCGTGAGAACC
This sequence comes from Streptomyces speibonae, assembly GCA_000715605.1. Classification (GTDB taxonomy): domain Bacteria; phylum Actinomycetota; class Actinomycetes; order Streptomycetales; family Streptomycetaceae; genus Streptomyces; species Streptomyces speibonae. Next base: position 59,873 of record KL568524.1, on the reverse strand, counting down.
CTCCGCGGGTGGAGAGCTCCGACGCCCCCGAGCGCCGCTCGGACGTCCTGCTGGACCTGGTGCCCGCCGACGGCAACCGGCCCTACGACATGGCCAAGGTGATCGAGGAGATCGTCGACGACGGCGAGTACCTGGAGGTCCACGAGCGCTGGGCGCGCAACATCATCTGCGCGCTCGCCCGGATGGACGGCCAGGTCGTGGGCATCGTCGCCAACCAGCCGCAGTCGCTGGCGGGCGTGCTGGACATCGAGGCGTCCGAGAAGGCCGCCCGCTTCGTGCAGATGTGCGACGCCTTCAACATCCCGATCCTCACCTTCCTGGACGTCCCCGGCTTCCTCCCGGGCGTCGACCAGGAACACGGCGGGATCATCCGGCACGGCGCCAAGCTGCTGTACGCGTACTGCAACGCCACCGTGCCGCGGATCTCGCTGATCCTGCGCAAGGCCTACGGCGGTGCCTACATCGTCATGGACTCCCAGTCCATCGGCGCCGACCTCACCTACGCCTGGCCCACCAACGAGATCGCGGTGATGGGCGCGGAGGGTGCCGCCAACGTCATCTTCCGCCGGCAGATCGCCGGGGCCGAGGACCCCGACGCCATGCGCGCCCGCATGGTCAAGGAGTACAAGTCCGAGCTGATGCACCCCTACTACGCCGCCGAACGCGGACTGGTGGACGACGTCATCGATCCCGCCGAGACCCGTGAGGTGCTGATCCGTTCGCTGGCGATGCTGCAGACCAAGCACGCCGACCTGCCGTCCCGCAAGCACGGCAACCCGCCGCAGTAAGGGAGACGCACGCCCATGAGCACACCCGACATCCGCGTCGAGAAGGGCCACGCCGAGCCCGAGGAGGTCGCCGCGATCACGGCGATCCTGCTGGCCCGCGCGGCCGCGCCCGCCCCCGACGCCGGCGCGCACCGTGGCCGGGCCCGGGCGGGATGGCGCCGCCTGGAACGCGAAAACGGCTTCCGCGCCCCCCACAGCTGGCGCTGACCACACGTCAAAATGGGCCGGGGCCCCTCCACTTGGGAGGGGCCCCGGCCCATTTTGACCAGCGTTCTTCTGCCACGCCGGGCCGGGCGGATCCCCCAGGGGCGCGGGGAACTGCGCGACCAACCACGTACTTGCCGCACCCGGCACTGCGCAGGCACCCCGCAGACGCGTGGCCGGGGGTGCCTGCGCAGCTCGGCGCTTCGAGGTGCCTCCCCCACTCTCGGCTCCGCTCGAGCGGGAGGTACCCCCATCGCCCACCCGTGCCGCCCATGCGGCACGACTGCCCGCAGACGGGTCAGCGGAGGCGGGCCATCAGGGCATGCTCCACGAGCGTGATCAGCGCGCTCTTCGCATCCGCACGGTGCCGGGCGTCGGTCGTGATGATCGGCGTGTCGGGACCGATCTGCAGCGCCTCCCGGACCTCGTCCGGATTGTACGGCTGCTGACCGTCGAACCCGTTCAGCGCGATCACGAACGGCAGCCCGCTGTTCTCGAAGTAGTCCACCGCGGGGAAGCAGTCGGCGAGCCTCCTCGTGTCCACGAGAACGATCGCGCCGATGGCGCCGCGTACCAGGTCGTCCCACATGAACCAGAAGCGGTCCTGGCCGGGGGTACCGAACAGGTACAGGATCAGGTCCTGGTCGAGGGTGATACGGCCGAAGTCCATGGCCACCGTGGTGGTGGTCTTGTCCCCGGTGTGGGTGAGGTCGTCGATGCCCGCCGAAGCAGACGTCATGACGGCCTCCGTGCGCAGCGGGTTGATCTCCGAAACGGCCCCGACGAACGTGGTCTTGCCCACGCCGAAGCCACCCGCCACCACGATCTTCGCCGAGGTGGTGGCGCGGTTGTCGGAGACCGCCCCGCCGCTAGAGCTTGCGAAGTCCACTGAGCACCCTTTCGAGCAGTGTCACGTCCGGGGCGCCGGTCGTCTCGTCGCCACCCG
>KL568524.1:56129-57704 GCA_000715605.1 Streptomyces speibonae | reverse complement strand
TGTCACGTCCGGGGCGCCGGTCGTCTCGTCGCCACCCGGCTGATGCACGGCGACGAGTCCCGCCTCCGCGAGGTCCGCCACCAGGATCCGGGCCACGCCCAGCGGCATGTTGAGCAGTGCGGAGACCTCGGCGACCGACTTCACCTCACGGCACAGATGGCAGATGCGCTGGTGCTCCGGAAGGAGCCCCATGAGCGCGGCCGGGTCGGCTGTCGTACTGATCAGTGCCTCGATGGCCAGCTGATAGCGCGGCCTGGTCCGGCCACCGGTCATCGCATAGGGACGGACCAGCGGCTGGTCGCCCTCGTCCTCGTACGGCTCCGCGTACGGATCATGAGAGGCGGTGGGCGGGGTCATGGATCCTCCGGGCGGGACAGCAAGTCGGTCAGTCAAGCCGTCTGACGGGGCCGGTGGGGGGATTGTGGCGGCCGGACGGTGATTTGGTGAGACGGGTGGTGCCGGGGCCGATCAGTGGAGCAGACTTCCCTGTAGCTCGGCGCGCAGGTCCGGGGTGAGGACCGCCCCCGCGCGGTCGACCAGGAGCGCCATTTCGTAGCCTACGAGGCCGATGTCGCACTCGGGGTGCGCCAGAACGGCCAGAGAAGAGCCGTCGGAGACGGACATGAGGAAAAGAAAGCCTCGTTCCATCTCGACGACCGTCTGGGCGACATTGCCGCCCTCGAATATCCGGGAGGCGCCGGCCGTCAGGGAGGTCAGTCCCGAAGCGACGGCCGCGAGCTGATCCGCGCGGTCGCGCGGGAAGCCCTCGGACAGCGCCAGAAGGAGTCCGTCGGCGGACACGACGACGGTGTGGGACACCCCGGGGGTGTTGTCCACGAAGTTGGTGATCAACCAGTTGAGGTTCTGTGCCGCCTGGCTCATCGGGCTCAACTAACGCTCCTGCTGGTGAGTGGGCCGCGGGAAGCTGCCGGTCTGGGTGGATCCGGCCTGACGCCCCTGTGCGATACCCCGACGGAGATTGGTCAGCCGGCCGCGCACGTCATCGGGGGCGCGCGAGACCTGAGGACCGCTCTGGTGCGATTGCTGCTGAGCCGTGCCGGGGACGAGGTTCGCCCTGGGCACCCGGCGCGGCAGACCGGACGTGGTGACACCGCCCGCGGCCGGCTGCCGGACGCGTTCGGCCTGTCGGACCAGCTCGTCGTTGGGCGAGCTGCGCCAGGCGGCCGAGGCCGAGGCGGACCGCTGCGGCCCGGCGGGGCTCTGCGGCTGCTGCTGCGACTGCTGGGGTGCCGGAGCCGAGCCGTTGCCCTGCTCCTGCGAGCCGCCGCCGTTGCCGCCGCGGAACCAGTTGGTCTCGAGCGTGTCGTACAGCGGCGTACGGCCGTCGCCGGGACCGGTCGCCGGCGGCAGGGCCCAGGCGTCGGACGCCTCCCGGCCGGCGTCGGCCCGCTGCGGGACGCCGCCGGTGGGCTCCTGGCGGGCCGGGCGCTGCGGCGGGGCGGGCGGACGCGGTCCGCCGGGGCCCGCGCCCTGCGCGCCGTTCATCTGCGGGCGCTCGAACCGGCCGGTGGCCGCGGGGTCCGCGGCCGGACGCTCCGGGAGGGAGAACTGGCC
>KL568524.1:55392-55912 GCA_000715605.1 Streptomyces speibonae | reverse complement strand
GTTGTCCTGCTGCGGCACCGGGTACTGACCGGTGGAGCCGTCGTCGTAGCCCTGCGGGGCGGGGAACTGGCCCGTCGCGGCCGGGTTCTGGTGCTGCCCGCCCGGCCGGCCCTGCGGGGCGCCGAAGACGTCACCGCGGACGAACTGGCCCGTGTTCTGGCCGCCGTTCGGACTCGGCTGCGCGTACTGGCCGGTGTTCTGGCCGCCGTTGAGGTTCGGCTGGGCGTACTGACCGGTGTCCTGGCCGTTGTAGCCCGGCTGGGCGTACTGGCCGGTGTTGGCGTCGTTCGCGCCGTAGCCGGGCGCGCCCTGGTTCTGCTGTTCGTCGAACCGGGGGATCTCGGACGTGGAGCCGGGACCCTGCCGTTCGTCGAACCGCGGGAACTCGGACGTGGAGCCGGGACCCTGCCGTTCGTCGAACCGGGGGATCTCCGATGTCGCGCCGGGACCCTGACGTTCGTCGAACCGCGGCATGGCCGAGGTGCGCGCGACGTCCGGCTCCTCGTGCCCGCGCGGGGTC
>KL568524.1:54742-55171 GCA_000715605.1 Streptomyces speibonae | reverse complement strand
CGCCGCCGGGCAGCTCGGGACGCGCGCCGCCGCGCGGCGGCAGCTGCGGACGGCGGCCGCGTTCGGCGTTGCCCTTGCCCCGCTGCGGCGGCACCTGGCCCCGCGCGTTGCCGAAGGCGTCCTGCTCCTGCGCGCCGTTCGGACCGGCGGCCTGCATCCCCTGCGGGGCGCCGGGCGCCTGGGCCCCGAATCCGGCACCCGCACCGGCGGGGGCGGGACGGCCCTGCGGCGGGCCGGAGGGGGCGCCCTGGTCGAACAGCGAAGGCGTCGGGCTGCCCGCCGGGGCCTGCGGTCCCCGGCCGCCCGGCCGGCCACCGCCGTCGCGTCCCGGCAGTGCGGCCCGCGGGCCCTGCCCGGCGCCGAGCCGGCCGCCGGGAGCACCGGCGCCGAGGGCGCCGCCGCCGGACTGGCCGGCACCGGCGGGGCGCC
>KL568524.1:48044-54554 GCA_000715605.1 Streptomyces speibonae | reverse complement strand
GCCTGTGCGGCCGCGGGGCCACCGGCGCCCGCGCCGCCCGGCTGACCGGGCTTGCCCTGCGGCTTCTTGCCGCCCTGGGCGACATCGACGGGCAGCATGACCAGCGCGGTCGTACCGCCGGAGTCGGACGGGCGGAGCTGGATGCGGATGCCGTGGCGCTGGGACAGCCGGCCGACCACGAACAGACCCATGCGGCGGGACACCGACACGTCCACGGTGGGCGGCGAGGCGAGCCGCTCGTTGATCGCCGCCAGGTCCTCCGGCGACAGACCGATACCGGTGTCGTGGATCTCGATCAGGACGCGGCCGTCGGGCAGCGCGTGACCGGTGACCTTGACCTTGGTCTGCGGGGAGGAGAACGAGGTCGCGTTCTCCAGCAGCTCGGCGAGCAGGTGCACGAGGTCGTTGACGACCCGGCCGGCCACTTCGGTGCTCGGCACCGCGGCCAGCTCGATGCGCTCGTACTGCTCCACCTCGGACGCGGCGGCGCGGAGCACGTCGACCAGCGGGACCGGGCGGGTCCACCGGCGGCCGGGCTCCTCACCCGCGAGGACGAGGAGGTTCTCACCGTTACGGCGCATACGCGTGGCGAGGTGGTCCAGCTTGAACAGCGAGGACAGCTGGTCCGGGTCGGCCTCGCGGGACTCCAGTTCGGAGATCAGCGACAGCTGGCGCTGGATCAGACCCTGGGAGCGGCGCGAGAGGTTGGTGAACATCGCGTTGACGTTGCCCCGCAGCAGGGCCTGCTCGGCGGCGAGGCGGACCGCCTCGCGGTGCACGTCGTCGAAGGCCGCGGCCACCCGGCCGATCTCGTCCCGGGAGTGCACACCGACCGACTCCACGGACGTGTCGACGTCCTGCGGGTCCGTCTCGGAGAGCTGCTTGACCAGGTCGGGCAGGCGCTCCTGGGCGACCTTGGTCGCGGTCTCCTCCAGCCGGCGCAGCGAGCGGATCATGGAGCGGGCCACGACGAAGGCGCCGACCAGCGACACACCGAGGACGAGGAGGATCAGCGCACCGGAGATGATCGCGTCGCGCTCGGTGGCGCTGCGCAGCTCACGGGCCTTCTGTTCCATCTCCTCGAGCAGCGTGCGCTCGATGTTCTCCATCTGCTGGATCTTGGTGCCGCTGTCGTCCAGCCAGTCGCGGTAGGAGCGCTCACCGACCGAGGCGAGACCGAACTCCGAGGCCAGCGCGCGGCCGGCGTACTCGTCGGTGGCCTTGATCGTGGTGTTGCCCTCTTCGATGGGCAGCAGCAGCTCGTCGGCCGCCGCCTCACCGTAGATGCTCTTGAAGCTGCGGACCTCGGACTTCTGGCTCGCCAGCGCCGACTCGGCGTAGAGCCGGTCGTTCTCGGAGAGGTCGCCCTTGGTGTCGTTGCTCGCGGGCAGCGCCGCGGCGAGGACCGCGCGCTGGATCGACGCGTACTCCTTGGCGGAGGAGAAGGACGCCAGGGCACGCGTGCGCTGGATCATGTCGGGGTTGCTGGTCGCCTCCGCCATGTCCTGCGAGAGGTCGATCAGGTTCTCGATCAGGCGGTGGTAGCCCTCGACGGTCTGGGTGGAGTTCCGCTCCGTCTGGAAGGCCGTGTTGCGGATCTTCGCCAGTTCGCCCAGGTCGCCGGCGAGCTGCACCAGGTTGTCCCGGACGCCCTTGAGCTCGCCGTCCTTGCTCGCCGCGTCGATCTCCTCGGAGCTGTCGAGGAAGTTCGCCATCGCGCGGTCGGTCTTCTCGCGGTAGCCCTTGACCGAGAAGTCCGTGCCCTTGCCGCCGTGCGCGAGCGGGCCGGCCGACTGGTCGCGCTCCTCCTGGAGCGCGGCGGCCAGCACGGTGGCCTGCTGGGTCATGTCCGTCAGCAGCTTCATGTTGTCGAGCTGCTGGATGTCGTCCATCGACTGCTGGATACGCAGGGCGCCCAGCGAGGTGGCCGCGACCACCGGCAGCGCGAGCAGCGACACCAGACGGGTCGAGATACGCCAGTTGCGCAGGGCTATTCGCGGTCCGGGACCGGTCGGACCCTTGGGCGCGGCCGGCGGGGCGGCCGGCGGTGCCGTCGGGGGCGCGCCGGCACCGGGGCGGTCGCCGCCGTTCCCGGGCGCGGTCGGGCCCTGGTTCTGGGCGTGCTGGGGCGAGGAGCTGACGGCCTTGGGGCCAGTCCCGCCCTGCGGCTCCGGCTCCGCCGAAGCGCTGCCATCCCTCTTGAAACGTCCCTGCACTAGCGTCGCAACCTCTGGACCAGGCACCCCTCCGCGTGAACGGCGAGGCACGGTGTCGGCGTCATGGGGGCGCCCTGAATACGTCCCCGTGGTGGTCGTGAAGTGACCGGCGCTGGCTCCCCCTTCTCGGCCGCCACTCGGCGCGTGTGCGCCCCCTGTGCGCCGGCTCGATCCCGCGGCGGTCCGTGGAATTCCAGCACAGTGCAGGATCTCCAACAAGGCCCATGGCCTTACGGGTGAGATACGTGACACGGCGTGAGTGACGTGTCACCCGGGGTGGAAAATGATCTCGACCATAACGGGCGCATAAGGGTGAATCCCCGAGGCGGTCCCGGTGTCCCAGTCGCCATGATCAGGAGCGGAATGGTGGCTTCAAGGGGTGAATGTCCGATTCCGCCGCTCGAGGGGCGAGTCCGGATTGGTCGTTATGTCCTCTGCCGCGTGAGGAAACTCACACCGAGATCAAGGCCTCCGGCCCCGGTCGACAGGGAATTGCATGTTTAGCCTGACGCTTTACAGGGATGGCAAAACCGACAAGCCGCGTCCGCGCGGGGGGTCTTCACCCCCTCGGGGCGCCCGTGAACAGGACAGGGTCAAGTAAACAGTGAAGACGACGATGATGTTCCACAAGATCGCCAACCCCCGGCGCACGACGCTGGCGCACCTCGAAGGCGCCGAAGAACTGCAGACGCCGGCCCAGCAGGAACACTCCGTCGAACTCCCCTCCCAGACTGCCAACCCCAAGCGCACCGTCCTCATGGAGATCCCGGTCGCGGCCGGCGCCGCGAACTGACACCGATCCATACGCGCGCCGGCCGCGAAATGCTCAAGGCCCGCCGCGCGGGAGAGACGAGGGGCGTCCCACGCCAACGGGGCGCCCCTCGTCTATTGCGCGAGGCGGGGACACCTCCGCGTTAGCCTGGAGCGTCAGACTCCAGCCCATCGGTCAAGGGGACAAGCATCCCGTGCGCATCGCCAGATTCTCCATCGACGGGAACGTCGCCTTCGGCGCGGTCGAGGGTGACAAGCAGGACGAACTCGTCCTCGACATCATCAAGGGCATCCCGTTCGCGGACTTCGAGCTCTCCGGCACCAAGGTCCCGCTGAGCAAGGTCAGGCTGCTGCCCCCGGTGCTCCCCAACAAGGTCGTCGCCTTCGGGCGCAACTACGCCGACCACGCGAAGGAGATGGGCAACGAGGTGCCCGAGGCCCCCTTCGCCTTCTTCAAGCCCGCCACCTCGGTGATCGGGCCGGGTGACGCCATCCAGTACCCCTCCTTCTCGCAGGAGGTGCACCACGAGGCCGAGCTGGCCGTGGTCATCGGCCGGATGTGCCGCGAGGTCCCGCGCGAACGGGTCAGGGACGTGGTCTTCGGCTACACCTGCGCCAACGACATCACCGCGCGCGACGTCCAGAGGCGCGAGAAGCAGTGGGCCCGGGCCAAGGGCTTCGACACCTCCTGTCCCCTCGGCCCCTGGGTGGAGACGGACCTCGACCTCGCCGCCGCGAACGACCTCACCGTCCAGCTCACCGTCAACGGCGCCCAGCGCCAGCTCGGCCGCACCAGCGAGATGATCCACCCCGTCGAGGATCTGATCGTCAACATCTCCGAGGCCATGACCCTGCTCCCGGGCGACGTCATCCTCACGGGCACCCCCGCTGGGGTCGGCCCCCTCAACGTCGGCGACGAGGTCGCCGTCACCATCGAAGGCATCGGCACTCTCACCAACAAGGTTGTCAAGCGTGGCTAGCGCACCCGGCTCTCCCGTACGCGTCCGTTTCTGCCCGTCGCCCACCGGTAACCCCCATGTGGGCCTGGTGCGCACCGCCCTGTTCAACTGGGCGTTCGCCAGGCACCACCAGGGCACGCTCGTCTTCCGCATCGAGGACACCGACGCGGCCCGCGACTCCGAGGAGTCCTACGCCCAGCTCCTGGACTCGATGCGCTGGCTCGGCTTCGACTGGGACGAGGGCCCCGAGATCGGCGGCCCGCACGCCCCGTACCGCCAGTCGCAGCGCATGGACATCTACCGGGACGTCGCGCAGAAGCTCCTGGACGCCGGCCACGCCTACCACTGCTACTGCTCCCAGGAGGAGCTCGACACCCGCCGCGAGGCCGCCCGCGCCGCCGGAAAGCCCTCCGGCTACGACGGCCACTGCCGCGAGCTGACCGCCGACCGGGTGGAGGAGTACAAGGCCCAGGGCCGCGAACCGATCGTCCGCTTCCGGATGCCCGACGAGACGATCACCTTCACCGACCTGGTCCGCGGCGAGATCACCTACCTCCCCGAGAACGTCCCGGACTACGGCATCGTCCGCGCCAACGGCGCCCCGCTCTACACCCTGGTCAACCCGGTCGACGACGCCCTGATGGAGATCACCCACGTCCTGCGCGGCGAGGACCTGCTCTCCTCCACCCCGCGCCAGATCGCCCTGTACAGGGCGCTGACCGAGCTGGGCATCGCCAAGGCGACCCCGGCCTTCGGCCACCTGCCGTACGTGATGGGCGAGGGCAACAAGAAGCTCTCCAAGCGCGACCCGCAGTCCTCGCTCAACCTCTACCGCGAGCGCGGCTTCCTGCCCGAGGGTCTGCTCAACTACCTCTCCCTGCTGGGCTGGTCGCTCTCCGCCGACCGGGACGTCTTCACCATGGACGAGATGGTCGCGGCCTTCGACATCGCCGACGTGCAGCCCAACCCGGCCCGCTTCGACCTGAAGAAGTGCGAGGCGATCAACGCCGACCACATCCGCATGCTCGATGTGAAGGACTTCACCGAGCGCTGCGCCCCCTGGCTCAAGGCCCCCTTCGCCCCCTGGGCCCCGGAGGCCTTCGACGAGGCCAAGTGGCAGGCCATCGCTCCGCACGCGCAGACCCGTCTGAAGGTCCTCTCCGAGATCACGGACAACGTCGACTTCCTGTTCTTGCCGGAGCCGGTCTTCGACGAGGCCTCCTGGAACAAGGCGATGAAGGAGGGCTCCGACGCCCTGCTGCGCACCGCGCGGGAGAAGCTGGACGCCGCCGACTGGACGTCCCCCGAGTCGCTGAAGGAGGCCGTCCTGGCCGCCGGCGAGGCCCACGGCCTCAAGCTCGGCAAGGCCCAGGCCCCGGTCCGCGTCGCTGTCACCGGCCGCACGGTCGGCCTGCCGCTCTTCGAGTCCCTGGAGGTCCTGGGCAAGGAGAAGACCCTGGCCAGGATCGACGCGGCGCTGGAGAAGCTCACCGCGTAGGCCCACCGTCGTACGGGGGCGGTACCGGGACGATCCCGGCGCCGCCCCCGTACGTCGTTGGGTACGGTCGGGGGCATGGCGATCCGAGCCGTTGTCTGGGACGTGGACGACACCCTCTTCGACTACACCTCCGCCGACCGCGAGGGCATGCGGGCCCATCTGGCGGCCGAGGGGCTGCTCGCCGGGTACGCCTCCGTGGAGGAGGCGCTGACCCGCTGGCGGGAGGTCACCGAGCTCCAGTGGGCGCGGTTCGCTGCCGGGGAGGCGGACTTCGAGACCCAGCGGCGCGACCGCACCCGGGTCTTCCTGGGGCGCGCGATGACCGACGACGAGGCGGACGCGTGGTTCCTGCGCTACGTCGCGCACTACGAGTCCGCCTGGAGCCTCTTCCCGGACGTGCTGCCGGTCCTCGACGCGCTCGCCGCCAGCCACCGCCACGCGGTGCTGTCCAACTCCAGCCTGCACGTCCAGGACCGCAAGCTGCGCCTGCTCGGTGTGCACGACCGCTTCGAGGCCATTCTGTGCGCCGCGGAACTGGGCGTCTCCAAGCCGGAGGCCGGCGCCTTCCTCGCCGCCTGCGACGCGCTGGCGCTGCCCCCGGCCCAGGTGGCGTACGTCGGCGACCACCCGGAGATCGACGGCCGGGGCGCCGCGGCGGCCGGGCTGCTGTCGGTGTGGATCGACCGGGGCGGCACCCACGCGGCCGTCGAGCCGCCCGAGGGGCCACGGCGTATCGCCTCGCTCGCCGAACTCCCCTCGGTGCTGCGTGCCGATACTCGTTTTGGAGCCCCGTCCACCTTCGGGTAATGTTCTTCCTGCGCCGCGGGGAGCGGGCCGCGAGGCCGGAACCCCCAGGCGCAGAACTAGAACAAGATCCCCTCAGGGGCTTGCGTTCCAGTGGCCTATGGTGTAATTGGCAGCACGACTGATTCTGGTTCAGTTAGTCTTGGTTCGAGTCCAGGTAGGCCAGCTCGCAGAGCTCATCTGCACCCGCGGATCACATCCGCAAGCCCCCGTTGTGTAGCGGCCTAGCACGCTGCCCTCTCAAGGCGGTAGCGCCGGTTCG
>KL568524.1:47344-47821 GCA_000715605.1 Streptomyces speibonae | reverse complement strand
AGGCGGTAGCGCCGGTTCGAATCCGGTCGGGGGTACTGACTGGTCTAAACCATCATTGGTCTATGGTGTAATTGGCAGCACGACTGATTCTGGTTCAGTTAGTCTTGGTTCGAGTCCAGGTAGACCAGCAGGATCTGCGGAAACGCATGATCCACGCCCCCGTTGTGTAGCGGCCTAGCACGCTGCCCTCTCAAGGCAGTAGCGCCGGTTCGAATCCGGTCGGGGGTACAGATCCTTCCCGCGAGGACAGTCAGGGTCGCTCCCGCTGTCTTTCGATGCAGGATCGCTAGGGCCCCCGTTGTGTAGCGGCCTAGCACGCCGCCCTCTCAAGGCGGTAGCGCCGGTTCGAATCCGGTCGGGGGTACATCGGACGAAAGCCCTCCACCTCGGTGGGGGGCTTTCGCGCTGCCCGGCTCACTCGATCCCGTACCGCCGGGCCGACTCCTCCTCCTGCGCCAGCCGGTGCAGTCCCCTGAG
>KL568524.1:46607-47139 GCA_000715605.1 Streptomyces speibonae | reverse complement strand
CAGAGATGTGTATAAGAGACAGACGCCAGTTCCACCTGCTCCGTCCGCGAGGCGTGCGTCTCCATGAAGTCGAGCTGTCTGCGGGCCACCTCGTGCATCAGCTCCCCGTACGGGACCATCATCCCGGCGTCCCAGGCGTAGCCCAGGCGCCGCAGCGTGGCCACCGCCACCACCAGCGACCGGTGCACGGGGGAGAGCGGAGCCAGTTCCCGCGCGGTCTCCCAGCCCAGCGCCTCGAGCAGCCGGTCCACCTCCGCGCGGGCGGCGGCCACCTCGGGGTCGTCCTCGTCCGGCTCGGCGTCCTGGGGGAGCGCCCACAGAGCCGCACCCAGGCGGATCGTGCGGCCCAGCGAATCGTCGTCGACGTGCCCCAGCACCTCGCGGGCCGTCGCCACCGGGACCCGGCCCACCTGGATCAGGGCCCGCACCAGGCGCAGCCGACGCAGATGGCTCTCGTCGTACTCGGCCGTCGTCGCGTTGACCCGGCGGCCGGGCGGCAACAGCCCCTCCCGCAGGTAGTACTTGATCGTCG
>KL568524.1:45143-46389 GCA_000715605.1 Streptomyces speibonae | reverse complement strand
CCCTCCCGCAGGTAGTACTTGATCGTCGCGGTCGACACACCGCTGCGCTCGCTCAGTTCCGCCAGCCGCACCCTTGCGCCCTTCCTGGGATAGCGTCACTATCCGAGTGTTGCTCCGGCAACACCGTTCGCCACACCCTACGGATCGGGGGACATGGTCATGGCGCGCAGGTTCACCGTCGCCGAACGCACGACCGCGGCAGCCGAGGGGGACGTCGTCGTCCTGCTGATCGGCATGCGGATCAACCGCTTCCGGGCCGTGCACCATTGGCTGCCGGTCCTGCTGGCGATGCCGCGCATGCTGCGGGAACTGGGCCGCCGGCCCGAGCGCGGCCTGCTCGGGCACGTCCTGCTCACCGCGTCGCCGCGCACCTACTACGTCGTGCAGTACTGGGAGTCCAAGGAGAAGCTCTACGCCTACGCGCACGCCCCGGACGCGGCCCATCACGCCGCGTGGGCGTTCATCAACCGCAAGGAGCGGGCGGGGAAGGTGCGCGGACACGTCGGCCTGTGGCACGAGGCCTATGTGGTGCCGCAGGGCAACTACGAGTCGATCTACGCCGACATGCCCGCCTTCGGGCTCGCGGCCGCGCACGGGCGGATACCGCTGGAGAAGCGAGGCCGGCGCGCCCGGGACAGGTTCGCATACCGGCCGGGGGCGCCGGAAAGGACGGCGCCGTCGGCGAAGGCCGACGGCGCGTGAGCCGGGGGAGGGCCCGCCGCGGCGTTGAGGCGGGCCGGTCCCACGGGAGGGCGGGGACGGGAATCAGGAGCGGCGCAGTGCCTCGGACAGGCGCGCGGCCGCGTCGATGACGGCCTGGGCGTGCATCCGGCCCGGGTGCCGGGTCAGCCGCTCGATCGGGCCGGAGACCGAGACGGCGGCCACCACGCGGTTGGAGGGGCCGCGCACCGGCGCCGAGACGGACGCCACGCCCGGCTCGCGCTCGCCGATGGACTGCGCCCAGCCCCGGCGCCGTACACCGGACAGGGCCGTCGCCGTGAAGCGGGCGCCCTGCAGTCCGCGGTGGAGCCGCTCGGGCTCCTCCCAGGCCATCAGGATCTGCGCCGAGGAACCGGCCTTCATCGTGAGCGTGGAGCCCACCGGCACCGTGTCCCGCAGGCCCGACAGCCGCTCCGCCGCGGCGACACAGATGCGCATGTCGCCCTGGCGGCGGTAGAGCTGGGCGCTCTCACCGGTCACGTCGCGCAGGTGGGTCAGCACCGGGCCTGTCTCTTATACACATCTC
>KL568524.1:35148-44932 GCA_000715605.1 Streptomyces speibonae | reverse complement strand
AATTCGGCCAGCCGCGGGCCGAGGATGAAACGGCCCTGCATGTCTCGCGCCACCATGCGGTGGTGTTCCAGCGCCACGGCCAGGCGGTGGGCCGTGGGTCGTGCCAGTCCGGTGGCCCCGACCAGACCCGCGAGGGTGGCCGGACCGGACTCCAGAGCGCTCAGGACGAGTGCCGCCTTGTCCAGAACGCCGACGCCGCTACTGTTGTCCATGCAACGATACTTGCGTCTCACTCTGTGAAACGCAAGTTCAATTTTCCGTGGAACCCGCCACTCTGGAAGCACGGAAGCAACGCGGCCCGTGGACCACCGGGCCCGGCGGCGGGCGCCCGGTATCAGGGGTGCGGGCGCCGCCTCCCCCACGATCTAGTTGGGCCGGCGCACCACAAGCCGGCCGGAGGGAAAGCGATGGGTAGGACACTCGCGGAGAAGGTCTGGGACGACCATGTCGTCCGGCGCGCCGAGGGCGAGCCCGACCTCCTCTTCATCGATCTGCACCTGCTGCACGAGGTGACCAGCCCGCAGGCCTTCGACGGCCTCCGCAAGAACGGCCGCGCGGTGCGCCGCCTCGACCTCACCATCGCCACCGAGGACCACAACACCCCGACCCTCGACATCGACAAGCCCATCGCCGACCCGGTCTCCCGGGTCCAGCTGGAGACCCTGCGCAAGAACTGCGCGGAGTTCGGCGTCCGGCTGCACCCGCTGGGCGACGTCGAGCAGGGCGTCGTCCACGTCGTGGGCCCGCAGCTGGGTCTGACCCAGCCCGGCATGACCGTCGTCTGCGGCGACTCGCACACCTCCACGCACGGCGCCTTCGGCGGACTGGCGTTCGGCATCGGCACCTCCCAGGTCGAGCACGTGCTGGCCACCCAGACGCTGCCGATGGCCCGCCCGAAGACCATGGCGATCACGGTCAACGGCGAACTGCCCGAGGGCGTCACGGCCAAGGACCTGATCCTGGCGATCATCGCGAAGATCGGCACGGGCGGCGGCCAGGGCTACGTCCTGGAGTACCGCGGCGAGGCCATCGAGAAGCTCTCGATGGAGGCCCGGATGACCATCTGCAACATGTCGATCGAGGCCGGCGCCCGCGCGGGCATGATCGCCCCGGACCAGACGACCTTCGACTACCTTGAGGGCCGTCCGCACGCCCCCAAGGGCGAGGAGTGGGACGCGGCCGTCGCCTACTGGAAGACGCTGAAGTCCGACGAGGACGCCGAGTTCGACGCCGAGGTCGTCATCGAGGCCTCCGAGCTGTCGCCGTTCGTCACCTGGGGCACCAACCCGGGCCAGGGCGCCCCGCTGTCGGCGTCCGTCCCCGACCCGGCTTCGTACGAGGACGCCTCGGAGCGGCTCGCCGCCGAAAAGGCCCTGGAGTACATGGGGTTGGAGGCCGGCCAGCCGCTGCGCTCCATCACCGTCGACACCGTCTTCGTGGGCTCCTGCACCAACGGCCGCATCGAGGACCTGCGCGCCGCCGCCGAGCTGCTCAAGGGCCGCAAAGTCGCCGACGGCGTACGGATGCTGGTCGTCCCCGGCTCCGCGCGGGTGGGTCTTCAGGCCGTCTCCGAGGGACTCGACGTGGTCTTCAAGGAGGCCGGTGCCGAGTGGCGGCACGCGGGCTGTTCGATGTGCCTGGGCATGAACCCCGACCAGCTCGCCCCCGGTGAGCGCTCCGCCTCCACCTCCAACCGCAACTTCGAGGGCCGGCAGGGCAAGGGCGGCCGTACCCACCTGGTGTCCCCGCAGGTCGCCGCCGCCACCGCGGTCCTCGGCCACCTGGCCTCCCCGGCCGACCTCGCCGCCGCCGACGCCCGTACGCCCGCTGGAGTCTGATCAGTCATGGAAGCATTCACCACCCACACCGGCCGGGCCGTCCCGCTGCGCCGCTCCAACGTCGACACCGACCAGATCATCCCCGCCCACTGGCTCAAGAAGGTCACCCGGGACGGCTTCGAGGACGGGCTGTTCGAGGCCTGGCGCAAGGACCCGGAGTTCGTGCTCAACCGGCCCGAGCGGCAGGGCGCCACGGTGCTGGTCGCCGGCCCCGACTTCGGCACCGGCTCCTCGCGTGAGCACGCCGTCTGGGCGCTGCAGAACTACGGCTTCAAGGCCGTGATCTCCTCCCGCTTCGCCGACATCTTCCGCGGCAACTCGCTGAAGAACGGACTGCTCACCGTGGTCCTCGACCAGAAGATCGTCGACGCGCTGTGGGAGCTCACGGAAGCCGACCCCACCGCCGAGATCACCGTCGACCTGGAGGCCCGCGAGGTCCGCGCCGAGGGCGTCACCGCCTCCTTCGAGCTGGACGAGAACTCCCGCTGGCGGCTGCTGAACGGCCTCGACGACATCTCCATCACGCTGCAGAACGAGGCGGACATCGCCGCGTACGAGGCGAAGCGCCCGTCGTTCAAGCCCCGGACGCTCACGGCCTGAGCCGCGCCCCGGCCGAAGTCCTCGCGAGAGGTCGACTTTCGGCCACCACACCACCCTTCCCGTACCCCCGATCGGCCCGATCGGGGGTACGGCCGTGTCTGCACCCGTTCGGCCCCGCGCGCCGTCTTGAGGGTTCCCAACTTGCCGCGTTAAGAAGGTGGTTGTTGGGGTACACGTGTCACGTGCGCGTGATCCCCGCGTGAGCACGGATGGCCGTCCGAGGCGGCAGTTGCCCCCTGAGCAGGCGACAACTCGCCCCAGATGGCACAATCTGTGCATGGAACGCGACGGCCAACTCGAGCTCTATGCGGTGGTCGCGAGCCGGCTCAAGGAAGCGCACGCACAAGTGCGCGCACTGCAAGTCCCGGAGGGCGTACGGATGGCGCTGACCCGGAAGCTGCTGGTCATTACGGCCGCGGCCAAGCACGATCTCGCCGGTGCGGCAAGGCGTCTGGAGCGGTTCACCGCGGACCTCGACGCGGGTCGATTCCCCGAAGAGGAACGCTGAACCGACGAGACAGTCGAGTTCGTTGCGGCACAAGGGTGATTAGCCCGTTTCGTGTTTGATTTGCGGTATATATCTGCCTAACGTGCGAAAAAGCTTGAACACATTCGTTCTGGCGATGTCTCCGAAGGGGAAGACGTGAACAAGGCGCAGCTCGTAGAAGCGATTGCCGACAAGGTGGGCGGCCGCCAGCAGGCCGCCGACGCCGTCGACCACGTACTGGACGCCATCGTCCGCGCGGTCGTGGCGGGTGAACGGGTCTCGGTCACCGGCTTCGGTTCGTTCGAGAAGGTCGACCGCCCGGCCCGCTACGCCCGCAACCCCCAGACGGGCGAGCGGGTTCGGGTCAAGAAGACCTCCGTTCCGCGCTTCCGCGCGGGCCAGGGCTTCAAGGACCTGGTGAGCGGTTCGAAGAAGCTGCCGCGCGGCGGTGAGGTCTCGGTCAAGAAGGCGCCCAAGGGCAGCCTGAGCGGTGGCGCTTCGGCGACGGTGAAGAAGGCCGCCGCGAAGAAGACCACGGCCAAGAAGGCCGCCACCGCCAAGAAGGCGGCAGCCAAGAAGACCACCGCGAAGAAGGCCACCACCAAGACGGCGGCGAAGAAGACCACGGCCAAGAAGGCGCCCGCCAAGACCGCGGCGGCGAAGTCCACCGCCGCGAAGAAGACGACCGCCAAGAAGGCTCCCGCGAAGAAGGCCACGGCCAAGAAGGCCCCCGCCAAGAAGTCGACCGCGCGCAAGACCACCGCCAAGAAGACCACCGCCCGCAAGA
The DNA here is from genome assembly GCA_000715605.1 of Streptomyces speibonae. Classification (GTDB taxonomy): domain Bacteria; phylum Actinomycetota; class Actinomycetes; order Streptomycetales; family Streptomycetaceae; genus Streptomyces; species Streptomyces speibonae. Next base: position 41,220 of record KL568524.1, on the reverse strand, counting down.
AGTAGCGGACCCCCCCCCGCCCTTCGGGCCAGCGGTTCTCACGCGCCGGGCCGGACTCCACGAGGAGTCCGGCCCGCGGTGTGTCCGGGCGGGCCGGCGGCCGGGAGCTCAGAACGTCTGGAGCGTCACCAGCGTGATCCTCCGGTCCTCGCCCTCCCCCTCGGTCTCGATGCGCACCCGCTGCCCCGGACGCAGCAGCCTCAGGCCGCCCGCGTCGAACGCCGGGGCGTCGAAGGGCACCGGGGTGCCGTCGTCCAGGAGCACCTGGCCGCTGCGGCTGTCAGCGTCGTAGGTGTATGCGGTGGCCTGCATGTCCGCAGCCTACTGCTCCGCCATCAGCAGCCGCGCGGCGACCGCGGCCGTGCGGGGACCGACCCCCAGCGCCAGCGCCGCCCGCAGATCCTCCCCGGTGTCCACGTCCTGCCGTACGGAATCCACCGCGTCCGGGCGGAGTTCCACCGCGCCGGACGCCCGGTGCCTGAGCCGGGAGGCGGGGCCGAAGAAGGGACGCAATTCCCGGCCGCCGCTCGCCGCCAGCAACGTCGTACCGACCGCGGCGGCATCGGCGAGGAAAGCGCGCGGGAATGCGGCCGCGGAATGCAGGACGCGCGCGAGTTCCGCCGGGCGAAGGGCCGGAAGATCCGCGTTGAGAGCCGCCACGGACGCCGCGTCCCGCGCGGAGCCCACCACGGCCGCGGCATGCGCGAGAGCCGCGTTCAGACCGTCGCGCGGCCGGTCGGGGACGATTCCGGCGCCCAGTGCGGCCAGCTCACGGGAGGCCACGGCGTCATTGGTGACGACCACCACATCCCGCACCGCCGGGCATTCCAGCGCCGCGGCCACCGTGTCCTGCGCGAAAGCGAGCGCGAGACCCGGCCGCAGGCCGTCGCCGGCCGTGTCCGACAGCCTGCTCTTGGCCTCGGCCAGCGGCTTCAGGGGTACCACCACAGTCCACTGCACGAGTGTTGCGTCCCTCTCTTGTCGCCGTCATTGTCCCCCGGAGCACCCGGCGGCGAAGGAACCGGGGGAGGGGTGCGAAGCTCCTTGAAGGGCGGTGGTGGGAGACGGGCGGCGTACGGTGTTCTCGACAGACCGGCGGCCCGGGGCGACACTTGTGCGGCCCGCCTGGCCCCCGGGTCCGGGCTCCGGGCCCGTTTCGGAAGAGGAAGGTGTACTCGTGCCGCGCCGCAGAATCGGCTTCTGGTACCGCTTCGCCGCGGTTCTCTGCAAACCGCCGCTGGTGGTTCTGCTCAAGCGGGACTGGCGCGGAATGGAGAACATTCCGGCCGAGGGCGGATTTATCACCGCGGTGAACCACAATTCGCACATCGATCCCTTCGCCTACGCGCACTTTCAGTACAACACCGGACGCGTTCCGCGATTCCTGGCGAAGAGCGGGCTATTCAACAAGGGATTCGTCGGCGCCGCGATGCGGGGCACCGGACAGATCCCCGTCTACCGCGAGAGCACCGACGCGCTCAGCGCCTTCCGGGCCGCCATCGACGCCGTCGAGCGCGGCGAATGCGTCGCCTTCTACCCCGAGGGCACCCTCACCCGCGACCCGGACGGCTGGCCGATGACCGGCAAGACCGGCGCCGCCCGCGTCGCGTTGCAGACCAAGTGCCCCGTGATCCCGGTGGCCCAGTGGGGCGCCAACGAGCTCCTGCCGCCGTACGCGAAGAAGCCGAACATCTGGCCGCGCAAGACCAGCCGGGTGCTGGCCGGGCCGCCGGTGGACCTCGACCGCTTCTACGACCGGGAGATGACCCCCGAACTGCTCAAGGAGGCGACCGAGGCCATCATGGCGGCCGTCACCGCCCAGCTCGAGCAGATCCGCGGCGAGAGGGCCCCCGAGACGCCCTACGACCCGCGCCAGGAGCGGATCGAACAGCGCCGCAAGACACACACGCAGCGGCGGCACGACCGGACACGGGGCACCAGGCCCACCGCACGGGAAGAGGGGCTGGGCACGTGAGCGAGCCGGTCAAGGCGGCCGTCTTCGGCACCGGATCGTGGGGGACGGCCTTCGGCATGGTCCTCGCCGACGCGGGCTGCGACGTCGTGCTGTGGGGGCGGCGCCCCGAACTCGCCGACGCGGTCAACTCCACCCGCACCAACCCGGACTATCTGCCCGGCGTGGAACTCCCCGGGAACCTGCGGGCCACCACCGACGCCGCCGAGGCGGCACGCGGCGCCGACTTCACCGTCCTGGCGATCCCCTCGCAGACGCTGCGCGGCAACCTCGCCGAGTGGACCGACCTGCTCGCGCCCCGCACGGTGCTCGTGTCCCTGATGAAGGGCGTCGAACTCGGCTCCGCGATGCGGATGAGCGAGGTCATCGACGACGTCGCCAAGGTCGGCCGGGAGCGGATCGCCGTGGTCACCGGCCCCAACCTGGCCCGGGAGATCGCCGCCCGCATGCCGGCCGCCTCCGTGGTCGCCTGCACCGACGAGGACGTCGCCCGGCGGCTCCAGACCGCCTGCCACACCCCGTACTTCCGCCCGTACACCAACACCGACGTCATCGGCTGCGAGCTGGGCGGCGCCGTGAAGAACGTGATCGGGCTGGCCGTCGGCATCGCCGACGGCATGGGGCTCGGCGACAACACCAAGGGCTCGCTCATCACCCGCGGCCTCGCCGAGACCACCCGGCTCGGGGTCGCGCTCGGCGCCGACCCGCTGACCTTCTCCGGACTGGCGGGGCTGGGCGACCTGGTGGCCACCTGCTCCTCGCCGCTGTCCCGCAACCACACCTTCGGCACCAACCTCGGCAGGGGCCTGACCCTGGAGGAGACCATCGCGGTCACCAAGCAGACCGCGGAAGGGGTCAAGTCCTGCGAATCGGTGCTGGATCTCGCCCGCAGGCACGACGTCGACATGCCGCTCACCGAGACGGTCGTCTCCATCGTGCACGAGGGCAAGCCCCCGGTGGTCGCCCTCAAGGAGCTGATGTCGCGCAGCGCGAAGCCCGAACGACGCTGAGCGACAGCCCTCGCCGTTCGGCCCACGCACGGCGTTGCGGGCGCTGACTCCCGGCTCCGTCAACGGGTACTCTCATCGCGATATGAGCACCGAGAACCTCCCCCAGAGTCCCGGGCAGCCGTCCCGCAAGCCGCGTGTGGCCGTCGTGTTCGGCGGGCGCAGCTCAGAGCACGGGATCTCCGTGGTCACGGCCGGCGCCGTCCTCAAGGCCATCGATCGCGGCACGTACGACGTCCTGCCGATCGGCATCACGCAGGACGGCCGCTGGGCGCTCACCGCCGACGAGCCGGAACGCATGGCGATCACCGACCGCCGCACGCCCAGCGTCGACCAGCTCGCCGAGTCGACGGAGGGCGGTGTGGTGCTTCCCGTCGACCCCGCCGACCGCGAAGTCGTCTACAGCGAGCCGGGTTCGGTGCCCAAGGCCCTGGGCGAGGTCGACGTCGTCTTCCCGGTGCTGCACGGCCCCTACGGCGAGGACGGCACCCTCCAGGGCCTCCTGGAGCTCTCCGGCGTCCCCTACGTCGGCTCGGGCGTGCTCGCCTCGGCCGTCGGCCAGGACAAGGAGTACATGAAGCGGGTGTTCACCTCCTTCGGGCTCAAGGTCGGCCCGTACCTGGTGATCCGGCCTCGCGAGTGGGAGCGCGAGGAGTCCGCCGCCCGCAAGCGGATCGTCGACTTCGCCGGGGAGCACGGCTGGCCGCTGTTCGTGAAGCCCGCGCGGGCGGGCTCCTCGATCGGCATCACCAAGGTCGACGACCTCTCCGGCCTGGACGAGGCCATCGCCGAGGCCCGCCGCCACGACCCGAAGATCCTGGTGGAGGCGGCGCTGCGCGGCCGCGAGATCGAGTGCGGCGTGCTGGAGTTCGAGGACGGCCCGCGCGCATCGCTGCCCGCCGAGATCCCGCCGCCCGACGCGCACGCGTACTACGACTTCGAGGCCAAGTACATCGACTCCACCCCCGGCATCGTGCCGGCGCCGCTGACCGACGAGGAGACGGCCGAGGTGCGCCGGCTCGCGGTCGAGGCGTTCGACGCGGCGTCCTGCGAAGGGCTGGTGCGCGCGGACTTCTTCCTCACCGAGGACGGCGAGTTCGTGATCAACGAGATCAACACCATGCCCGGCTTCACCCCCATCTCCATGTATCCGCAGATGTGGCAGGCCACCGGCGTGGGCTACGCCGAGCTGGTGGACCGTCTGGTGCAGGCGGCGCTGCGCCGGTCGACCGGACTGCGCTGAGCCGCGCGAGCCGCACGGACACCACAGGGCGATCCCCGCGGGGGATCGCCCTCTCGCGCGGCGGCATCCGGTCATGTCTCCGTCGGAGGTCTTCCGGACGTCACCGGACACGCACCACAGTATGATCGCCACGCCGCCCCGGCCCGCGGCCGGTTCCGGCGCGGTCCGGGACCGTCGCGACGCTCACCGTCCACGCCGTCGGCAGGGTCCTGTCCGGGTTCCGGCACGGTCCGCCGGCCTCCGCGCCGGAACGGGAACCGCCGCGGCCGCGCCGTCGTCTGCCGAGGAGCAGCACGCGGCGGTGATCGGCGCCGCGGACGCGGAACAGGGGGTGCCGGCGGCGGGGGGACCGCGGCGGGCGACAGGGGAGACGGGGACGGGGGGGCTACAGATGGACGACCGGGCAGGTCAGGGTGCGGGTGATGCCGTCCACCTGCTGGACCTTGGCCACCACCATGCGGCCCAGGCCGTCCACGGTGTCGGCCTGGGCGCGCACGATCACGTCGTACGGTCCGGTCACGTCCTCGGCCTGGATGACTCCAGGAATCTTGCCGATCAGCTCGGCGACGGTCGACGCTTTGCCGACCTCCGTCTGGATCAGGATGTACGCCTGTACCACGGAACCTCCAGGGCGGCCACGAGGATCATGTGGGGAAAAGGAACGCCACGGTATCGCGTTGCCGCTCGTCGCGGGGAGACCTGCGGGAACCGGGCCTTGCGCGCCGGGGTACAGGCACGAGAGAAGTTGACGGTCATATCGACCGTAGCGAGGACTCGGACGACCCGCGACCGGGCACGCACAGGGAGAGAAGGGGCGAAAGGGCAATGAAGGGCACTGTTGGTGAGCTCGGTGAGTTCGGGCTCATCAGGGAGCTCACCTCCCGTCTCACCACCACTCCGGCGGTCCGGGTCGGCCCCGGCGACGACGCCGCGGTGATCTCCGCGCCCGACCGCAGGGTCGTGGCCAGCACCGACATCCTGCTGGAGGGCCGGCACTTCCGGCGTGACTGGTCCACCGCCTACGACGTCGGCCGCAAGGCCGCCGCGCAGAACCTGGCCGACATCGCGGCCATGGGCGCCGTGCCGACCGCGCTGCTGCTCGGCCTCGTGGTCCCGGCGGAACTGCCGGTGACCTGGCCGAGCGAGCTGATGGACGGGCTGCGGGACGAGTGCCAGGTGGCCGGCGCCGCGGTCGTCGGCGGCGACGTCGTACGCGGCGAGGCCATCATGGTGTCGATCACCGCGCTCGGTGATCTGCGCAACCAGGAACCTGTCACCCGCGGCGGGGCGCAGCCCGGCGACCTCGTCGCGGTCACCGGCTGGCTGGGCTGGTCCGCGGCCGGACACGCGGTGCTCTCCCGCGGATTCCGCTCACCGCGCGCCTTCGTCGAGGCGCACCGGCGCCCCGAACCGCCCTACCACGCGGGCCCCGCCGCGGCCGGGCTCGGCGCCACCTCGATGGTCGACGTGAGCGACGGCCTGATCGCCGACCTCGGACACATCGCCGAGGCCAGCAAGGTGCGCATCGACATCCGCTCGGCGGCCGTCGACATCCCCTCGCAGATGAACGACATCGGCCAGGCGGTCGGCGTCGACCCCATGCAGTGGGTGCTGACCGGGGGAGAGGACCACGCGATCGTGGCGACCTTCCCGCCGGACGTGAAGCTGCCGGCCCGCTGGAAGGTGATCGGCGAGGTGCTCAACCCCTCGGCGCTGCCCCAGGTGACGGTCGACGGGGCGCCCTGGACCAAGCAGGGCGGCTGGGACCACTTCGGGGACATCGAGTCATGAGCGCGGACACGGTCATGAGCGGTCGCACCGCCCCGCCCCGGGTGCTCACGGTGGCCGGC
>KL568524.1:33139-34897 GCA_000715605.1 Streptomyces speibonae | reverse complement strand
CGGCTCCGACTCCGGCGGCGGCGCCGGTATCCAGGCCGACCTGAAGACGATGCTCGCGCTCGGTGTGCACGGCATGAGCGTGCTCACCGCGGTGACCGCGCAGAACTCGCTGGGCGTGCAGGGGGCCTGGGAGCTGCCGGTGGAGGCGGTGCGGGCCCAGTACCGCAGCGTGGTCGACGACATCGGGGTGCAGGCGGTCAAGACGGGCATGCTGTCCTCCGCCGAACTCGTCGAGACGGTGGCCGAGTTGCTCGCCGGCACCGACGCGCCGGCGGTCGTCGACCCGGTGGGCGTCTCCAAGCACGGCGACCCGCTGCTGGCGGCCTCCGCGCTGGACTCCGTACGGACCAGGCTGCTGCCGGTGGCCACCGTGGCCACACCGAACGTGGACGAGGTGGGGCAGCTCACCGGCGTCCGGGTCGGCTCGGAGCGCGATCTGCGCCGGGCGGCCGGGGCGATGCTGGAGTTCGGGCCGCGCTGGGTGGTGATCAAGGGCGGCCATCTGTCCGGCGACGCGGTGGACCTGCTCACCGACGGGTCCGAGGAGCACTGGCTGCGGGCGCCCCGGCACGACAACCGCCACACCCACGGCACGGGCTGCACCCTGGCCTCGGCCATAGCCTCCCACCTGGCCAAGGGCACCCCGGTGCCGGAAGCGGTCCGGGCGGCGAAGACCTACGTAACCGGAGCAATCAATAGCGGTTTCCCCCTGGGCAGGGGCATAGGCCCGGTGAACCACGCCTGGAACCTGCGCTAGGGCCGCTGCCGCTCCCGCGGGCAGTCGTGCCCCCCGTTCGAGCGAAGCCGAGAGTGGGGGAGAACACGCGCACAGCAAAAAGCCGGCCCACCCCGAGGTGGACCGGCCGTTGCGGCGAAACCGGCGTACTACGTGGCCGCGCGCTCAGCGAAAGCGTCAGCGCGAGACCTTGCCGGCCTTGATGCACGAGGTGCAGGCGTTCACGCGCTTCGGCGTCCCGCCGACCACGGTACGCACACGCTGGATGTTCGGGTTCCAGCGACGGGACGTACGGCGGTGCGAGTGCGAGATGTTGTTGCCGAAGCCCGGCCCCTTGCCGCAGACGTCGCAGTTGGCAGCCACGGGTCACTCCAAAGACTTCAGATGCACTTACGGTTGATCCCGGCATGCCGGGATCAAGATCCCGGGCTCGAGGAGCCCTGCTGGAATCTGAGTGGCGTTGCCAGGGGAGAGGCCCGATCGGATCGGGCAACCGGAGCAGCATACAACGGCTGCACCCGTAGAACGAAACTACCACGGCAGCTCAGGGCCCCGCCCGCGGCCCGCTTCCGGTGCGCGGGGCCCCACGGTCTACGCTGCGGGACACGGCCGGCAGCTCAGGGAGGCGCAGGTGGCGCAGGTGCCGCAGACATTCTTCGATGCTGTCGCGGTGCGTGCCTGGTGCGGTCTCGCCCTCGACGCGCTGGGGCGGGCCCGCGAGGAGATCGACGCGATCAACGTCTACCCCGTGGCGGACGGCGACACCGGGACGAACCTCTATCTGACCGTCGAGTCGGCGGCCGCGGCGGTGGAGGCGGTCTTCGAGGGCCACGAAGCCGGCGGGAACACCGGCGTGAACACCGGCGGGAACAGCGGACCCGGCCCGACCCTGGCCGACGCGCTGCGGGCGATGGCCCACGGAGCGCTGATCGGCGCCCGCGGCAACTCCGGCACGATCCTCGCGCAGCTGCTGCGCGGCATGGCCCAGGTCCTGGCCGGGGACGAGGCCCCGGGCCACGCCG
>KL568524.1:32350-32913 GCA_000715605.1 Streptomyces speibonae | reverse complement strand
CAGGGGCTGCGGCTCGCCCTGCGCCGGGCGGCGGACTCCGCGCGCCAGGCGGTGGCGCATCCCGTCGAGGGCACGGTCCTGACCGTCGCCTCCGCCGCCGCGGACGCCGCGGGAGCGGCGGAGGGCGACTGCGCGGCGGTGGCCCGGGCGGCCCATGAGGGCGCCCGCGCGGCGCTCGCCGAGACACCGGACCGGCTGCCCGTCCTCCGGCAGGCGGGGGTGGTGGACGCCGGCGGCCGAGGGCTCCTCGCGGTGCTCGCGGCCCTGGTGGCGACGTTCACCGGGGAACCGCCGCGTGACCAGGTGAGGCGCGCGGAGGCCCGCGAGGGCACGTCACGAGCCGTACCCGAGTGCGCGGACGCCGCCGCGGCGGTCCCGGGCACCGGCGGACCCGCCTATGAAGTGATCTACCTCCTGGAGGCCGGCGACACGGCCGTGGCCCGGCTGCGGGAACGGCTCGACGCCCTGGGTGACTCGCTCGTCGTGGTCGGCGGCGACGGCCTGTGGAACGTCCATGTGCACGTCGACGACGCGGGCGCCGCCGTGGAGGCGGGTGTCGAGGC
>KL568524.1:31576-32184 GCA_000715605.1 Streptomyces speibonae | reverse complement strand
GTGGAGGCGGGTGTCGAGGCCGGCCGGCCGTACCGGATCCGGATCACCCACTTCGCCGCCGGGGACGCCCATGCGGCGGCCGGGCGGGCCCGGGGCGAACGCGCCGAGCGGGCCGTCGTCGCCGTGGTGCCGGGCGAGGGCCTGGCCGGGCTGTACACGGAGGCGGGCGCGACCACGGTGCTCGCCCGCCCCGGGGAGCCGCCCGCCAGCGGTGAGCTCGTCGAGGCCGTACGGCGGGCGCACGCGCGCGAGGTGGTGCTGCTGCCGAACGACGCGGACCTGCGCCACACCGCCGCCGCGGCGGCCGAACAGGCGCGGGCCGAGGGCATCAGGGTGGCCCTCATCCCGACCCGCTCGGCCATGCAGGGCATCGCCGCGCTCGCCGTGCACGAGCCGGGGCGCCGCTTCGACGAGGACGTGGTGTCGATGACGTCGGCGGCGGGCGCGACCCGCTACGCCGGGGTCACCGTCGCCGAGCGCCAGTCCTGGACCATGGCGGGCATCTGCCAGGCCGGGGACGTCCTCGGCCTGGTCGAGGGCGACGTCGCCGTGATCGGCCAGGACGTCACGGCGACCGCCGAGGCCGTCCTCGACCGCATGCTCGCGGC
>KL568524.1:29970-31362 GCA_000715605.1 Streptomyces speibonae | reverse complement strand
GTGTATAAGAGACAGGCGGCGAACTGGTCACCCTGGTCCTCGGCGACGGCGCCCCGGCCTCCGTCGCCGCCCGCCTGGAGAACCGCGTCCGCGAGGGCTACCTCGCCGTCGACACGGTCGTGTACCACGGCGGCGGACAGGGCGCCGTCCTCCTCATCGGCGTCGAGTGACCCGCGCGACACCGGCGACCGCGTGATCCGCGCCACCCGCCGCGGACCGACGCGTCCGTGTCCGCACGTCCCGCGATGTCAGTGCCGTGGTGTCCAATGGATCCCGTGCCCGCACTGGACGAACCACTGAAGAAGGTGCTCGGCCCCGCCACCGCGAAGGTGATGGCCGAGCATCTCGGCCTGCAGACCGTCGGCGACCTCCTCCACCACTACCCGCGCCGGTACGAGGAGCGCGGCCGGCTCACCCACCTCGCCGACCTGCCCATGGACGAGCACGTCACGGTGGTCGCCCAGGTCGCCGACGCCCGCCTGCACACGTTCGCCTCCGCCAAGGCCCCGCGCGGCAGGGGCCAGCGGCTGGAGGTGACCATCACGGACGGCAGCGGCCGGCTGCAACTGGTCTTCTTCGGCGCCGGCGTCCACAAGCCGCACAAGGAACTCCTGCCGGGCACCCGGGCGATGTTCGCCGGCAAGGTCTCCGTCTTCAACCGCCGTCTGCAACTGGCCCACCCCGCCTACGAACTGCTGCGCGGCGACACCGAGGAGACGGTCGAGACCTGGGCCGGGGCCCTCATCCCGATCTACCCCGCCACCGCGAAGATGGAGTCCTGGAAGATCGGCAAGGCGCTCCAGACGGTCCTGCCCAGCGCCCAGGAGGCGCTCGACCCGCTCCCGGACTCCCTGCGCGCCGACCGCGGCCTCGTCCCGCTCCCCGAGGCCCTGCTGAAGATCCACCGCCCGCACACCAAGGCCGACATCGAGGACGCCCGCGCGCGCCTGAAGTGGGACGAGGCCTTCGTCCTGCAGACCGCCCTCGCCCGCCGCCGGCACGCCGACGCCCAACTGCCCGCCGTCGCCCGCCGTCCGCTGCCCGACGGCCTCCTCACCGCCTTCGACGCCCGGCTCCCCTTCACCCTCACCGAGGGCCAGCGGAAGGTCTCCGACGAGATCTTCGCCGGCCTCGCCACCGAACACCCCATGCACCGCCTGCTCCAGGGCGAGGTCGGCAGCGGAAAGACCCTCGTCGCCCTGCGTGCCATGCTCGCCGTCGTCGACGCCGGCGGGCAGGCGGCGATGCTCGCCCCGACCGAGGTGCTCGCCCAGCAGCACCACCGGTCGGTCACCGAGATGATGGGCGAGCTCGCCGAGGGGGGCATGCTCGGGGGAGCGGACCACGCCACCAAGGTGGTGCTGCTCACCGGCTCCATGGGCGCGGCGGCCC
>KL568524.1:27726-29778 GCA_000715605.1 Streptomyces speibonae | reverse complement strand
GGCCCTGCTCGACCTGGCCACCGGCGAAGCCGGCATCGTCATCGGCACCCACGCGCTGATCGAGGACAAGGTGCAGTTCCACGACCTGGGCCTGGTCGTGGTCGACGAGCAGCACCGCTTCGGCGTGGAGCAGCGCGACGCCCTGCGCGGCAAGGGCAAACAGCCCCCGCACCTGCTCGTCATGACCGCCACGCCCATTCCGCGCACGGTCGCGATGACGGTCTTCGGCGACCTGGAGACCTCCGTCCTCGACCAGCTCCCGGCCGGCCGCTCGCCCATCGCCAGCCATGTCGTACCGGCCGCCGACAAGCCGCACTTCCTCGCCCGCGCCTGGGAGAGGGTCCGCGAGGAGGTCACGAACGGCCACCAGGCGTACGTGGTCTGCCCGCGCATCGGCGACGAGGAGGACGCCCCCAAGGGCGCCGCGGGCGCCGCGAAGAAGAAGTCCCCCGAGGACGAGGCCGAGAAGCGGCCCCCGCTCGCCGTCCTGGACATCGCCGACCAGCTCGCCCGGGGGCCGCTGCGGGGACTCGGGGTCGAGATCCTGCACGGGCGCATGCAGCCCGACGACAAGGACGCCGTCATGCGCCGCTTCGCCGCCGGCGAGACCGACGTCCTGGTCGCCACGACCGTGATCGAGGTCGGTGTCAACGTGCCGAACGCCACCGCGATGGTGATCATGGACGCCGACCGCTTCGGCGTCTCCCAGCTCCACCAGCTGCGCGGCCGCGTCGGCCGGGGCTCCGCCCCCGGACTGTGCCTGCTGGTCACCGAGATGCCCGAGGCCAGCGCGGCCCGCCAGCGGCTGAACGCGGTGGCCTCCACCCTCGACGGCTTCGAGCTCTCCCGTATCGACCTGGAGCAGCGCCGCGAGGGCGACGTACTGGGCCAGGCCCAGTCCGGCACCCGCTCCAGCCTGCGCATGCTCGCCGTCATCGAGGACGAGGAGATCATCGCCGAGGCCCGGGAGGAGGCAACGCGGATCGTCGCCGCCGACCCGGACCTGACCCGCCTGCCCGCCCTGCGCACGGCCCTGGACGCCCTGCTGGACGAGGAGCGGGAGCAGTACCTGGAAAAGGGCTGACAGACTGGGAACGGCCACCGACCCGCACCCACCGACAAGGACCGAGGACATGACCCGCGTGATCGCCGGCGCGGCCGGCGGACGCCGCCTGGCCGTTCCGCCCGGACAGGGGACCCGCCCGACCTCCGACCGGGCGCGCGAAGGCCTCTTCTCCACCTGGCAGTCGCTGCTCGGCGGCCCGCTGGACGGCGAACGCGTCCTCGACCTGTACGCCGGTTCCGGCGCCGTCGGTCTGGAGGCCCTCTCCCGGGGCGCCGGACACGTCCTGCTCGTCGAGGCCGACGCCCGCGCCGCCCGCACCGTCCGGGAGAACGTGAGGTCGCTCCAACTCCCCGGCGCCGAGGTCAGATCGGGCAAAGCGGAACAGATCATCCGTACGGCGCCCCCGCGGCAGCCGTACGACATCGCCTTCCTCGACCCGCCCTACGCCGTCGCGGACGACGATCTTCGCGAGATTCTGCTCACACTCCGTTCGGAGGGGTGGCTCACGGAGGACGCCCTCGTCACCGTGGAGCGCAGCACCAGAGGCGGGGAATTCGTCTGGCCGCCGGGGTTCGAGGCGATCCGGGCCCGTCGCTACGGCGAGGGAACGTTTTGGTACGGTCGCGCCGCCTCTACGTGCGAAGACGCACGATGACCGGACCGGAGAGCGAGGGATCACCAGTGCGCCGCGCCGTATGCCCCGGGTCGTTCGACCCGATCACCAATGGACACCTCGACATCATCGCCCGGGCCTCCCGGCTGTACGACGAGGTCTACGTCGCGGTGATGATCAACCAGTCCAAGAAAGGGCTGTTCGAGATCGAGGAGCGGATCGACCTGATCCGCCGGGTCACCGCCGAGTACGGCAACGTCCGTGTCGAGGCCTTCCACGGCCTCCTCGTCGACTTCTGCAAGCAGCGCGACATCCCCGCCATCGTCAAGGGCCTGCGCGCGGTCAGCGACTTCGACTACGAACTGCAGATGGC
>KL568524.1:26451-27546 GCA_000715605.1 Streptomyces speibonae | reverse complement strand
CGACATCCCCGCCATCGTCAAGGGCCTGCGCGCGGTCAGCGACTTCGACTACGAACTGCAGATGGCCCAGATGAACAACGGCCTCTCCGGCGTGGAGACCCTCTTCGTCCCCACCAACCCGACCTACAGCTTCCTGTCCTCCTCCCTCGTCAAGGAGGTCGCGGCCTGGGGCGGCGACGTCTCCCATCTGGTGCCGCCGGAGGTCCTGGACGCCCTCACCGCCCGCCTGCGCAAGGACTGACCCGGCCCACCGCCGCTGTCGCGGGGCCACTGCGGTGTCCACCGGGCGCCCCGGGGCCGTACAGTCGTCCCGTCCGTCTCCAACACAGCTGTAGAGAGTGGCGAGCACAGGTGGACGTGCAGAAGAAGCTCGACGAGATCGTCGCCGCGGTCTCCGGTGCCCGGTCGATGCCCATGTCGGCCTCGTGCGTGGTCAACCGCGCCGAACTGCTCTCCCTGCTGGAGGAGGTGCGCGAGGCGCTGCCCGACTCCCTCGCCCAGGCCCAGGAGTTGATCGGGGACCGGGAGCAGATGGTCGAGCAGGCCCGCCAGGAGGCCGAGCGGATCATCGAGAGCGCCCACGCCCAGCGCGGCTCCCTGATCTCCGACACCGAGGTCGCCCGCCGCTCCCAGTCCGAGGCCGACCGGATCCTCGCCGAGGCCCGCAAGGAGGCCGAGGAGATCCGCGCGGAGGCCGACGACTACGTCGACTCCAAGCTCGCCAACTTCGAGGTCGTCCTCACCAAGACCCTCGGCTCCGTCGGCCGCGGCCGCGAGAAGCTGCTCGGCACCGGCCCCGGACTCGACGAGCAGGGCTACGAGGACGAGGACGCCCCGGAGCGCAGCCACGACCCGGAGACCCTGCGCCGTACCGCCGACGAGTACGTCGACGCCAAGCTGGGCGCCTTCGAGGCGGTCCTCGCCAAGACGCTGGACGCGGTCGGCCGGGGCCGGCAGAAGCTGCACGGCAGGATCGCCACCGACGACCTCGGCGCCCTCGCCGACGACGCCTCGACCGTCCAGCACTCCAGCGACGCCGACTACCTCGCCGACCTCGCGGCGGTCGCCGACCAGGGCGCCGCCCCGGCCCAGCAG
>KL568524.1:24132-26220 GCA_000715605.1 Streptomyces speibonae | reverse complement strand
CAGCCCGAACAGCCCCCGCAGCAGCCCTACGCCCAGCCGGAGCCCGCGTACGGCTATCAGCAGCAGCCGGATCCCTACGCCGGCTACCAGCAGCAGTACGCCGGCGCGCAGGACCCGTACGGCTACCAGCAGGCCGACCCGTACGCCGCCTACCAGGGCTACGACGCCCAGCAGCAGACGTACGACCCGAACCAGCCGCAGCAGGCCCAGCAGATGCAGCAGCCGCAGCAGACCCAGCAGCCGCAGCAGACCCAGCAGCCGCAGCAGGGCTACGCGCTGGACGAGACCAGCCTCTTCGACACCAGCATGATCACGCCCGAGCAGTTGCAGGCGTACGAGCGCGAGCGGGGCCTGTAGGGGCGGATTGGGCCGAGAGCGAAAGGTCCAGTATCCTGGCTCTTCGGTCGCGTGTGCGCTTGCGTTGTCTCCGTATACGCCCGCGATCCGAGCTGCCCGGGAATCCCGCACGGCAGCGGTACCCCTGAGTGCGTAGACCGAAAGCAGGAATGACCCTGAACGCCCGCCTCGACCACCGCAACCCCCTCGTGTTCGACACGCACGAGCTGGGGCGGCGGCCCGGTGCGCTGCAGCGTCTGCCCCGTACGGTCGACGCCCCCAAGGACTTCGGTGTCAAGGGGGTCATCGGAGTGCCGGAGGGCGCCCCGGTGGAGCTCGAACTCCGCCTCGAGTCGGTCATGGAAGGTGTGCTCGTCACAGGCACCGCCCGTGCCAAGGCCGAGGGGGAGTGCGTAAGGTGTCTGGAGCCGCTGGAGCAGCAGCTCGAAGCGGATTTCCAGGAGCTGTTCTCGTACCCTGACGCCGACGACCGGGGCCGCGTGACCGCGGAACCGGGCGACGACGCCGAGGACGACGAGGACCGGCTCTTTCTCGAGGACGGCCTGTTCGACCTCGAGCCGGTGCTGCGTGATGCGGTGGTGCTCGCACTGCCGATGCAGCCGGTGTGCCAGGAAGACTGCCCGGGCCTGTGCTCCCAGTGCGGAGCGCGGCTGGCGGACGACCCGGACCACCACCACGATGCCGTCGACATTCGTTGGGCGGCTTTGCAGGGACTCGCCGACACCATGAAGGACGGCGAGAAGGACGAGATGAGCGGCGACGGGCCAGGACCTGCGAACGCCGCCGAGAAGCAGGAGAAGTAGCCGTGGCTGTTCCGAAGCGGAAGATGTCGCGCAGCAACACGCGCCACCGCCGGTCGCAGTGGAAGGCTGCGGTCCCCACTCTGGTTGCGTGCGAGCGCTGCCACGAGCCCAAGCAGCAGCACATCGCGTGCCCGTCTTGCGGCACCTACAACAAGCGCCAGGTCCTCGAGGTCTGAGCGGCTGGTGAGAGGCACTGTGTCCACGCCGAAGAAAAACTCTGCGGACAACCAGGCCTCGTCCCACACGCTTCTGGAAGGGCGGCTCGGCTACCACGTCGAGTCCGCCCTTCTGGTGCGTGCGCTGACCCACCGTTCCTACGCGTACGAGAACGGCGGTCTGCCGACGAACGAGCGGCTGGAGTTCCTCGGGGACTCCGTGCTCGGCCTCGTCGTCACGGACACGCTGTACCGCACCCACCCCGACCTGCCCGAGGGCCAGCTGGCCAAGCTGCGGGCCGCGGTGGTCAACTCGCGTGCGCTGGCGGAGGTGGGCCGCGGGCTCGAACTGGGCTCCTTCATCCGGCTCGGCCGGGGGGAAGAGGGCACGGGGGGCCGGGACAAGGCATCCATCCTCGCCGACACCCTCGAAGCGGTGATCGGCGCCGTCTATCTCGACCAGGGCCTGGACTCGGCGGCGGAGCTGGTGCACCGCCTGTTCGACCCCCTGATCGAGAAGTCCTCGAATCTCGGTGCCGGCCTGGACTGGAAGACCAGTCTCCAGGAGCTCACCGCGACCGAAGGCCTCGGTGTCCCCGAGTACCTGGTCACGGAGACCGGACCGGATCACGAGAAGACCTTCACTGCTGCCGCCCGCGTCGGAGGCGTCTCGTACGGCACCGGCACCGGCCGCAGCAAGAAGGAGGCGGAGCAGCAGGCCGCCGAGTCCGCCTGGCGGTCCATCCGGGCCGCGGCGGACGAGCGGGCCAAGG
>KL568524.1:20752-23960 GCA_000715605.1 Streptomyces speibonae | reverse complement strand
GCGGGCCAAGGCGGCGGCGGAGGCCGAGGAGGCCGTCCGGACCGCCGAGGCCGACGCCTCCGGCACGAGCGCCGACGCCCCGTCGGCCTCCGCCTGACGCACAGCGCGATCCGAGCGCCCGCCCCGGCCCGGGGCGGGCGCTCGGCGCCCCGGGAGGGAGATCATGCCCGAGCTGCCCGAGGTCGAGGTGGTGCGGCGCGGACTCGAGCGCTGGGTCGCCCACCGGACCGTCGCCGGGGCCGAAGTGCTGCACCCGCGCGCGGTACGCCGTCACCTCGCCGGCGCGGACGACTTCACGCACCGGCTCAAGGGCCACCGTGTCGGAGTGCCCAGCCGCCGCGGCAAGTACCTCTGGCTGCCGCTGGAGGACACCGGCCAGGCCGTGCTGGCTCACCTCGGCATGAGCGGGCAGCTGCTGGTCCAGCCGCACACCGCGCCGGACGAGAAGCACCTGCGCATCCGCGTCCGCTTCACCGACGCCCGGGAGACCGAGCTCCGCTTCGTCGACCAGCGCACCTTCGGCGGCCTGTCGCTGCACGACACCACCCCCGACGGCCTGCCCGACGTGATCGCGCACATCGCCCGGGACCCCCTCGACCCGCTCTTCGACGACGAGGCCTTCCACCGGGCCCTGCGCCGCAAGCGGACCACCATCAAGCGGGCCCTGCTCGACCAGTCACTGATCAGCGGCGTCGGCAACATCTACGCCGACGAGGCGCTGTGGCGCGCCCGCATCCACTACGAACGCCCCACGGCCGGCTTCACCCGCCCGCGCACCCTGCTCCTGCTCGGCCACGTCCGGGACGTCATGAACGCCGCCCTGTCCGTCGGCGGCACCAGCTTCGACAGCCTCTACGTCAACGTCAACGGCGAGTCCGGCTACTTCGACCGCTCCCTGGACGCATACGGCCGTGAGGGCCTGCCCTGCCGCCGCTGCGGCACGCCGATGCGCCGACGGGCGTGGATGAACCGCTCCAGCTACTTCTGCCCGCGCTGTCAGCGGGCGCCGCGTGTCGCGTCGTAACGGTCACGTGCCTGGAGCACGGCGTCCATGCTGCCCTCGACATAGCGGATGAGGGACAGCAGCCGCTCGGCCACCTCGCGGCCCAGCGGGGTCAGTTCGTAGTCCACGCGGGGCGGATTGGTCGGCTGGGCCTCCCGCAGCACCAGCCCGTCCCGCTCCAGCGCGTGCAGCGTCTGGGACAGCATCTTCTCGCTCACGCCGTCGACCCGGCGGCGCAGCTCGTTGAACCGGAGCGAGCCCTCGTACAGCGCGCCCAGCGTGAGCGCTCCCCAGCGACCGGTCACGTGCTCGAGCGTGTCGCGCGAGGGGCAGGCCTTGGCGAACACGTTGAAGGGAAGTTCCTGCCCCTCCGGCCGCTGTTCCGTGGACGTCATCCTCCCAGCCTAAGCCAGCCCCACACCAACCAACAGCTCGCGCTAACCCAGGGTTAGTGCTCAGTAGCCGAAGTTCTGGGTCCACCAGGGGCCGCCCGGGCCCATGTGGACGCCCACGCCCAGGGTCTTGAAGTCGCAGTTCAGGATGTTCGCCTTGTGGCCGGGGCTGTCCATCCAGGCCTTCATCACGGCCTCGGCGTCGGCCTGGCCCCGGGCTATGTTCTCGCCGCCGAGGCTGCTGATGCCGGCCGCCTGGGCCCTGTCCCAGGGCGTGTCGCCGTCGGGGTCGGTGTGGTCGAAGAAGCCCCGCTTGGCCATGTCGTCGCTGAACGCCGTGGCCAGCGCGGCCAGCTCGCTGCTGGCGGTGACCGGGGTGCAGCCCGCCTTGGCGCGCTCCACGTTGACCAGCCGGAGCACCTCCGCCCCGGCCGCCGCCTCCGCGGAACTGGGCACGGGGTTGTTCGTCTTCTTCTCCGGCTCGGGCGTCGCCTTGCGGGACGGCGCCTTCTCCGCGCTCTTCTCCGGAGTCGCCGCGGGCTTCTTCTCCTGCGGCTTCTCCGTGTCCTGCGCCTGCTCCCGCTCCTTGTCCTTCTCCGGGGTCTCGGTCGGAGCGGCGGAGGCGGAGGGCGACGCGGACG
This sequence comes from Streptomyces speibonae, assembly GCA_000715605.1. Taxonomy (GTDB): domain Bacteria; phylum Actinomycetota; class Actinomycetes; order Streptomycetales; family Streptomycetaceae; genus Streptomyces; species Streptomyces speibonae. Next base: position 21,924 of record KL568524.1, on the reverse strand, counting down.
GCTCGGCGGCCTGGGAGCGCTCGCCGTCGCGGCTCGCGGGGGCGCCCGCGTCCCGGCCGGGCGACTCCACGCTGCCGGACGCGCCGCCCTGCTCGGTGGGCAGGCTCGTCACCGTGTCGCCGGCCTGCACCTCCTCGCCGGGGCTGCTGTCGCCGCCGAGCTTGTAGTTCTCCAGGCCGGGCACCGCGCCCGTGGCCACCGCGACCGTGCCGATCGCCACCGCGGCCGAGACGCCGAGCAGGCCGGTGCGGACCGGTGTCGCGGCCTTCTTCTTGCGCCGCCGGTGACCGCTCGCGGGCCGCCCGATCTCGCCCTCGGGCGAGCGGCGGGGGGAGGGGAGCCCCTCGGAGGATGTGAAGGTGTCGCGGTGGCCGGGGCCGCCGTCGTCCGGGAAGCCGTCACCGGCGAAGGCGGGGCCGGGCCTGTCCTGCGCCGCCGGGAAGCCCGCGTCGGAGAAGTCGGGGAAGCCGCCCCGGGTGAAGTCGTGGGCGGCGGAGTACGCGCCGGCGTCGTCCGCGGCGTAGTCGTCCGTCGCGTAGAGGTACGCCTCGCTGCGCGCGTAGGTCTCGGCGTAGGCCTCCGGGTTCAGATACGGAGCCGTCCCCATCGTGGGCGGGCCGTCCGTCCGCTCGCCCAGGAGATCCACGCCCCCGTCGTAGGGGCCGTCGTGGTGAGTGACCCCCGTGGCGCGGCCCGTGGCGGCGCGGCCGGCGGCGGAGCGTCGGTGGCGTCCCATGTTTCTGGCCTTCCTCGTCCTTGCGGTCGACCCGTCTCGCGACCAGCCCGAAACTCGATGATCACAAAACTCACACGAAGGAGTGAGTTTCATATGAGATTCATGGGTCGGGACGGTACCGCATGACGCCAGGGGCCGGAGTGCCCGGTGTGACTTTGTCCGGTTAGGTTGCAGCCATGAGCGAGGATGTGCGACTGGTCGCCTGGGTACGCGGACATGTCCAAGGTGTGGGTTTCCGCTGGTTCACCCGGGCCAAGGCACTGGAGATCGGCGGGCTGAGTGGTTTTGCTCTCAATCTCGGCGACGGCAGGGTCCAGGTCGTGGCCGAGGGTCCCCGCGACCGCTGCGAGGGCCTGCTCGACTGGCTCCGGGCCGGCGACACGCCCGGGCGCGTGGACGGAGTCACCGAGATCTGGGACACACCCAGAGGCGGCTA
>KL568524.1:19056-20512 GCA_000715605.1 Streptomyces speibonae | reverse complement strand
CGCGGCGCCTCCGCGCGGCCCGTCCGGTCCCCGTCGCGGCCCCTCGCCGACGGAAACGTCCTGGTGATTGCGGCAAACGGCTTGCCATGGGACGCGCCGCCCGCCAAGATGATCGCCACGTCCCGAGGACCCGAGAGAGTCGCGCCGCCACCGCTTGCCGGCCGTGCGCACCCCGTTGTCCGCCAATACGGGGCGTGATCGTGTTGACCCTCAAACTTTTTGGTGAGACGCTGAAAGCCCCGCGCACCTTAGCTGTTTGGCATGGCTGAACGGCAGCACAACTCCAGGCCTGCCAAGCACCGCGGGTGCGAATCCCTCACGACCCACACCGCATCGGTCGGTCACTCAGTGTGGAGGACCATCCATCATGGCAAAGGCGCTTCTCGGTTACGTCGGCGGCTCCGACCCTCGACTCCTCGCCGAGATGCGACGGCTCCAGCAGCGCGTCCAGGACCTGGAATCCGAGCTCGTACGGATCCAGGCGGAGAAGGCCGCGCTGGCGGCTGCCGCTTCTCACGACAGGATCATGGAGAGCGTTGACGCACACCAGGCGGAGCCTGCGCTCACCTGATCACTGCACCGCTCCACAACCAGCACGGCAGTGGTCGGGCCCGCCCGTCACAACCGCCAAGCAGTCAGAAACTGCAAGGGACGCCACGGCGTCCCTTCTTTCTTGCCCCTCCGTGTGTCCTCGCCCCCGCACCCCCGCGCACGGCGCTCCTTGTTGTCCCGCGCATCCTTTCACCGTCTTCAACGTCTGGTGTGCCCTTCGCGTTCACCCGCGAAACCGCACGTTCATGGAGTGAGACATCCCCTGGCGGGTAGAGTCCGGCGGCGTGCACCTCAAGGCCCTGACCCTCCGCGGCTTCAAGTCGTTCGCATCCGCGACCACGCTCCGGTTCGAGCCGGGGATCACCTGCGTCGTCGGCCCGAACGGCTCGGGCAAGTCCAACGTCGTGGACGCGCTCAGCTGGGTCATGGGCGAGCAGGGCGCCAAGTCGCTGCGCGGCGGCAAGATGGAGGACGTCATCTTCGCCGGCACCACCGGCCGGCCCCCGCTGGGCCGCGCCGAGGTGTCGCTCACCATCGACAACTCCGACGGCGCCCTCCCCATCGAGTACGCCGAGGTCACCATCACGCGGATCATGTTCCGCAACGGCGGCAGCGAGTACCAGATCAACGGTGACACGTGCCGCCTCCTGGACATCCAGGAACTGCTCTCCGACTCCGGCATCGGCCGCGAGATGCACGTCATCGTCGGCCAGGGCCAGCTCGACTCCGTCCTGCACGCCGACCCCACCGGCCGCCGCGCCTTCATCGAGGAGGCGGCCGGCGTCCTCAAGCACCGCAAGCGCAAGGAAAAGGCACTGCGGAAGCTGGACGCGATGCAGGCCAACCTCGCGCGCGTGCAGGACCTCACCGACGAGCTGCGCCGCCAGCTCAAGCCGCTGGGCCG
>KL568524.1:16936-18817 GCA_000715605.1 Streptomyces speibonae | reverse complement strand
GGCCGCCGTCATCCAGGCCGACCTCCGTGACGCGAAGCTGCGCCTCCTCGCCGACGACCTCGTACGGCTGCGCGAGGCGCTCAAGGCGGAGATCGCCGACGAGGCCGCCCTGAAGGAGCGCAAGGAAGCCGCCGAGCTGGAGCTGAAGAAGGCGCTCCAGCGCGAGGCCCAACTGGAGGACGAGGTCCGCCGGCTCACCCCGCGCCTCCAGAACGCTCAGCAGACCTGGTACGAACTCTCCCAGCTCGCCGAGCGGGTGCGCGGCACCATCTCGCTGGCCGACGCCCGCGTGAAGAGCGCCTCCTCGGCGCCCCCCGAGGAGCGGCGGGGCCGGGACCCCGAGGACATGGAGCGCGAGGCCGCCCGCATCCGGGAACAGGAGGCCGAGCTGGAGGCCGCCCTGGAGGCGGCCGAACGCGCCCTGGAGGACACGGTCGCCCACCGCGCGGAGCTGGAACGCGAACTCGCCCAGGAGGAACGGCGCCTGAAGGACGCCGCACGGGCCATCGCCGACCGGCGCGAGGGGCTCGCCCGGCTCAAGGGGCAGGTGGGCGCCGCGCGCTCCCGTGCCGCCGCGGCCCAGGCCGAGATCGAGCGGCTCGCCCTCGCCCGGGACGAGGCCCGCGAGCGGGCCGCCGCGGCCCAGGAGGAGTACGAGACCCTCCAGGCCGAGGTCGACGGCCTCGACGCCGGCGACGCCGAACTCGGAGAGCGGCACGAGGAGGCCAAGCGCGGGCTCGCGGAGGCGGAAGCCGCCCTCGCCGCCGCCCGCGAGGCGCTCACCGCGGCGGAACGCGAACGGGCCGCGACCCGGGCCCGGCACGAGGCCCTCGCCCTCGGCCTGCGCCGCAAGGACGGCACCGGCGCCCTGCTCGGCGTGAAGCACAGCCTCACCGGGCTGCTGGGCCCGGCCGCGGAACTGCTGACGGTGACACCCGGCTACGAGGTGCCGCTCGCGGCCGCGTTCGGCGCGGCGGCGGACGCCCTCGCGGTCTCCTCCCCGGCCACGGCGGCCGACGCCATCCGCCTCCTCCGCAAACAGGACGCGGGCCGCGCCGCCCTCCTCCTGACCAGCCCCCCGGACACCACGTCCATCGAAACGCCCCCCAACGGCGCGGGGAACGGCGCGCCCGGCCCTCACGCGCCGGAGCCTGCGGCGCCCTCCGTGGCCTCCGTTCCCGGGGCGGGCCCCGCCGCTGCCGGCACCGCAGGTGCAGCCCCCTCCAGGGGCGCGGGGAACGGCGCGTCCGACCCCGACGCACCGGCACCCGCCGCTCCCTCCGCAACCCCCCTCCCCGGAGAGCGCCCCGCCCCCCTCCCCGCGGAGCGCCTCGTCAGCGGCCCCGCCGAGCTCATGCCGGCCGTGCGGCGGCTTCTGCACCGCATCGTGGTCGTCGGCACCCTGGAGGACGCCGAGGAACTCGTCTACGCCCACCCCGACCTCACCGCCGTCACCGCCGAAGGCGACCTCCTCGGCGCCCACTTCGCGCACGGCGGCTCCGCGGGCGCCCCCAGCCTGCTGGAGGTGCAGGCCTCCGTGGACGAGGCCGCCGCCGAGCTGGAGGAGCTGGCCGTACGGTGCGAGGAGCTGACCGGGGCCCAGGAAGCCGCGTCCGCCCGGCGCAAGGAGTGCGCGGCCCTCGTCGAGGAGCTCGGTGAACGGCGTCGGGCCGCCGACCGGGAGAAGTCCTCCGTCGCCCAGCAGCTCGGCCGCCTCGCCGGACAGGCGCGCGGCGCGGCCGGAGAGGCGGAGCGCGCCGACGCCGCCGCGGCCCGCGCGCAGGAGGCCCTCGACAAGGCCCTCGCCGACGTCGAGGAACTCGCCGAACGGCTCGCGGTCGCCGAGGAGATGCCGTTCGAGGAGGAGCCCGACACCTCCGT
>KL568524.1:15213-16732 GCA_000715605.1 Streptomyces speibonae | reverse complement strand
GCTCGCCGCCGACGGCGCCAACGCCCGCCAGACCGAGATGGAGGCCCGCCTCCAGGCCCGTACGCACGAGGAGCGGGTCAAGGCCCTGGCCGGACGGGCCGATTCCCTCGACCGCGCCGCCCGCGCCGAGCGCGAGGCACGGACGCGTGCCGAACAGCGCCGGGCCCGGCTGCGCCACGAGGCCGCGGTCGCCGGAGCGGTCGCGCAGGGCGCCCGCGGGCTGCTCGCCCACGTCGAGGTGTCCGTCGCCCGCGCCGATGAGGAGCGCGCCGCCGCCGAGGCCGCCAAGGCCCGCCGTGAGCAGGATCTCGCCCGGGCCCGCACCGAGGGGCGCGATCTCAAGGCGGAACTCGACAAGTTGACGGATTCGGTTCACCGCGGCGAGGTACTCGGCGCCGAGAAGCGGCTGCGGGTGGAGCAGCTGGAGACCAAGGCGCTGGAGGAACTGGGTGTCGAGCCGGCGGGGCTGGTGGCGGAGTACGGCCCGCACCAGTTGGTGCCGCCCTCGCCCCCCGCCGAGGGAGAACAGCTCCCGGAGGACCCGGAGCACCCGCGCAACAGGCCCCGCCCCTTCGTACGGTCCGAGCAGGAGAAGCGCCTGAAGGCCGCCGAGCGCGCCTACCAGCAGCTCGGCAAGGTCAACCCGCTCGCCCTGGAGGAGTTCGCCGCGCTGGAGGAACGCCACCAGTTCCTCAGCGAGCAGTTGGAGGACCTGAAGAAGACCCGCGCGGATCTGCTCCAGGTCGTCAAGGAGGTCGACGAACGCGTCGAGCAGGTCTTCACCGAGGCCTACCGGGACACCGCCCGCGAGTTCGAGGGCGTCTTCTCCCGCCTGTTCCCGGGCGGCGAGGGCCGGCTGGTGCTGACCGACCCCGACAACATGCTCACCACGGGCGTGGACGTCGAGGCGCGTCCGCCCGGCAAGAAGGTCAAGCGGCTCTCGCTGCTCTCCGGCGGCGAACGGTCCCTGACCGCGGTTGCGCTGCTCGTGTCGATCTTCAAGGCGCGGCCCAGCCCGTTCTACGTCATGGACGAGGTCGAGGCCGCCCTCGACGACACCAACCTCCAGCGGCTGATCCGGATCATGCAGGAGCTGCAGGAGGCCTCGCAGCTGATCGTGATCACGCACCAGAAGCGCACCATGGAGGTCGCCGACGCGCTCTACGGCGTCTCCATGCAGGGCGACGGCGTGTCCAAGGTCATCAGCCAGCGCCTGCGCTAGAGCGACCGGCCCTTACGCCGGGGCATCACAACATCTTCAAGTTCCGAACGCTGTGCAACACGCCACGTCTCCAAATCGATCCACCCGGGCCTATTGACTTCAAGAGTTGAAGACATAGTCTCTCCAGAGTCGTTTTTACCTTCAGCTACCTTCAAGTGGACCTCGAAGGGCTGACCCCCCATCCGGCGATGCTGCCGGTGGCCCGAGGAGTACACGTGACCAGCACCACGCAGGCACACACAACAGGAGCCGGTACGGCTCATCCCGAACATCTCGGGCACGTCATCTTCATCGCGG
>KL568524.1:11930-14948 GCA_000715605.1 Streptomyces speibonae | reverse complement strand
CCGCCATGGGCGGCTTCCTCTTCGGCTACGACAGCTCCGTGATCAACGGCGCCGTCGAGGCCGTCCGGGACCGCTACGACATCGGCTCCGCCGCGCTCGCCCAGGTCATCGCCGTCGCCCTGATCGGCTGCGCCATCGGCGCCGCGACCGCCGGCCGCATAGCCGACCGCATCGGCCGCATCCGGTGCATGCAGATCGCCGCCGTGCTGTTCACCGTCAGCGCCGTCGGCTCCGCGCTGCCCTTCTCGCTGTACGACCTCGCCTTCTGGCGGATCGTCGGCGGCTTCGCCATCGGCATGGCCTCCGTCATCGGCCCGGCCTACATCGCCGAGGTCGCCCCGCCCGCCTACCGTGGCCGCCTCGGCTCCTTCCAGCAGGCCGCCATCGTCATCGGCATCGCCGTGTCGCAGCTCGTCAACTGGGGCATCCTCAACGCCGCCGACGGCGACCAGCGCGGTGAGCTGATGGGCCTGGAGGCCTGGCAGCTCATGCTCGGCGTCATGGTCGTCCCGGCCGTCCTCTACGGCCTGCTCTCCTTCGCCATCCCCGAGTCCCCGCGCTACCTGATCTCCGTCGGCAAGCACGAGCGCGCCCGGGGGATCCTGAAGGAGGTCGAGGGCAGCGACACCGACCTGGACGCCCGCGTCACCGAGATCGAGACGGCGATGCACCGCGAGGAGAAGTCCAGCTTCAAGGACCTGCTCGGCGGCAGCTTCTTCTTCAAGCCGATCGTCTGGGTCGGTATCGGCCTGTCGGTGTTCCAGCAGTTCGTCGGCATCAACGTCGCCTTCTACTACTCGGCGACCCTGTGGCAGTCGGTCGGCGTCGACCCGTCGGACTCGTTCTTCTACTCCTTCACCACGTCGATCATCAACATCGTCGGCACCGTCATCGCGATGATCTTCGTGGACCGCATCGGCCGCCGCCCGCTCGCCATCATCGGCTCCGTCGGCATGGTGATCGGTCTCGCGCTGGAGGCCTGGGCCTTCTCCTCCGACCTGGTCGACGGCCAGCTGCCGGCCACCCAGGGCTGGGTCGCCCTGATCGCCGCGCACGTCTTCGTCCTCTTCTTCGCCCTGTCGTGGGGCGTCGTGGTCTGGGTCATGCTCGGCGAGATGTTCCCCAACCGGATCCGCGCCGCCGCCCTCGGTGTCGCCGCCGCCGCGCAGTGGATCGCCAACTGGGCCATCACCGCGAGCTTCCCGTCGCTGGCCGACTGGAACCTGTCGCTCACCTATGTGATCTACACCGTCTTCGCCGCCCTCTCCATCCCGTTCGTCCTGAAGTTCGTGAAGGAGACGAAGGGCAAGTCGCTGGAGGAGATGGGCTGACCGGCGCCCCGCCGAACCCGGGGGGAGGGGTTCACCTCCCCGCTGCCCCTCTCCCCGCAACCCCCCCCACCCGCCGCCCCGGCCCGGCACCGTCCGCGCCGGGGCGGCGGCATGCCCGCACACGTCCGGCCCGCGCAGACGGCGGCCCGCACATGTCCGGCCCGCACACGGCTGCCCCGCGCGGCACGGACCGACCGGCGCGGGCCGCGTTCGGGCCGGGCGCCGTACCCATGGCCGATACTGGACGGGTTATGGACATCGTCATCCTTGCTGTAGTCATCGCCGTGGTCGTGCTCGGCGCGCTCGGCGGGCTCGTCATCGGCACCCGGCGCAAGAAGCCGCTGCCCCCGCCGCCGCCCGCCGCGCCCGACATCACCGCCCCTCCGGCCGAGCCGCATGTCGGCGAAGAGGCCGAGACGCCGCGGGAGGAACCGCGGCGCACCATCGAGGAGGTTGATCTTCCGGCGGGCGCCGGCCCCGTCGTCATCGAGGAACCGCCCGCCGCCGAGGCTCCCGAGATCGAGATCCCGGAGCCCACCGCCGGCCGGCTGGTCCGGCTGCGCGCCCGTCTCTCCCGTTCGCAGAACGCCCTGGGCAAGGGCCTGCTCACCCTGCTGTCCCGCGAGCACCTCGACGAGGACACCTGGGAGGAGATCGAGGACACCCTGCTCACCGCCGACGTCGGTGTGCAGCCCACCCAGGAACTGGTCGAGCGCCTGCGCCAGCGGGTCAAGGTGCTCGGCACCCGCACCCCCGAGGAACTGCGCGCACTGCTCCGCGAGGAGCTGGTCACCCTCGTCGGTCCCGACATGGACCGCACCGTGCACACCGAGAACGAGGCCGGCGGCCCCGGGATCGTGATGGTCGTCGGCGTCAACGGCACCGGCAAGACCACGACCACGGGCAAGCTCGCCCGCGTTCTCGTCGCCGACGGCAACACCGTCGTCCTCGGCGCCGCCGACACCTTCCGTGCCGCGGCCGCCGACCAGCTCCAGACCTGGGCCGAGCGGGTCGGTGCCCACACCGTCCGCGGCCCGGAGGGCGGCGACCCGGCCTCCGTCGCGTTCGACGCGGTCAAGGAGGGCAAGGACATGGCCGCCGACGCGGTGCTCATCGACACCGCCGGGCGGCTGCACACCAAGACCGGTCTCATGGACGAGCTGGGCAAGGTCAAGCGGGTGGTGGAGAAGCAGGCGCCGCTGGACGAGGTGCTGCTCGTGCTGGACGCCACGACCGGTCAGAACGGACTGGTGCAGGCCCGGGTCTTCGCCGAGGTCGTGGACATCACCGGCATCGTGCTGACCAAGCTGGACGGGACGGCCAAGGGGGGCATCGTCATCGCCGTGCAGCGGGAGCTCGGGGTGCCGGTCAAGCTGATCGGGCTCGGGGAGGGGGCGGACGATCTGGCGCCGTTCGAGCCGGAGGCGTTCGTGGATGCGCTCATCGGGGAGTGACGTCCCTGGGCCGCTCCGGCAGACGCGAGCAAGCGCCCGAACTCAAGCAGCCTTGAGTTCGGGCGCTTCGCCGTGTCCCGGGGACCCGGCGCCGGCGTGGGACCGCGGAGAACGTCCGCCGCTCCTTCAGGCCGGAGGCGATCGCCGGCCTGCTCGCCCGGCGGAGACGCCCGCCGCCGGAACCACCCGGCAGGGCCGTCCGGGTGGCGGGGGTCGGCGATGAGTGATGAGGC
>KL568524.1:9411-11743 GCA_000715605.1 Streptomyces speibonae | reverse complement strand
GGCGATGAGTGATGAGGCCGCCGATCGGGAGGCGAAGGGTGTCAGCCCTGGCGGCTGGGGAGCATGCCCAGGGCCTGGGATCGCTGTGCGACGAGGTCGTCGTAGGTGCCGTCGCGCTCGGCCCAGCGGTGCATGAGGACGCCCTTCACGAGGATTTCGTGGGGGGTGGGGTCCTGTGAGAGCAGGTGCATGACCTCGGTGGCGAAGTCGTCGAGCGGCAGCGCGTGCGGGTTCACCTTCTCCTGTCCTGCTGTGGCGACGGCCGGAGGGACGAGCTCGACGACGCCGACACCGGTCCCGTCGAGCTGCGCCCGCAGTGCCTCGGAGTAGGCGTGCACTGCTGCCTTCGAGGCGGCGTAACTGGGCATGGGCGGGAACGGCAGGAAGGCGATGCCGGAGGTGACGGTGACGAAGGTGCCGGTACCCCGCCGGACCAGGTGCGGGGTGAAGGCGTCGATGATCCGGATGGTGCCGAGCAGGTTGGTGTCGATCGTCGTTGCCGCCGCCTCGAAGTGCGCCGGGTCCCGCAGGTCCTCCAGAAGCATCACGCCCGACATCGTCACCACGGTGTCCAGTTCGGGGTACCGGGCGAGCACGGCGTCACGGGCAGACGCGACGGAGGAACTGTCGGTGACGTCGATGCGGAACGTGCCGAAACCTTCGCCGGCGAGTTCCGGGAGTGCCTCCCGGCTGCGGCCGCCGACGGCCACGGTGCTGCCCGCCGCAGCGAACCGCCGGGCCAGCTCTCGCCCGATGCCCGAGGTTCCGCCGACGATGAGAACCGTGCGGTTGGAGAGATCCACGAGATCTTCCCTTCAGTCCGGGGCGCCGCCGGTGTTCAGGCCCGCGGCACAGACAGTGATGCTCTCTGTCTCTTTCAGACAGTGCATCGCAGTCTTGACGGCATCCGCCGGGTGTGGCAGGGTCCCCGTCTTCCCTGGTCCTGCCAGGGCCCCCTCTGGGACACGCGCACCGCATTACCGTGGCGGTATGAAGGACGAGGGATCCGGCAACCAGCTCGGCAGCTATCTCCGTGCCCGACGTGAACTGGTCTCCCCGGCACAGGCAGGACTCCCGCCCGGGGGCAACCGCCGCGTGCCCGGCCTGCGCCGCGAGGAAGTCGCCCTGCTCGCCGGAATCAGTCCCGACTACTACCTGCGCCTGGAACGGGGCCGTAACAGGAACCCCTCACCGCAGGTCCTCGAGTCACTCGCGCGGGTCCTGCAACTCGACGACGTCGAGCGGACGTATCTGCTCGGCCTCGCGGCGGCACGCCCCAGGGCGCCGCGGCGCAAGCGGCCCGAGCACGTACCGGCGCGCGTGCACGAGCTGCTCGCCCACCTTCAGATCCCCGCGTTCGTCGAAGGGCGCGCGTTCGATGTCCTGGCCTCCAACCCGATGGCGGTCGCGCTCTCCCCCCGCCTGCAGCCCGGCCAGAACCGGCTTCGTTCCCTCCTCCTTGATCCTGAGGAACAAGCCTTCCACCAGGACTGGACGAAAGCCGCCGCCGATTTCGTCGCCGCCCTTCGCTCCACCATCGGGGACGACACCGACAACCCCCGGTTCGTCGAACTCGTCGGCGAACTCGCACTGTCCAGTCAGCGGTTCCGTACCCTGTGGGCCCGCCACGACGTCCGCAGTCTCGACGGAGGCACCACCACCGTCCACCACCCCGTCGTCGGTGAACTACGCCTCCACCGTGACAAACTCGCCATCGGCGACGTCATCCTCGTCGTCTACTACCCCGACAAGGACAGCGACAGCGACGAGAAGCTGCGTCTCCTCGCCGCACTGTCACACACCGAGTCCGCCGGTACAGCACACGACGGATTGGCGGACGCCCCGCGCCCCGAGGCACCCTGACGAGCACGCGCCGCCCCGCCCTCGTCACCAGAACTCCCGCACCATGCCGCCCCCCGTCCGGGGCCGGAGATCCGCACCGGACCGCGTCGCAGCAGGGCCGGATCCGACACTCGCGCCCCTGGTGGCACCGAGAGAGCCCCCCGGTCCTTTGAAGATCCCCCTAGGCTCCCGAGCGGTGTGCGACGTATGCCAGCGTGCCGAGCAGCAGGCGGGCCTCCGGCGGCCGGGACGCCGAGTCCAGCGCGGGGGAGCGCAGCCAGCGGACGGGCCCGAGCCCGCCCCGGTCCGACGGCGGCGCCGTGATGTACGCACCGGGACCGAGGCCGTGGACGTCCAGCGCGGCCGGGTCGTCCCAGCCCATGCGGTAGAGCAGATCGGGCAGGGCGACGGCGGCCCCGGGCGCGACGAAGAAGTGCGCCCGGCCGTCCGGCGTGGCGGCCACCGGCCCGACCGGCAGGCCCATGCGCTC
>KL568524.1:7461-9225 GCA_000715605.1 Streptomyces speibonae | reverse complement strand
CCCGACCGGCAGGCCCATGCGCTCCAGCCGGGCCAGCGCGTGGCGCCCGGTCGGCTCGGCGACCTCGATCACGTCGAACGCCCGCCCCACCGGCAGCATCAGCGCGGCCCCGGGGAACTCGGACCAGACCGAGGTGACCTCGTCCAGGGACGCTCCCGCCCGGACCACCGGGGCATGGCCGAGCGGATGGGCGCCCGGTGCCCGGCAGCCGGGGTGTCCGCAGGAGCAGGCGCCCGCGGAGGCCCGTACGCCCGGCACCACGTCCCAGCCCCACAGTCCGGTGTACTCCGCCACGACCGTGCCGTCCGACGAGCGGCCGCGGCGGCGCGAACCGGACCGGATGTCGCGGATGCCCCGACTGATACCGATCGTGAAGCCCATGCCCCCTCCAACGGGTCCGACGTATCGGCGGTTACGTAGCGGACGCAGAATGTGACGCTCTGTTTCCGACTTCCCCGCACCCTGTCGCCCAACCGGCGCTTCGACGTGCCGAGGGTGGTGCGTCGGGCGATGCGCGCCCCTGCGTGCATCGCTGCATCCACTCTTGGCTGTCCTGTGTCAAGTGAATCGCGGTACGGCGACCGTGAGTTCATTCGAAGGGGTGGCGAATGGTGGCGATTGCGGTTCCGCCATGGTGAGACGGGTGATCGTAGGGTTACTTTGTGTGCACGGCTTCTTGGGGCACATGCACTCGCGGGTATGCCGGAGGCAACTCGGCTCTCCGTTCGAAGGGCGGCAACCGCCGGACGAGCGGCCCCGACAACCGGCATTCTGATAGGGCTTGGCGCACTCAGCGACAAGTGGTCTTCAGGGATGGGGGCGTTCCAGTGAGCGGCAACGGCGGTGGCGGGGCGAGCGCGGCGGGTCCGGAGAAGCGTCCGAACGAGCTTCTCGCCTCGTGGTTCGTCCGCAGCGGCTGGTCCAAGGGCGAGCTCGCCCGGCAGGTCAACCGCAGAGCGCGCCAGCTGGGTGCCAACCACATCTCCACCGACACCTCCCGCGTGCGCCGCTGGCTCGACGGTGAGAACCCGCGCGAGCCGATCCCCAGAATCCTCTCCGAGCTGTTCTCCGAGCGCTTCGGCGTCGTCGTCTCCGTCGAGGACCTGGGCCTGCGCACCGCCCGCCCGGCACCCTCCGCGACCGGCGTCGACCTGCCCTGGACGGGCCCGCAGACCGTGGCCCTCATCAGCGAGTTCTCGCGCAGCGACCTGATGCTGGCGCGGCGCGGCTTCCTCGGGAGCTCGCTCGCCCTCTCCGCGGGCCCGTCCCTCATCGAGCCCATGCAGCGCTGGCTCGTGCCCACCCCGCCCGCCCCGCTGCCCCGGCCCGAGCCCGAGCCCGAGCCCGTCTCCTCCTCCGCCCGCGCGCGCGGGCGGCTCTCCCGGCCCGAGCTGGACCTGCTGGAGACCACCACCGTCATGTTCCGGCAGTGGGACGCCCAGTGCGGCGGCGGACTGCGCCGCAAGGCGGTCGTCGGCCAGCTGCACGAGGTGACCGACCTCCTCCAGGAACCCCAGCCCGAGGCCACCAGCCGGCGGCTGTTCAAGGTCGCCGCCGAACTCGCCGAACTGGCCGGCTGGATGTCGTACGACGTCGGGCTCCAGCCCACCGCCCAGAAGTACTTCGTGCTCGCCCTGCACGCCGCCAAGGAAGCGGGCGACCGGCCGCTGGGCTCCTATGTGCTCTCCAGCATGAGCCGCCAGATGATCCACCTGGGCCGGCCCGAGGACGCCCTGGAGCTGATCCACCTCGCGCAGTACGGCA
>KL568524.1:0-7211 GCA_000715605.1 Streptomyces speibonae | reverse complement strand
GCCGCGACTGCGCGAGCCCGCGCACCCAGTCCATGCTGTATGCGATGGAGGCCCGCGCCTACGCCAACATGGGCCAGCCCGGCCGGTGCAAGCGGGCCGTGCGAATGGCCGAGGACACCTTCGCCGAGGCCGACGAGTGGGACGAGCCCGACGCCGACTGGATCCGCTTCTTCTCCGAGGCCGAGCTCTACGCCGAGAACTCGCACTCCTTCCGCGACCTCGCCTACGTCGCGGGCCGCAGCCCCACCTACGCCTCGCTCGCCGATCCGCTGATGAAGCGTGCGGTGGAACTGTTCTCCCAGGAGGGCGGCGCCCACCAGCGCTCCTACGCCCTCAACCTGATCGGCATGGCCACCGTCCACCTGCTCCAGCGCGAGCCCGAGCAGAGCACGGTTCTGGCCACCGAGGCCATCAAGGCGGCCAAGAAGGTCCGTTCCGAGCGCGTCAACACTCGTATCCGAAAGACGGTCGACACCGCCGTACGCGACTACGGGGACCTCGCCGACGTCGTGGAACTCACCGAGCGGCTCGCGATCGAGCTGCCCGAGACCGCCGAGGCGGTCTGACCCCGCACCGCCACCCTGCCCCGGCCGCGGCCGGCCCTCCCGAACTGCCCGACTCGGCTCCCCCATGCCAGTCATTCGGAGGCCGGCCGCGGCCGGCTTTCTCGCTCTCCGGCCACGGCTCCCGGCCGAACACCGAAGGTTGCGCCACGATAACGATCGGCGGGCCCCGGGACCGGCAGTTCATCGACCCGTAACACGCCGGGTGTCTTCGTCACGGCGGCGAAACAACGAGGGGCTTCCACCGAAACGGCGCTGCGCCAATCTCATGGCGCATAACCGGCCCACCCCTCAATCCGCTCAAGGCTTCGCCCGCACGGGGCCGTACCAACGACGAGGAGACGCCGATGGCACCAGCCATCACCCTGGCCGCAGACGCGCCCACGCTGTCCGCCGCCAACACAGGGTTCATGCTCATCTGTTCCGCCCTGGTCATGCTCATGACCCCGGGCCTCGCCTTCTTCTACGGAGGCATGGTCCGCGTCAAGAGCACCCTGAACATGCTGATGATGAGCTTCATCAGCCTGGGCATCGTCACCGTCCTGTGGGTGCTGTACGGATTCTCCATGGCGTTCGGCACCGACTCCGGCAGCGTCATCGGCTGGAACTCGGACTGGGTCGGCCTCAGCGACATCGGCCTCACCGAGCTGTGGGACGGCACCACCATCCCGCTCTTCGTGTTCCTCGTCTTCCAGATGATGTTCGCCATCCTGACGCCCGCGCTGATCAGCGGCGCCCTCGCGGACCGCGTGAAGTTCACCGCCTGGGCACTGTTCATCGCGCTGTGGGTCACCGTCGTCTACTTCCCGGTCGCCCACTGGGTCTGGGGATCCGGCGGCTGGGCCTTCGAACTCGGCGTCATCGACTTCGCCGGCGGCACGGCCGTCCACATCAACGCCGGTGCCGCGGCGCTCGGCGTGATCCTGGTCATCGGCAAGCGCATCGGCTTCAAGAAGGACCCGATGCGCCCGCACAGCCTCCCGCTGGTCATGCTCGGCGCCGCCCTGCTGTGGTTCGGCTGGTTCGGCTTCAACTCCGGCTCCTGGCTCGGCAACGACGACGGTGTCGGCGCACTGATGTTCGTCAACACCCAGGTCGCCACCGGCGCCGCGGTCCTCGGCTGGCTCGCCTACGAGAAGATCCGCCACGGCGCCTTCACCACGCTCGGCGCCGCCTCCGGTGCCGTCTCCGGCCTGGTCGCCATCACCCCCGCGGGCGGCGCGGTCTCCCCGCTCGGCGCCATCGCGGTCGGCCTCATCGCCGGTGTGCTGTGCGCCATGGCCGTCGGCCTGAAGTACAAGTTCGGCTACGACGACTCCCTCGATGTCGTCGGCGTCCACCTCGTCGGCGGCATCATCGGCTCCCTGCTCATCGGCTTCTTCGCCACCGGCAAGGGCCAGTCCGACGTCGCGGGCCTCTTCTACGGCGGCGGCCTGGACCAGTTCTGGAAGCAGTGCGCCGGTGTCTTCGGCGTCCTCGCCTACTCCCTGGTCGTCTCCGCGCTCCTCGCCCTCGTCCTGCACAAGACCATCGGTATGCGAGTCTCCGAGGACGACGAGGTGGCCGGTGTCGACCAGGCCGAGCACGCCGAGACCGCATACGACTTCAGCGGCGCCGGCGGCGGCGCGGCCCGCACCGCAGTCACCACCCCCGCCGCCCCGGCCGAGAGCAAGAAGGTGGACGCATGAAGCTCATCACCGCCGTCGTGAAGCCGCACCGGCTCGACGAGATCAAGGAGGCCCTGCAGGCCTTCGGAGTGCACGGCCTGACGGTCACCGAGGCCAGCGGCTACGGCCGCCAGCGCGGCCACACCGAGGTCTACCGCGGTGCCGAGTACACCGTCGACCTGGTGCCCAAGATCCGCATCGAGGTGCTGGTCGAGGACGACGACGCCGAGCAGCTGATCGACGTCGTGGTCAAGGCCGCCCGCACCGGCAAGATCGGTGACGGCAAGGTCTGGTCGATCCCGATCGAGACCGCAGTACGGGTCCGGACCGGCGAGCGCGGCCCGGACGCGCTCTGACAGCAGACGGACGGAACAGGAGCCGCCGGGTGACGGGGACGGACATGCGCAACGAGGCAGAGGACTCGGGACCCAGCGGCTACGCGGCGGCCCGGCTGCACCTTCTCAACGAGAAGGCGCGGCCCGGGCCGCCGCGCCGTGCCGCCCTGGCGGACCTCACGGACCGGTGGCTCGCCGGGCTCTTCGCCGCCGGAAGCCAGGGGGCGCGCGGAGTGTCCCTGGTCGCCGTGGGCGGCTACGGGCGCGCGGAACTCTCCCCGCGCAGCGACCTCGACCTGCTCCTGCTGCACGACGGCGGCGACCCCGAGGCGGTCGCCGCCCTCGCGGACCGGCTCTGGTACCCCGTCTGGGACCTGGGCCTCGCCCTCGACCACTCCGTCCGCACCCCCGCCGAGGCCCGCAGGACGGCGGGCGAGGACCTCAAGGTCCAGCTCGGACTGCTGGACGCCCGGCACATCGCCGGTGACCTCGGCCTCACCACCGCCCTGCGCACGGCGGTGCTCGCCGACTGGCGCAACCAGGCACCCAAACGCCTGCCCGCGCTGCGGGAGCTGTGCGAGGAGCGCGCCGCACGCCACGGTGAACTGCAATACCTCCTCGAACCCGACCTCAAGGAGGCCGGCGGCGGACTGCGCGACGTCACCGCCCTGCGCGCGGTGGCCGCGTCCTGGCTCGCCGACGCCCCGCGCGAGGGCCTCGCCGACGCCCGCCGCCGGCTCCTCGACGTACGGGACGCCCTGCACCTGGCGACCGGACGCGCCACCGACCGCCTGGCGCTCCAGGAACAGGACCAGGTCGCGGACGGACTCGGCCTGCTCGACGCCGACGCGCTGCTGCGCCAGGTCTACGAGGCCGCGCGGGTCATCGCCTACGCCGGCGACGTCACCTGGCGCGAAGTGGGACGCGTCCTGCGCTCCCGCGCGGCGCGGCCCCGGCTGCGCGCCATACTGGGCGGCGGACGCACGGCCCCCGAGCGCTCCCCGCTGGCCGAAGGGGTCGTGGAACACGACGGCGAGGTGGTACTCGCCCGCGCCGCACGCCCCGAACGCGACCCCGTGCTGCCCCTGCGCGCCGCGGCCGCCGCCGCACAGGCCGGACTCCCGCTCTCCCCGCACGCCGTACGGCGCATGGCCTCCGGCGCGCGCCCGCTGCCCACGCCCTGGCCCGCCGAGGCGCGCGAGCAGCTCGTGACCCTGCTGGGCTCCGGCCGGCCCACCGTCCAGGTCTGGGAGGCACTCGAGGCGGAAGGCCTGGTCAACAGCCTCCTGCCGGACTGGGAACGGGTCCGCTGCCGCCCCCAGCGCAACGCCGTCCACCTGTGGACCGTGGACCGGCACCTCATCGAGACCGCCGTGCGCGCCTCCGAGTTCACCCGGCGCGTGCACCGGCCCGACCTGCTGCTCGTCGCCGCGCTGCTCCACGACATCGGCAAGGGCTGGCCCGGCGACCACTCCGTGGCCGGCGAGGTCATCGCCAAGGACGTGGCCGCCCGCATCGGCTTCGACCACCACGACGTCGCCGTGATCGCCACCCTCGTACGCCACCACCTCCTGCTCGTCGAGACCGCCACCCGGCGCGACCTGGACGACCCCGCAACGGTGCGCGCGGTCGCCGAGGCGGTCGGCACCCAGGGCACCCTCGAACTCCTGCACGCCCTCACCGAGGCGGACGCCCTGGCCACCGGGCCCGCCGCCTGGTCGTCGTGGCGCGCCTCCCTCGTCGCCGACCTGGTCCAACGGGTCTCCGCCGTGCTGTCGGGAGAGATCCCGGCCGACCTCGCGGAGGCCACGCCCACCGCGGAGCACGAGCGGCTCGCCCTCGAGGCCGCCGCCACGGGCGCCCCCGTGCTGTCCCTGCGCGCCCAGACCGCACCGCCCGCCGAGCCCACCGGCGACCCCGAACCGCTGGGCGTGGAGCTGCTCATCGCCGTACCCGACCAGGAGGGCGTGCTGCCCGCGGTGGCCGGCGTGCTGGCCGTGCACCGGCTGACCGTGCGCACCGCCGAGCTGCGCACCCTGGCCCTCCCCGACGGCGTCGACGGCTCCGTGCTGCTGCTGGACTGGCGGGTCGCCGCCGAGTACGGCTCCCTGCCCCAGGCCACCCGGCTCCGCGCCGACCTCGTCCGCGCCCTCGACGGCAGCCTCGACATCGTGAGCCGCCTCGCCGAGCGCGACGCCGCGTACCCGAGGCGGCGGGGCGTGGTGCCGCCCCCGCCCCGCGTGACGGTCGCCCCGGCCGCCTCCCGGCACGCCACGGTGATCGAGGTCCGCGCCCAGGACGCCCCCGGGCTGCTGTTCCGCATCGGGCGCGCCTTGGAGGACGCGGCCGTACGGGTCCGCAGCGCCCATGCGAGCACCCTGGGCGCCAACGCCGTCGACGCCTTCTACGTCACCGGCCCCGAGGGCACCCCGCTCCCCGCCGAGGAGGCCGTGGCGGTGGCCCGCAAACTGGAGGAGACGCTGAGGGCGTGACCGTGTGCGCGGGGTCCGCGGTGAACGGCGGAGACGCTTTGCTTGCCGAGGCGGATACCCTGGAGGGCGACCTACACCACTGCCGACGCGAGGACCTACGCCGCCGTGTTCGATACTCTCTCCGACCGCTTGTCAGCCACTTTCAAATCCCTCCGGGGCAAGGGCAGGCTGTCCGAAGCGGACATCGACGCCACGGCGCGTGAGATCCGCATCGCCCTCCTGGAAGCGGACGTGGCCCTGCCCGTCGTCCGGACCTTCATCAAGAACGTGAAGGAGAGGGCGCTCGGCGCCGAGGTCTCCAAGGCGCTGAATCCGGCCCAACAGGTTCTCAAGATCGTGAACGACGAGCTCGTCACGATCCTGGGCGGCGAGACCCGCCGTCTGCGGTTCGCCAAGCAGCCGCCGACCGTGATCATGCTGGCCGGTCTGCAGGGTGCCGGTAAGACCACCCTCGCGGGCAAGCTCGGCCGCTGGCTGAAGGAGCAGGGGCACTCGCCGGTGCTGGTCGCCGCCGATCTCCAGCGCCCCAACGCCGTCAACCAGCTGAGCGTCGTCGCCGAGCGCGCGGGTGTCGCCGTCTACGCGCCCGAGCCGGGCAACGGTGTGGGCGACCCGGTGAAGGTCGCCAAGGACTCCATCGAGTTCGCGAAGAGCAAGGTCCACGACATCGTGATCGTGGACACCGCCGGCCGCCTGGGCATCGACCAGGAGATGATGCAGCAGGCCGCGGACATCCGGGACGCGGTCTCGCCCGACGAGATCCTGTTCGTCGTCGACGCGATGATCGGTCAGGACGCCGTCAACACGGCGGAGGCCTTCCGCGACGGCGTCGGCTTCGACGGTGTGGTGCTCTCCAAGCTCGACGGTGACGCGCGCGGTGGTGCCGCCCTGTCGATCCGGCAGATCACCGGCAAGCCGATCATGTTCGCCTCCAACGGCGAGAAGCTCGACGACTTCGACGCCTTCCACCCGGACCGGATGGCCTCCCGCATCCTCGACATGGGTGACCTGCTCACCCTGATCGAGCAGGCGGAGAAGACGTTCAGCCAGGAAGAGGCCGAGAAAATGGCCTCCAAGCTGGCGTCCAAGAAGGGCCAGGACTTCACCCTGGACGACTTCCTGGCCCAGATGGAGCAGGTCAGGAAGATGGGCTCCATCTCCAAGCTCTTGGGGATGCTGCCCGGCATGGGCCAGATCAAGGACCAGATCAACAACCTCGACGAGCGGGACGTCGACCGCACCGCGGCGATCATCAAGTCGATGACCCCGGCCGAGCGCCAGGAGCCGACGATCATCAACGGCTCGCGCCGGGCCCGTATCGCCAAGGGCTCCGGTGTCGAGGTCAGCGCGGTGAAGAACCTGGTCGAGCGGTTCTTCGAGGCCCGCAAGATGATGTCCCGCATGGCGCAGGGCGGCGGCATGCCCGGGATGCCCGGGATGCCGGGCACGGGCGGCGGTCCGGGCCGGCAGAAGAAGAAGCAGAAGCAGGCCAAGGGCAAGCAGCGCTCCGGCAACCCGATGAAGCGCAAGCAGCAGGAGCAGGAGGCCGCGGCGCGCCGCGCGGCGGCGGCCGAGGGCGGCGCCTTCGGGCTGCCGCAGCAGGGCGGCAAGGACTTCGAGCTGCCCGACGAGTTCAAGAAGTTCATGGGCTGAGGCCCACGCGGTGCATGACGCCGGGGCGCCCTCCACGCGGGGGGCGCCCCGGTGGCGTGTCTCAGGGGGTGCGCGCGACGAGGTACCGGAACACGTTGGGCATCCACACGGTCCCGTCCGGCCGCTGATAGGGGTGCACGGCTTCGGTCAGCTCCTTGTCGACCTGCACCTGGTCCGTCGCGCTGATCGCGGGGTCGAACAGCCCGGTCGACTTCAGGCCCCGCAGGGCGCTGTCGGTGTCGGCGTAGCCGAAGGGGCAGGCCACCCGGCCGGAGCCGTCCGGCCGCAGTCCCGCCCGTTGCGCGACGCGTTCCAGGTCGTCGCGGTCGGCGGGTCGCCAGGTGCCGCCGGGCAGCGGTTCGGCGAGCTTGGCGGCCACGCGGAGCACCGACGCCGTGGCGCACCGCTCCGGCGGGCCCCAGCCGGCCAGCACCACGGCCGCTCCGTGTCCGGTGAGCGGCAGTGCCTCGGCGAGCAGCTCGCCCAGCCCCTCCGTGTCCC
>KL568523.1:138977-140116 GCA_000715605.1 Streptomyces speibonae | reverse complement strand
GATGGCGTCCCTTGAAGTGGTGTAGCCGGTCTTGGCTGATGTGCGCCCCTGGCTCGCCACCGCGTTGCCCCTGGTGGACCGCTCGTGCGCCCTGAACAAGGACGGGCCACCGTGCAACTCTCCGCGGTGAACGGTGAATCCGACCGGGAGGTGCACGATGGCCCTGGCCCATGATGACCTGCTCCGCCTTCTGGAGTCACTACGTTCGGCGGACGGGCTGGAGATCGTCCGGGCCGCGGCCGAACGAGTCCTGCAAGAACTGATAGAAGCCGAGGCGACACAGCACATCGGTGCCGCATGGGGCGAGCACACCGAGACCCGCACCGCCTACCGCAACGGCCACCGCGAACGGACCCTGACCACCCAGGCCGGCGACCTGGAACTCGCGATCCCCAAACTCCGCGCCGGCACCTTCTTCCCCAGCCTGCTCGAACGCCGGCGCCGCGTCGACCAGGCCCTCTACGCCGTCATCATCGAGGCATACGTCCATGGCGTGTCCACCCGCAGTGTCGACGACCTGGTCAAAGCCCTCGGCTCGGACACCGGCATCTCCAAGAGCGAGGTCTCCCGGATCTGCGGCGACCTCGACGAAAGCCTCACCGCCTTCCGCAACCGACCCCTGGACCACACCCGCTTCCCCTACGTCTACCTCGACGCCACCTACCTCAAGGCCCGCGTCGACCACCAGATCGCCTCCCGCGCCGTCGTCATCGCCACCGGCGTCACCGAGGACGGCGGCCGCGAAGTCCTCGGCCTCATGGTCGGCGACAGCGAGAACGAGACCTTCTGGACCACCTTCCTGCGTGACCTGCGCAAACGCGGTCTGAACGGGGTCCGCCTCGTCATCTCCGACCAGCACCTCGGCCTGATCGCCGCCATCGGCAAGGTCATGATCGGAGCCGCACACCAGCGCTGCCGCGTTCATTTCGTCCGCAATGTCTTCTCGGTCATTCCGAAGCAGCACGCCGAGATGGCCGCCGCGACCATCCGCACGATCTTCGCCCAGCCCGACGCCGTCTCGGTCCGCGCCCAGCTCGACACCGTCGCCGACGCCTTCGGCAAGCAGTTCCCCAAGGTGAAGGAGATGCTCCTGGAGGCCAAGGACGAGCTGACCGCCTTCGCCGACTTCCCTCACCAGC
>KL568523.1:138478-138742 GCA_000715605.1 Streptomyces speibonae | reverse complement strand
CTGGAAGAAGATCCAGTCGACCAACCCGCTGGAGCGCTTAAATCGCGAGGTCAAACGCCGGGCCGACGTCGTCCAGGTCTTCCCCAACGACGCCGCCGTCGAACGCCTCGCCACCGCCGTCCTGATCGAGCTGCACGACGAGTGGATCGCCTTCCCTCGCCGCTACCTGTCCAACGAGAGCATGGACAGCCTCTATCCGGACAAGACCACCCTGCTGCCCGCCACCGACGAATGATCGCCTACACCACTCCAAGGGGCACGACC
>KL568523.1:133477-138220 GCA_000715605.1 Streptomyces speibonae | reverse complement strand
CCGGCTGAGGTGCACGGAAGGACCCCCACTGCGAACCGTGGGCCCTTCCGTACTGGGCCGGTGCGCCGCTGACCGGCTCGATCCACGTCGGATCATCCGCTGAGATCATCCCACCAGTTACGGGACAACCTCAGGGCAGGTTGTCCTACTCTACGTAGAGTCAACGTGTCTCATATGAACGTGCATTTCCCGCGGCTGTCGATGTTAGCGCGGCGACGCGGACGGCCTGGCGGCTCTGCGGGAGGTCACGAAAGGCTAGTTGCGGTGAAGCTATTTATGGACGAGTCAGGAAACGGAAACTCCTCTCAGCCGCTTATCGTCGGTGCGGTTGAACTGGGTGACGATGCAGATGATATAGAGGAAAAAATTCTAAATTTGTACGAACGTCTATTCGCGAGGAGCAGCTTGACCGGATTTCTCAGCTTCGAAGAATTTCGCAAGAAAGGTTTTCACAGCTCTAACGATCCGCTAGAGGTCTCCGGCCCCTTTCTAGAGCTCATGCGAGCCATCTTCTTCAGGGCGTACATGGTCGTCACTGATCGAACGCGCGTTCCTGGCGACACGGAATCCAAGCGAATCGAGTTCATGTATGTGAAGTTGTTGAGTGACCTAATGATCCGGCATCGCCGTGAACCCGAATTGCTTTGTTACATAGAGCAGAGCGAAGACATGGCGTCGATGATTCGCAGACTTCCCGATAGCGTCGTCAGGCAGGCCCGCGAGAAGATCGGCAAAATTGCACCGTTGCCCCAGCTGAATCTTACAATGGTTGCTAAGCGTGACTACATGTCTACGGCTATCGTCGACTATGTCATGGCAGCCGTAAGTAGATGGCTCCTAGCGGACCGCACCACGGACCCGAGTCGCCGGCCTTATAGGGCATTCCGCGAGATTGAACCGTTCATTTCTGCGCTCTATTCGTTCGAGTATGGCCGCATTTCTAGTCGAAAGGACCCTCTTCATTGATGTGTGATAGCATCACTGCTGAGGTAGGGTCGCGGTCAACGTTGTGCGCGAGTTCGCGTGCGTTGCATGATAGCTCTTGCATGGGAGTGCGACCCTACCTCTCGATGTCCCGCCACAGGGGGGCCAGTGGAATTCTCGATTAACAACTTGGCGGAGCAAGCCGGTGTATCGGTTGAAAATTTAGAATGGCTATCCTCAAGTCTTCCTACGGGTGCCGGGCGGCTCTATGTTCGGCGGACAAATCGAAAGAAGCACGGCGGAATACGAGAAGTATTCGAGCCAAAGTTTCCATTTGATGTCGTTAGTAAGAATTTGAATCGGAGCTTTACGGGCCTGTTCTCGTATGAAGCTCCCGGCCATGTTCACGGCTTTGTTCGCGGGCGTTCTACGATCAGCAATGCCAGTCAGCACCTAGCAAAAGCGTGCGTACTGCGCATGGATCTCGAGGATTTTTTTCCGTCGATTGACGCCGCAACAATAAAGGCTTCATTGCGAGAGCAAGGTTACGAGGAGAAGGCTGCGGAAGTTGCAGTCGATCTCGTCACTATCGGCGGTAAGCTACCAATCGGACTAAGTACGTCGCCCCTCTTGTCTAACTTGGTCTTCCTGAGCACAGACCGCTCCCTTGCCGAGTATGCGCAGTCGGAGGGCCTGTCATTTACGCGCTATGTGGACGATCTAACATTCTCTGGAGATGTCACTGACCGCCACTCAGCGGATATCGCTCGCATTCTCGACGACGCTGGCTGGTCGGTAAACTCGCGCAAGACCGCTTTCATGCGCCGCGGAGGGCCACAGTACGTCACTGGCTTGTATGTCGGAGAATCGGACGGGCCGCGGATTCCGCGTACGGTAAAGCGCAAGATGCGATGGATCTTGCATGTCATATCGAAATTCGGTTACGACATGTATATGGCAGAGTTCGGCGGCGACGACGAGGGGATGCATCGGCGTCGCCTGTTGGGCTGGGCGTGCTATATCGCCGCAGTCGAGCCAGACGTAGGTTTTCCGCTACTACGAGCATTCGATGAGCTGGTTCCGGAGGGGGATGAAGAGGATCTATACGACCTGCCCTGAGGTTGTCCCGTAACGGGTGGGGAGGTTGGTCCCCTGATCAGCTGGACATCAGCCCGCCATGCGGTTCACGACACCCGCCCCGGCGTGCGGCCCCCTTCGGGGAGAACGACGAGCGTGCTGGCGGTCAGGTCGTACAGCTCCCAACTCGTCGACGGTTGCAACGGTCTACCGTCGACCAGTGCTTGTCGCGGTCGCAGCAAGGGCATTGCAGTCACAGAATCTTGTGGGCATGCTCTGCGATGGGCGTCACATTAGGGCTTCCTGGGAGCACCCCGCGACGCTTTATTTGTTCGCTACTGAACCAGCCGAATTCACCTGGCGCACTTGTGAAGGTCGATCGCAGTGCATCCTCTTGCTCACGAGTCGGGAGAAGTTCATATACGTCTGCAATGAGGATCTCCAGTGAGTTTGCATATTGGCTGAACCGGATCTTGTCTACCAGCCGGCCGTGATACTCGTGGAAGATGAAAGGGAACGCCCCTGGAGGCACTAGGGCGGTAGAGAGCAACTCTTCCTGGAACTCCCGCCACGGCGCATCCTCGCGTCCACGTCGGCTTTCAAACCAATTATAAAAATGTGAAAGATTCGCACCCTTTACCCTGACACGCAGATCGGCTTCACTAGTCTGGTCAATAGGGATCAAGTCGTCGTCCTGTGCATCAATACCTGCTAGGAAGGACTGCCCCTTAGGTGAGACTTTGAAGACGCCCCCAACAGGCTGATAATGAGGGAAGCGCGCTCCCTTTACTAGAAGGTACTTTCCGTCTACCTTAATGCGGAAGAGGTAGGCGGCGGAGATGCGTACATTTTGGTTCCTATATCGGAGTGAATACCATCTCATACGGATGGCAACCCTTTCTCCGCTGGTGGCGACTGCCGCCGGGGCAATCAGAGCCAAAAATCCACCAGTCGAGATATCGCCGATGGTGGTGTTCTGAAAGGAGAACCCCAGAATTAGGAGCGTAAGGCACGAAATGAGGTAGGTAGTTATTCTCAGCATGACCTCTTTCCTTTCTAGTATGGGAGTGGCACGACAGGAGGGCGGCGGAGAAGATAGCGCGCGGTCCAACGAAGGTCAGATGTCGAGTTCGACAAAGCACAAAGAAGCGAAGTTGGAAGGTACCGGCACTCGTGCAGGGCTATAAGTAGTGCGCGCTGAACCGGCTCGCTCCCCTCGGCTTCGTATTGCATACGCAGCAATGGCCCGTCTGCCATCTCTGAGAAGCGCCCTATGTACCGAGCTGCAAACTCGCGGGGATAGTTGGGGCGGTTTCGGTCACGCAGAACGGACCATGCGTAGTCTTTGAGTGTTTTGGAGTTTATCTCTTTCCGCAGCACAGAGTGGAGTATGTTTCTTTCGAGGTAAGGGTAGTCGGCCAGATTGTAATCTAGTACTGTCGATTCAAGTGTGTTCTGCAGATCTTCTCGATGCTTAAATAGGCTTTCGGTGTATCTGAGGACTTGGTCAGCTAGGTGATGCAAGTTTTTCAGGTTCCCGAGGGCCCACCGAACTGCGGTAGCATCCCGCTTGCTGCGGAATCGCGTGAGAGAGAATTTGACATCGCGCTCGCCATCTGGGCCCTTCTGTGCGGCTTCAACAAATAGCTTTCTGAGCATTTGCTTCGCGTGGGGAGCTCCGCGGTAGTAAAAATATGAAATCTGATCGCGAAAAGAGTCGTCTAGGTGACCAAGGCTCCCAGCTCGGCTAAATATCTCTGTCTTCCTAGAGGCGAGTGTCAAGCGCCTGGCCCGTAGGGCTTGGTTAGCGCCGGACAGGACCGATCGCAGCTGCTCCCAGTCATAACCGAATATGTATGTGTCATCCGAGTACCGAACGTGCCGCACTCCGAACTGGCGTATATATTCGTCATAAGGAAGCAGATAGATGTTGGACAGGGCTCCCGATGCACTTGACCCCTGAGGGAGTCCCCAGGCGTGTGACTGCTGCTGAAACCTCTGCAGGAAAAAGTGCAGCTGAGTGAGTAGGGGATCGCCAATTCCAGCTTGCGACAGATCATCCTTCAGAATTTCAATGTCTATGTTTTCGTAAAACGAGGCGATGTCCGTCCTCGCCATTGTGAGCTTGGCGTCACCTTCTAGTATTTTGCGTGCCTGGTTTCGCCACTCGAGCCAGTCGTTTACAGAGTGAATTTGGCTGCGATTGGCTCTGTAGCTGTAGACCAGCTCGGGTATGATGTCGTCTACTGTGGCAACCACCTCTGCCACTATTGTTTCGTAGGTCAGGCGGTCTTTGATATCAAATCGAGCGAGTGGGCGTACTGAGATTGGGTCTTTGGGGTGCTCGATGATTTCGACTCTGTTGGGGCCGCAGTAAGTGTTAGAGATGTGCTCTAGCATCTCTTGGCGGTATCCGTCTTCCCATGTTGAGCTGACGTCACGGAAGTTGATTATGTCCGGCAGTTCGCGACGGCTTTCGACGTTGAAAAGGCGAGCGGCTACAAGATCCAGATACTTTGCCTTCGCCACGAACGTTCCCTGTCTCCCCGTCAAGATCCGGTGGTCGCAGTCAGGTTACCTGGACGACAGGTCGGTGGAGCGGCTTTGGGCTGGAGCTGCTTTGGGGCGAGTGATCATGGCCCCGTAAGCTTGCGGCGCGTCGGGCAGTCTGTGGAGCTGCCCGGTAAAGCACGACGTTGGGGCCATGATCTTAGAGGCTCGCCCCAAAGGGCTGCCTAAAGC
>KL568523.1:133128-133255 GCA_000715605.1 Streptomyces speibonae | reverse complement strand
CCACCCCGTGAAAGCGCGAGGCTAAAGCCGTGGAGCCGACCGCCCCAGCCACAGCGGGTTTCTCCCCACGAAAATCCCGCAGCCGCCGAGCGCGCCGTCGGGCGCGGCCAGCCGGGGCGCAGACAGG
>KL568523.1:130857-132843 GCA_000715605.1 Streptomyces speibonae | reverse complement strand
TGTCCGGTCCCGGTAGATGCTTGACACTTCGGTCCCAGCTGATGGTTGACAGTGGCCGTGTTCGGCTTTTCTGTGCGCGTCGTTGCGGCGTGTGTGGGGAGGCCGGGATTGGCGCTGGTGGAGTTGTCGGTTGTCGAGCAGAGATACCGGGCTGTGCTTGCGGTGCTGGCGGGTTCGACGGTGACGGAGGTCGCCGCCCAGGTGGGCGTCTCGCGGCAGACGGTGAGCGGGTGGAAGTCCCGGTATGAGGCCTCCGGTCTGGCCGGGTTGGCGGACCGGTCGCGCAGGCCGTCCTCGTGTCCGCATCAGGCGTCTGCCGAGGTGGAGGCAGCGGTGTGTGAGCTGCGGCGGAAGCATCCTCGGTGGGGTCCGCGGCGGATCGCTCATGTGCTGGAGCGGTCCGGGGCCATCACGCCGGTGCCGTCGCGGATGACCGTCTATCGGATTCTGGTCCGTCATGGGCTGGTCGAGCCGGGGGTGCGGCGCCGGAAGCGGTCGGATTACAAGCGCTGGCAGCGCGACCGTGCGATGCAGCTGTGGCAGATGGACATCGTCGGCGGGGTCATGCTGGTCAGCCCGGTCACCGGCGAGCTGTCCGAGGCGAAGGTCGTGACCGGGGTGGATGATCATTCCCGGTACTGCGTGATCGCGTCGGTGGTCGAACGGGCGACCGGGAGGGCTGTCTGTTCGGCGTTCGTCCGGGCCTTGCAGGCCTTCGGGGTGCCGGAGGAGGTGCTGACGGACAACGGCAAGCAGTTCACCGACCGGTTCGGGCAGGGTGGCGAGGTGCTGTTCGACCGGATCTGCCGGGAGAACGGCATCGCGCATCGGCTGACGCAGCCGGCGTCGCCGACGACGACGGGCAAGGTGGAGCGGTTCCATCAGACGCTGCGGCGTGAACTCCTCGACGACTGCGGTGCGTTCGAGAGCGTGGGGGCGGCTCAGGCGGCGCTGGATGCGTGGGTGGCGGAATACAACTCTGTGCGGCCGCATCAGGCGCTGGACATGCAGTCTCCGGCTGACCGGTTCACTCCGGTTGCTGAACAGGAGCGGGATGTGCTGGGGCTGCGGGTGCCGGGGGTGCTCGCGCTGGTGCCGCCGCCAAGGACTGCCCCGGCGCAGCCGGACCCGGCAGGAGCTGTGACGGCTGAGCCTGAGGCGGTTCCGGCGGCGGTTCCGGCGGCGGTTCCGGTGGAGCCGGGTGGGCCGGTGGAGTTCGAGCGGGTGGTGCCCGCGAGTGGGAATCTGCAGGTCGCGGGCAAGCAGTTCTGGCTGGGCCCGGCCCGCTCGGGTCTGACGGTGACGTTCTGGGCCGACACGCAGGTGATCCATCTGCTGATCGCCGGGGCGCGGATCAAGTCGGTGCGGTCGCACCTGTCGGTGGCGGACCTGGCCCAGCTGGCGGCCCGGGGAGGGCGTGTGGCGGGCCCGTCGCCGCTGCCTGCCGGTGATGGTGCTGCGTTCGAGGTGGACCGGGTCGTGAACAACAGCGGCCTGGTGAGCCTGGGCGGGCACCAGGTGCTGGCGGCGGAGATGCTCGGCGGACGTGCGGTGGGCATCCGGATCGACGACGAGACGCTCTCGTTCTTCGACCCGTCCTCGCGGGAGCTGCTGCGGGTGCGGCCCAACTCGCTCACCAGTGAGGAGGTGCAGCGGTTGCGTGGGCTGCGGCCTGCGGGCCCGCCGCCTCGGCCGCGTGTGGAGCCGGTCCGGGTGCAGCGGCGGGTCAGCGCGGTGGGCTCGGTCATGGTCTGCCGGCAGAGGGTTTCCCTCGGCCGCCCGTACGCAGGTCGGACCATCACCGTGCACGTGGCGGAGTCGACCCTCACGGTGGAGCTGGACGGCCAGGTCCGCGTCATCCAGCGCACCACCGACATCCCCGTCCGCCACGTGAAGGCGAACAAGCCCTACAAGGGGTCCGATGTTGTCTAGGCCCACCGTCAAGCATCAGCTGGGACCAGAACGTCAAACATCACCTGGGACTAG
>KL568523.1:128016-130619 GCA_000715605.1 Streptomyces speibonae | reverse complement strand
ACAGGTGGATGTGATCCGCCACAGGGGTGCGTCGTACTTCTCCGGATGGCTGCTGATCAGGAGTTGGCGCATGTCCTCGCGTAGGGAGCCGTTGAGATTCAGGGCCTCGGTGATACGGCGGAACGTGGTGTGGGTGACTCCGCGGCTTCGGGCTTCGGCCTCGAAGTGATCGAGCTGGGTCAGTACAGCCTCGGGGGCCAGTTCCGCCGGCGGCTGCTCTTTGAGCCATGCGGCCTTGTTGCGCTCGTAGTCGATCTCTGAGTAGCCGCAGATTTCGCGGCTGTGGGCCTCTACCTCGTCAAGGGTGGCAGTCGTCGTGATGGCGCGGGCCAGTTGGTTGCGACTCAAGGCTTCGTCCAGGTCGACCTCATGGACGGTCGGCCCTTCGTCGGTGAGCGGGACAGGAAGACCGGCGTCCCGCATCTCGCACGTGCCGCGTACGCCTCGGGCTGTCGCCGCGAGCATGCCCGTTGCCTCGGAGGGGTGCCACTCCAGGACTGGGCTGATCGGCTCCACATCGTCGGCGGTGAAGGTGTGGATGAGTGGGCCGAGCATGGCGCGCAGGTCATCTGGAGGTAGTTCGCCGTCCAGGCCGGGGCCTGCCACCAAGAGGCGGATCGGTGCGTCGACCTGGCAGCACGCGGCGAGCGTGATGGCGTCTGCCAGCGGGCTCTTGAGCGTTGGCTCGTCGCCTCGGGCGAGGATGTCTCCGCCGACGTCCAGGAGGTCGATCGACTTCGGTGAGAAGTGGCTTATCAGCTCTCCGAGTTGGCGGGTGATGCCCTCGACTCCGTGGTGTGGGTCGATCAGCGCGAAGGTGTGTGGGAGCTCCGCCGCGAGCCGGGGGAGGGTGGAGCCTGCTGGCGCGATCGGGCGGGCCTCGGCCGGCACTGCCTGGACCGCTGGGGTGAGGTGTTGGAGGCCGGAGAAGTCGTTCGGTCCTCGGGGGCCCGGTACCGGGTCGATCATGAGGCGGTCCCACGCGTAGGTGAGGATCACGGCCTGGTCCTCGTCGCCGTAGAGGGCGGCGTGAAGCATTGCGGCAGCGACTGCGTCGCCCCCTCCTCCTGCTGCGACGATCAACCGCTTCATGCGGTTCAGCCTACGGGGTCGGGGGTTGACCACTCACCCTATAGTGGCTAGAGGCCATAGCCACTGGGCCGCAGGAAGGTGAGGGAAAGGCATGCCACAGATCGAGGAGGCTCAGCCGAAGTATCTCCAGATCGCGCACTACATCCGTGATCAGATTCTTCGGGGTGACCTGCGGCCGGGGGACGAGGTTCCCTCGGAGCGGCAGTTGGCCGCGAGCTGGAACGTGTCCCGTCCGACTGCCGCGCGGTCGTTGGAGGCGCTGAGCCATCAGGGGCTCGTCGAGAAGCGTCAGGGGTCGGGCACGTACGTCCGCAGCCTGGAGGTCAACCGGCGGGCGCGTGAGTTGTACGGGCGGGCTCGGCAGACCGGGAAGATCTACACGCCTGGTGAGTACGCGGTGATCACCTCGGCGGGCTGGATGGAAGCGCCGGATCATGTTGTTGAGGCGTTGGGCCTGGTCAAGGATGTCAGGGCGGTGCATCGGCGGCGTGTGACGAACAACCAGGACGGGCCGATCACGCTGTCCACCTCGTGGTTCGCTCCGGACGTCGGCCGGCGTGCGCCGAAGCTCCTGGAGCCGGAGCGGATCCAGGAAGGCACCCTCATGTACGTGGAGAACATGACGGGTCGCCAGGGCAGTTATGCCGAAGATCGTATGTGCGCCCGCGATGCGACAGAGGAAGAGGCCGCGGATCTCCAGCTGCCCTCCGGGTCGGCTGTCCTGATCGTTCATCACGTGGTCTTCGATCTGCAGGATCGTCCGTTGGAGTTCGCCGAAGCCACTTACCCGCCCCATCGTTGGGCGTTCGAGCAGGGCTACCCGCTCACCTGATGGCCGGCAGTTGTGCCGAACCGCTTGCACACCCCAAGTGGCTAATGCCACTATCCACGAAGTGGCTAAGGCCACTTGTCGGAAGGGGGCACGGAGTGACGAGTCAGCGGCCGGACCGGGGTGCGCGTGCAACTTGCCGGGGATGTCGGGGACGTGGTTGGAAGCGCGTCGGGTCCCGTTCGGCTCTGGCGCTCTCGATGGCCAATGACCGTCTCCGTGCCACGTCGAAACGACGCTGCCTCGACTGTGACGGCAGCGGCAAGGAGTGAGTGCGGATGGCCTACTCGATCGACCGCTGTGCCTCTGCGGAGTGGCCGCGACTCGGTGCCATGACGTTGCACCCCGTCGCGGAGTCCGTGCCTCGGGCCCGGCGCTGGTTCCGGAAGTTCATCGCTCCGTACAACCCGGCCTGCTCCATCGACGACTGCGTGCTGATGCTCTCGGAGCTGGTGACCAACGCCATTCTCTACGGGCGCGCTGACGAGGCCTGGATGGTGCGCGTCGCGTGGTACCGCGTGGAGACATCGCTTCGCGTGGAGGTGCACAATCCCGGGTTCCCGGCGAGTGTGCGCATGCGGCAGCCGGAGGCCAACGATGCCCACGGGCGTGGGCTGCTCCTCGTCGACTCCATCGCCGAGTCGTGGCACTCCGGTCCCAGCCGCTTCGGCGGGACGGTTGT
>KL568523.1:123968-127818 GCA_000715605.1 Streptomyces speibonae | reverse complement strand
ATCGCCGAGTCGTGGCACTCCGGTCCCAGCCGCTTCGGCGGGACGGTTGTCTCGTTCGACATGGCCGACGCCTGGTCGCCCGATGACGTCTTCCCGCCCGTTCTGTCCTGGCGGCCCAGTTGTCGTTAGTCTGGTTGACCAGTTGACTTGGCCAATCTCGACAGGCGGCGGCGTTCATGGCGTATGAAGTGGAGGCACCGAAGTACGTACGCCTCGCGCAGACGATTCAGCGCCGCATCGAGGACGGCACCTATCCGCCTGGCACTCGGGTGCCCAGTGAGAACCAGCTGGTGCAGTCCTTCGGGATGTCCCGTCCGACCGTCGTGAGGGCGCTGGAGCTGCTGAAGCGTGACGGCTGGCTGGAATCCAGGCAGGGATACGGCACGATCGTCCGGGGACGTCCGGAAGTTGTTGAGCAACAGGACCGGCGGGGGCGAGAGGCCCTGAACCGGGATGAGTCGCAGGCCTCGGGGCGCGTGGTCGAAGTCGCTGAGGTTCCTGTTCCCGCACGAGTCGCCTCCGCGCTCGGGCTCCCCAAGCGGGCCAAGGTCCTCATGCGCCGCTTCCTGCTGGAGGACGACGGCGAAGCGGTCGAGTTGGTCTCGTCGTACTTCCCCGCCGGCCTATCCGACGGCACTGAGCTGGCGAGTGCCGAAGCCCTGAGCGGCGGTGTGCGCAAGCATGTGGAAGCTCGGAAGAAGGTCCGCTACGACCACGTGACGGAACGGGTCTCCGCTCGTATGCCGGAGAGTGGTGAGGCCGAGCTTCTCGGCTTGCCGGACGGGGTGCCCGTGCTCAGCGTCCTGGTCATCGCGCTCGATGCGTCCGGGCAGGCGTTGCAGGTCTCTGACGTGCTGCTTCCGGCCGACCGCCAGGAACTCGAAGACACCTATCGCCTGAACTGACGCCTTATCCAGGCGAGTTCGCCCTCCACCTCGCTTGACAAGTCAACTTGGCATCTCTAGCTTCGGACTTGCTAAGTCAACTTGTCATGTGACGGGTTGATCGATTCGAAGGAGAAGTCTCTGTGCGTGTGATCCGCGTTGATGCCTCGACCGCCACGATCCTGCTCACCGAAGCGCCGACGCCGAAGGTGCGCGACCGGCAGACCGGTGAGATCGCCAAGGACGCCGTGAGCGGTGAGGCACTGATGACGGTCGGTGTCGTCTTCATCGACGAAGGCGAGTCGTCCCTGATCCAGGTCACCATCCCCGAGAGCGGGGTGACCGACGGGCTGACGGTCGGCGCTCCTGTCTCGCTCCCGGGGCTCGTCGCCCGACCGTGGGAGAGCGTGTTCAACGGCCAGCAGCGGCACGGCATCGCCTACCGGGCCACCGCCGTGGCTCCGGGTGCCTTCCCGATGGCGCAGGCGGGCTGATCACCGTGACCGACCTGGTGACGCTGGCCGAGTGGGGCGCGCCGCTCGCTGCGATGGGCGGCGGCGCGCTCTACGCCCGGCGCGCCCACCCCGCGGCGTACTGGTCCACGGTCGGGCTGCCGGTCTCGGTGGCCCGAATGCTGGCCTCGTACTCCTCGACCATGGAGGCGTGCGGCCTGACGGTCCCACCGTCCCGGTTGCGGGCGCTCGCCGTCAGGGCGACCACTCGACGGGAGATCCGCCCCGTACCGCCTCGGAGGGGCATGATCCGGCCCACCTCGACCGGTCTGCGGCTCCGGCTGAGGCTCGCTCCGGGACAGGAACCCGCGGACGTGGCGGCCTCGGCCGAACGGCTGCGGCACGCCTGGGGTGTTCATGCCGTGTACGTACGGGACGTCAAGCCTGGAATCGTGGAACTGCGGCTCGTCGGGTTTGACGTCCTGCGAAACGTGCGGATGCCTCGTCGGACAGTCGCCGGTCCGCTTCGGGTGCCGGTGGCTCTGCGCGAGGATGCCACGGCGTTCGTACGGGACTACCGCGCCGTTCCGCATGAACTCGTCCTCGGCGCGACGCTGTCGGGCAAGTCCATGTTCCTGCGCAACCTGCTTGCCGGATTGGCTGCCCAGCCGGTCGTCCTCGTCGGGATCGACTGCAAGCGAGGCGTCGAGCTGGCGCCGTTCGCGGCCCGGCTCTCCGCCCTGGCCACCGACCCGGTACAGGCGGCCGAGCTGCTGCCCGTGCTGGTGAAGGAGATGGAGGCTCGCTACGACCTGATCAAGGCGCGGCAGGGTATCGCTCCTGGTACCCCGGATGCGCTGATCACCTCGGACATCTGGGGTCTGCCGGACGACGAACGCCCGGCACCCATCGTGCTGTTCATCGACGAGGTGGCGGAACTCTTCCTCGTCGCCAGCAGGAAGGAGGAAGAGCGGCGGGACGAGATGGTCACTCAGCTCATCCGGCTTGCTCAGCTCGGTCGTGCGGCCGGCATCTACCTGGAGGTGTGCGGGCAGCGCTTCGGCGCCGAGCTGGGCAAGGGCGCCACCATGCTTCGGGCACAGCTGACCGGCCGCGTCTGCCACCGCGTCAACGATGAAGCCTCCGCGAAGATGGCCCTCGGCGACATCGCCCCCGAAGCAGTCTACGCGGCCTGTGCCATCGCGCCCGAACTGCCCGGCCTCGCCGTTGTGGGTGATACGTCCGGTGGCTGGTCCCGCATCCGTACGCCACACCTGCCCCTCGCCGAAGCGGCGGCCATCTGCCGGGAGACGGCCCACCTCGCCCCCGACGTGCCCGCGCTCGCGCCCTTCCGCCCCTACGTCCCGTCCGCGCCCGTGGAGGCGTCCGGGACGGTAGTCACTCCTCGCCCCGTCGCCGAGTAGCCGCACCCCTTCCCTCGGTCGGCGCGACCGTCCCGCGCCATCTCCCTACCCCACCCATGCCTGAAACCCGGAAGGAGTCGCGCCGTGCGTGCCCTGCCTGTCCGTATGGATGCAGTACTCGTCCAGGCGCTCATCGCCGCCGCGCTGTCCTTCGCCCACCTGCACGACCTTGCCTCCGCCGCCGGACAGGACGGCTGGAAGGCGTGGGCCTACCCGGTCTCCGTCGACCTGCTGATGGTGGCTGCCTGGCGGCGCCTCCGCTCGGGGGAATCGAAAGCGGCCGGGTGGTGCTGGTTCCTCGTCGCGCTGGCGGCCTCACTCGGCGCCAACGTCGCCACAGCCGGACTGCTCGACCTGGACGACGTCCCCGCCTGGCTGCGCATCCTCGTCGCCGGCTGGCCCGCGGTCGCCTTCCTCGGCGGCACGCTCCTCGCCCACGGCGCACCGAATACAGCCCGCGCCATGGCCGACACCACCGAACCGCCTGCGACCGTCACGGACAGGAAGCCCCAAACACCCGCCACAGATGCGGAGCCGCCCGAAGGGGGTGCCGAGCTGCCGCCCGTCGACGCCGGCTCCGCTCAGCCCCCATCCGCTCCCGTGCCGCCTGCCCTCGTCGCCCTGGCCCGCAAGGTCGCCGACGAGCACCACGCCCGTACCGGGACCCCCATCGACACGCCAACCCTTCGCGCCCGGCTGGGCGTCCCCCTGCCGTTGGCCGAAGCCATTGCCGCGCAACTCACCTGACTTCGGAGGACTTTCCGCCTTGCGACCGTCCACGCTCCGCGCACTCAAGCGTGCCGCCGAGCTGACCCGACAGAACCGCCTCACCGAAGCCGTGCTCATCGCCGAACCCGTGATCCTCGCCGCCGACACCTACGAAGGCGACGAGATCTTGCGCTGGCTCGCCGACCACGTCACCGACTTCACCGGCGAAACCGGCAACGACCAGAAGGAGAGCCAGTGATGTCCGCCAACCGCCGCTTTCGCAACGTCGTCCGCATCGGTCCCGTCCAGGTCGGCACCTACTACGACGGCCGTGGCCGTGAGAAGCACGCCGCCGCCTGCACGGCCCCTCGCTGCGGCTTTT
>KL568523.1:112770-123770 GCA_000715605.1 Streptomyces speibonae | reverse complement strand
CCGCCGAACTGGCCGCGCGCACCCACCGCTGCTCCGTCCGCTGACCCGAGACGACACCCGAGGAGTGCCCGTGACCGTCTCGCTGCGGCTCGTCTTCGTCCTCGGCCTCATCGCCTGGGCCGCGATCAAGTTCCTCGGCATCCGCCTGTGGGTCGCCGTCGTGATCGCGCTGTTCGGCTTCTGGCTCTCGCACACCGTCCTCGCCCCGGCCATCGAGTCCGGCACCCGCTCCGGGGTCGACGTCGTCAACGGCAACCGCGACTGAGGCAACGACCGCACACAAAGGAGACCTGCCGTGTTCCGTCCCAAGCTGCCCGACGCTCCGCACGTCCCGAGCATCACCATGCACATCCCGCAGGACCACGCCCCGGCTCCGGCTCACTCGGCCGGCCGCCCGATCACTCCATTCGTGAGCGTCGGCGTCGGAGCGGTCGTCGCCGTGGTCGTCGTGGGCGTCGTCCTCACCGCGCTCCTGGCCGCGGTCGCCGTCTCGGCCATCTCCGTGGCCGTCGCCGCCGTCGTCCTGCGCTCCCTCGTCAGCAGCACGAACAAGCGCTGACCGGCCGCCGGGGCGGCAACAAGCCGCCAAGCATCCCGCCGCCCCGGGGCCGTCCCTCCTCACTGCCGAAACAGCCGAAAGGAAGTCCCATCATCACCCGGCAGACTCCGCCCCCGCTGGCGGAACTCTCGATGCTCGCCTCACTCGGCACCCTGCCCGAACTGGCCCGTCAACTCTCCGGCCTGGGCGGCTGCACGCACCCGGTACGCCTGGACGGCCACCGTACCGAGTACGCCGTCGACACGACGACCGGTGAGGTCGGGCGCGTCCTGAACCACCTCGACTCGACCGCCCTCCCCGCCGGGAGCCTTCTCGTCCGCTGCAACAACCGCCGTGCCACCCGGTGCCGTGCCTGTGCGGAGGTCTATCGCCGCGACACCTACCACCTGATCACCGCAGGGCTCCGCGGCGGCAAGGGCACCCCTGAGCAGGTCGGCACGCACCCGCGCGTCTTCGCCACCTTCACCGCGCCGAGCTTCGGCCCGGTCCACAACCGCCCCTCCAACGGAAGGCCCTGCCGCTGCGGTGCCCGGCACGAGGACACCACCCCGGTCCTCGGTACGCCCCTCGATCCGGGCGCGTACGACTACGAAGCGGCCGTGCTCTGGAATGCCCATGCCGGAGCCCTCTGGCGGCGCTTCTCGATCTATCTGCGCCGTGAGATCGCCAAGCGCGCCGGACTCACCCAGCGTGGGTTTCGGGATCACGCGCGCGTCTCCTTCGCCAAGGTCGCCGAGTACCAGAAGCGGGGCGCCGTCCACTTCCACGCGGTCATCCGCCTCGACGGCCCAGAGGGCGGCGACACGGCCCCTCCGGCCTGGGCGTCCGCCGAGCTGCTGACCGACGCCATCCATGCCGCTGTCACCACCACACGCGTCAATGGACCGGAGGTCGACGGCCGCGCCCACACCTTCACCTTCGGCCGTCAGCTCGACGTCCGCACCATCCGCTCGGCCGCCTTCGACGACGGCCAGGAGCTGACCGAGCGGGCCGTCGCCGCGTACATCGCCCAGTACGCCACCAAGGGTGCCGAGACGGCGACGGGGGCTTTGGACCGGCCGCTGAGATTCCTCGCCGAACTCGCCCAGCTCGACATCAGCGACCACACCCGCCGGCTCATCCGCACCGCCTGGACGCTCGGTGCGCGCAAGGACCTCGAACACCTCCGCCTGCGCGCCTGGGCCCACATGCTCGGCTTCCGCGGCCACTTCTCCACCAAGTCCCGCCGCTACTCCACCACCCTCGGCGCCCTCCGCGACGCCCGCGCCGAATGGCGCCGCGCACAAGCCCTGGCAGCGGACGGGACCGACCCGGACACGACCCTCGTCCTCGCGCACTGGGTCTACGCCGGGACCGGCCTCACCGATGCCGAAGCCTGGCTCGCCGAGACCCTCGAACCCGCCCCCGGAACGGAAGGAGAACCCACCCATGGCTGACCGCTACCTGACCGTGGCGCAGGTGGCCGAACTCCTCGGCACCACCGAACGCTTCCCGCGCCGCCTGATCGCCGAGCGACGCATCGTGTTCGTCAAGGTCGGCCGACACGTCCGCATCCCGGAGAGCGCACTGGATGCCTTCATCGACGCCAACACGGTGCAGCCGATCGGCGACCGGCGCAGCTCCCTGGGGAGGGCTGCCTGATGGCCAACAAGAGAGGGAAGCGGCGGAACTTCGGCTCGGTCCGGCAGCTTCCGTCCGGTCGTTGGCAGGTCCGCTATCGGGACCCGGAGACGGGGCAGCTGCGCCCGGCGGAGAAGACGTACGCGACCAAGACCGATGCCCAAGTCGCCCTGACGCACATTGAGTCGGACATCGTGCGTGGGCAGTGGTCGGACCCGGACGCCGGGGCGGTGAACTTCGCCGAGTACGCCACCGCGTGGCTGCGGGACCGGAAGCTCGCCGACCGCACCCGCGAGCGGAACGAGTCGGTGATGCGGCTGCACATCCTGCCCACCTTCGGGGCCGGGAGCGTGGCCGACGTGACGACGGCCCGAGTGCGCAGCTGGCGCGGAAAGCTCCTCGCGGCCGGCGTCGGTGAACCGACGGTGGTCAAGGCGTACCAACTGCTGCGCGCCCTGATGAACACGGCCGTGGACGACGAACTGATCCGGCGCAACCCGTGCCGCATCAAGGGCGCGGACCGCTACGACGTGCCCGAGCGGCCGGTCCTCACGGTGGCGGAGGTCTTCGCCGTCGCCGACTCCATCGCGCCGCGCTACCGGCTGCTCGTGCTCCTGGCGGCCTTCACCACCCTGCGGTTCGGGGAGCTGGCGGCCCTGCGGCGCCGGGACGTCGACTTGGAGGGGCTGACCGTCACCGTGCGCCGTGCTCAGGCCGAGTTGCAGGACGGTCGGCTCTTCGACAAGGCGCCGAAATCCGCGGCCGGAGTGCGCTCCGTCTCCTTCCCGGTCGAACTGCTCGACGCGGTCGCGCACCACCTGGAGCACTTCGCCACTCCCGGTCGCGACGGGCACGTCTTCGTCGGCCCCCAGGGCGGGCAGCTGCGGCGGAGCAACTTCCGCGACGACTGGGTCAAGGCCCGGAAGGCCGCAGGCGTCACGGCCGAACTGCACTTCCACGATCTTCGACACACGGGCAACACGCTGGCCTCGACGGCCGGAGCCAGCACGCGGGAGCTGATGACGCGCATGGGGCACAGCAGCTCCCGGGCCGCGCTGATCTATCAGCACATGACCAGTGACCGTGACCGGGCCATCGCCGATCGGCTCGGGGCCATGATCCAGGGTGGTGGGGGAGCGGTCGCCCAGACCTCCGAGAAGGACGCTGCGGGTCCGTAGTGGCACGCGTGTGGCACGACCCCGGACACGACGAAGGGCCAGCCTGGGAGGAAACCTCTCCTGAGCTGGCCCTTTTCTCTGTGCCCCCGGCAGGATTCGAACCTGCGACACCCGCTTTAGGAGAGCGGTGCTCTATCCCCTGAGCTACGAAGGCGGCGAGTGCCCGCCCGGGCGCTCGATCCACAGGGTACCGGATCGGGGGCCGGGCGGGCGCTGGTGTGGGGTGGTCGGCGGCTGAGGCGGGCAGGCCGTGCGGCTTGGCGGGCGCGACTGGTGGGGTTCTGGGTGAGGGCGAAGCCGAGGGCGTGAAGCTTCTGGGTCTGGACGCCGTAGGAGGCTGTACCGCGCACGGCGGTCGCGAGCGTCGAGTTCGTGGTGCTGGCCGAGGCGGAGGGTCTGCGCCGGCTGTGGGCCCCGGACACCGCCGAGGACGGCGACGATGCATAGGCGGGTGGCCGTCGGACTGCAGGTCAGTGCATGGCCGGGTGGCCACGGGCCCTTTTCTTGAGCGATCGATCCAGATGGGTTACGGTGGCGCCATGGCAAGGACCCGGGAGTTCGACACGGAGGCGGCGGTGAGCCGCGCGATGGAGCTGTTCTGGACGCGTGGCTACGAGGCCACCTCGGTGCGCGACCTGACCGGGCACCTGGGGATCGGACAGGGGTCCTTGTATGCCGCGTTCGGTGACAAGGACGGCCTCTACCGGGCGGCGCTGGAGCGCTACCGCACCACCCTCGCGGCGGCCGCCCTGCGCAGCCTGGAGGAGGGGGCGGACGCCCGGTCGGCGATCCGCGCGATGCTGGTCGAGCGGGTCAGGATCGCCGCCGGGGACAACGGCCGGGGCTGCCTGGTGGTCAATGCCGCCTGTGAGCGCCTGCCGGAGGATGCGGCGACCCGGCGCACCGTGCGCGACATGCAGGACGCCAGCCGGGACGCGCTCGCCGCAGTGCTGCGGGTCGCGGCGGAGCGGGGCGAGATCGCGCAGCGGCACGACCCGGACGCGCTCGCCGCCTTCCTCGTCACCTTCCTCAACGGGCTGCTGGTCTCCGCGAAGATCACGCCGGACGCCCGCACCCTCGAACCCCTTGTGGAGGTCGCGCTGGCCGCCCTCGACTGATTTTTTTCATGCCCGGAATATGTATCGGGCGATCCAGAAAAGCCGCCGGCGCTCGGTCAAGAAGACCTCGTCGTACCGGCCCTGCTCGGCAGGCTCTACCCGGACAACGTCACCCTGCGCCCCGCCGGCCGTTCCGCCGCCCGGACACCCGCGGACGGCGCCGGGCCGAGCCGCCTGCTGACCCTCGTCGGCCCTCCCCAAGCCCACTGACGCCCAGACGCCCAGATCGCGAAGCACACCAGGAAGGTGCGAGAACATGATGTTCGACCATGAAGGAGCGCCCGTCCACACGGGCCGAGCCGCCGTCAACGGGACGAGTCTGCACTACCGCACAGCCGGGTCCGGCCCCGCCGTGGTGCTCCTGCACGGCGTGCCCAAGACCGGCTACCACTGGCGGCACCTCCTCCCGAAGCTGACGCCCCACTACACCGTCGTCGTCCCCGACCTTCGCGGTCTCGGCGA
The DNA here is from genome assembly GCA_000715605.1 of Streptomyces speibonae. GTDB lineage: Bacteria > Actinomycetota > Actinomycetes > Streptomycetales > Streptomycetaceae > Streptomyces > Streptomyces speibonae. The sequence continues at coordinate 118,833 of KL568523.1, read as the reverse complement.
CTCCGCCCGCCCAGCGGACGGCTACGACTCCGCGACGATGAGCGACGACATCGCCGAGCTGATGAACCACCTCGGACACGAGAGGTACGCCGTGGTGGGCGAGGACTGGGGAGCGGTGATCGGCTACCAGCTCGCCGCCCGCCACCGCGAGAGCGTCACCACGCTCGTGTTCGCCGAGGCGCTCTTTCCCGGATTCGGCTTCGAGGACCACACGGCCCTCACCCCCGAGAACGTCTCCAGCGGCATGCACCTGTGGCATCTGGGTTTCTACTTCCAGCCCGACGTACCCGAGATGCTGATCAGCGGACACGAGCGCGAGCTGATCACCTACATGATCAAGTACGAGCGCAGCCGGCCCGACACCGCCACCCCTGACGCGGTCGACGAGTACGTGCGCTGCTACTCCATGCCCGGCGGCATCCGCGCGATGCTCTCCATCTACCGGGCCATGCTCGTCGACGCCGAACAGAACCGGCAGACCGCACGGAAGAAGCTGGACATCCCGGTCCTGGCGCTGGGCGGATCCGCGTTCATCGGCGACCGCAACGAGTCCCAGATGCGACTCATGGCTCACGACGTCACCGGACATGTCTTCGACGCCGGTCACGACCTCGCGGAGGAAGTCCCCGACGAGATGGCCGACGTCCTTCTGCCGTTCCTGGCCACGCACCGGTAACCGCGCCCGGCCGCCGGGCCGGCGATGTGGAGCGGCCGGTCCGGCGAGGGCCTCGTGCCTGAAAACGAACGATCAGTCACTGTCGCCCAGCCGGCTTGCGTCGTCCGGCCGGCTCGGCGCGGCGGACGCCGGCGCCACTGATGAGGTGCGGGTGGGGCGACGCCTGTGCCACCTCACCAGTGCGGGCAGCCAGGGCGCGGCACCGAGCAGGGCCAGTAGCGAGAGCAGAGGGACGCGCCACCACCCGGAGACCGTTGCCTGTGGCGGGTCCGGCGCCTTCGACACCCACGGCCGGGCGGTTTTGGACCAGGCCAGGAACGCGTCGCCGATGGGGAGGAGACCGAAGGCGTACCGCTTGGTCCACGGAGTGTCGACCGGAGCGCCGACCAGTTCACTGACGCTCGCCAGCGCCGCAGCGAGCGAGGTATCGCCGTAGACCTGGGCCGAACCGATGGTGACCACGCTTGCGGGAGCGCTGACGCCGAGCGGGAGCGGACCGGAGTCGACGTCGGCCGGACCGTCCATGCCCTCGGGGTACTCCCGCACCGTCGGCGCCAAGCCGAGCGGAGAAGTGACGTACCGCTCGCGGAAGCGGAGATACTGCTCACCGGCGAACTCCGGGTCAATGTCGATGAGGAAGCGGAGGGTGAGGCTCAGTGAGCTGCCCCTGGCGACCTCGAGCGGTTCTCCGGTCTCCGGGGCAGCGCGGTGCGGGAGCAAGCCGGTGCGGGGGTCGAGTCGCTGCCGCACGTTCTCCAGCCACTTCCGTACGGTCCCGTTGAATCGATCGGGCAGCAGGCGGTCGTGCAACCGCAGTGACGCGATCGCCACGGTCGAGTCGACGGGCCATGCCTGCTCGGGGTACGCCTCGAGATAGGGCGACGGTGATGCGTCGAAGGCCGCGCCCAGTTCGGCCGAGTCGCGCGCGAACCGGCGAACCTCGGCGGCATCTCGATCCCCGGCCGCCTGCAGACTCAGCACTCCGCCGCGCAGCCAGTTGCTCCAGCCGCGGTGGAACACACCGTAAGGCGGTGACAAGTCGGGGCTGAAGGGGGCACGGCCGTCGGGAGAGTCCAAACGCTCCAGGGCCCACCGAGCCTCTCGCAAAGCTGTCGATCGTTTGCCGGCCGGGGCGCGCATTCCGAGTTCGACCCAACTCAGGCCGTAGAGAGCGTGCAGGAAGAAGTAGCCCTCAGGAAACAGTTCCTGTGCCTCTCCACCCGCCCCGTCGTCCAACTCCTCACGCAGGAAGGTCAGCTGCCGGGCGACTCCGGGCGGCTCGCCCTGTGGACCAGCGGTCACGGGCATCACGAGCCGTACGACGCCGAGGAGCGCGGACAGTGTGGTCAGCACAGCGATCAACCGACGCAATGTGCGCAGTGCCCGACCTCGCCCCGTCCCTGATGAGGGAGCTCCGTCCGCGTTGAACTCCGTGCCGTGAACGATGGTCCCTTGCAACTGTCGTCACTTCCTCAGCCTCATGGTCCTACCGGTGCAGTGCGTCCCAGCAAAAACGCGCCATTCGGTCGAACGGTTCACGACATCGCTCGTCCAACGGCAGGGTTACGGACGCGGAACGCCGACGAGGCTCTCCCGCATGACGCAAGACGTTCCGGCACGACACTCAGCTCTACGTGTCACGGGGCGCGGGCGCCTGGGGACCACCGGCACGCGTCGGGGCGCCCGCCGACAGCACCGTCGTCGAACTGCCCTCGACGCGGGCCGGGCCGGGCCGCCTGTCCGGCTGGGCACCTGTGCCTCTACCTGGGCTGCCTATACGTAGGCGATCAGCCGGCCGCACACGGTGACGACCGTCCAGGCCAGCAGGGACACCACGGCCACCGCTTTCGCCGGCAGAGGTGCGGCCGTCGCGGTGTCCCAGACGGCCACACGCCGGTACGGTCCGAGGCGGAAAACGAGCGCGTTCGCCCCGGCGAGCAGGATCAGGGCCAGCTTGAGCTGGAACGCGGGATTCTCCGCCAGGAGCGTGGCGTTGGCGGAGAACATCAGCATCCCGGTCAGGGCGACCAGGCCGAAGCCGGCCCAGGAGACGGGCAGCAGCCAGCGGGCCGCGCTGGTCACCGGGACATGCCGGCCGGCGGCGCCCAGCAGCCGCAGGTCGAAGAGCATGGCCGCGCCGACCATGACCGCGATCCCGACGACGTGCAGCGACTCGGCCATCGGATACGTCCATTGCCCGCTGCGCACCGCGCGGGCCGGCGCCAGTGTCTCCAGCCACCGCAGCAGCGGTTCCGGGAAGGGGTTCATCGGCCGTTCCCGTCGTTCGTGCGCCTGCGGAGCCTGGTCGTGCCGTACCGGACGGCAAGTACTCCCAGGGCGAACACGGCCACCACACCGCCGATGAGGGTGGCCGTGTCACCTATCCCGGAGTCGTCGGCGGCCGTGGTCCTGGCCCCGTTGTCCTGGCCCTGGTCTTCGCCGTCGGCGGCGCCTTCTTCCTCGTCATGGTGCTCGCATTCGTCCACGATGCGGGTGATGCGGAAACCCGCGGGGAACTGCTGCTCGGCGGCGTAGAGCATCTGCACCCGCAGTTCCCCGGTGTAGGTGTTGTCCTCCTCGTCGCAGCGGCGGTACGCGACAAGGGAGATCTCGTCCCCCGGCCCCGGCGGGTCGGGCAGGGCGCCGACCTGGGAAGTGATGTCGGGCGGCAACAGGATTTCCCGCTCCTCCCCCGCGCCTTCGACCTGGGGGCGGCCGTCCCAGTGTTCATAACCGCGCAGTTCCTCGGTGCCGGGGAGTTCTTGCGGCACTTGGAGGTCGCTCGGCACACGCACGGTGATGATGCCGTGCGGTGCCGTGTAGCGCGCCTCGACCACCTCACCGGCGATGTAGAGAGGGCGGCTGGCCTCGTAGTCGCCCGTACCACCGTGGTGCGCGACAGCGGGCGGGGCGGCGAGGACCAGCAGGGCCAGGGCGGACAGGGCACTCCGCATCCGAATCATTCTCAACCTCCGTGTGTACGTCGTGGGAGACAGCGGGTGTGCCCCGGCCTCGCGGCGCTGCGAGAACGAGAAGGTCGGCAATCGCCGGGTGAGGGGTGTGGCCCTTGCCGCGCCGACGTCAGGGTCATGACCTCGGCGGATCTGGAACGTCCGTGGCGGCACGCCTGGGAGGTCGCCCTCCTGGCGCGTTCGATGTGGTCACGGGTCCGAAGGCAGTACAAAATATGGACCAGCTGTCCACTAGTCACGATACACAGAAATATACAAGAGGTCCATATAGAGGATTGTTCATGTCCCGGGGCCCGTTGACACCGGCCCGCGGGAGTCGGCACGCCCAGCGGGGATGCTCGGTGCCCTCCGTGGCGGGAGAGGGGTTACGCCCAGCCGGCGAGGAGCCTGAGCCGCTCCTCCGGGGCGGCACCGGGTTCGCGGTCGCCTCCGCCCTGTCCTTGCCGGAGGCGTATCGCCGGGCGGCCGGCCACGGTCGGCGATGGTGGTACAGCCAGTCCTACCATCAGTACTTCCCTGGTTGCGGTGTCGACGGCCAGCCATGCTCATTCACATGCACCTCCCCGTCGCACATGACCACGTCGGTATCAGCGTCACGGCCGAGGACCTCGACGACGCCTGCACCACTTCTGCCTCGCCGTCGACGACCTCGACGCGATGGTGTCCCAACTGAGCCACGGGAAAGTGCAGTTGATCGGCGGCCCCATGGACGTGCCCGTGATCGGCCGCCGCATCGCGTTCGTCACCGACACCGTCGGCACCGTCATCGAACTCAGCGGGCCGCTGACCTCATCCCCCGGCGAGCAGGGCCCGGACAACTCTCGCGGCACGCCCCGGTGAGGGTCCCGACCACGGGTCGCACGGCGATCGGCGGGAGCGCTGCCGTCGACCGGCCGGGCCACGGCCATCGGCGAGTGCCCGCCGGACGGGCTCGCCGGACACCGTCCCCACGTACACGTTCCCAGGACCGACCAGGCCCGGGACCACCACGCCCCGGAGGGCAAGACCCGTCATGACAGTCCCCAGCACGCGGCCGGAACACGAGGCGCCCCGCCCCAGGGAGGACGGCGCCCCGCCCGCACGCGGCCCCGGCATCCGCAAGGCGATCGTGATCCCGACCATGACCGGGCTCCTGATCGGCACACTGTTCGTGGCGATCTTCCTGGCCGCGTTCCACAGCCCCGAGCCGCACAACCTGCCGGTCGGGATCGTCGGCTCGGGCCGGCAGGTCGCGTCCGTCGAGCGGTCGCTCGACACGAGTTCGCCGGGAACCATCGCGTTCACCACCTACCCGTCGGCCGTCGCGGCCCAGGAAGCCGTCGAGCACCGTCAGGTGTACGGCGCGTATGTCATCGCCGCAGACGGTGCGAGCGCCCGGCTGCTGTACGCGGGAGCCAACGGTCCCGGCGTCACCAGCACCTTGCACGGCATGTTCGGAGGAGTCGCGCAGTCCTCCGGTACGACGATGAGGAGCCAGGACGTCGCTCCCACCGCCGGCGGTGACACCCGCGGTCTGTCGATCTTCTACGCCGGATTCGGCCTCGTGCTGGCGGGTTATCTGTTCGGCATCGTCTCCTCGCAGATGGCACCCCGGCTGCCCATGCGCTGGCGTCTGGCGAGCCTGACCGGCTTCTCCGTCGTCGTCGGCGTCACCGCCGCACTCATCGCGGGCAGCACCGGTTTCGACGCACTGCCCGGGAGCGTCGCCGCGATCGCGGCGGTCACGATCCTGCTCGCGATGGCCGTCGGGTCGGCCACACTGCTGCTGATGCGCACGACGGGTCCCGCCGGAACCCTCATGGCCCCGCTGCTGCTGCTCATCCTCGGCAACGCCACCAGCGGTGGCACTCTCCCTCCGGAGTACCTGCCGGACTGGCTGCGCCCGCTCTCCGAGGTCCTCCCCGTCGGCCTGGGGGTCCGCGCGCTGCAGGGCGCGTGCTACTTCGGAGGCGACGGCTATGTGCGCGGTATCGTCCTGCTGGCCTCGTGGGCCCTCGGAAGCATCTGCGTCGTGCACGCCGTCAACCGCGCCGCTGCCCGCCGGCCCGGCAACCTCCCGGCCACCGCCACATCACCGCCGGTATTGCCGTGACGACCTGATCTTCCGCGTCAGGAACGCTGTTCAGGCGGCCGGCGAGGCGTTCGAAGGTGGACGGCTTGAACGTCTCGGAACGCCTGACTCAGAAGACTAGGGAGCGCTTGATGTGCTGGGCGGCAGGAGTTCTGTGGCGGCGTTTCTGATGGGGGTGAAGTCGATGTCGGTGGTGAGGGTGGTTTCGTCGGCTGTGACGGCGAGGGGTGGTTCGACGCCCAGGAGGGCGCGGAAGAGGCGCGGGTGGAGTGTGCGGGCGAGCAGCTGCCCGGCGATGTCGGTGCTCTGGGCCGCGGTGATCCGGTGGTGCCGGGTGAGGAATG
>KL568523.1:112097-112562 GCA_000715605.1 Streptomyces speibonae | reverse complement strand
GTGGTGCCGGGTGAGGAATGCGGTGAGGCGTGTGCGTGAGGTTTCGAAGATGGCCTGGTGGTATTGGGCTGATGCGTCGGGGAGTCGTTCGGCTTCGGCGATGCCGAGGCGGCAGGTGCGCAGTGCGGGTTCGCGGAGGATGAGCTGGAGGAATCTGCCGCAGTAGAGGATGACGGCTTCGGTGGTGTCCTGGTGGTAGGCGTCGGGGGTTTTGAGTCTGCCGAGGTAGAGCTCTCGGGCGAGGTCGACGACGGCGAGGAAGAGTTTTTCCTTGCTTTCGAAGTGTGCGTAGAGGGAGCGCTTGGAGGTCTCGGCGCGGGCGGCCACGACGTCCATGGACGCGCGGTCGAAGCCCATTTCGAGGAAGACGTCCTTGGCGGTCCACAGGATGTGTTCCCGTAGCTCGGCCCCGCGCCTGGCCATGTGTCTTGCCACCCCACAAAGTAAACGGTACGGTTGAGTTTA
>KL568523.1:96757-111859 GCA_000715605.1 Streptomyces speibonae | reverse complement strand
TTTAGTTCCCTCGAGTCAACCCGGGAGGCTGCTCGCATGATTCCCGCCACCATGCTCAAGGGTGCCGTGGGTTCCCAAGTTACCGCGCATCTACTTGCCGGCGGCCGGCCGGTGTGGGAGATGGTGCGTGCAGTGCCCGGGAGAGTCATGATTCATCCGGTTCGACGGGGCTGCGCCGCCCGGACGGGGTGAAGCTCTGTGGCTGCCACCGCCGTCAACCGGTTCGACGTCCTCTACCAGTGGAACGGTCGCGGTCCCGCGGGCGCCTTCGTGGCCGACGCCCGCTCGGTCCTCCGCCGCTCTCTGGCCGAACGGCAGATCCCGCAGGCGGCCGTCGATGACTGTGTGCTGGCCGCTTCGGAACTCGTGGCCAATGCGAGTGAACATGCCCTCGGCCCGTACGAGATGCGACTCCGCCACACCGCCTGCTGCCTGATCTGCGAAGTGCGGGACCGGAGCCCGGTCACCCCGGGCCTGCTGCCCCGTCCGGAGGCATGGGCCTCGGTCCCCGGCGCGCACCCGTACCGCGATCCCCCGGGCGATCCGCTGGACCTGCTTACCGAGCGAGGGCGGGGCCTGCGTGTCGTGCATGCCCTCACGCACGGACGGTGGGGTTTCCGGCAGCTCACAGGCGAAGCCAAGGTCGTCTGGTGCGTTCTGCCGGGAGTCCGGGGGTGTACCGCGACGCACCGGCCGTGGTTCGAGCGGTCGAGAACACCGAGGGGAGTCGAGACCGCCCGACGTCCTTGACGATTCCGTGCGGCCGATGTGCGTTCCGGATCCTGCGCCACCGGCGAGGCCCCGACTTCCCGCATCGCGTTTCACCGGGTGATCCGGTTCGTCACCCAGGGGCGCAGGAACCTGTTCGGCGCCCGGGCCGACCACACCCCCCGTACGGCGACTGTCTGTCGCCGCGGCGACGCTGAGACGACGCGGACCGGCGACGCTCACATGCCCGCGCGTCCCCTGCCGCGCGCTCCCCTCCCGGCGGTCTTCCGTCGATCTCGCATGCGCTTTGCATGCCCATTGCAAAAGGAGAAATCAGAACATCATGGGTAATTCACTCGACAGGCGTCAGGTGCTGAACACCTCCGTGGGGGCGGCCACCGCCCTGGGGCTGGGGGGCGCCATGCTCACCGCGGCGCCGAATGCCGCCGCTGCCGCCGCGGCGGGGGACGAGAGCGACGCGATGCTGGAGCGATTCGCCGAGGCGTTCAGTTACCAGCGGCAGAGGTCCCCGATCCTGCACACGCCGGCCGAACACGATCTCGACTATGAGGACATCACCTTCCCCGCCCGCGACGGGGTGGCACTGGAGGGCTGGTGGATCCCCGCCCCCCGGTCGGACAAGCTGATCATCGCCAACCACCCCATGGGTTTCAGCCGCTCCGGCATCCCCGCCCACCTGGAGCCCTGGCACTCGGTCTGGGCACCCAGCGGCAACGGGTTCGAGGTCGACCTCACCCCCGACTACAAGATCCTCCATGACGCCGGCTACAACGTCCTCACCTACGACATGCGCAACTCGGGGCACAGCGGTGACGCCAACGGCACGATCTCCTCGAGCGGCATCTTCGAGGCCCGCGATGTCGTCGGCTCGCTGGATTACGTGCGAGGGCGCAGCGACACCCGGAGGATGACGATCGGCCTCTTCAGCCGTTGCATGGGCGGCAGTTCCACCTTCGCCGCGATGACCCAGTTCCCCGAGGAGTTCCATGACGTGCGCTGCCTGGTCTCGCCCCAGCCCGTGACCGCCAGGATCATCCTCCAGCGCAGGCTGACGGCCATGGGCATCGCGGAGGAGCGGATCGACGACCTCGACCGGCTCATCACCCTGCGGACGAGCATCGGGCTCGACCGGCGGAGCCCGCAGGAATGGGCGAGGAACGTCAGGGTGCCGACGTTCCTCTACGGTGTGCGGGACGACGTTCTCACGGACCCCAGCGACGTGCAGACGATGTACGACAACATCCCCGTGCGGCAGAAGCGCCTCCAGTGGATCACGGGGACCACCCGCCGGTGGGACGGCTATCTGGAGTTCCAGCGCAACCCGGAGCCGATGCTCGATTGGTTCGGGACGTACATGGGCTGAGCGGTGGCATCGCCCCGTCTCGGGCGTTTCGGGGCTCGGTTCCGGCAGGTCTGTATGCCGTTTTTGCTCGTCCTTTGACTGGATCTTGCCCTCGGACTTCTAAGTAAACGGTACGGTTGAGTTTACTTAGGAGGACGAAAGATGATTGTTGTGACTGCACCCACCGGATCCATAGGCAGCCAGGTCGTGCGGCGGTTGGTGGACAGCGGCGAGCCCGTGCGTGTCATCGTGCGCGACCCGGCCCGCCTGCCCACGCGGGTACGGGAGTCCGTGGATGTGGTGTGCGGATCGCACGGTGACACCGATGTGGTGAACCAGGCGTTCGAGGGCGCGGACACGGTGTTCTGGCTGGTTCCGCCGGACCCTCGCAGCGAGAGCGTGCGGGCCGCCTACGTCGACTTCACACTCCCGGCCTGCGAGGCTTTCCGGCGGCACGGCGTCAGCCGGGTCGTGGGAGTGTCGGCCCTGGGCCGCGGGGTGGCCGAGAACGCCGGGCTCGTGTCGGCGTCGCTCGCCATGGACGACCTGATCGCCGGTACGGGCGTGCACTACCGGGCGCTGGCCCTCCCCTCGTTCATGGACAACATCCTGCGCCAGGCCGAGGCCATCAAGAGGCTGGGGCGGTTCTTCGGGCCGATCTCCGAGGACCGCGCACTGCCGGCCTGCGCCACCCGTGACATCGCCGCGGTCGCCGCCGGGCTGCTCCTCGACCGCTCCTGGAGCGGAGTGGACAGTGTCGCCGTGCTCGGTCCCGAGGACCTTTCCTTCAACGACATGGCGCGGATCATGTCCGAGGTGCTGGGCAAGCCCGTCCAGTACATCCGGATCCCGGGTGAGGCGTATCGGGCACGGATGATCGAGAACGGGATGTCCGAGGCGATGGCCCAGGGCATGCTCGACATGGCGGTGGCCAAGGACAACGGCATCGACACCGCGCTGCCGCGAACGCCGGAGTCCTCTTCCCCCACCTCCTTCCGCGAGTGGTTCAAGGAAGTGGCCGTACCGCTCCTTACCGCGAAGGCGGCCTGAACCGAAGCCCACCGGGGTGTCCGGACGGTACCGGGACGCCCACCGTGCGGCGCTGCGGCGACGGGCAGTGTTCTCCGCACGGTGGTGATCCGCCCTCGGCGGAACCGCCGGCCGACCGGACACCCCGGTGGCGATGCCGGGTCCGGAACGAGACGTCACGGCGCCGTTTCTCACATGTCACAGAAGCGTCTTGGTTCCCTCCTCGAAGACGAACTGGTTGAACTGCTTGACGGACCACCACGTTTGACCCCTGACACACCGTCCATGCGAGCAAGTTGACCTGATAAAGACTCCGGAGGCGACGTTATGCGGGTTCTCAAGACCTCGGCCCCCGTCCTGATGGCTGCCGTGTGCCTTTCACTCACCGCCTGCGACCCGATCAGCACCGACGCAGACGCCGTGTCGACGGCATCAGCCGACAGTGCGACGCCCACGAATGAACCCACGAATGAAGGCGCCGGCAGCGGTTCGGCCGACGAGAGCCCTGCAAAGCCCGCAGGGGAAGAGGAGGACACTGACCAAACTCCCAGCTGTGACATCCGCCAGCTCGAGTTCGGCACGGGCAAGAAGGGCACCGGGATGGTCACCATCACCATGGTGAACACCGGAGGCTCCTGTCAGTTGTACGGCTTCCCCGTGGTGGTCGCACAGAGCCAGTACGGCAGCGGGAAACTGAACCACACGGACGAGAACTCGATCCACGACAACGACCGGCCGAGTCCGGTCAGCCTGCAGACGGGAGACAGGGCCGTGTTCGAAATTCATTACACCCCGAACGAGACCGGCGGTTCTGGGATCACCTATGACCGCGTGAGCATCGCGATGCCGAACGACGACAGCGGAAGGAGCGAAACGCTGGCCGTGTCCATCAACGAGCCGGTCCAGGACGACGTCCAACCGATGTTTGTCACCCCGTTCTCCTTGATCTAGCCGCAAGACCGCCCCCGGGCCCCGCCCGTCCCAGCGCGCGAGGCCGGGGTGGTCGACCAGCGGTGGCGACGGCGGAGAACGCACTGTGAAGATGGAAGTGAACCACTTGGGAGTGGATCTCGTTGTCAGTGGTGTTGGTGGCTGTCCAACCCACGCGCAAGACGGCCACCGCCCCTGCTCCACTCGCCCCCGTAGTGGAGCAGGGGGCGGTCCGGTGTCATTCCCTAGGAGGGTTGTTGAGCCCTGGGGAGCCAGCGCCCTGTTCTACGGTGGGCGCCGGACCAGCCGGCCCGAGTCGGTACCACTCGGGCCGGCTCCCCTTGGGACAGAGGCCACTTCAGGGGTGCACCAGGCTTCGCGACGTCCCACGGCCACCCATGGCCGGCTCGTTAGGGTGTTCACTCGTCGTCGCCCCATCCATGCGAGGAGGGGAGAACCAATGGCCGTACCAACGGATTGCTCGCCGGCCGGCAGGGCCCCGGAGGCTTGGCGGATCCGGGAGGACAACCCGGCCCACCCTGTGCCGTATCGTCCCATGTGCCGTCGGGAGACCCAGCACGACGGCTTCGCGGTAAGTGGACGTGCCCCACCGCGGCAAGGGACACCCGCTGCGATGGCGAGGCGTGGAGGCCGCCGTGCGTCGTCCCGCAGCTGCGCCCAGCCGGGGAATTGAACGAGATGACCCACTCGACGGACGTGACGACGTCTCACGCCCGCTTGCCCGGCTGACTTCGTCCGAGACGCAGAGCCCCGACGTCGCCGGCCCTTTCGGGTTCTCCGTCGGTTCATGGCACCAGCGAAGAATGGCCTCCTTGATCAAGGCACCCAGATTCCTTCCCACGGAAGCCCACCCAGACATGCCGCCCACAGATCGTCCGGAGCAGGAAGCTTTCCCCCCAACCCGCGTCCTGGGGTTGCCGGAACCTCAGAGTCGTCCAGGTGACGCTCTCGAGTACGGCCCGCGGGAACATGTCTCCCTGGACATGCCTGCCCTGCGCTTCGCCGTGCTCGGACCGGTGCGCGCATGGCGCGGTGCACGAGAACTGGACCTCGGTTCTCCCCAGCAGAGGCTGGTGCTGGCAGCGCTGCTGCTGCGCCGCGGCCGCCTCGTCACCGTCGCCGAGTTCATTGATGCCGTGTGGGGCGCGGAGCCGCCGGCGGCGGCGTTGTCGGTGCTGCGCACCTACGTGTCGCGTCTGAGGAAGGTGTTGGAACCCCTCCGCCCTGCCGGAGAGTCACCCAAAGTGATTGTCTCGGCCGCGAACGGCTACTTGGCGCACGTGCCTGACCAGGCTCTTGACCTCGGTGTGTTCGAGCAACAGGTCGCTCGGGCGAAGAAGCTGCACGCCGCGGGTGAGGTGTCCGCCGCTGCCGACCTGTTGCACAGAGCGCTCAACCAGTGGCACGAAACGCCGCTCGCCGGCCTCCCGGGGCCGCTTGCCCACGCCGAGCGTGTCCGACTGGACGAAGTGCGGCTGGGCACACTCGAGGCGCGTCTGGACATGGACGTCCAACTGGGGCGCCACAGTGAGGTGATCGCGGAACTCCGGACGCTGGTGAAGAGGCACCCGATGCGGGAGCGTCTGTGCCATCTGCTGATGCTGGCCCTCTACCGGTCCGGTCAGCAGGCCGAAGCACTGGCGTGCTACCGCAGAGCACGGCGCCTCTTGGTGACAGAACTCGGGATCGAGCCCGCGACGCCACTGCGGGAACTGCATGACCGCATCCTCGCGGCCGACGCGTCATTGGACGCCTCGCCGCAACCGCACCAACACGCGACCATCCCGGTCCACGGGCAGGCAGCCCCGCCGCTCACGCCTTCTCCAGCCGGTCCCGCGCAACTTCCGGGAGACCTGCGCACGTTCACCGGCAGAGTCAGCGAACTCAACCGCGTCCGGGCTCTGCTGGCCGCGCCGGAAGGTCCGCCCTCCACAGTCATCTTCAGCGGCATGGCCGGCGTGGGCAAGACCACCCTGGCAGTGCACTTCGCACACGAGATCGCCGACCGGTTCCCCGACGGGCAGCTGTTCGTCAACCTGCGTGGATTTGACCCCACCGGTTCGATCATGACGTCGGAGGAGGCCATCCGCATCTTCCTCGACGTGCTGGGTGTTCACCCGACGCGGATACCCGCCCAGCTGGACGCCCAGGCCGCCCTGTACCGCAGCCTGCTCGCCGACCGGCGCGTGCTGATCGTGCTGGACAACGCACGCGACGTCGAGCAGACCCGTCCGCTGCTTCCAGGCGCACCCGGCTGTCTGGTGATCCTCACCAGCCGCAATCAGCTCATCGGCCTGATCGCAGGAGACGGCGCACAGCCACTCACCCTGCCGCAGCTGACGCTCGGGGATGCGCGTGCGCTGTTGGCCCGCCGGCTCGGCGCCGAGAGAGTGGCGGCCGAGCCGCGCGCAGTGGAGGAGATCATCGAGCGCTGCGGTCGCCTGCCGCTGGCACTTGCCCTCGTGTCCGCACGGGCAGCGACCCACCCCTACTTTCCGCTCAGTGCCATGGCGGAGGAGCTGAGAGACAGCGATGGAAGCCTCGACGCTCTTTCGAGCGGCGGGCTCAGCACGGACGTACGTGCGGTCTTCTCGTGGTCCTACGAAGCCCTTTCGCCGGAAGCTGCGCGTCTGTTCCGCCTCATGGGCATCCACCCCAGGTTGGATGCCATCTCCGTGGCTGCTGTCGCCGCTCTGGCGGGGGTGCCCCGTCGGGAGGCCCGGAGTCTGCTCGCTGAACTCGCCGGTGTTCATCTGCTCACCGAGTGCATGCCCGGGCGCTATAGCGTGCACGACCTCTTGCGTACCTACGCAACGGAACAACTTCTCGCTGATGAGGAGCCGAGCAGCCGGGAGCGGGCCGGCGAGCGACTTCTGTCCTGGTACCTGCACACCGTTGATGCGGCCTATCCGCTTCTCACTCCGGATCGCAGACGGGTTCCGTTGGAACCGGTCCCGTCCGCGTGCCACCCATTGGATTTCACGTCCTACGAACAAGTCGTACGGTGGTGCGAGTCCGAGAGAGGCAACCTCGTCGCGGTGATCCAACAGGCGGCCGTTTCCGGGCGCCAGGCCATGGCGTGGCGACTGGCCGCCGCTCTGTGGGGCTTCTTCTATTTGAGACGGCATCTGCACGACTGGCTCAGTACCTCCCGCTCTGCCCTGGAGGCCGCCCGAGCAGCGCACGACCGGCAAGGCGAGGCCTGGAGTCTCGGGGGAGTGGCCGACGCCCTGACACAGATGCACCGCTTCGACGAGGCCATCGACCACTACCACCAGCAGATGCGCGTCCACCAGGAACTCGGGGACGGCGATGGCACGGGACGGTGCATGATCAGTCTGGGCCATGCGTACCTGCAACGTGGCCGACTCGACAAGGCCATCGACTTCAGCCGACGAGGGCTCGCGGCAACCGAGAGATGCGGTCATGCCTGGGGAGTGGCAGTCGCCTTGACCAATCTTGGCGATGCCTGCCAACGGCTGGGCCGGTTCGACGAGGCTGAGGACTGCCTGGAGGAGGCACTGGCCATTCTGCGGAGCACGGGCAACCGCTGGTTCGAGGGAAACGTACTTCACTTGCTCGGCACGATCGCCCACCGGCTGTGCCGCCGTGACGAAGCGGTGGAGCACTATCTTCAGGCTCTTGAAGCCCACCGCGACGTGGGCAACCGATGGGGGGAGGGCCATACCTTCGGTAACCTCGGCGACCTCCAGATGGCTGCCGGCGAACCGGAAGCGGCTCGGGCGAGTTGGCGACAAGCGCTGACGATCTTCCAGGAGTTCGATGACATGCCGAGTGCGGAGAAGATTCGAGCGGTCCTCAGCAAGGCAGACTTCGGCGAGAACGAATCGCACTCGTATTCCGGTCCTGCTTGACCCCTTCGCGCTCAGTGCTGACACGGCTGAGAGATCCTCCTGGACACCTCCCGCCGCCCCATGAGCCACATCGCTGCCGTAGTACTCGTGTTACTCAGATACGACCTTGCAGTCACCTGCCTGAGAATCTTGGCCGCAATGGTGATGCAGGACGCATCTGCCCATGAAAATCGAGGAAACCACATGAATCTCGCCAGCGGACGGTCCCTGTCGCCGCGCATGCACGCATTCTTTTTGACCACACTGCAACTCGGTGCGTTGGCCGCCATATTGATCGGCCTCTTCGGGCAGATCGTCATCATTCCAGGGATGGCGGAGGACCTGGTTGATCGTCAACCCTCACTCGACAGATACTCCCTTCCTTACGTGGCGGCCGCAATCTTTGGCGTCGCCTGCGTCCAAGTCGCTCTTGCCGCAGCCTGCGTGCTGCTCCACCTTGTGCGTCATGATGCGATCTTCACGCCCCAGGCCTTCCGGTGGATGGACGCCCTCATCGGATGTGCAACCGCGGCGACCGTTCTGGCATGCGTCGTCGCCGGACATGTGTTCTTCGGCGACATCCCGTTCCCGCAGGACGGTATGCAGTACCTCGATGCGCTCGGTAGCGCGCTCGTGTGCGTCGGGGTGGGAGTCCTCTCGACGATGCTCTTCGTCATCCTCCGAGGTCTCTTGGTCCAGGTCACAGCCCTCAAGTCCAAAGCCGCCGGCGCGATGTGAGACGGCACCGTCACGCGATGAGACCGCCGTACTGCCCGGTGACGGCGTCGCATCCACCACATGTGCACGGGGCGCCGTTGATCCGCTCGAGGACAGGGGCGGGCGCGGCGTCCTGGGCCGTGAGTTCGCCTGTCGGACAGCGACTGTTGAGCGGAACGTACTTGTCGGTGCATCCCTGCCGCTGTGACCGTGGCCCGAGGGTGGTGAGATCCCTCCCGGTGCATTGAATGGCCAGAGCGAGGCAGGCGAGGATGTGCCGGCTGTCCATGATGACCGTGCAGGCACCGCACGTTCCCTGCCGGCATTCTCCGTGCATACCAGGCACGGAGGCCGCTTCCCGTAGCACGTCGAGCAGCGTCGCACAGGGAGCGACCGATACGGTCATCTTCGAGCCGTTGATCCGCAGGTCAACGTCTATCTCTTGCATCGTTGCTTCCTTTGTGCAGGCGGAGAAGTCGCCGCGACCGCGGATGCGATTCGATGGGCGCGTGCCGTGGGGGCGATGATTACTCGAGCTGCACAGCACATCGTGAACCACCACGGCTCAGTATTGACTTTTGTGCCAACGTGGACATCGAGTGGTCACGGCGCGGAGACCGTACAGCCTCCCCGAGGGGGAACAACCAATCCAGGGTGGGGTTCTCCCTGGACCGGAAGCCCGTCCTGTAGTACACGGCTGTCGGCAGCACCGGCTCGTCTTGGTCACACCACCGAAGTGAGTGGCTCCTCGGCCCAGATGGTCTTGCCGTGGTGCTCGTACCGGGCTCCCCACCGCTGGGCGAACTGCGAGACCAGCAACAGGCCGCGACCGCCCTCGTCGGTCGTGCGGGCGTGCCGCAGATGCGGAGCGGCGCTGCTCCCGTCGGAGACCTCGACGCTCAAGGTGCGATCACGAATGAGGCGAAGCTGGATGGGTGGCTTGGCGTACCGGATGGCATTGGTCACCAGCTCGCTGACGATGAGCTCGGTCGAGAACACCTCGTCCTCCATCGCCCAAGTGGTGAGTTGGCGAGTGGCGAGGGACCGGGCAGTGGCAACGGAGGCCGGGTCCACGGGAAGCTCCCAGCTGGCCACACGCGCCGCGTCGATGGGCCGGGTGAAGGCGACCAGGACAGCCGCGTCCTGCGGTGGGTCCGGAGGTACCAGTGCCTCGGTGAGCGTCAAGGCAACGTCCTGCGGTGACTCGTAGGGCACGGAGAGCAGACGCGCCAGCTCTGCATACCGGCGTCACCAGTGACGGCTTGCAGCAGCCCAGGTGTGAAGAGGACGAGCCGGCTGCGCTCACGGAGGCGCATGGTGACCTTGCCGAAGGCGGGACCTGGCTGGCCAAGAGGGGGTCCGCTGGGGATGTCGGGCAACTCCACGGAGTGCCGATCCGCCAAGGCGAGGCCCGGTGAACCTGCCGCAGCCACTGTGCACGCGCAGCCGACCGGATCGTAGACCGCGTAGAGACAGCTGGCGCCTACGGGGCTGGAGGCCATCGAGTGGTTGGCCTCCGTATCCATGTGGCGAACAAGATCGTCGAGGCGCGCCATGACTTCATCGGGTGCCAGGTCCAGGGCGGCCAGGGTCTGCACGGCCGTGCGAAGACGGGCCATGGTGGCTACGGTGTGCACACCGCGGCCGGGGGTGCTGCCTGTCACCAGAGCCACGCGTGCACCGGGCAGGGCTATGACATCGGTCCAGTCACCGCCGGCACCGGAGTGCACCAAGTGGTTCGCCGCACGAACCGTATGCGCGACGGGAAAGCCCTGGGGTATCAGGTTGTGCTGCAGAGCCACGACAGCGTTGCGTTCCCGTACGTACCGCCGCGCGTTGTCCAGGGCCACAGCGGCGCGGGCGGCAAGGTCCTGGGCCAGGGTGAGGTCGTCGTCCTCGAACGCGCCGTGAGCGGACCACCGATGGAATGAAACGATTCCCAGGGCGCAGTCGCGCACCAGTAGAGGGACGACCATCAGTGAGTGGACGCGCTCCTCCCGCATCCGCTGGATACGCGACGGGTCCATTCCCGCCGATGGGTTTTCGCCGAGCACGGGGATCAGACGTGGTTCGTGGTCATCCAGAACCTGGGCGAAGAGTGTGGAAGCGGGGTGGTCGCTGATCCGGGCGTCGTCGGAGAGGGGCCGGGAACCGTCGGTGAGGACGGACCGTGAGGCGGCGCGCCGCAGGTTCCATCCGGTGTGGTCCGGCCGGTCCGGTACTTCCTCACCGGTCACAACGGGCGCAAGGAGGTCAACGGCCACGCTGTCCGCCAGCTGCGGGACCACCACGTCAGCCAGTTCGCCCGCTGTGTGCAGGACGTCGAGGGTGGTGCCGATCCGGGAACCCGCTTCGGCGACCAATGCCAGTCGTTGTTGAGCGCGGTGACGCTCGGAGACGTCGACCGCGATACTTCCCACCCCGAGCACCTGGCCATCGCGGTCCTGCAGACGGAACGCGGAAGCCGAATAGACGTGCAAGCGATCCGGGTCAGCGGGTGGGTAACCACGTTTCTCGTATCCGAGGACGGGATCGCCGCTCTTGAGCACTTCGGTCAACACCCGCTCCGCGATTTCGGCGCTTTCACCGGGCCACGCCTCGGTGGGCAGCAACCCCCGGACCTCCTCCTCCGGAGTGCCCTGCATCCCTTCCGCCGCAGGGTTGTACCGCACGAGGCGCAGGTTGTTGTCCACGATGTACAGGCCGACCGGGGAACAAGTGAAGAGCGACTCGAGTAGGGCCATGCCGGCAGCAGAGGCCGTCGCCTCCTTCGTCGGCCATAGCTCGGCCTTCCAGGCCGCCGGGTACGGCCTGCCCTGCTCGGCACGCACACGCACCCGGCAGCCGATGTGGTGGCCGTCCTTGTGCCGGAGCACGATGTCCGCATCGTTGTGGCCGTCCGGTACACCTACCAGTACATCCTTGACCGACCGGCCGATGATTTCCGGTCCGGAGTAGCCCAGCAGCTGCTCGGCGGCCGAGTTCCACGCGGTGACAGTGCCCCTGTCATCGGCCACCAGGAGGGCCGGGGCATCGGAACCCGGGCCGGCTGCCCCATCGTCTGTCGGATCGGTCATGATCACTCAGCCGTCCTCCATCGCACCGACCGATACGGGCATACCGGTCAGGAATACCTAGGGTGTCATACGGAGTCATCATTTTCCTGCCTGTTTGTTGACTTTTCGTAATTGACATGTCCATGCAAGGTGATGCCGGCACCCCAGTTGAGGATCCGCGCCGAGCATGGGCGCCTGCCACTGCGTGCGCCGGCCCGAATGAGATCGCTCCGCATGGCGGCATTCGGCCGCGAAGAATCGAACCGAACCGGTCAGTAGACCGTTGTTGCGCAGAGTGGCTATCGCCCACCGCATGACCGCACCCCCTGGACACCTGCTTTCCGTGCCAGGTGAGACCGACCGACGTTCCAGGCGCCACTTGATCAACGCCTTGGGCACAACCCATGAGGATGCACCCGGATATGCAGCGCTTCTCCCTCTCCGCCGACCTTGCCGCCGACGGCCTTTCCCAGCTCCGGTCGAGCGTGCGTTCCGGAGCCAAGGCGCTCCTCGCGTGCCAGCACCCGCACGGCGTGATCATCCCGGAGCAAAAGCCCTCCCCGGTCAACACAGCCCTTGCCTCGCTCGCGCTGCATCTGGTGGATCCGTCCGATCCTGACGGCCTGGTCGATCGTGCTGTCACCTACCTTTGCCGGACACAGAACGCGGAGGGAGGGTGGAGTTCTCATCAATTCCAGTCGGAAATGCTCGCAACCGCGCATGTCGTGGATGTTCTTCGCATCGTCGCCCCGGAAAGGGCGGCTTCCACCATCGCTGCCGCGGCCGACCTCCTGGATTGCCTCGGCCGCCCGGAGAACAGCCTCGCTTGGGTGCGCGCGCGTCGGCATGAACGATCGTTGCTTTCTCCGCCCATGTCGCTTCAAACGCTCCCCGCACCGCGGATTCCCCTGACCCTGGGTGCTGCGCAGAGACGGCTGAGTTTGCGTCTGCCCGCATACGCGAGCATCGCGATGCGTTCCGGCGGACGAAGAACTTCCGGGAGTCGGACAGAGCGGAGCTTCGCGCTCTCGTTCATACGCGAGATCTATGAACACGAGGGCGCCACTGGCGCTTTCGGAGGCGACCCCTGGCTCACGAGTCAGATCTGCATAGGACTCACCCGCTCCGGCCTGGCCTCCGACATGGCGCGAAGAGCGGCCGAATGGCTCAGGTCGCAGGCGAGCCCACAAGGCACGTGGCCTCCCGCCTCGCTCGACGTGAGGTGGGCAAGCCTCGTGATCACGGCGTTGGTGGACGGCGACTGCGCGGACGACACACGTCTCAGGGCCACCCGGGACATGCTCCACCGAACTCAGCAATCCGTGCCTTTTCCCTCGCATCGCGGGCGAGCTGGTGGCTGGAGCCCCAGCGGCACACCCAGTTGGCCTACTGCTCAGGCCACCGCAGAGGCCGTATCAGCCCTTTCTCGCCTCTCTCAGTTCACGGACAACGAGCAGGCGAAGCGGGGAGCGGACTGGCTCGTTTCCCAGCAGGACTCCCGGGGGTCGTGGAGCCTGGCGGTGCGGAACTCCAGCCGTGGCCCCTACGGCCCGTGCGCCCATCTCACGGCCCAAGCAGTGCGGGCACTCCTCGACTCCGGACTCGACTCGAATCACGCGCGTGTGGCAAAGGCATTGCGTTGGTTGAGCACCCAACAGGACGAGGACGGATCTTTCACATCGCTCTGGTACCGGGGAAACACCATGGCCACGTCCGCGGTCATCGAGGCCTTCCACCAGGCCGGCAGAACCAGCGGTCGGACGTGCCGTCGGGCGCTCGATTGGCTCGCGCGGGCACAGCGTTCCACCGGCGCATGGAGCGCGAGCCAAGATGCCGGAGTCAGTACGGTGGAGGAAACCGCGTCGGCGTTGTCCGCTCTCCTGCAGGCCGGCCTGCCCGCATCGTCTGTGTACGTGACCCGGGCGGTGCAATGGCTCGTGAACCGGCAGCGAACGGACGGGACATGGCCGGCTGAACCCGTGAATGAGTACATCCGCCTCCAGTGCCGGTTCGCCGATGAGCTCATCGCCACATCACTCGCTGTGCGAGCCCTCGGCCTGTTCGCCCGAAAGGCCACGTCACCTGAGGAGCAAGGCACGCTGTAACACCACACCTACGGTGCGAAGGAGCGACCGTCCCGGCTCTTGGTCAGCGGCCGCACCGGCACGACGTGAGCTGGTCGGCTTCCGCCTCGGCGGCGGACGCTTCCGCAGTCAATCGATCGTCAACGCGACGTAGAACGCCGCTTGGAATACTCCCCGCGACCGGACGCCGCTGTTCTCAGCCGCGTCCATGAACGGCCTTGTCCGCGAGGACATGTAGCGCAGGGGGCATCCACGTGAGCTGGACTGTGATGGGTTCGTTGGGAGCGGCCAGCGCCCAGGAACGTGCCATGCGTGCGCTCTACGACGAGCAGGTCGGTGCGCTTTTCGCCTACGTCGTGAGGCTGGTGGGAGGCGACAGGCACAGGGCCGAGGACATCGTCCAGGAGACTCTGCTGCGGTGCTGGCGCACGCAGGACATCGAAGCGGGCAAACCTTTGCGTGCCTGGCTGTTCCGGGTGGCATGCAACCTCGTGGTCGACGAGTACCGGCAGCGCATGACCCGCCCTCAAGAAGTCAATGGCAACGATTGGCTGCCCGATCTCTTCACGGCGGGCGACGAGGTGGACAACGTGCTGTCGTCCGTCCTGCTCCAGGAAGCCTTCCAGCAACTGTCGCCCAAGCACAGGGAAGCGCTGTACGAGACGTACTACACCGGCAGGTCGATGCGCGAGGCGGGCCTGGTCCTCGGTGTACCGCCGGGTACGGTCAAGTCCCGTGTGTTCCACGCGGTCCGCGCTCTGCGGAGCGCTCTCGGGCTGGTCGAACATCCCGCTGAGGAACTCGATCGGCCTGCGTGGTACGAGGCATCTGCCGCGTGAGGCGTGCGCGGCGGCGTAGCCGCCGGCAGACAACGCCCGGGCTCCATCGTCGCCGTGGAGGGACGCCGCGCCGTGGTCCTTGCCGATGCACCCGGCTGCCGCCCCCGCACGTCGGACCGAGTGCGGCTCGTCTCCTGCGCTGTGCGGCGACTCCGGCAGATCCCGTGGGTGGAGCCGTGGAGACTCGGCGAGCCGTACCTGTTCGGCGCATACGTTTCGCCGGCTCGCGACCTGAGCCGACTCACCCAAACCGCAGAGTAAGGAGCCGACTTGTCCATCCTGTCGGCGAGCGTGACAGACCTCGCGCCCTATATGGTCCACGCCGCTGCTGCCTCGCGGCCTTCGGGCGTGCCCGATGCCGGCGGAGGGGAAGCGCCGCCCGGAGCAGAGGACCTGCTGATCTTGAGATCGGTGGCCTGGACTGTTGCCGCCCTGTGTGTCGGTGGCGTCTTCGGCGTCGCCGCTCGCATGGCGACGGACTACGCCCACGGCGGTGGTCGT
>KL568523.1:92595-96567 GCA_000715605.1 Streptomyces speibonae | reverse complement strand
TCGGCGTCGCCGCTCGCATGGCGACGGACTACGCCCACGGCGGTGGTCGTGACCACGTACGAGGGCTGAGTTTCGTCATGGCGGCATGCCTGCTCGTCGGCTCCGCCTCGGGGATCGTCGGCGCGCTCGTCTGACGCCGGCGTGGCGTGTACCGGTTAGCTTGCCGCGGGTCGGCAGACCACAGGCGCCGGTGACATCCGGTGGATGGCACCCTCGGTCTCCGAGAGCCGGGAGCCTGTGCCCCCGTGGCGGTGGAGGAGTATCTCGGCGGCGATCGACAGAGCCGTCTCCGCCGGGTCGGCGCCGCCGAGATCGATCCCCGCGGGAGAACTGAGCCGTTCCAACTGGTCGTCCCGCACCCCCGCGCCGCGCAGCGATGCCGTGCGCTGCTCGGCCGTTCGGCGTGAGCCGAGTGCGCCGATGTAGGCGAGGTCCATCTGCAGCGCGGCCTGAAGCAAGGGCACGTCGAACTTGGGGTCGTGAGTGAGGGAGACGACCACGGTGCTGTGGTCGATCCGTCCCGCTGCCGCTTCGGCGGCGAGGTGCCGGTGGGGCCAGTCCACCACGACCTCCTCGGCCTCCGGGAAGCGTTCGGGGGTGGTGAACACCGGCCGGGCGTCGCACACCGTCACCCGGTAACCGAGGAGCGCGCCTTGGCGGGTGAGGGCCGAGGCGAACTCGGTGGCGCCGTAGACCAGCATGCGGGGCGGGGGAGCCAGGCAGTTGACGAACACCCGCGGGGCGGCGGCCTCGCTGCCCGCGTCATCGGACCCGGGACGGAACATGTGGGAGCGGCCCTGCGCGAGCAGTTGCCGGGCCGCCTCGGCGACTTCGGCGTCGACACCGGAATCACCGGTGGTTCCGGAGAGGGTGCCGGACCGGTACACCAGGTGTGCGCCCGCGGGAACGGACCCGTGCGGCTCCACGACCGTGGCCAGGGCGACGGCGTCCCCCGCCCGCAGACGCTGCAGCAGGACGCCCAGTTCGGGGAAGGTCCGACGGTCGACGCGTTCGACGAAGACCTCGATGGTTCCGCCGCACGTGAGGCCCACCGCTCCGGCGTCGTCATCACTCACCGCGTAGCGTTCGAGCACCGGGATGCCGTCCAGTACGGCCTGCTGTGCCAGGTCGTACACCGCGCCTTCCACGCAGCCGCCCGACACGCTGCCGGTGACGGTGCCGTCCGGGGCGCAGATCATGAGGGCTCCGGGCTGCCGGGGGGCCGAGCCGTACGCCGATACGACCGTCGCGAGTCCGCACGGTGTGCCTGCCTCCCACCAGCGGTGGAGCTGCTCCCACATGTCCTTCATCGGTCTCGTTCCTCCCTGATGATCTTGACCTGGGTGGTGGGCAGGTCACGGACACGGCGTCCGGTGGCGTGGTGGACGGCGTTGCCGATGGCGGCCGTCATGCGGGTCAGATGGATGATCCGCCCAGGTGCTGGTCGACCATGGTGTGCTCGGACAGGGCGAAACCGACGGCCCGGACCGTGCCGCCGCCTGCTGGCTGCGCAGCGTCAGTAAGCATCACCGATGACGAGTTCGATGCATCGACGGTAACACAGCACTGATGTAGGTCAAGCGTTATCACTGCTGCATAACGCTCTCCGACACCACAGCCCGGCCGCGCGAGCGCGTCCGCTACGCGTCCTCGCCGCCACCGAGGAAGAACGCACCGTTCCCCCGCCAGGCACGGCGCAACGGGCCGCAGCAGTACCAGCCCAGGAAACAGGCCACGCCGAGCGTGATTCCGGCGCTCAGGAACTCCTTCTTGCTGAGCATGACGATCCCCCATGCGCTGAAACCGAGCATGCAGGGCACCAGAACGATCAGAGCGAGCACCACCCATACCCGTCGTACGCGGAGCAACGTGTCCCCGACGACCCGTCGTGTCGCCCGTCCTGCCGCGTCGTCGTGTGCACCGCGTGCGGTGGTACCGGGCTGCCCGGGGACCAGGGGTGGATCAGCGGGCGGGGCGGGGCTTCCTCCCTCCGGGACACCGATCCTTCCCAGAAGGGCCTGCGAACCTTTCCAAGCGAAGGCAGCAGCGCCGAACCACAGTGCGAGGCCCCCCACCAAGCCGATATCGAGGGTCTCCTCGTTCCAGGCGAGAAGGCCGCAGACACCGGCCAGCCCGAAGAGGGGCACCCCGATACGAACCCGGTCTCTCCACATGAAGACCTCCTAGGAAGGTTGCATTGTTTCCGTTGGGGATGTCCCCGTGCCTGGTTCAGGTTCTCCGGCTTCGGTCAAAGTGACGGAACTAGTACGGGAGAGGGCGGTGTCACTCGGTCGCCGCCAGCACAGTGACGTGGTTGGCGACCGCGAGGCCGCCCATGTTGTGCACCGCACCGAGACGCGGGTTCGCGATCCGCACCCCCGGGAATGTGCCCGTCAGCTGCATCGAGACGAGTACGTGCTGGGAGACGCCGGTGGCAGCGACGGGGTGGCCTTTGGACTTCAGCCCTCCGGACGGGTTCACCGGCAACGTACCGCCCGGCAGGACCGTGCCGTCCTCCAGGGCCCGCTGTCCCTCACCACGCGGCGCGAGCCCGAGCACCTCGTACAGGTTGAGCTCGGCGATGGTGAAGCAGTCGTGCAGCTCGATCAGGTCGAGGTCCGACGTCCGCACCCCCGCGTCGGCCAGGGCCCGGCTCCAGGCGAGTTCCGTGGCCGCGAAGGCCAGCGGGTCGCGACGCGAGGCGGGCAGGTAGTCGTTCGCGTGCGCCCAGCCGGCGACCCGCACGGCCGGGTGCCTGGCCGAGGTGGGCTCCCATCCGAGGACCAGCGCCGCGGCACCGTCGGAGACGGGTGAGCAGTCCGTACGCCGCAGGGGGTCGGCGACCAGCGGGTTCTGCTCGGACACGGTGGAACAGAAATCCTCGCTCAGCTCCTTGCGCAGGTGGGCGAAGGGGTTCCGGGCCCCGAGCCGGTGGCTCTTCGCGGCGATCGCGGCGAGAGTGTCCCCCACCGGTCCGTGGCGGCGCTGGTATGCGACGGCGACCCGGGCGAACAGCCCGGCGAAACCGGTGTCGGATGTGTGCCCCGCCATCTCGTAGTCCGCACCGAGCAGTGCCGTCCCCACGGTGGCGGCAGGCACTCCGGTCATCTTCTCCGCGCCGATGACCAAGGCTTTGCGGGCGGTGCCCGCGCGCAGATGACTCAGGGCCACATGGACCGCGGTGGAACCCGAGGCGCACGCGTTCTCGACCCGCAGAGCCGGTACCCCGAAGAGGGCGTCGTCGATCTGCAGCGCCAGTGACGACGGAAACCCCAGGGGATGCATGCCTGAGTTGAAATGGGCGACGACCACGAGATCGATCTCTTCCGGGCCGACCGAAGCGTCGGAGAGCGCCGACCTGCCGGACCGGACGATCAGGGATTCGAGGGTGTCGTCCGGCCGCTTCCCGAACTCCGTGTGCCCCCAGCCCAGGATCAGCGGTGTCTCGCGCGTCACCATCCGGTCCACCCTTCACGCAGCTTCTTCTTGTCGACCTTGCCGACCGAGGTCATCGGCAGCGCGGGGACGAACTCGATCGCCTTGGGGCGCTTGTAGGCCGTGAGGCGCCCGCGGGACGCCTCGGCGATGGAGGCGGACGTCACCTCGGGACCTGTCGGTACGACGAACGCCACCACCGCCTCGCCCCAGTCGGGATGCGGGAGGCCGACCACGGCGACCTGCTTCACCCCCGGGACCCGGGAAAGCGCCTGCTCGACCTCGCCCGAGTACACGTTGAGTCCGCCGGTGATGATCATGTCCTTTTTGCGGTCGACCAGATAGAGATAGCCGTCCTTGTCGAGGTAACCCAGGTCGCCGGTGTGCAGCCGGCCGTCGCGCAGGGTTTCGGCCGTCTCCGCGGCGCGACCGAGGTAGCCGTGCATGGTGTACGGCGTGAGCGCCGCTATCTCACCGACCTCCCCCGGGCCGCAGAGGCTCCCGTCCTCGCGCACGACGTGCACGTCCGCCATCACC
>KL568523.1:87862-92348 GCA_000715605.1 Streptomyces speibonae | reverse complement strand
CGCCGGCGGCGGGGTCGAGACGGTGGTCGTCGCGACGCAGCCGGGTGATGAAGTTGGGGGCCTCGGACTGGGCGTACAGCTGCATGAACACCGGTCCGAACGTGCGCAGGCCCTGCTCCAGCCGGTCGGCGGCGATGGGGGCCGCGCCGTACAGGATCGTGCCCAGGGAACCGCCGTCGAAGGACTTCCGTGCGGTCACCGCGTCGAGCAGCCGGTAGATCATCGTGGGCACGAGGAAGAGGTAGGTGACTCGGTCCTGTTCGATCCTGTCGAGGACCTGACCGGGGTCGAAACGATCCTCGATGAACACGGAGGCGCCCTTGGCAAGTGCGGCCTGCAGAAGGAACTGGGCGCTGTGCGGCAGCGGTGAGGTGAGCATCAGGATGTCGTCGGCCCGGATCTCCATCTCGAGGAGATGCGACAGCAGGTTCGCGGCCGTCCCGCGCTGGAGGTGCAGCACGCCCTTGGGCTGTCCTGTGGTGCCACCGGTGTACATGATCAACGCAGGTGCTTCTGCCGGCACCTCCGGCAGGGCGGCCAGCGGCGCGCGGGCGAGGGCCTGCCGCCAGGAGTCACGCGCCCCGCCCACGATCACCAGGTGCGGATCGGCGCCGAGCCTGCGGGCCGCCGCGACCGAGTCCGTGAGGTCGTCGCGCACCACGCACACGGTGGCCTTGGAGTCGGCGATGATGAAGGCCTGTTCGTCCTGCGACAGCATGGGATTGAGCGGCACCTTGGCGGCACCGAGGAGTGCGACGGCCAGGTCGGCGACGACGAACTCCGCGCTGTTGCCGAGGATGAGCGCCACCGGGGTGCCGGGGGTGACACCGAGGTCCAGGAGATGACCGGCGACTTTGCGCGCGGCCTCCTCCAGGTCGGCGTAGGTCCAGGTCCTGCCGTCGGCGACGAGTGCCCGGCGAGGGCCGTGGCGGTGTACGGCGGGGAGCAGGTAATCCCGCAGGACCGCGTCAGTGAGCACGGCGGTTCACCTTTCTGCTTCCGGTTCGGCAAGCGGCGAGCGGGCAACCCGCAGAGCGAGGGCCAGGGCGGAGTACAGGCCCACCAGCCAGACGACCTCCTGCAGCCGGGGCCAGCCGAGCCGGGCCACGGCGGTGGCGAACTCGCTGTCGTCGAGATCACCGGCCTGGCACAGCCGCCTCGACACTGCGTGAATGCCGGCGAGGGGCTCCGGCAGCTGCGGGACCGTGCGTCTGCCCACGGCCTCGACAGCCGCACCGGTGAGTCCGGCGCGCCTGGCGACCGGTTCATGGCCTCGCCACATGTACGGGGTGCTTTCGTGCGCGGCGACCACCAGGATCACCAGTTCTCTCTCTGCGGCTGTGAGCGCGGAGTGCCGGAAACTCCGGGCGAACTCCAGGACGGCACGGCCGACATGCGGGCTGGCAGCCATCAGATCGAACGGTCCGGTCAGCCGACCGTCCGCGTCCACGGGGCTGATACCGACCGCACCACCGGCCCAGTCGCGCCGAACCCGGTCGACGAGCTCTTCCTGAGCGGCGGACAACGCGCCCGCCGTGGTCCACGGCGCCCGTCCGAGGAGCGGCCGTTCGTCCGTGCTCATGCGTCTCCCAGGTAGGCCGTGCGGACGCTGTCCGACTTGAGCAGCTCGGCACCCGAAGCGTCCAGGACGATCTGTCCGTCGGCCAGGACATAGCCGTGGTCGGACAGCTCCAGAGCGCGCCGCATGTTCTGCTCGGCGAGCAGCACCGTGACACCCTCGGCGGTCACGCGGGCCAGGGTCTCGAATACCTGCTCAACGATGATCGGCGCGAGCCCGAGCGAGGGCTCGTCCAGGATCAGCAGCCTCGGTCGTGAGATGAGGGCCCGGCCGAGCGCGACCATCTGCTGCTCACCGCCGGACATGGTTCCGGCCAACTGCCTGGAACGTTTCCTCAGTACGGGAAAGAGCTCGTACACGGACTCGAGCGCACCGGCGGAGCGCTTCCGGGCAGCCGGATGATGCACTCCGAGCAGCAGGTTGTCCCGGACCGTCATGTCCTTGAACAGTCTGCGCCCCTCCGGGACGAGTGCCATTCCGAGCCGGGGCCGGTCGGAAGCCGCCCGGTGGGTGATGTCCTCACCGTCCAGCCTGACCGTGCCGCCGGAGACCGGCTGCATGCCCATCAACGCTTTGACGAGCGTGCTCTTGCCCGCGCCGTTCGACCCGACGAGCGACACCGTGGTGCCGTCCCTCACCTGCAGGTCCACTCCTCGCAGAGCGACGGCCTCTCCGTAACCGGCCGTCAGATCACTGACTTCGAGCATCGACCGCTCCTCCCAGGTAGGCGGAGATCACCTTCGGGTCATTGAGGACCTCGGCCGGGGCGCCGCTCGCGAGATTCCGGCCCTGGCTCAGCACGTACATCCGGTCGGCGAGCGTCGACACGGCCTTGACGTTGTGTTCGATGTAGATGACCGCCATGCCCGCGTCCCGCAGCGACGCGATCAGCTCCATGCCGGCGGTGGCCTCGGCGGGGTTCAGACCCCCGAGCACCTCGTCCAGCAGAATCAGTTGCGGGTCGAGGGCGAGTGCGCGGGCGATCTCCAGGAACTTGCGCTCGTGCAGCGTCAGGGCCGCTGTGGCACGTTCCGCGTGGCCGGCGAGTCCGACCCGGTCGAGAACCGACACCGCGCGTTCCAGCGCCGTGGTGCGGGCCAGGGCGTGACGGCCGAACATGCAGGCGGTGGCGACGTTTTCGGCGACGGTGAAGGACTCCAGCGGACGCGGCACCTGGAAGGTACGGGAGATGCCCGCATGGGCGCGGCGATGGGGCGGCGTGCGGGTGATGTCCTTGCCCGCGAAGGTGATCGTCCCCGCGGTCACCGGCAGGGAGCCGGCGATGCTGCTCAGCAGGGTCGTCTTGCCGGAGCCGTTCGGGCCGACGAGACCGACGATCTCTCCGGCGGACACCTCCAGGCCCACCCCGTCCAGTGCCGTGACACCGCCGAAGCGCTTGGTGACGTCCGTACAGTGCAGAAGCGTCATCGTGCCCCTCCTTGTCCGGCCCGCGCGGCCGGACGGGTGCGGGTGAGGTAACCGGAGACACCGCGTGGCATCACCGCGATGACCACGATGAGACTGAGGCCCATGATGATCTGCGCCATTTCGGCCGATGCCCAGCCGGTCAGCGCCTCTCGCAGGATCACCACCACGGCCGCGCCGACCAGCGGTCCGTACCACCTGGCCATGCCTCCGAGGATCGTCATCATGATCACCAGCAGCGGGATGTTCAGCGTGAACACCGCTCCGACTTCGACATATCCCAGGAAGACGGCCTGCGGCGCGCCTGCGAGCCCGGCGAGGGTGCCGCTCACCGCGAACGTCACCACCTTGTAGCGATAGGTCGGGACGCCCAGGGACTCGGCCACGGCTTCGTCGTCATGGATCGAGCGCAGTGCCGCCCCCCAGCGGGTCGTGGAAGCGCCCAGGGCCACCACGGCGCTCAGCGCGGCCAGGAGGGCGCCGACCACGAAGAGATGACGGCTGTCCGACCCTATCCACGTGCTGCTGGTGTGCTCGCGGACGAAGACGCCGGTCCCGCCGTCGAGGAAGGCGACGTTGGAGACGACGGTCACCGCGATGAACGCCATCGCCAGTGTGACGAGGCCGAACAGGTCACCGGCGAACCGCGGCGAGGAGAACACCGCCGCGCCCAGGAGCAACGCCAGCGCACCGGCCGCCAGCCCCGCCACGGCGAGCGCCACCACGAACGGCGCGTCGGTCGACCGGAAGACGGCGCTCGCGGCATAGGTGCCGATGCCGAAGAACACCCCGTGTCCGAAACTGGCGTAGCCGGAGTTGCCGGAGAACAGGCTCCAGCTGAGCGCGAGGGCTGTCCAGATCACGAACTGGAAACCGAAGGCGAGGGCGTAGGACGAGCCGATCGTCGGCACGAGTGTGATCGTGACCGCGGTGCCGGCGAGGATCATGAGCAGGTGGCGTCGCAGGGACGGGCCAAGCCATCGGTTCACGACACGCTCCTGGGGGACAGGCGCTCGCGAAGGACGCGAGCGAGCGGCTGCAGGGTGAGGAAGGCGAACAGCAGGCCGAAGGTCACCGCGGGGGCCCACTGCGTCGGGAACCAGAGTGACCAGGCGTTCTGGATCATCATGAGAACCACGGCGGCGACGAGCGCGCCCAGTGGGCGGCCCAGGCCGCCGAGGAGCGCGGCGACCACCACGACACCGATCCAGTTCAGCGGCAGCCCGGGGGACAACGGCATCTTGAGGGCGACGACCATGCCGGCGACGGCCGCGCTCGCCGCGGCGAGCCCGGACACCACGAGCATGATCGGAAGGATCCGCACGCCGAGGGTCTCGGCAAGGGGACCGTCCTCACGCATGGCTTGGACCGCCCGGCCCCACCGGGTGCGGCGCAGAGCCCAACTCGAGCCGCCCACGAGCAGAACGGCGAACGCCAGGGCCACCAGGTCGACCGGCTGGACCGCCAGCCGTGGCAGCGGCT
>KL568523.1:86689-87634 GCA_000715605.1 Streptomyces speibonae | reverse complement strand
GCCAGCCGTGGCAGCGGCTCGGGCAACCGCACGCTGGTGGTGAACCCGTCGGCGAGCACGGAGCGCAGGCTGAGCAGGTCCGGGCTCCAGATCATCGACACCAGGCTCTCGGTGACGATGAAGAGCGCGAAGGTCAGCAGCAGCAGGGTGAACCCCTCGGCCTTCAGCACGTGGAAGAACCACTGCACCGCGACCCCGATCAGGAAGAAGACCGGCACCGTGACGAGGACGGTCATGAAGGGGTCCCAGAGCCACTCCGTGACCATGGTGTAGGTCGCGTAGGCCCCCAGGAGGGTGAGCGACAGATGGAAGAAGTCAGCGACCCCCAGACGGCCCCACTTGATGGTCAGGCCGAGCGCGATCATGCCGAAGAGGCAGCCGAGGAGCGCGCCGTTCACCAGGGTCTGGACGAGAGCAAGCGTGGATACGGACAAGGCATTGTCTCCGGGTCGGTGGCCGGCCCCGGGACGGAGCCGGCCGCGGGCGAACCGAGCGTCAGGGCTGGTACTGGATCTCCGCCCCGGCGACGTCCTCCGGCCAGACCAGGAACCGCTCACCGTTCTGTACCTGGGTGATGCGGTTGAAGTCCGTGCCGTAGTTGTTGTAGCCGTCGAACGAGACCTGGCCGGCGATGGTGTCGACCTCGTGCTCGTTGAGCCACTTGATGATCGCCGCGTTGTCGACACCGGCCTCGACGACCCCGGTCAGCAGGATCTGCCAGGCGCCGAGGCTGGCCGCGGCCTGAGTCTCCACCAGCGGCAGGATGCCGTCGGCCTCGGCCGCCTCGGCGTAGCTCTGGGCGAAGTAGCGTGCGACGTCGGTGTCGCCCAGTGGCGCGTGGTTCTCGTAGAGGGACGAGACCAGCAGACCGTTGGCCTCGTCCCCGAGCCCGGACACCGCGGCGGGTGCGGGCAGGGCCGCGAACATCGACCGCGGCTCGTAGCC
>KL568523.1:79842-86456 GCA_000715605.1 Streptomyces speibonae | reverse complement strand
TTGTTAGCCGATGGCGCCGAACGCCTGGTGGACGTTGGTGACGTCCGCGCCGAGGGCGCCCACGTAGACCAGGTCCGGGTCGCTGCTCGCGATACGGGTGGCGATCGCGCTGAAGTCCGTCGTCCCCATGTCGTACTCGACCGAGCCCACCGTGCGGGCGCCGGACTCCTCCAGTGCCTCCCTCGCCGCCCCGGCGTAACTGAGCGTCGTGGGGAACTTCGCGGTCGCGTAGAACACCGACTTGGGCGCGTTCCCGCTGGAATCGAGCGCGTCCACCAGGGTCTTCGCCTGGTGGTCGAACATGTCGGCCGGGTTGTCGACACCGCCGCCGATCTGCCATGCCGGGAAGTGGTTCTCCCCGATCAGCCGGTCCGGGGCGCCGTTGGTGTGCGTCGGGTAGGCGTAGCCCGCCTTGGTCACGGGACCGGCGCCGGCGAGGGTGTTCGCGCCGCCGTAGGGGCCCATGACGAGGTCCACCCCGTCACCGATCAGACGCTCGTAGTTGGAGGTCACCTGGCCCGGTGCCGACTGGTCGTCGAGCACCCTCCACTCCAGCGGCCTGCCGTCGATGCCACCACAGTCGTTGACCCACCGGACGACGATCTCCGCGACCTCGTCGTGGACCGCTCCGGACGAGGCCAGCGGGCCG
Organism: Streptomyces speibonae; assembly: GCA_000715605.1. Classification (GTDB taxonomy): domain Bacteria; phylum Actinomycetota; class Actinomycetes; order Streptomycetales; family Streptomycetaceae; genus Streptomyces; species Streptomyces speibonae. The sequence goes on along the minus strand of KL568523.1, from coordinate 85,807 downwards.
GTGAGGCTGAGGGATCCGCCGACCACGACGGGCTCGCCGGAGGGCTCGGTGTCCGGTTCACAGGTCATCTGGGCGATCGGGGCGACAAGGGTGGCCTCGGGCAGTTCGGCCGTGGGGCCCCGGCTGCTTTCGGTGTCCTTGATCGTGCTGCAGGCCGGCAGCAGGACCAGGGCGAGTGCGGTGGCGATGACGCTGCTGCGTCGCGAGAGTCTGGCAGGCATGTCCTTGTCCGGTTTCAGTCGTCGAGGAAGGCGACCACGCGACACGGCGAGGCGCTGGTCCTGGGGAGCTTGAGCGGGAAGAAACCGACGTGGAAGCCGGTCAGTGGAAGGGACTCGAGGTTGTCGAGCTGCTGGATGATGAAGGCTTCCCTGTCCGCGATGGCGAAGTGACCGTCCCAGATCTCCTTCGGGTCGCCCGTGGCGTCGTACGCGGCCTTCATGACCGGGAAGGGCCGGTCCCAGGCCAGGGCGTCGGTGCCGAGGACGGTGGCGCCGAGGCCGGTGAGGTAGCGGGTGCCGTCACCGCTCATGCCTGGGTAGTTGAAGAACTCGGGCTGAGAGATGTCATAGCGTTCCTGGCCCGTGCGCAGCAGGAGCGCGTCGCCCTGCCGCACCTCACGGCCGGTGGCCGCGATGGCCTTCTCGAGCGCCTCGATGCTGAGCGCCGCGCCGGGCTCGGCCCATGGCCGGACATCGAGCACCATGCCCGGCCGGTAGAGCTCGGACAGGTCGATGTCGCTGATGGTGCGGGCGGGCTTGCCTTCGACGATGCTGCCGCTGTGCAGTGGCGCGTCCACGTGGGTGCCGCAGTGGGTGTTCATGTCGCTCAGCCGGTCCTCACCCCAGCCCTCGCCGTTGGGCAGGTGCTCGGGTGGGCAGTCGAAGATCGATACGATCCGGTCCCGGCCCTCACCGCTGGGGGCCATGTAGTGGATCTTCGGAGCGATCACGGTCTCCAGCGGCTTGTAGGCCGCGGGGACGAGCTCCCGGTTGGCGGGATCGAGGGTGCGTGAGAGGTCGACGAGGGTGGTCACGGAATTCCCTTTCACTGGGGGTCAATAGGGGAGCTGGACGCGGTTGCGGAGCACACCGATGCCCTGGACCTCGAGTTCGATCTCGTCGCCGTCCTTGAGGCGCCTGCCGATCTCGACGGGACTGCCGCTGAGGACGGTGCCGGAGCCGAGCACCTCGCCGGCGTAGAGGGTCCGGCCGTCCGCGAAGTGCCGCACCGCGTCCTCGAACGAGTGGTGCATGGACTGGCTCGACCCCTCCGACCAGGTCTCGCCGTTCACCCGGGCACTCATCCTGAGCGCGTACGGCGAGCCCAGCTCATCGGCGGTCACGATGCACGGGCCCAGGGTGTTGGACCCGTCGAAGTCCTTGCCGCGGGACGGTCCGAGCTGTGACGACATCACCGTCATCTGCAGGTCGCGACAGCTCCAGTCGTTCAGGACGGTGTAGCCGAAGATCGCACCGCTGGCCTCCTCGCGGGACACGTCCCTCACCGTCCTGCCGATGACCGCGGCGAACTCCAGCTCGTAGTCGAACTGCCGGGTCTCCGCCGGGGCGACGATCAGGTCGCCCGGGCCGCTGATGGCCGTGTGGTCGGCGATGTAGTAGACGACCTGCTCGGAGAAGACCGCCGGAGTGTCGAACTTGCCGGAGGCGACGAGCCGCTCGTACTCCGCCTCCGGATCCTCCGCCCGCGCCGCCAGCGAGCGGGCCATTCCCCGGAAAGCGGGCTGCAGATGCTCGATGAACAGCGAGCAGTCGCGCAATCGCACGGGGTTCGGCAGCGGTGCCAGCAGCCTGATGGCGTCCACGTCGTAGACCGCGTCCGCGGCGTGCGAGTCGAGCAGCGCCTGGGCGTCCTCCAGCACGTCGCCGCCGGCCCGGACCAGGTCGAGCATGGACGTGAAGCGCGGGTCGCCGCCGGATGCCTGGGTGAAGCTGACGGCCCGGGCACCCGTGCCGTCGAGGGCACCGGTGTGGGTCGTACCGGCGACGGTGAACGAGATGAGTTTCATGGGGCACCTCTCCGGTGGGTGGGCACCACCGTGCCGAGAGAGGCAGCTGTCCCCATATAGCCTGACGAGCCAGGAATCAGGTCCCGCGCTGTCACGCCGTGACAGCGCGCTCCGGGCGGGTTCGGTGCCCGCACACGCGCGCTTCCTACGGCTCGGGCCCGGAATCACCGAGCGCCTGTGTCAACGCGTGCATCCGCAGGGCCGTCTCGAGCCGGAAACGATCGTCGACATTGCGCATGTCGACGCCGAGCAGGGATTCGATGCGAGCGATCCGGTTGCGGACCGTGTTGTAGTGCACATGCAGCGCCGCTGCGGCCGCCGGCAGATGCCGGTCGTGACTGAGATAGGTCCGCAGGGTCTCGACGAAGTCGGTCCCCCGCTGCCCGTCGGCGTCCACCAGCGGGCCCAGCACATCGCGGACCGTCGTGCGCAGGTATGCGGTCGGGAGGCTCGCCATCCCGAGGATGCCCAGGTCGTGCGCGCTCACCAGACCGGCCTCGGCGCTGCCGCGCAGCCCGAGTTCGCACGCCGCTCGGGCCTCGTCGTAGGAGATCGAGTAGTCGATCAGGCCATGGCACGGCCGCCCGGTGCCGAGCACGAAGTCCCGGTTGCGGCCCTGCCCGAGGACTGTGGTCAGCCGGCTGCGCAGATCCGCCGGATGGCCGGCCGGGTGCAGCAGCGCGACGAGGCGTCCGTGGCGCTCGGTCGTGAGACAGCCGCTGAAGGAGGAGGTGAGGACCTCGGCGAGACGGCTCAGCGGAGGAGCGCCGGAGCCCTGTCGACGGCATCCGGCGACGACGACCTGGGCGCCCTCCGTGACGCTGAGACCCATCAGGGACATCCGCTGGCGGATCGTCTCGGGGTCGGTGATCCGGCCGGTGAGGAGCTGGTCGAAGAGCTCGCCGCTGAGTCGTTCGACCGTCCGCTCGCGTTCGCCGAGCCGCAGGAACTGGAGCCGGAACAGGCCGACCACCAGCTCGATGACGGCGGAGTCGAGCTCATCGGGCTCCCGCGTGTGGATGACCGTCACCGTCAGTCCCTGGGTACCGGCCAGCTCGGTGCGCCAGACCGTCCGAGGGTTGCCCTCACCGACTTCGCCGGCCGCACAGACCAGCTGGCCGTCACGCTGCCGCAGCTCCACGCGCCCGCCGAGCTCCAGGGCCACCAGGTCGAGCGCTGTGCCCGGGTTGTCCTGGGTCGTCAGACCGGCGGCGAGACGGGCGCACGACTGCTCGCTGCGCAGGGCGCGCTCGTACTTGCGCTCAGCCGTCCGGACGAGGGCCGACCGGCGCCCCTCCACGTCCAGCTGGCGCAGCCGGACCGCCAGGTCATCGGCGATCTCCTCCAGGGCACTCTGCTCGTCCTCGGTCCACGGGTACGGGCGGCGGTGAGCGGCGTACAGAACCCCCAGCGAGGTGTCCGCGGACAGCAGGGGCACGGTCAGGGTCGCCTGGATCCCTTCGTTGTCGATCAAGCGCTTCATCAAGGGCACCCGGCGTGAGTCGTGCCGGTAGTCACGGCTCATCTGAGGCCTCCGCTCGGCGACCACCCGGCCGCCGATGCCTTCGCCGACCTTGAGGCGCCAGGCGGACGCCATCTCACTCGACACCAGCCCGTGGTGGGCGCTCATGACCAGGTAACCGTCCTCGATCAGCCCGGCCCAGGAGACATCACAGCCGAAGACGTCGATCACCTGGTCCACCCCGATCTGAAGGGCCTGAGTGATGTCATTGGCCGCCAGCAGGCGGTGCAGATACCGCACGGAGCGGGCCGCATCCGCATACCGGTCCAGGATCAGCGCGGTCATCGCACCTCCAGATGAACTGAGATACATGTTTGTACCTGAGTGCGGATATGGCAGGCTACGGTGCGGCACGAAGTGTGTGACAACATCCGAAGGAGCGTTCACCCGACCATGGCCTCCGCCTCTGCCGACGCCGACGGCACGTCGAACGCGAGCCGGTCCACGGACCACCGCACCCGTCGCCGCGGGCAGCGGCGCGACCGGGTCTACACGGCGGCGGTCGAGCTGTTCATCGAGCAGGGGTACGACCGCACCACGATGGAGGAGATCGCCGCCCGGGCCGATGTCGCCCGGACGTCGGTGTTCAACTATTACGTGCGGAAGTCGGCGTTCCTGGACGAATGGGGTGCCCGGCGCCGGGCGCGCGCGTTCGGCCGGGACGCCGGTCTCGACGCCGCTGCCCCCCTGCGCCACCAGATGTCGCACGCGATGCGCATGCTGGCCGCGGTGAGCACCTCCTCGCGATCCGAGACGGTGGCGCTGACCGAGCCGGCTCTGCGGATGCTGGACATTCTGAACGACCCTCCCCTCGCCTATTCGTTCAGCACGCTCATCCAGGACTCGGCCGATGAGGCGGCGCCCGATCTCGACGCACACCTGGCGGGCCAGACCCTGGCCGCCGGCTATTTCGCCGTCCTGCGTACCTGGGCCCGGCCCGGGCCGCCGCCCTTCGATCTGGAGGCTCGGCTGCTCGGGCTGGCCGACCTGGTGCTGCACGGGGCGATCAGGCCGGCGGCACCGCGGTGATCCGCCCTGCCCGAGCCGTGCGGATCGGAGGCTTCTCCCGCCGGCGGGTGAGCGAAGCTGTTCGCTACCCGGTCGCGGTGCTGGTGCGGCGGGGATGTGTCAGATGCAGCCCTGTCCTCTCGGAGCGGGTCACGCGGACGCGGTAGGTGTCGGTGTCCGCCTTCAGGACCGTCACCTGGATCCCCTTCTTACGGTCCACAAAGCTCTCGCCCGGGGCGAAGGTCGCGTCCGAGAGTTCCGCGTGGACGTTGGGGGCGCGGGTGCAGCCGCCGCTGTCCCGACGGGAGTCGTGGACGGTGATCGGGCCCATGCCGGTGTCCACGTTCGCGTCGACGCGGTAGATGAGGATGCCGGGGCGGCAGACCGCCTCGTCGTTGCCGGCGCGGGTGCGCAGTTCGACGGCGTAGCCCGAGTGGGCGTTCAGGGGGATGAAGACGAGCTTCGGGCCGCCGGCGCGGGCGAGGGGGGTGAGCGCGTACTCCCGTGTGCCGCCGCTCGCCGCGCAGCCGACCTGGGACGCGTCCAGCCAGCCCAGTTTCCACTTGTGCCAGGCCAGGAGGTCGTTGTTGGCGCCCCAGTCCTCGCTCATGATGTCCCAGTGGCCGACCGCGCCGCCGCCCTCCGCGGTGTAGAGGTCGGGCAGGCCGAAGACGTGGCCGTTCTCGTGCGGCAGCACGCGGTAGCCGGTGCGGTCGTAGGAGCCGGAGCCGTCGTCCTGGCGGGAGTAGACGAAGGACGCGTTGGAGACAGGGATGCCGTCTGCGGTTGGGGCCTCCCTGTTGCCCGCGAAGGTGACGGACAGGACCGTGTCGAGGGCGGCCGGGCCCGCGTTGGGGGTCACCAGTACGTTCAGCAGGTCGTACTTCTGGAAGTCCACCTCGGGGTCGGCCTCGGCCACGATGTCGCGGACCAGTTCGCGGTAGCCGGGGTCGAAGGGGGCGCCGCGCTCTATGCCGTACGCGCGGAAGGACCTGGGCATGCGCAGCCAGTCGGGGACCGGGATCTCGGGGCGGTAGTCCAGGCGGCCGTAGGAGCTGGTGGCGAACCACTCCCGGGTCTGGGGGAAGAACTCCCGGTAGCGGTCGAGGGCGTCGCCCTCACCGGGCGCGTCGGAGAAGTCGATCATCAGCGTGAGGGCGCGGACCGTGCCGGTGGAGCGGGTGTAGCCGGGGTCCGTGGGGATGCCCTCGGACATCTGCACCTCGCGGTTGCTGCCGATCATGCAGGGGCCGTGTGCGGAGGTGCGGGAGAGGGCGCTCGGGCCGGCGCCGACGGTGGAGGTGCCGGGGGAGAGGTGGCCGTGGCCGGCGGAGGTGCTGACGGCGAGGGTCAGGGCGGAGACGGAGGCCAGGGCGGCCAGGCGGCGCGGGGATATCCGGCGTCGG
>KL568523.1:77211-79587 GCA_000715605.1 Streptomyces speibonae | reverse complement strand
CCGCCGGTCTCCGACTGCACCCTCTCGATCACACTGCGTCGCCGGTCGGGGGTGCGCTCGCTGGGAGGGCCGATCGTGGGGTGCGGGGTGGGGCCGGCCGGGGACCCAGGGGTGTAAGAGGGGGGCGGGGGTGGGGTTCGTGCCCGGTCAGGGCGGTGACATGGCTCACAGAAAAGAATCCGGGGAGCGGGAAATAACCGGGGATGGTTTCCCCGTTTAGACAGATGTTCGCGCGAAACGGGGATGGACTCCCCGGATCGCCAAGCCAACCGTCCGAGGAGTGCACCGTGAAGACCGCACCGCCCCCTTCGCGCAAGGCGCCCCGGCCCCGTGCCGATGCCCTGCGCAACCGGGAGCGGATCGTCACCGCCGCTCGCGAGATGTTCGTCGAGTTCGGGCCGGACGTGCCGCTCGACGACGTCGCCCGCCGGGCCGGTGTCGGCAATGCCACGGTGTACCGCAACTTCCCCGACCGTGACGCGCTGATGCGCGAGGTCGTCTGCTCCGTCATGGACCGTACGATGCAGGCGGCCGAGCGGGCGCTGACCGAGAGCGGGGACGCCTTCGAGGCACTGGAGAGCTTCGCGCACGCGGCCGCCGACGAGCGGATCAGCGCACTGTGCCCGATGATCTCCAGCGCCTTCGACCAGCACCACCCCGACCTGGATGACGCGCGCCGGCGAACGGAGAGCCTCGTCGCGCAGCTGATGGACCGTGCCAAGGCGGCCGGTCAGCTCCGTGCCGACGTGGATTACGGCGATCTTCTGCTGGGCGTCGCCCAGCTGAGCCGGCCCCCGGCCGGTGCCGGCTGCATGAGCGCCGACCGCTTCGTCCACCGCCATCTGCAGCTGTTCCTGGACGGGATGCGGGCCCCCGCACCGAGCGTCCTCCCGGGTTCCGCCGTGACCGTGGAGGATCTGCGCCGCTGAGCGAGCCCTGACACCGCATTCGCGCCGCCCGTCCGACCCACGGGCCTCGCACGGAACGGCCGTCCTGCACGGGGGCGTGTCGTCGCCTCAAGACACCCGATTTTTCCTTACACATTCTCGATTTCCGTCACAAGTACCGAAGTGGGTACCCCCATGTCTGAAACAGCCTCACTGGCGGCGAAGACCGCCGGCGGTCCGGACGCCAACCGCTGGAAAGCGCTCGTCTTCATCGCGCTCGCCCAGCTGATGGTCGTCCTGGACGCGACCATCGTGAATATCGCCCTGCCCTCCGCCCAGCAGGACCTGGGCATCTCGGACGGCAACCGTCAGTGGGTCATCACCGCCTACGCACTCGCCTTCGGCGGTCTGCTGCTGTTCGGCGGCCGGGTGGCCGACCTGTGGGGACGCAAGTTCGCCTTCGTCCTCGGTCTGGGCGGCTTCGCGCTGGCCTCCGCGCTCGGCGGCGCGGCCACCAACGGGGCCATGATGTTCGGCTCCCGCGCGCTGCAGGGTGTGTTCGGCGCGCTGCTCGCGCCCGCCGCGCTCTCCCTGCTCGCGGTGATGTTCACCGACGCCAAGGAGCGGGCCAAGGCGTTCGGCATCTACGGCGCGATCGCCGGTGGCGGTGGTGCCGTGGGTCTGATCCTCGGCGGCGTTCTCACCGAATACCTGGACTGGCGCTGGACGTTCTTCGTGAACATCCCGTTCGCCGTCGTCGCCGCGGCCGGCGCGTACTTCGTCATCCGTGAGCCGGAGGGCGGACGCAACCGCTCGCCGCTCGACATCCCCGGTGTGGTCCTGTCCACCCTGGGCCTGGTCGCGCTCGTCTACGGCTTCACCCGCGCCGAGTCCGACGGCTGGAGCGACTCCGTGACCGTCGGCATGTTCGTCGTGTCGGCCGTGCTGCTGGTCACCTTCGTGGTCGTCGAGGCCCGGGTCAAGGCGCCGCTGCTGCCGCTGCGCGTGGTCACCGAACGCAACCGCGGCGGTGTCTTCCTCTCGCTGGGCCTGGCGATCATCGCGATGTTCGGCCTGTTCCTCTTCCTCACCTACTACCTCCAGGTCGTGCAGCAGTACTCCCCGGTCAAGACCGGCTTCGCCTTCCTGCCGATGATCGTGGGCATGATCGTGGGGTCGACGCAGATCGGCACCCGGCTGATGACCCGGGTCGCGCCCCGGCTGCTGATGGGCCCCGGCTTCCTGGTCGCCGCGCTCGGCATGCTGCTGCTGACCCGGATGGAGATCGACTCCTCGTACGCGACCGTGCTGCTGCCCGCGATGGTGCTGCTGGGTCTGGGCATGGGCACGGCGTTCATGCCGGCCATGTCGCTGGCCACCTACGGGGTGGAGCCGCGTGACTCCGGTGTCGCCTCCGCGATGGTCAACACCTCGCAGCAGGTGGGCGGCGCGATCGGTACGGCCCTGCTGAACACGATCGCCGCCTCGG
>KL568523.1:69875-76971 GCA_000715605.1 Streptomyces speibonae | reverse complement strand
AGCCCGCTCAGAGATGTGTATAAGAGACAGATCCAGCTCCAGGGCCAGGTGGAGGGGTACACCAGCGCGATCTGGCTCGCCGTCGGGATCCTGGTCGCGGCCGCGGCCATCGCCCTCACCCTGATCAACGTGGGCAAGCCGGGCAGCACCGTCGCCGCGGGGTCCTCCGACGCCTCCGCCGAGGACGAGGCGGTCATGCCGGTGGCCATCCACTGACCGCGGCGCCGGCGGCCCTGGTGGCCGTCCACTGACCGCGGGCGCGGCTCACGCCACCCGTACGGAGGAGGAGGGGACGCCTCCCCGTACGGCTTCCCCGGACCTGCCCCGGCTCCGCCTCGTCAGCGGAGCCAGGGCAGGTCCGCACCCGTTTCGCTCGGCTGAAGTCCCTCGGCGATGATCCCCATGATCTCGCCGAGGGACTTCTGCTGTTCCGGGGTGAGCCGGTCGAAGACCGCCTGACGTACGGCCTCGACGTGGCCGGGCGCGTGCCGGCGCATCACCTCCTGGCCCTTCTCCGTCAGAACGGCGAACTGGCCCCGCTTGTCGGAGGGGCAGTCCTCGCGACGCACCCAGCCGCTCTTCTCCAGCCGGGCGACGGCGTGCGAGAGGCGGGAGCGGGTGATCTTCGCGGACATCGCCAGCTCCGTCATCCGCAGACGCCGGGACGGGGCCTCGGCGAGCTTGACCAGGAGGCCGTAGTACACGTGCGGCATCCCCGCGTCACGCTGGAGCTGCCGGTCCAGGTGGTCCTCCAGGAGGGTGGAGGCCTCGATGTACGCGCGCCAGACGCGCTGTTCCTCGTCGGTCAGCCACCGGGGTGGTCCGGCGTCGGCCGATGCGGGTGCCCTCTTCATGTGCTCCACTGTACGGCGAACCTCCTTGAACATTAAACCAAATTGTCGTACAGTCGGTGGTGGAAGTTGAGAGTTCAAGTAGTGACCGGGGAAGCCTGCCGGAGGGAGCCGCCGTCATGACCGCCGCCACTCAGGAGCGCATGCCCGCGCTCTACCTCAGCCACGGCGCCCCGCCCCTGGCCGACGACCCCGTCTGGCCCGGTGAGCTGGCCGACTGGTCGGCCGGGCTGCCCCGGCCGAAGGCCGTCCTGGTGGTCTCCGCCCACTGGGAGGAGGCTCCGCTCGCCCTTGGCGCCACCGACACCGTCCCCCTCGTCTACGACTTCTGGGGCTTCCCAGAGCACTACTACCGGGTAACCTACCCCGCCCCCGGCGCCCCCGCCCTCGCCGACTCCGTGCGCAAGCTGCTGCGCGCCCCCGGCATGCCCGTGCAAGACGTCCCGGACCGGGGCCTGGACCACGGCGCGTACGTCCCGCTCGTCGAGATGTACCCCGGGGCCGACATCCCGGTGCTCCAGGTCTCCATGCCGACCCTGGACCCGGTGCGGCTGATGGAGATCGGGCGCCGGCTCGCGCCGCTGCGCGACGAGGGGGTGCTGATCATCGGCTCCGGGTTCTTCACCCACAACCTGGCCGCGCTGCGGCAGGGCGGCATCCCCGCCTGGTCGGCGGAGTTCGACGCCTGGGGCCGCGAGGCCCTGGAGGCGCGGGACGTGGACGCGCTGCTCGACTTCACCCGCAAGTCCCCGGCCGGTCTGCTCGCCCACCCGCGCACCGAGCACTTCGCCCCGCTCTTCGTGACCATGGGCGCCGCGGACGCCGCCGGTGAGCTCGGGGAACAGAAGTCCGTGATCGACGGGTTCTGGATGGGGCTGGCCAAGCGGTCGGTGCAGTTCGGCTGAGCGGCTGAGCGGCTGCGCACGGCCTGCCCCGGCAGGGGTGTTACAGCTCCTTCTCGTACCAGGCCACGTCCCACCAGCGGCCGAACTTGCGGCCCACCTCGCGGTACGTACCGACGTAGCGGAAGCCGAAGCGCTCGTGCAGGCGGGCCGAGGCGTCGTTCGGCTGGGCGATGCCGGCGTAGGCGCGGTGCAGCCCCTCGCCCGCCAGGGCCTCGAAGAGGGCCTTGTAGAGCAGGGTGCCGATGCCGCGCCCGCCCGCGTCCGGGGCGACGTAGACCGTCGTCTCCACGGAGGGGGCGTAGGCGGGCTTGGGGCGGAAGGGGCTGGACGTGGCGTAGCCGAGGATCCGCCCCTGACCTGCGCCCGTGGCAACCATCAGCCGGTGGGGGCCGTCTACAGGGTGGGAGAGCAGCCAGGGACGGCGCTCCTCGGGGGTGAACGGCGATGTGTCGAATGTGATCGCCGTCTCACGGACGTAGTGGTTGTACAGGTCGGTGAGGGCCGCCAGGTCCTCCTCCCCGCCCGGCCTGACCTGGACCTCCGCGCGTTCCGACGGCATCGCGCCTCCCCATGTGGGCCGACAGGGTACTGCATGATCAGAAAATCGGGGGTCGGCTTGGGAATTCTGTCCGGATTCCAGTCGTTGTTTCCATTGGATGCAGGGCACCCGACCAGAGTCCGGAGGGACCTGGGAGGCGTGCCGAGCGTCCACAGGACCACCCGCTGACCTCATCATCGCAAGGGAGCACGCATGGCAACCCGCGCCGTCGCCCGTCGTCAGTCCGCCACCGGCGAGACGGCCGACTCGGCACGCACTGTCCGCGCCCAAGGCGGCGAGATCGCCGATCGCGACCTGGTCGGCATGTACCTCGACGAGATCGCGCGCACGCCGCTGCTCGACGCCGCCAAGGAGGTCGAGCTGTCGCAGATCATCGAGGCGGGTGTGTTCGCGCAGCAGATCCTCGACGGCCTCGAGGAGAACAAGGTGGGGGCGACCCCCGAGGAGCTCCAGGCGCTGGTCGACGCGAGCGAGCGGGCCAAGGACGTCTTCATACGTTCCAACCTGCGCCTGGTGGTCGCCGTGGCCCGGAGGTACCCGCGCAGCGGGCTGCCGCTGCTCGACCTGATCCAGGAGGGCAACGCCGGCCTGGTGCGGGCGGTCGAGAAGTTCGACTACCGCAAGGGCTTCAAGTTCTCCACGTACGCGACGTGGTGGATCCGTCAGGCCATCACCCGGTCGATAGCCGACCAGTCGCGCACCATCCGCCTGCCCGTCCACCTGGTGGAGGAGCTGGGCCGGATACGGCGCGTGCAGCGCGAGTACAACCGTGAGCACGGGCGGGACCCGGAGCCCGCGGAGATCGCGGCCGAGCTCGGCTCCACGCCGGAGCGCGTCACCGACGTGCTCGACTGGGCCCGTGACCCGGTCTCGCTGAACATGTCGGTGGACGACGAGGGCGAGACGCAGTTCGGGGACCTCCTGGAGGACACCTCGGCGGTGTCGCCGGAGCAGTCGGTGCTGACGCTGCTGCGCAGCGAGGAACTGGACGACCTGATCGGCCGCCTCGACCAGCGCACGGCCTCCATCATCAAGATGCGCTACGGCATCGAGGACGGCCGTGAGCGCACGCTGACCGAGGTCGGAAAGGAGCACGGTCTGACGCGCGAGCGCATCCGCCAGATCGAGAAGCACGCGCTGCTGGAGCTGAAGAAGCTGGCGCGCGACACCGGTTTCGACGCGGCCGCGTGACGGGCGGCCGCGACGCGCCGGGGTGGTGAGCGCGTCGGGCGCGCCGGCGTGTCCGACGCGGTGGCGTGAAGCCCCGGGTGCGTACGCCGGGTGGCGAAAGACCGCGCAGAATATGGCCGTTCCCCGTCGCTTCAACCCGCCGAGCCAGGGAACAAGCATTCAAGACCCAGGAGTTCGAGCCGCGGAGGCTTGATCCCTCGCCCCGTGAAAGCCACGTCCCGACGCACCACCCCCCCCGGCGCCGGGACTTCCCAAGGCCGGGTTCGGCGCCCCTCCCCCCGGGCGCCGGGCCCGGCTCTCTCTTGCCCGTGCGGCGCAGCCCGCATACCCGCGGGACGAGTTGCCGGCCCGGAACCGGTTGGCGGGTCACCCCGAACCTGAACCCCGGGGTGACCCGCCAGACGGCAGATTCTGCCACAGGGCCGGTGCCGTCCCCCGGGAGCGGGCCCGGCGCGGTGTCACGGCTCGGAACTCGCCGTTCCGCCCTCCGCCGCCCTGCTCATCCGGTCGCCCAACTCCCGCACCGCATCCACCAGTTCCCGCGGCGACCGCACGGTGAAGTCGTACCCCAGCATGGCCAGGCGCACCGCCATCCACTCCTTGCCGTCGCTCACCGTCGTCCGCAGCCGGCAGGACCCCTCGTCGAGCGGCTCGGGCGCGCCCATCCAGCCGGGCAGGCGGGCGGCGACGGTGGCGGCCGGTGCGGCGAAGGTGACGTCCAGTTCGTAGGACTGCTGCGTCCGGTGCATCGACCGGCGCAGGTACTCGGCCGCGCTCCCCGTCGGCAGCTCCCGAGGGGTGAACCGCGCCCCCGTGGCGAAGGGGTCGCTCACCCGGTCGACGCGGAACGTACGCCAGTCCGCGCGGTCGAGGTCGTACGCCACGAGGTACCAGCGCCGCCCGGTCGAGACCAGCCGGTACGGTTCCGTCACGCGCCGGGACTCGGTGCCGTCGGCCGCGCGGTAGGCGAACCGCAGCCGCTCGTGCCCGGCCACCGTGGAGGCCATGACGGTGAGCGTCTCCGGTGCGATCGTCGCGCCGTCGCCGCTGGTCAGCGGGGTGGTCGCGGCCTGGAGCGTGCTGACGCGGTGGCGCAGTCTGCCGGGCAGCACCTGTTCCAGTTTCGCCAGCGCCCGCACGGACGCCTCGTCGACGCCCTCCAGGGCGTGACCCGCGCCGGCCCGCAGGCCGACCGCGATGGCCACCGCCTCCTCGTCGTCGAGGACCAGGGGAGGCAGCGCCTTGCCGGCGACGAGCCGGTAGCCGCCCTCCGCGCCGAGGGTCGCCTGCACCGGATAGCCGAGTTCGCGCAGCCGGTCGATGTCCCGCCGGACCGTGCGCCGGGAGACCCCGAGCCGTTCGGCGAGCTCGCCGCCGGGCCATTCACGGGGTGTCTGGAGGAGGGAGAGAAGGGTCAGGAGCCGGGCCGGTGTGTCCGTCGTCATGGAATCGAGGATGCCTCGGAATTAGGACCCGATCCGACCTATATGGGGAATAGCTTCGGGACATGACCTTCACCGACACCCGGCATGCACCTCAGCCCGCAGCGGGCGACCGACGCCGCTGGTTCGCGCTCGCGATCGTGATGACCGCGGCCTTCATGGACCTCGTCGACGTCACGATCGTCAACATCGCGATTCCCTCGATCCAGCGCGACGAGGGCGCCACGTTCAGCCAGATCCAGTGGATCACCGCGGGATACGCGCTGGCCTTCGCCGCGGGGCTCGTCACCGGCGGCCGGCTCGGCGACATCCACGGCCGCAAGCGGATCTTCCTTCTCGGCATCGGCGGTTTCACCCTCGCGTCCGCGCTGTGCGGGCTCGCCGTGAACCCGGAGATGCTGGTCGCCTCCCGCATCCTGCAGGGCGCCATGGCGGCGCTGATGGTGCCCCAGGTGCTGTCGATCGTGCACGCCACCTTCCCGGCGCACGAACGCGGCAAGGTGTTCGGGCTGTTCGGCGCGATCGTCGGACTGGGCGCGGTGTCCGGACCGCTGCTCGGCGCGCTGCTGACCGAGTGGAACCTGTTCGGCCTGGAATGGCGGCCGATCTTCCTGATCAACCTTCCGGTCGGCATCGCGGGCCTGATCCTCGGCGCCCGCTTCATCACCGAGTCCAAGGCGCCGCGCGCCCTGAAGCTGGACCTGGTGGGCGTCGCGCTGGTCACCCTGGCGCTGCTGATGCTGCTCTACCCGCTCACCCGCGGCCGCGAGCTGGGCTGGCCGGTGTGGGGGTACGTGTCGATGGCCGGCGCGCTGGTGGTGTTCGCGGCGCTGGTGGCGTACGAGCGGGTCAAGGGCGCGCGGGACGGCTCCCCGCTGATCGAGCTCTCGCTGTTCCGGGTGAAGAGCTTCGCGGCGGGCATCGCGGTGCAGACGGTGTTCGGCATCGGCCTCGGCATCTTCTTCCTGGTGTGGACGATGTACATGCAGATCGGCCTGGGCTGGAGCGCGCTGCGGGCCGGGCTGACCGGAGTGCCGTTCTCCGTCGCCGTGTCGGTGGCGGCCGGGATGTCGGTGCAGTTGCTGGTCCCGCGCTACGGACGCAAGGTGCTCCAGGCCGGTGCCCTGGTCATGGCGGCGGGTGTGCTGATCTACCTGTGGGAGGCCGGGCGGTACGGCCAGTCCATCGCCTCCTGGCAGATGGCGCTGCCGCTGGTGGTCATGGGCGCGGGCATGGGGCTGATCGTCGCTCCGCTGACGGACGCGGTGCTCTCGGAGGTGCCGCGGGAACACGCCGGGTCGGCGTCGGGGCTGATCAACACCGTGCAGCAGATGGGCAACGCGCTGGGGCTGGGCCTGGTGTCGGTGGTGTTCTTCGGGGTGATCGACGAGCCGCTCGCACCGGCCGAGGTGGGTCCGGCCTTCACGGACGGGTTCCAGCACGCGCTGGGCTGGGTGGTCGCGGTGATGGGCGTGATCTTCCTGCTGATGTTCGCCCTGCCGAAGCGTCCCGCCCAGCACGTGGAGGGTGCGGCGGACACGGAGGCGCAGGGGGAGACGGAGACCGGGAAGGAGCCGGCGCTCGTGGCCTGAGCGGACGGCCGACGCGCGCGGCGTACACCGGGAAGGGCTCGGCACTCACGGGGGTGCCGGGCCCTTCCCGTGCGTCTTGATCCGAAGAACGGACACAATCGGAAGTCCACTCATGCCCGGTTGAGCCCTGTACCTGTTTACTTTCCGGACATCTCGACGTAGCCTCCGGGCGTAACCACACGTTCGGACATGAACGGACCGGGAGGCAGCCGGCATGTACGCACCGGAACGCCAGCAGGAGATCCTGCGGCTCGCCCGCGACAGCGGCCGGGTGGACGTGGTCTCGCTGGCCGAGGAGTTCCAGGTGACGGCCGAGACCATCCGCCGGGACCTGAAGGCACTGGACCGCGCGGGACTGGTCCGCAGGGTGCACGGCGGGGCCATCCCCTCCGGGCGCCTCGACTTCGAACCCGACCTCGCCGAGCGGGAGACCACCGCGGCCGACGAGAAGGACCGCATCGCCCGGGCCGCCCTCGCGGAACTCCCGGCCGACGGCACCGTGATCGTCGACGCCGGCTCGACGGCCGCGCGGCTCGCGGGCTCCCTGCCGGTGGAC
>KL568523.1:64161-69649 GCA_000715605.1 Streptomyces speibonae | reverse complement strand
CGCCGACCACCCCGGCATCCAGCTCCACCTGGTCGGAGGGCGCGTGCGGCACCGTACGCGCGCCGCCGTGGACGCCTGGGCGCTGCGCGCGTACGGCGAGATCCGTGCGGACGTCCTGTTCGTGGCCGCCAACGGTTACTCCGCCGAGTACGGCCTCACCACCCCGGACCTCGCCGAGGCCGCCGTGAAACGCGCGGCCATGGCCGCCGCCCGGCGCGTGGTGCTGCTCGCCGACTCCTCCAAGCACGGCCAGGAACACTTCGCCCGCTTCGGCGACCTCGGCGACGTGGACCTGCTGATCACCGACACCGGGCTGAGCCCGCAGGACGCCACCGCCATCGAGCGCGGCGGCACGGAAGTAGTGCGCGCATGATCCTCACCGTCACCCCCAACCCGTCCCTCGACCGCACCTACGAGGTCCCCTCGCTGGACCGCGGTGAGGTCGTCCGGGCCACCGGCGAACGCGTCGACCCGGGCGGCAAGGGGGTCAACGTCTCGCGCGCCGTCACCGCGGCCGGCCGCCGCACGGTCGCGGTGCTGCCCCTGGGCGGCGCGTCCGGCGCCCTGATCGCCGACCTGCTGCACGCGCAGGGCATCGAGGTCGCCCCCGTCCCGGTCGCCGGAGCCACCCGCGCCAACATCTCCCTCGCCGAGGCCGACGGCGTACTGACGAAGATCAACGCGCCGGGGCCCGAGCTGACGGCGGCCGAGCGGGAACTGCTGCTCGAGACCGTGCGCCGGCAGGCGCCGGGCGCCGACTGGATCGCCTGCTGCGGCAGCCTGCCGGGCGGACTCGCCCCCTCCTGGTACGCCGACGTGGTCGCCCGGGTGCACGCCGCCGGCGTACGCATCGCCCTGGACACCTCGGGACCCGCGCTGCTCGCCGCCCTGCGGGAGCGGCCCGACGTGGTGAAGCCCAACGCGGCGGAACTCGCCGAGGCCGTCGGCCGCCCGCTGACCACCATCGGCGACGCGATGAAGGCGGCCGAGGAACTGCGCGCGGCGGGCGCCCGGGCCGTCCTCGCGAGCCTCGGCGCCGACGGACAACTGCTCGTCGACGACGACGGCGCCTGGTTCGGCACCGCCCCCGTGGACGCCGTCCGCAGCAACGTGGGCGCGGGCGACTCCGCGCTCGCCGGGTTCCTCGCCGCCGGCGGACGCGGCCCCGGGGCGCTCGCCTCCGCCGTCGCCCACGGGGCGGCGGCCGTTCAGCTGCCCGGCAGCGTGATGCCCGTACCGGGCGACCTGGATCCGGCCGCGGTCACCGTCACGGCCGAGATCCCCGTCGACCGCGTCCTGGTCGACCCCGTCCTGAGGGAGCCGGCGTCATGAACCGCTCCCTGCGTCCTCTCCCTTCCGTCCCTTCCGTCCCCACCTCCGCCCGCCCCGCAGTACGGGCGATACGCGTGCGAAGGAGCCCGCGATGAGTCACATGATCACCGCGGACCTGGTCGATCTCGACCTGTCCGCCGACACGAAGGACGCGGCGGCACGAGCCCTCGCCGAGCGCATGGCGGCCCAGGGCCGGGTGACCGACCTCGAGGGCTTCCTCGCCGACGTCGCCGCGCGTGAGGCGCAGATGCCGACCGGCCTCGAGGGCGGCATCGGCATCCCGCACTGCCGCAGCGAGCACGTCACCGAACCGACCCTGGCCTTCGGGCGCAGCTCCGCCGGGATCGACTTCGGCGCGGCGGACGGACCCGCCGACCTGGTCTTCCTGATCGCCGCCCCGGCCGGAGCGGACGACGCCCATCTGACGATCCTGTCCTCGCTGGCCCGGCAGCTGATGAACACCGAGTTCACCGACGCGCTGAGGTCGGTGGACGACGCGGCGGCCGCGGCGGCGCTGATCCGCGGCGACGACACCCCCTCCGAGGACTCCGTGGCGGCGCCGGCGGCGGCCTCCGCCGGCGCCGCCACGGGCACCACGGCCCCCGAGGAGGACCGCCCCTTCCGGATCGTCGCCGTCACCTCCTGCCCCACCGGCATCGCCCACACCTACATGGCGGCCGAGTCGCTGGAGAACGCCGGCCGGGACGCCGGTGTCGAGGTCGTCGTCGAGACCCAGGGCTCGGCGGGCTTCACCCGGCTCGACCCGGCCGTGATCGCGGCGGCGGACGCCGTGATCCTCGCCCACGACGTCCCCGTGCGGGAGAAGGACCGTTTCGCCGGGAAGCCCACCGTCGACACCGGCGTCAAGGCGGCCATCAACCGTCCCGCCGACCTGATCACCGAGGTCAGAGGCAAGGCGGAACGCGGCGAGGTCACCGCGGCCGCCGCGTCCGGCGCCACGCCCGTCGAGCGTGCCGGAGGCAGCGGCGAGGGCTACGGCACCAAGCTGCGCACCTGGCTGATGTCCGGCGTCAGCTACATGGTGCCCTTCGTTGCGGCGGGCGGTCTGCTCATCGCGCTCGGCTTCGCCATCGGCGGCTACGAGATCAACGAGGCGCCGTCGGTGATGGAGCACTTCGTGTGGACCCAGGCCGACAGCTGGGGCGCCCTGCTCTTCCAGATCGGCGGCGTCGCCTTCGGCTTCCTCGTCCCGGTCCTGGCCGGTTACATCGCCTACGGCATGGCCGACCGGCCCGGCCTGGTGCCCGGCTTCGTCGGCGGCGCGATCGCGCTCACCGTCAACGCCGGCTTCCTCGGCGGCCTCGCGGCCGGTCTGATCGCCGGTGGTGTGGTGATGGCGATCCAGAAGGTGCGGATACCGGCCGGGATGCGCGGCATCATGCCGGTGGTGGTGATCCCGCTGATCTCCGCCGCGGTCGTCGGCTTCCTGATGTTCGTCGTCATCGGCAAGCCCATCGCCGAGGCGCAGAAGGCCATGACCGACTGGCTGAACGGCCTCACCGGCACCAACGCCGTCCTGCTCGGCGCCCTGCTCGGACTGATGATGTGCTTCGACCTCGGCGGTCCGGTCAACAAGGTCGCCTACACCTTCGCCACCGCCGGGATCGCCGTCGCGAGCCCCAGCGACTCCGCGATGAAGATCATGGCCGCGGTGATGGCCGCCGGCATGGTGCCGCCGCTGGCGATGGCGCTGGCCACCACCGTGCGCGGCAAGCTCTTCAACCGCGCCGAACGCGAGAACGGCAAGGCCGCCTGGGTGCTGGGCGCCTCGTTCATCTCCGAGGGCGCGATCCCGTTCGCGGCGGCCGACCCGCTGCGCGTGATCCCCGCCTCGATGGTGGGCGGCGCGGTCACCGGCTCCCTGTCGATGGCCTTCGACGCGACCCTGCGCGCCCCGCACGGCGGCATCTTCGTGGTCCCGCTGATCGGCAACCCGTTCCTCTACCTGGTCGCCATCGCCGCGGGCGTCTGTGTCACGACGGCCCTGGTGATCGTCCTCAAGGGGCTGAGCAAGCCGGTGCCGGGAGCCGCCGGCACGGGCCCCGGCGAGGGCGCGGCCGCGGGGGCGCGGAGCAAGGAGGCGGTGGCCGCGTAGCCGGGCGGGCGGTGCGTCCGTTTGGGTAGGTGTGCACGGTTCATGCCTACTGCGATATAGATCACGATCACCACGGTCCGGGCCTAAAGTCCCGGGCCGTGGTGTGTACTGGGCCGCATGCCTGAGTACAAGACGCTCTCGCGAACGACGGGTGCCACCGTTCTCACTCTGGTGGCCGTGGCCTGCGCGGCGGGCCTGGCCGACGTCCTGCGGCGCCGGCGCGGGCGGCGGATGCGTGCGTCCGGGGTTCTTGAAGCTCCTGGGGCTGCCGAGACGCCCGAGACCGGCGGGGAACACATCCCGCAGGGCACGGGGACCGTCCCGCGCCAGCGCCGTACGGGCCCCCGCGCGGAGGCGGTGCGGCTCACCCCGGCCGAGCGCGACGCCTTCGCCGTGCTGGTACGACGCCTCAGCGAAGAGGACTGAGCCCCACCGAGGAGGACTGAGCCCCACCGAGGGGCAGTGGTGTCAGGGAACCTGCGCCGCCCGGCGCTCCATGGCGTCCCGCGCCGCGTCCTCGCTGGTGTACACCTCGCACATGTGCCGTCCGTCCGGCGTGACCGTGTGCTCGACCTCCCACAGGGAGAGCTCCACGCCGTCACTCAGCAGGAACGCGTGCTCGTAGAGCGAGAAGAACAGCGCGGAGCGTGTCCCGCGTGACGGGCGGCCGAAGGCCTGCGTGATCCGGTGCGCGCACGCCGTGGTCAGCAGAGCGGCCGTCTCCGGGTCCGGCCGGTCCGCGTTCTCCGCCCGGCGCAGTAAACGGCGCGCATGGTCCGGGGAATCGTCCGGAACATACACCTGCCGCAGCGCGGGAGCCGGGATCAGCGGCACCGTCACCGGCAGCTCGAAGTCCGGGGTGTCCGCCGGGAACGGCAGCCGGGCCGTGGCCGTACGCAGCTCCTCCTCGTCCAGATAGATCTCGTGCTGCGGCTCGCCGCCCCGCGCGGTGTTGTGGACCAGCTCCCACAGCGTGACCGCCGACCCGTCGGCGAGCAGCCAGGTGTGCCGGTACGTCTCCCGGTGCAGGCCCCCGCTGTGGTGCGCCGAGTACAGCGAACCGTCGTGCACGAGCGCGCAGTCCAGCTGCCGGATCGTCTCTTCCGGCAGCTCGAAGGAGTTCAGCGCGCGGCCGAGGAGTCGCGCGAGGTACTCCTCCGGAGACTCGGGCGAGTCGGGTGGTTCGTACGCTGCCGTCTCGTACGGAACGCTCAAGGTTTCTCCCGGCGTTGCTGCATGTCACCTTGTGGGTGCATACCGTAGCCCCTCGGTCGGACGTCATGTCCAGGAACCGAGAAAACGTATGGCTGGAAAACGACCGGGACCCGCGAGAAATTCCCCGTCGGCCCCGTGGGACGGCAACTCTTCCTGCTCATACGTCACTTCAGTGCCCATCCGTCTCAACGTCCGTACAGCGACCTGTACGACGGCCACACCCCGCCCGGACCGTCCACCGGCTCCGCGGCACGCGCCGCCCGCACGATCGCGCGGGTCACCAGGTCCGCGCCCGCCGCCAGCACCTCGTTCAGGGCGAGGGGGCCGTCGTCGAGCGGGCGGACGCCCGTGGCGAGGGCGAAGACGGTGTCGCCGTCGTGGAGCAGATGCACCGGGCGTACGGCGCGCGCGATGCCGTCGTGGGAGGTGCCGGCCAGCTTCTGGGCCTGTGCCTTGGACAGCTGGGCGTCGGTGGCGACCACGGCGAGTGTGGTGTTCAGCGGGGGAGGGCCGTTCCGCTCGGCCGCCTCCGCCAGCCGTTTCCGGGCGGCCTCGTGCACCTCCGGCTCCGGGTGACGCACCCGGCCCTGGAAGAACTCCCCGTACAGCACCCCCGTCTCCGGCTCCACCGCCGAGCCCACCGCGTTGGCCACCACCAGCGCGGCCACCGTGATCCCCGAGTCCAGCACGGTGCTCGCCGTGCCGACCCCGCCCTTCAACTGCCCCAGCACCGCGCCCGTTCCGGCGCCCACACTGCCCTGCGGGACGGGGGCGCCGGGCGCGCTCGCCGCCTGTCTCTTATACACATCTCTGAGCGGGCTGGCA
>KL568523.1:62550-63966 GCA_000715605.1 Streptomyces speibonae | reverse complement strand
CCCGGCCGGTGGCCGCGTCCGGACGGGCCCGGAAGTCGCCGCCCCGGCCCAGGTCGAAGACACAGGCGGCCGGCACCAGCGGCACCACGTGGGCGGGATCGGGCCCGACCCGCACCCCGCGTCCCCGCTCCTCCAGCCAGGCCATCACCCCGGAGGCCGCGTCGAGCCCGTACGCGCTTCCGCCGGTCAGCACGACCGCCTCGACCTTCTGCACCAGGTTCCGCGGATCGAGCGCGTCGGTCTCCTTCGTGCCGGGGCCGCCGCCGCGCACGTCCACCGCGGCCACCGCCCCGCCCTCGGGCGCGAGCACCACCGTGGTGCCGGTGAGCCAGCCGTCCCCGGTACGCGTCGCGTGCCCCACGCGCAGGCCGGCCACATCCGTCAGAGCGTCAGCTGTCATGAGGCAAGTCTTGCCCCGTCCCGCTCAGCCGTACCCTGGACGCATGAGTACCGCCCCCGATCCCCGCCCGAGTGAGCCCAAGCCCGCGCTGGTCTTCGACGACCCGCTGGACCAGCAGTCCTCGGACGACACGGACGGCGGGTGGGGCGAGCGCCCGTCCGGCGACAGCGCCGCCGATCTGAAGCGCTTCCTCGACGAGAAGCCGCCCCACCACATCTGACCCGGGCGTCTAGCGCTCGCCCTGTCCCGGCCCGCGCTGCGCGACGAGGGTGTCGCGGATCTCCTTGAGGACCTCCAGCTCGGTGACCTCCACCACCTCGTGTGTGCCCTCCTTCGCCTTCCGGCGGGCCTCCACCCGGGCCAGGTACTTCGCCATGGGCAGCACCATCAGGAAGTAGACGACCGCGGCGGTGATCAGGAACTGCAGCGTCGCGCCGAGCACCGAGCCCCACAGGATCCGGACGCCGGTCGCGGCGTCCCCGGTGCCCTCGCAGGGACCCTTGATGCACGAGCTGTAGTTGTCCAGGTTCTTCGTGCCGAAGGCGCCCACCAGCGGGTTGATGACGCCCTTCACGACCGAGTTGACGATGTTGGTGAAGGCGGCCCCGATGACCACCGCCACGGCCAGATCGACGACGTTGCCACGCGTCAGGAAGGCCTTGAAGCCCTCCCAGACACCCGCCTTGTTCCGGTCGCTCACGTCGAGGCCTCTTTTCCTGTGCGCAGGGGACGGAAGAAAACGCTCCGCAACCTACGGCACACCGGTGCGGGCCTGTCCAATCACGGCGTTCGGACACGCTCACCACAGCGTCACCGCCAGCCGGGCCGTGGCGCTCGCGCCGGCCAGCTCGGCCGCGGTGTCACGGGGAACCGACAGCACGACCAGCGCCCCCGCGTCGGCCGCTCCGTCCGGCGGCCGCGGCACCTCCGTCACCCGCGCCCCGCGCGCGACCACACGGGCCTCGCCGCCGGACACGGTCTCCTCGGCGGCGATCACGTCCACCCGGTCGCCCGGT
>KL568523.1:60716-62436 GCA_000715605.1 Streptomyces speibonae | reverse complement strand
GCGGCGATCACGTCCACCCGGTCGCCCGGCCGCAGCAGCCGCACCGTGGCCGCGTCGGCGATCCGCACCGGTGCCGTGACCGTCGTACGCCCGCGGCGCGGCCGTGCCGGACGGTCGCCCGGGGACGCGGAGGCGGGCCGGGCCGCATCGGCGTCCCCGGCGTGCCCGCGCGACCGGTCGGCGTCCCGCGGGCCCGCCGCGACGAGCGCCGCCGCGGTGACGGCCAGGCCGACCGCCACGGCCCGCCTCCGGTGCCGTACGAGCGCGCCCGGCAGCGGCAGACCGCCGCGCACCCGTACCGGCGCGAAGTGCGGCACCTCGCACGGCGCGGGGACGTCGGCGCCGGGCGGACGCGCGACGACGGGGGAGGGGGAGGAAGGGGAGGAAGGGGAGGAGGGAGAGGAGGGGGAGGAGGGAGAGCGGAGCGACGAAGACGAACGGGACACGGGAACCACCACCTGCGACGAGGAACCGGCTTGCCGCTTCCACGATGCGCGGCCCGGGCGAAGGCCCGCTGCCCCTTGTGGACGCACCCCGCTCCTGTGGAGATCTCCCCCACCCGAACGAGCCGTTCCGCCCTCAGCCTCCCCCGGACCCCCTCACCGCGGCGCGACCCCACGCCCCCTTACGGCAGCGCGAAGCCCGGATCCATCCCGCCCAGCGCCGACGTGCACACGCACTCCCGTTCCTTAGTCGCGGGCAGTGCGGCCACCGCGTCGAAGAGCACGCCCCGCAGCCGGTCCACGTTGGCGGCGAACACCCGCAGCACCTCGTCGTGGGAGACGCCCTCACCGGTCTCGGCCCCGGCGTCGAGGTCGGTGACCAGGGTCATCGAGGTGTAGCAGAGCTCCAGTTCCCGGGCGAGTGCCGCCTCGGGATGGCCCGTCATGCCCACCACCGACCAGCCCTGGGCCCGGTGGAACAACGATTCCGCGCGGGTGGAGAAGCGCGGCCCCTCCACCACGACCAGCGTGCCGCCGTCCACCGCCTCCCAGTCCCGTCCGCGCGCCGCCTTCAGCGCGGCCGCCCGTCCGGTGGGGCAGTAGGGGTCGGCCAGGGACACATGGACCACGTTCGGCACGGTGCCGTCGGGCAGCGGCAGCCCGTCGAAGTACGTGCCCTGCCGGGACTTCGTGCGGTCCACCAGCTGGTCCGGCACCAGCAGCGTGCCCGGCCCGTACTCGGGCCGCAGCCCGCCCACCGCGCACGGCCCGAGCACCTGGCGCACCCCGACCGAGCGGAGCGCCCACAGGTTGGCGCGGTAGTTGATGCGGTGCGGCGGCAGATGGTGGCCGCGTCCGTGCCGGGGCAGGAAGGCGACCCGGCGGCCGGCCACCTCGCCGAGGAAGAGGGAGTCGCTCGGCGCCCCGTAGGGGGTGTCGACCTGGATCTCGGTCACGTCGTCGAGGAAGGAGTAGAAGCCGGAGCCGCCGATCACGCCGATGTCGGCCTTCGCGATGTTCGCCATGCTCCGCACCCTAACCGCCGCACTCCGACCGCCCCCGGGAGGAAGAGAAGAGTGCCCGGAAACGCAGAAGGCCCCCTCGTCGGACGACGGGGGACCTTCTCGAAGCGGAAGACCGAGCCTAGGCGGCGGTGGTGCCGGCGGAGCTGCCGGAGCCGGACGAACCGGACGACGAGCCCGAACCCGAACCCGAACCGGAGTCCGAGGAGGAGGACGAGGACGAGGATGAGGACTGTCTCTTATACACATCTCTGA
>KL568523.1:58526-60528 GCA_000715605.1 Streptomyces speibonae | reverse complement strand
GCCGGTGCCTTCGACGACGCCGGCGAGCTGCTCGACGAGGAGCCGCGGCTGTCGTTGCGGTAGAAACCGGAACCCTTGAACACGATGCCGACCGCGGAGAACACCTTCTTCAGGCGGCCCTGGCAGTTGGGGCACTCGGTCAGGGCGTCGTCGGTGAACTTCTGCACCGCCTCGAGGCCCTCGCCGCACTCGGTGCACTGGTACTGGTAGGTCGGCACTGTCTTCCTCCTGGCACTCTCACTCGATGAGTGCTAACGACGGTCCATAGTGACGTATTCCGAGGGTTCAGTCCACTGCGACGGGCTCGCGGTGACCCACGCCACGCGCCACGGTGCGCCCGCGCGGGCTCGTCGTCAGCCGTGACCGCAGTGCCAGGAGGGTGGCCAGCGCGAGCACCGTACCGGCCATCGGCACCAGGAATCCGGCGCCGTCCCAGAGGCGGTCCTCCAGTTGCCCGGCGACCGTGACGGCCGCGGCCTGGCCGAGCGCGACCGCGCCCGTCAGCCAGGTGAACGCCTCGGTGCGGACCCCGGCCGGGACCAGACTCTCCACCAGCGTGTAGCCGGTGATCAGGGCCGGCGCGATGCACATGCCGACCAGGAGGCCGAGCCCGGCCAGCAGCAGCGCCGAATGGGTGGTCCACAGGGCCGACGCCGTCAGCGCGAGCGCCGTGTGGGCGAGCACCAGGCGCCGCTGCGGGGCGGTCCGCCAGGCGATCGCGCCGCAGGCGATGCCGGCGAGCATGTTGCCCGCCGCGAAGACGCCGTAGAGGACGCCGTTCAGGCCGGGGTTGCCGATCGACTCGGTGAACGCGGCCAGTGCGACCTGCATGCCGCCGAAGACGGAACCGATGCCGAGGAACGTCACGATCAGCACCCGCACACCCGGGACGCGCAGCGCGGAACCGTGTTCCACGCGCGCGTGCTCCTCGCGGCCGGCCGGGGGCTGCGTGTTCTTCTGCGCGGCGAACAGCAGTCCGCCGACCAGGGTCAGCGAGGCCTCGGCGACCAGACCGGCGGCCGGGTCGACGGCCGTGCACAGGGCCGTGGCCAGCAGCGGTCCGACGACGAAGGTGAACTCGTCGGTGACGGACTCGAAGGCCGCCGCGGTCGCCATCAGCGGGGAGCCCTTGAGCCTGACGCCCCAGCGGGCGCGCACCATGGGCCCGATCTGCGGCACCGAGGCGCCCGTGGGAACGGCGGCGGCGAACAGCGCCCACAGGGGCGCGCCGGTCAGCGCCAGCGCGGTGAGGGCGAGCCCGGACCCGGTGTGCACCAGGACGCCGGGCACCAGCACCGCGCGCTGCCCGTGCCGGTCGGCCAGGCGGCCGCTCCAGGGTGCGAAGAGCGCCATGGAGACGCCGGTGGCGGCGGCGACGGCGCCTGCCGCGCCGTACGAGCCGGTGGTGTGCTGCACCAACAGCACGATGGAGAGGGTGAGCATCGCGAACGGCTGGCGTGCCGCGAAGCCGGGGAGCAGGAACGTCCACGCGCCGCGCGTGCGCAGCAGCCGGCCGTAGCCCGGGCGGGAGGTGGCCGCCGAATCCTTCGACGTGGTGACCGTGGATGCCACGGCCCGTGCCTTTCTGCCACCTGGTAGCGCCCCGCGCGGGTCGTGCGGGTGCGCCGAGAGCTGTCCTCTTGCGCTGACTGCGGTGGATACCGGCGCCACAGCTCAGGGCGTCCCGGCCGCCATACGGTCGCGCCAGCTCTGCATCAGGCAGAGTTGGTTCGATCTGGGGTCGCTTGCATAATACAGGGATCAAGGGCTTGTGCGGCTGTGAAACCGAGCACCTCGTCAGCTTCCCGCCTGCGATCCATCGGTACCGAGCCAGCCGGCCAGCTTGCCGCCCCGGCCGACCGCGCGCAGGCGGCGCTCGGTGGCGTCCCGCACCGGGTCGGTGGTGACGACGAGGAGTTCGTCCCCGTGGCGCAGCATCGTCGACGGCAGCGGGACGAACGACCTCCCCTCGCGCACGACGAGCGTGACGGCCGCCCCGGCT
>KL568523.1:42144-58343 GCA_000715605.1 Streptomyces speibonae | reverse complement strand
CAGCCGCAGTTCGCCGACCTCCACACCGTGCATCCTCGAGCCTTCGGGGATGGCGACCGACAGCAGGTGCCCGCGCAGCCGCTCCAGGGGCGCCGACTCGATGCCGAGGTCGGCGGGGCCGGGTTCCTCGCCCAGGCGCAGCTTTCCGGCCAGCCAAGGGAGCGTCGGGCCCTGGACCAGGGTGTAGACGACGACCAGGACGAAGACGATGTTGAAGATCCGCTCGCTGCCCCTGACGCCCTGCACCATCGGGATCGTCGCCAGGATGATGGGCACGGCGCCGCGCAGCCCCGCCCAGGACATCAGTACCTGCTCCCGCCAGGGCACCCGGAACGGCGTCAGGCACACCACGACGCCCAGCGGGCGGGCCACCAGGGTGAGCGCCAGCCCGATGACCAGCGCGGGCACGAAGTCGTCGCCGAGCTCGTGCGGGGTGACCAGCAGGCCGAGCAGGACGAACATGCCGATCTGGGCGATCCAGCCGAGCCCCTCGGCGAAGCCCCGCGTGGCGGGCCAGTGCGGCAGCTTGGCGTTGCCCAGCACCATCGAGGCGAGATAGACGGCGAGGAAGCCGCTGCCGTGGGCGGTCGCGCCGATCGCGTAGGCCGCGACGGCGATGGCCATGACCGCGATCGGGTAGAGGCCGGAGGCGGGCAGCGCCACGTGGCGCAGCCCCCAGGCGCCCAGCCAGCCCACCGCGAGGCCGATGGCGGCGCCGATGGCCAGTTCCAGGAGGATCTCGCCGAGCAGGATGTACCAGTGCTCGACCGGCCCGGCGGCGGACAGGGCGACGACCAGGATGACGACGGGCGCGTCGTTGAAGCCGGACTCCGCCTCCAGGATGCCCGTCACCCGCGAGGGCAGGGGGATCTTCCGCAGCACCGAGAAGACGGCCGCCGCGTCGGTCGAGGAGACCACCGCGCCGATGATGAGCGCCTGCCGCCACTCCAGCCCGACCAGGAAGTGCGCCGCGGACGCCGTGACCCCGACGCTCACCGCGACACCGGCCAGGGCGAGCGCCGAGGCGCCGGACAGCGCCGGTCTCGCCTCGGCCCACTTGGTGCCCAGTCCGCCCTCGGCCAGGATCACGACCAGTGCCGCGTACCCGATGACCTGCGTCAGCGCGGCGTTGTCGTACGCGATGTGGCCGATGCCGTCCTGGCCGATGGCGATGCCTATGCCCATGTAGATGAGCAGGCTGGGGAGCCCGCTGCGCGAGGAGATACGGACCGCGACGACGGCCACGAGCAGTACGACCGAGCAGACGAGCAGGACCTGGTTGAGGTGGTGGATGGTCAGCGGCTGTTCCCTTCCCTGGCTCGGGCGCACCCGTGCGCGAGCTCACGTGCAGCGCATGCGATCCACCGCTTCCGCGGCAAACTACTTCGTTACCTTACCTAACTCTTGACGCGTTCTTGATGCTCCGAGGGGCAGGATCGAACGCTCGTCCGGGCCGGTTCCCCACACCGCGTCAAGGGGCGCGGGGCCCTGCGCATATCGTTGCTCCAGCGCTCAGTTAAAAGCACAGCCCGACCTGCCGCTCGCGTTAGGACAGCAAGGACAGCGATGCCCACCGACACCACCGCCTCTCCGGGTCAGCAGGCCACCGCCTCCCCGGGTCAGCAGGCCGGCAAGTCCGGCAGGAAGAAAGGGCGCAAGGGCCGTCTGCTCGTGCTCGTCCTGGTACTGGCCCTGATCGGCGGTCTCGCCTACGGGGGCTACTGGTCGGTCAGTACCGTGCGTGCCTCGTTCCCCCAGACCACGGGCTCGATCACGCTCCAGGGGCTGTCGGGACCCGTCGACGTCAAACGCGACGGCTACGGCATCCCGCAGATCTACGCCTCCTCCGACGAGGACCTGTTCATGGCGCAGGGCTACGTCCAGGCGCAGGACCGGTTCTACGAGATGGACGTGCGCCGGCACATGACCGCCGGGCGCCTGTCGGAGATGTTCGGCAAGGGCCAGGTCGACAACGACGCGTTCCTGCGCACCCTCGGCTGGGACCGGATCGCCAAGGAGGAGTACGACACCAAGCTCGCGCCCGCCACGAAGAAGTACCTCCAGGCGTACGCCAAGGGCGTCAACGCCTACCTGGAGGGCAAGGAGGGCGAGGAGATCTCCCTGGAGTACGCGGCGCTGGGCTTCGAGAACGACTACAAGCCCGGCCGGTGGACCCCGGTCGACTCCGTGGCCTGGCTGAAGGCGATGGCCTGGGACCTGCGCGGCAACATGCAGGACGAGATCGACCGGGCGCTGATGACCAGCCGCCTCGGCCCCAAGCAGATCGCCGACCTGTATCCGGCGTACCCCTACGGCCGGAACAAGCCGGTGATCCACGAGGGCCAGTACAACGAGCTCACCGGGGCGTACGAGCAGGGCGGCGAATCGGGGACGGGCACCGGCACGGGCAACGGCACCGGGACCGGCACGGGAACGGCGGGCTCGGGTACGGGAACGGGCACAGGCACCGAGACCGGCACGGGCACCGAGACCGGTACGGGCACCGGCACCTCCGGCTCCGCGCTGCAGAGCCAGCTGACCGGCCTCCAGGAGGTCCTGGCCGACCTGCCCACCGCCGTCGGCGTCAACGGCGACGGCATCGGCTCCAACTCCTGGGTCGTCTCCGGCGACCACACCATCACCGGCGAGCCGCTGCTCGCCAACGACCCGCACCTGTCGGCCTCGCTGCCGTCCGTCTGGTACCAGATGGGCCTGCACTGCCGCGAGGTCTCCGCCGAATGCCCCTATGACGTCACCGGCTACACCTTCGCGGGCATGCCCGGCGTGATAATCGGCCACAACCAGGACATCGCCTGGGGCCTGACCAACTCCGGCGTCGACGTCACCGACCTCTACCTCGAGAAGATCACCGGCGACGGCTACCAGTACGACGGCAAGGTGGTGCCGTTCGAGACCCGCGAGGAGACCATCAAGGTCGCCGGCGGCGAGTCGCGGAAGATCGTGATCCGCGAGACCAACAACGGCCCGCTGCTCTCCGACCGTTCCGACGAACTGGTGCGGACCGGCAGGAAGGCCGCCGTCGACAGCGCGGCCCCCGACCGGGGCGACGGCTACGGCGTCGCGCTGCGCTGGACCGCGCTGGACCCGGGCCGCACCATGGACTCCGTCTTCGCCATCAACCGCGCGAAGGACTGGGACGACTTCCGCGAGGCGGCCACGCTGTTCGAGGTGCCCTCGCAGAACCTGGTCTACGCGGACACCGAGGGCCACATCGGGTACACGCTGCCCGGGAAGATCCCCACCCGCGCGAAGAAGCACGACGGTTCCCTCCCCGCCCCGGGCTGGAACCCCGACTACCGGTGGACGGGCTGGATCGACCAGGAGGCGCTCCCCTTCGAGTTCGACCCCGAGCGCGGCTACATCGTCACCGCCAACCAGGCCGTCGTCGGCAAGGACTACCCGTACACGCTGACCACGGACTGGGGCTACGGCGCCCGCAGCCGGCGCATCACCGACCTGATCCAGTCGAAGATCAAGGACGGCGGCAAGATCTCCACCGACGACATGCGGCAGATGCAGCTCGACAACTCCAGTTCCATCGCCAAGCTGCTGGTGCCCGACCTGCTGAAGATCGACACCGGTGACGCGGACGTGCGCGAGGCGCAGAAGCTGCTGGAGGGCTGGGACTACACCCAGGACGCCGACTCGGCCGCCGCCGCCTACTTCAACGCCGTGTGGCGCAACATCCTCAAGCTCGCCTTCGGTCACAAGCTGCCCAGGGAAGTGCGGGTCAAGGGCCAGTGCCTGTGGGTCGACCCGGTCAACACCACCGGCCCCGCCGACGAGGTGGACAAGGTCCGCGAGTGCGGTCAGCGCGACGCCGACGTGGCGCAGCCGGACGGCGGCGACCGCTGGTTCGAGGTGGTCCGCAAGCTGAAGGACGACCCGGACAGCGAGTGGTGGACGACGCCCAAGCGGGGCACCCGCCCGGGCGCCGGCAACCGTGACGAGCTGTTCAAGCGGGCCATGATCGACGCCCGCTGGGAGCTGACCGCCCGGCTGGGCAAGGACATCGACACCTGGAGCTGGGGCCGGCTGCACCGCCTGTTCCTGGAGAACCAGACGCTCGGCACCGAGGGCCCCGGCTTCCTGAAGTACGCCCTCAACCGGGGCCCGTGGAAGCTCGGCGGCGGCGAGGCGACGGTCAACGCCACGGGCTGGAACGCGGCCGGCGGCTACGAGGTCGTCTGGGTGCCGTCCATGCGGATGGTGGTCAACCTCGGCGACTTCGACAAGTCCCGCTGGATCAACCTCACCGGCGCCTCCGGGCACGCCTACAACGCCCACTACGTCGACCAGACGGACAAGTGGGCAGGCGGCGAGCTGCTGGAGTGGCCCTCCTCGGAGAAGGCGGTCGAGGAGAGCACGATCGACACGCTGGAGCTCAAGCCCTGACCTCCACGGTCCCGCCCTCGTGCATCGGCCTCCACGCGCGCGTGGAGGCCGATGGTCGTGTCAGGGGCGCGGCGGATGCGTGCGACGGGCGGTGGATCCGCGTCAGGGACGGGCGCCGAAGCGCCGTACGCCGGACGGCGTGACCACCGCGTCGACCGGCCGGTCGTGCGGCTCCTCGGGGACACGGACGACGACTTCGGCGTCGTACAGCAGCACCACCAGGGCCGGACGGGCGCCCGCGCGGTGCAGCCGGGCGAGCACACGGTCGTAGGAGCCGCCGCCGCGCCCCAGCCGCATCCCGCGTGCGTCGACGGCCAGTCCGGGCAGCAGGACGACGTCCGCCTCCGTCACGGCGCCCGGGCCGAGGCGGGCGCCGGCCGGCTCCAGCAGGGCCATGCGTCCGCCGTGCCGCACCCGCGCGAGGGAGCTCTCCCCGGTGTACGCGCCCCAGTCGAGGTCGTTGTCCGGAAGCAGCGCGGGCAGCAGGACGCGCACGCCCCGGGCGCGCAGGGCGTCCAGCAGCGCGAGTGTGCCGGGTTCGCTCCCCACGGAGACGTACGCCGCCACCGTGCGCGCGCGAGCGAGTTCGGGCAGCGCGAGCGCCTGCCGGGACAGCGCGGTCGCCGATTCCCGCACGTCGTCCGCCGTCAACCCGTTCCTCACCTGGAGGATTTGGCGTCGCAGCACCCGCTTGCCAGACTCGTCGGCGCGGTCGTTCTGTCTCAACTCTGTCCCCGTACCGTTCCAATACGCTCATATGAGCAGCAAATATTCGGAGCCACCGATTCCCCGCAAAGGCAACGGATATGGTGTCCGGCATGTCACAGTCACACCCTCGGATCAGCAAGGCTGTCATCCCCGCAGCCGGTCTCGGTACCCGGTTCCTGCCGGCCACCAAGGCCACTCCCAAGGAGATGCTGCCGGTCGTCGACAAGCCGGCGATCCAGTACGTGGTCGAAGAGGCCGTTTCCGCCGGTCTCGACGACGTCCTCATGGTGACGGGCCGCAACAAGCGCCCGCTGGAGGACCACTTCGACCGCAACTACGAACTCGAGTCCGCCCTCCAGAAGAAGGGCGACGCCGGCCGCCTCGCCAAGGTCCAGGAGTCCAGTGATCTGGCCACCATGCACTACGTCCGCCAGGGCGACCCCAAGGGCCTCGGCCACGCCGTGCTGTGCGCCGCCCCGCACGTCGGGGACGAGCCGTTCGCCGTCCTCCTCGGCGACGACCTGATCGACCCGCGCGACCCCCTGCTCCAGCGCATGATCGACGTCCAGCAACAGCACGGCGGCAGCGTCATCGCGCTCATGGAGGTGGCTCCCGAGCAGATCCACCTCTACGGCTGCGCGGCCGTCGAGACCACCGCGGACTCCGACGTCGTCAAGATCGGCGGCCTGGTCGAGAAGCCCGCCCCCGAGGACGCGCCCTCGAACTACGCCATCATCGGCCGCTACGTCCTCGACCCGGCCGTCTTCGACATACTCCGCAAGACCGAGCCGGGCCGCGGCGGCGAGATCCAGCTCACCGACGCCCTCCAGCAGCTGGTCACAGATGAGAAGGCCGGCGGCCCGGTGCACGGCGTCGTCTTCAAGGGCCGCCGCTATGACACCGGCGACCGCGGCGACTACCTGCGTGCCATTGTGCGGCTCGCGTGCGAACGTGAGGACCTGGGCCCGGACTTCCGGACCTGGCTCCGCCGTTACGTCACCGAGGAGATGCAGCAAAGTTGAGCACCGCCGCGCCCCGCACCGCAGGCCCGGACCACCTCTGGTCGGTCGACGAGCACCTGGCCGACATCCTCGCGACCGTCCGGCCCCTCGACCCCATCGAGCTCCAGCTCCTCGACGCCCAGGGCTGCGTCCTGGTCGAGGACGTCACGGTTCCGGTGTCCCTGCCCCCGTTCGACAACAGCTCCATGGACGGGTACGCGGTGCGGGTCGCGGACATCGCGGGCGCCAGCGAGCAGTACCCGGCGTCCCTCGAGGTCATCGGGGACGTCGCCGCGGGCCAGGAGGACCTCCTGCACGTCGGCCCCGGTCAGGCCGCCCGCATCATGACCGGCGCCCCGCTTCCGCCCGGCGCCGAGACCGTCGTCCCCGTCGAGTGGACCGACGGCGGACTGGGCGGGGGACCGGCGGCCGGGATGCGGGCCCGCAGCCTGGCCCCCGAGGGCGCCGGCGGCCAGGTCGCGGTCCACCGCCCGGCCCCGGCCCGCGCGCACGTGCGCGCCCAGGGTAGCGACGTCAAGGCCGGCGACCGCGCGCTGGAGGCCGGCACCGTCCTCGGCCCGCCGCAGATCTCCCTGCTGGCCGCCATCGGCCGCGGCACGGTACGGGTGCGCCCGCGCCCCCGCGTGGTGGTGCTCTCCACCGGCAGCGAACTCGTCCAGCCCGACGAGGAACTGCGCCCCGGTCAGATCTACGACTCCAACAGCTTCGCCCTCACCGCCGCCGCGCGGGACGCCGGGGCGATCGCCTACCGCGTGGGCGCCGTCGCCGACGACGCCGCGACCCTGCGGGACACCATCGAGGACCAGTTGGTCCGCGCCGACCTGATGGTCACCTCCGGCGGCGTGAGCGTGGGGGCGTACGACGTCGTCAAGGAGGCGCTGTCGTACGCGGCCGACGAGGACGAGCCCGGCAGCGGCATCGACTTCCGCAGGCTCGCCATGCAGCCGGGAAAGCCCCAGGGCTTCGGCTCCATCGGCCCCGACCACACCCCGCTCCTTGCCCTGCCCGGCAACCCGGTCTCCTCCTACGTCTCCTTCGAGCTGTTCGTCCGCCCCGCCATCCGCACCCTGATGGGACTGCCGGACATCCACCGGCCGAGGGCCCGCGCGAAGCTCACCGCCGAGCGGCCCCTGACCTCGCCGAAGGGCCGACGCCAGTTCCTGCGCGGCCGGTACGCCGACGGCACGGTGACGCCCGTCGGAGGCGCCGGCTCGCACCTCGTGGCCGCCCTGGCGCGCGCCGACGCGCTGATCGTCGTCCCCGAGGACGTCGAGTCGGTCGAGCCCGGCACCGAGGTCGAGGTGGTCCTGCTCGGCTGAGCGGAGCCGGTTGGCGGTACCGTGTCGCGCACAGCAGGCCCGTGCGCCGCACCGCGCGGGACCAGGACCGGGAGCGCCACACGATCATGACCGAGCCTTCCCGGGGGGCGACCCCCGGATCCTCCGAGCAGCATCGGCTGACCCACATCGACGAGGCGGGCGCCGCCCGCATGGTCGACGTGTCCGGCAAGGACGTCACCGCGCGCACCGCGCGGGCGACCGGCCGCGTCCTCGTCTCCCCGCGCGTGATCGAGCTGCTGCGCGGCGAGGGCGTCCCCAAGGGCGACGCGCTGGCCACCGCGCGCATCGCGGGCATCATGGGCGCCAAACGCACCCCCGATCTGATCCCGCTGTGCCATCCGCTGGCGCTGTCCGGTGTGACACTGGACCTGTCGGTCGCGGACGACGCCGTGGAGATCGCGGCGACCGTACGGACGACGGACCGCACGGGTGTCGAGATGGAGGCGCTCACCGCAGTGTCCGTGGCCGCGCTCACCGTGATCGACATGGTCAAGGCGGTCGACAAGGAGGCGGTCATCACGGACGTGCGGGTGGAGGAGAAGACGGGCGGCAAGTCGGGCGACTGGAGCCGGTCATGAGCTACCGGGCGCTGGTGGTCACGGCATCCAACCGGGCCGCCGCCGGGGTCTACGAGGACAAGGGCGGTCCGCTGATCGTGGACGGCCTCAAGCGCTTCGGGTTCGCCGTCGACGGCCCCCAGGTGGTCCCGGACGGCGACCCCGTGGAGGCGGCCCTGCGCGCGGGTGCCGACGCCGGCTACGACGTCGTCGTCACCACCGGGGGCACGGGCATCTCGCCCACCGACCGCACCCCGGAGGCGACCCGCCGGGTGATCGACCGCGAGGTCCCCGGCATCGTGGAGGCCATCCGGGCGTACGGCAGGGAGAAGGTGCCCACGGCCGCCCTCTCCCGGGGCCTCGCCGGAGTCGCGGGCGGGACCCTGATCGTCAACCTGCCCGGGTCCTCCGGCGGGGTGAAGGACGGGCTCGCCGTTCTGGAGCCGCTGCTGAAGCACGCCGTGGACCAGCTGCGCGGCGGGGACCACCCGAGGCCGGACGCCGGCGGGGGTGCGAGCTGAACAGCCCACACTGGCCGGTGGAACTGGTGGACGGCGACATCGTCCTCCGGCCGATAAGGCTGCGCGACCAGAAGGCCTGGCGCGAGGTCAACCGGCGCAACCGCGACTGGCTGCGGCCCTGGGAGGCGACCATCCCGCCGCCCACGCCCAGCGGTCCGATCACCCATCGCCCCACCTACCGGCAGATGGTCCGCCACCTGCGCTCCGAGGCGAACGCGGGCCGGATGCTGCCGTTCGTCATCGAGTACCAGGGGCGTCTCGTCGGCCAGTTGACGGTGGCCGGGATCACCTGGG
Organism: Streptomyces speibonae; assembly: GCA_000715605.1. Taxonomy (GTDB): domain Bacteria; phylum Actinomycetota; class Actinomycetes; order Streptomycetales; family Streptomycetaceae; genus Streptomyces; species Streptomyces speibonae. The sequence goes on along the minus strand of KL568523.1, from coordinate 49,485 downwards.
GCTCGATGTGTTCGGGGCACGTCGGCTACTGGGTCGACGAGGCCGTGGCCGGGCGCGGAGTGGTGCCGACGGCCGTGGCGATGGCCGTGGACCACTGTTTCCGCACCGTCGGACTGCACCGTATCGAGGTCTGCATTCGCCCCGAGAACATGCCGAGCCGCAGGGTCGTGGAGAAACTCGGATTCCGTGAGGAAGGGCTGCGGCCCCGATATCTGCACATCGACGGCGCCTGGCGGGACCATCTCGTCTTCGCGCTCACGGCGGAAGAAGTCGCCGACGGTTTGCTCGCCCGCTGGCACCGGGCACGCTCTCAGCAGCGCTCCGGTTCCGAGCTGCCGGGACACGAGCTGCCGGGACACGAGCGGCACGACCGAGGAATCGCGCATGGCCCCGGAAATTGAATAAATGTTCGAATTTGACGGCGGACTGACCGTCTTCGAGCCGGGAATTCCGGTTCGGGAGGCCTCTTGAACGTGGCCGTCACAAAAAATGTTCGAAATATCAGCCAGATCGTGCGACACACCGGCCCAATTGGCGGATGGGCCGCGCCAAACCCCTCTACCGTGTGAGGCGTGAGCAGCAGCGGCCTCATCTACGCAGTCATCGTCGGGGCCTGGGCCGCCTACTTGGTGCCGATGTGGCTCCGTAGGCAGGACGAGCTGAACGAGGCCCGTCCGACGGAACGCTTCAGCACCGCCATCCGATTGCTGTCCGGACGGGCGGGCATGGAGCGCCGGTACGCCAAGGACCTGCGGGCGCGCTCCTCCGAGGAGGAGGAGCAGGGCGTCCACGACCCGGATGCGATCACCGACTCGGTGGACGTCCGGGCCTTCGCCGTGTCCCAGACCCGTCGCCACACCCGGGCGCCCCTTCCCTCCGCCCCCGAGGAGCAGCCGGCCCCGGCGCCCGCCCGGCCCCCGCGCGAACGCGCGGAACGGCGTACGTCGAAACCCGCCCCCGCGCGGGGACGCGTCCCGGCCGCCCGACGCCCCTCGGAGGCACGCGCGGCGCAGGCCGCGGCCGCGCGCGCCCGGCGCTCGAAGGTGCTGGCCCGCCGCCGGCGCACCACGACGATGCTCTTCGTCGCCTTCACGCTCGGCGCGGTCGTCGCGGCGGTGGGCGGACTGGCCTTCCTCTGGGCACCCGGTGTGCCGGCCGTGCTGCTGAGCGCGTACATCGCCTATCTCCGCTCCCAGGAGCGCCGCCGCTTCGCCTACCAGATGGACCGCCGTCAGGCCGAGGTCGCCGCACAGCGGCTGCGCGAGCGCGAGCGCCAGCCGCGCCGCCGCCCGTCCGTCGACGACGCCGACCCCGACGAACCGGAGGGGCCGGAAGCCGGAGCGGTCGTCGACCCGGGCCTGACCGCGCTCGCCGCGGACCGGCGCGCGCTCGTCGAGCAGACCGACCACGCGGAGTGGGTCGACCAGCAGCGCGAGCGGCAGCGCCGCCCCGGCCAGGGCGGCGACAGCTGGGACCCCGTCCCGGTCCCGCTCCCCACGTACGTCACGGCCCCGGTCGCCCCGCGCGCCACCAGCGACGTGGACCTCGGCGCCCCGGACACCTGGAGTTCGGCCCGCTCCAGCGCGGTGCCGGCGGAGGAGACCGCCCCGGCCGAGGAAGCGGACCCGGATCCCGCCCCCGCCGACGAGCGCACCGACGCCCGCCGCGCGGCCTCCGCCCGCCGCTCCCGCGAGCGCGGCCGCACGCCGCTCTTCGACCAGTACGAGGACGGCGACCGTCCCAAGGCCGCCAATGAGTGACCCCCGGGTCCCACCGGCAACGGATTTCCGAGCACCCGGATCGGGATGCTAAAGTTTCACTCGTTGCAAGGGCCTGTGGCGCAGTCCGGTAGCGCACCTCGTTCGCATCGAGGGGGCCAGGGGTTCAAATCCCCTCAGGTCCACGCACGACTGTTCTTGAGTTCGCTCAAGGTCGGTTGACGAGATCCCGGCGATCATGATGATCGTGCGGGATCTTCGTCGTTTCCGGGGTCTGTTCGAGGGTGTTCGGAGTTCCCGAGAGGCCGCCCATTGTCCCTGCCGGGACCGGAATTTGACGTCACGACGGCCGCGGCTGCCGTGCCGATGCGCTGCACCCCCCAACTCAGTCCCGCTGATCGGCTTGGGCCGGACGGACCGAATCGAAGGCCGTGGTGAGCTGGTCCAGCAGGGGCACTGCGCGGGGGTGGGGGTCGCGGCGCGGTGTGATCGCGTAGATCCCACGGGTCGGGGGGTTCACGAGGGGCATGGTGGTGACATCGGCCCTCAGCGCGCGGGTCAACGCTCCCGGGATCAGTGCGATGGCGTGACCGGTAGCGACCAGGGCCAGTTTGCCGGGCAGATCGGCCGCGGTGAGGTCGATGCGGGCGCCGACTCCGGCACGGGCGGCGTGCTGGCGCAGCAGCGCCGCCGAGCCGTCGTTGTCCTCGACCCAGGTCTCGTCGGCCAGCGCCTCGATGCGCACCGGTCCGGACCCGGCCAGCGGATGACCGGCGGGCAGCACGACGACCATCTCGTCCAGCCCGAGGAACCGCCGGTCGACCCGCGGATCGACGGCCAGCCCCGGAGGAGCGTCAGTGACGACGGCAACGTCGAGATCGCCCGCGATCACGCGGTCGTGCAGCTGAGCGCTCAGACCGGGAAGCAGGCTCCACCGAACCGGTCCGGCCTGACTCAGCAGACCCCGGACGGCCTCGGGAACGATCCCCGCGGCAAGAGAAGGCGTCGCTCCGATGGCCAGGGGCCGCTCACACACCCCGTCGCGAACATCTCGTACCGCGCGAACAGCGCGGTCGGCCTCGTTGAGCGTGGCCAGGGCATGTCGCCGGAACACCTCACCGGCCGGCGTCGGACGCACACCGCGTGCATGGCGTTCCACCAGAGGCACGCCGAGCTGCCGCTCCAGCCCGGCGATCTGCCGGGAGACGGCCGACTGCGTGTGGTTCAGCTCGGCTGCCGCCGCTGACAGCGAGCCGACGCGGCACACGGTCACGAAAGCCCGCCACACAGTCAGATCCATGACGGCAGTATGCCCAGCCGGTATGCGAGTCCCGCAGGGCGGGGATGCGAAATCTGCGCTTGTCGCATCTACCGAGGTGTACCACTGTGGCGCGCATGACCACACCGCACACGACCGCCGTCCTCGGCCTGGGGCGCATGGGCGGCGCGATCGCGACACGATTGGCTACCCAGGGCTGGGACGTCGTCGGCTGGACACGCTCAGGGCGCACATCAGGCACCGTCAGGATGACCGGCGACCCGAACGAGGCCGTGGCGCGGGCAGACCTCGTACTCCTGGCACTGTTCGACGGCCCAGCGTGCCAACAAGTCCTCGACGACGTCCGTGACACACTGCGCACGGACACGATCGTGCTCAACACCAGCACCATCGCCCCCATCGAAGCATCGAGGCTTGCCCGGCAACTCGGCCCGTCCTACGTCCACGCGCCCCTGCTCGGCTCGGTTCCGGCTGTCGCCGCCGGCACCCTGCAGATCCTCGCCGCCGCCGATCAGAACGCACTCGACCGTGTCCGACCGGTCCTGGAAACACTCGGCAGCGTCCGGCGCGCGGACAACGCCTTCACCGCCGCCGCGCTCAAGCTGATCGCCAACAACAGCCTTGCCGGAGCCGTCCTCGGGCTGCGCGACTCACTGCGGCAAGCCGACGCCCTCGGCCTGCCCCGCACCCAGACACTGGACGTCCTCGAACTCGGCCAGCTCGGCGCTCTCGTGACCCGCAAGCGCCCCTTCCTCCTCGGCGAGCCCACCGCTGCCACGGCTGAATTCACCATCGGTGCGCTGGCCAAGGACATGGCTCTGCTGGCCGCCGCGTCGGACACTCCCTTGCGTAGCGCAACGGGCCTGGCAGCCGCCCCCGAGGCCGACATCGCCGTCGCCGCCACGGTCCCCGCCGTGGAGGACGCCGTACTCGAACCGCTTCGCGCCTACATCCGCGGACACGCCACCGGTGACCCCACCCACTTCCGCGACGCGTTCCTTCCCACCGCCCACATCGAAGGGATCCGAGACGGCGCATTCGTCTCCTGGCGCCTGGACGAGTACTGCGCTCTCTTCCAGGGCCGCCCGGCACCGGACGAACCGACCCGCACCCGCCGCATCGACGCCATCGATGTCCACGGCACCGTTGCGACCGCCACCATGACGCTCTCGCACGGGGCAGTCACGTTCACCGACATCTTCCTGCTGGTCCTCGCCGACGGCAGCTGGCGCATCGCCAACAAGGCGTACCACCGCCACGCCTGAGAACGGGAACAGGTCCATGTCCTTGGGGAACGATCACCACCCGGACGATACCTCGGAGTCGCTTCCTGGCGGCGGGTGTAATCAAAATCTTTCGACCCTCTGACCTGACGGCACCTTGTAGCATTCCGATACGACATCAAAGCTCAACTTTGGTGGATCGTTTTTCGATCGCTGGGTGATCTTGACGCCGACCTTTTTCTCGTCGTGGTCGGCGGTCAGGGTGGTGTTTTCGTTCTTGCTGTTGTCGGATCCGTAGTCGGTGATCGTCCATCCATTTCTCGGCAGCTCGGACCTGAGCCTTTCCATGGCTACATCGAGATCGCTTGCCGAAGCCGGGTAGAAGCTCCAGGTGTGGAAGATCGAGAAGTGCGTCTCCGTGTCTTTTCCTGAGCAGTCCGAAACGCCAGGCCGGCTGTTGGATGCCTTTCCCTTGACACCGATCAGGTCGTAGATGCTGCTGGAGATCTCCTCCAGCGCGTCAGAAGCATCGCGTGAAGTGCTGGTGCCGGCGAAGGGAACGCTTTGTGCTTCGTCGTCAGTCATGCTGCACCCGGTGACTGTAGTAATGGTAAGGGGTACGGTGAGCGCGAGAGCGCTCAGTTTCCTTCGCACGTTGGAGGCCTAATCCTTCGGGCTGTGTTCTAGGAGCTGGGTGGCCCGTTCAGAGGCACATCGTCCCCCTTTCCGACCACGATCAGAGCTTGGTTCTCCAGGATCTGTTTGTCCTCCTTCCAGTAATCGCTGTGTCCTTCGCTGTCCACGGCCATCTGGTTGGCGCCGAACTCGCGGTCACTGGGAATGATGAAACCGTCCCCACCGTGACCCCAGCGTCCGATGTCCGGAACCATGTCCCCGTCGGCCTCCGCGTTCCACACGTGCCCTCTGGGCACATCCAGTTCATCTGCACTGGACACCTTGACTCCAGGGCTGCCGGCGAGAATGACATCGTCGGCGTTGAGATGACCTGTCTCGGCCGCGGCACCGACAAGTGTCGTCCCGTACGAGTGGGCGATCACAGTGGTGTGAGAGGGGACGTCACCCGCACGCGACGCGTCGAGGCCGTCCATGAAGCTGCGGAACGCGGGGGCGCCGTCGTAGGCATAGTGTTCGAAAGGAGCGTCCTTGACGACGTGATCAGGCGCGTCATAACCCAACCAGGTGATGGTGGAAACGGAGCCACCGTCGGCTTCGTCGCTGGCCTTCCGCCAGACGTTCACCATGCGATCGATGTTCCCGCTGACGCTCGCCAGATCCGACTCGGTACCAGGCACATAAACGGCCGTGTGGTCGGCGGTGTCCGGATTTCCGTTGGCCACGATGGCGCGTCCGTCTTTTTCTGCACTGAATCCCAAAAGATACGCTTCGGGCAGCCCGTTCTTTCCGGTCGCGTCGAAGCGGTTCTGGATGGCCTCCATGCCCCGGAGGGACCTCTTGAGGTGCTCGTACCGATCGCCGTACGCGCTATTCCACTGGATCCACTCATCGGTGTAAACCTTGGAGGGGTAGCCGCCGGCAACGATATAAGTCCACTTGTTGGCGGGGGGCGCCGGAATCGAGTTCAGCTCCATCTGCATCGTGCCCCGCGTGGTGTCGAACACGATGCGGTTGGCTTCGTCCCTGACGGCGGAGGGCAGCCCGTCGAGCCCGCCCACTGTACCGGGGTGCATGGAGACCCACGCGGCTTGTTCCTCCGCGCTGAGCCCTTTCCACCACGCGGCGTTCTCTGCGGGGCTACCGTTCTTGGGCGGCTTTGGAAGCGAGTCGAGGTACTCCCTGGCGGCCTCGCTCACCCCCTTCGTGTCCGAGGACGTGTCGGCCCAGTCGTCGGCGGAGACGGTGAGGTCGTCGTCGGCCTTCAGGGCGCGGAGCTTCGGGGCCCACTTCTCGTCGGCCTCCGAGGCGTCCTTGAGGGCGCTGGCGATGAGGTCGGCGCAGTCCTGAGCGAGACGGCGGTTGGGGTTCGGGTCGAAGTTGGCCGCTTGACGGCCGACGGCGGAGGCCGTGTCGTCCGTCAGGCCGCTGACTGAGCCCCCCGGAGGCGTCCGGCCGTCCTCGGACTTCTCCCCACCTGCCGGGTAGGTGACCGAGCCGTCGGTGTTCACTGTGAGGCCTTCGGTCTTGGCGTGCGCCATCGCGGCGTCCAACTTCTTCTTGGCTGCTTCCAGCTCGTACGAGAACGCTTCGAGAGCGGTGGCGACCAGACCGCACTGGGTCTGGATTTAGTGGAAGTTCTGCCCGAGCAGCGCGACTTGCTTGCTCGCCGCTTCTGCGGCCTCACCCTTCAGACTGGTCCGCATGGCCACGGCGATGCGGTTCTCGATGTCGTTCTTGGCCGCGCTCGCCATTTTCGCGGTACTGCGGTAGCCATCGGCTGCCTCGGCATACTCGGCCGGTTTGAGTCCTTTGAGCGTCGCGAGGTTCATGAGGTGACGTCATCATTCCTTCGTCCGGCCGCCGACGGTTGGGGTGTCCGCGTACATCGCTCCGAGCGTGGTGATCTGTGCCTTGACCGACTGGTCCGTCTCGGACTGGTCGTTGCCGGCCTTCACCAGAAGGCCGGACAGCTTTCCGCAGCGTCCGGCAACCTTCGTGATGTACGCCTCCCACGAGGCGTGGACGTCTTTCTGGGCGGTGGCGGTCAGACAGCCGGCGTCGCGGCCAAGACCTGTCTGGCCGTCTCTCAGATGAGCCGTCGCCTTGCTGATGTCCTCACGCAGCGCGCCGATGTCTCCTCCGGCTTTCGTCCAGGCCGGCCGGTTCGAGATGAGGTCGGGGCCATCGCCGCCCTGATCGGCAGGAAGCTGGTTCAACCGCACGTGTGCGGTGTACCGCTCGGCTGCTGCGGCTTTCGACTGCTCCCATTCCTCCCATGCCATGTATGGCGCCTCCCCGTGCCGTGCGTCGCCGAAATGGTGTCAGTGTGCGGTCGCTGTGCCGTGATCACGACGGACGGTAGCGGACGCTTGTCTTCTGGCTCATCCGCATCGGTCACCACGGGGTCTGAGTAGAAGTACTCAGGCGGCTATCGGGCACCGGTGGGCTTCTACAGCGTTTTCGCGTAGCAGCGGCTGTCTTCGTG
>KL568523.1:36849-41967 GCA_000715605.1 Streptomyces speibonae | reverse complement strand
CTCCGGCTGCTGGGTGCCGGTTTCCAGGACCATGCGGATGCGGCCGGCCGCGCGGGCGTCCTCCTCCAGGGCGGCCAGGATGCGGCGGGCGAGGCCCCGGCCGCGCATCTGCTCGATGACGTACATGCGCTTGAGCTCGGCGTCGCCGTCGCGGTTGCCCTCGCCGTTGGCGTTCTGGACGCGCCAGCCGCCGGAGGCCACGGGGACGCCGGCCTCGTCGTACGCGATGAGGTAGATGCCGTTGGGGGGTGTGAAGTCCTCCGGGTGCATGGGGGTGGAGTCGCCGCCGTCGCCGTAGCGGACGTGGTACTCGGCTTGGACCTCGGCGTCCAGTTTCACGGCGTCGGGGTGGTCGTAGGGGACCCGGCGTATTTCCATGCCGATTACCGTAAAACATGCGCGGACATGGAGTGTCGTATCGTGCCTTGATGCTTACTGTGACCTCCGTCAACGTCAATGGGCTGCGGGCCGCCGCCAAGAAGGGCTTCGTGCAGTGGCTGGCCGGGACCTCCGCCGATGTGATCTGCCTGCAGGAGGTGCGGGCGGAGGCGGAGCAGCTGCCGGAGCCGGTGCGGGCGCCCGAGGGGTGGCATGTCGTGCACGCGCCCGCCGCCGCGAAGGGACGGGCCGGGGTGTCGCTGTACAGCCGGCGGGAGCCCGACCGGGTGCGGACCGGGTTCGGGTCGGCGGAGTTCGACGGCAGCGGTCGGTATGTGGAGGCCGACCTGCCGGGTGTGACCGTCGCCTCGCTGTATCTGCCGTCCGGGGAGGTCGGGACCGGGCGTCAGGACGAGAAGGTGCGGTTCATGGGTGAGTTCCTCGCCCACGTGAAGGGGCTGCGTGAGCGGGCGGCCGCGGAGGGGCGCGAAGTCCTCGTCTGCGGGGACTGGAACATCGCCCATGAGAAGGCCGATCTGAAGAACTGGCGCGGGAACACGAAGAATTCCGGGTTCCTGCCGGAGGAGCGGGAGTGGCTGTCCCGGGTGCTCGACCCGGCGGACGGCGGGTACGTCGACGTCGTGCGGGCGCTGCATCCGGAGGTCGACGGGCCGTACTCGTGGTGGTCGTACCGGGGGCGGGCGTTCGACAACGACACCGGGTGGCGGATCGACTACCAGATGGCGACGCCGGGGCTGGCCGGGCGCGCCGTCAAGGCGTATGTCGAGCGTGCCGCCACCCACGCCGAGCGGTGGTCGGACCACGCCCCGGTGACCGTCGTCTACGAACGGGCGGCGGGCTGACGCGCCGCCCGTGAGTACAGCCTCCCGTCACTGGTCCTGCTTGCGCAGGCGGCGGTCCAGGGCCAGGGAGAGTTCCGCGTCGACCACGCTGCGGGCCAGGGGGCGCAGGCGGTGGAGGGTCTCCTCCGGGGCGTGGCGGAGGATCAGGGTGGCGAAGAGGTCGGCCAGGGCGTCGGCGTGCGTGCGGACCTCCGCGCCGGTGCGCAGTACCTCCGCCAGCGGGATGCCCTCGCGGACCAGGGCCGACGACACGTCCAGCAGGCGGCGGCTGATGTGGACGATCTCCTCGCCGTCGACGCCGAGGTAACCGAGGTCCAGCGCGGCGGCGAGGTTCTCCGGGGTGACCTCGCCCGCGAAGTGGTCGGCGAGTTCCTCGGGGGTGAGGCGGACCGGTGTCTCCTCGGTGGGGGTGTCCATGCCGAGGAGGTCGCCGACGTCGCGGCCGTGGTCGAAGGCCTCGGCGAGCTCGGCTATGCCGTTCAGCGTGTGGCCGCGTTCCAGCAGCGCCGTGATCGTGCGCAGCCGGGCCAGGTGCTGGTCGTCGTACCAGGCGATACGGCCCTCGCGGCGCGGCGGCGGGATCAGCTTGCGTTCGCGGTAGAAGCGCAGCGTGCGCACCGTGATGCCGGCCAGTTCCGCCAGCTCCTCCATGCGGTACTCGCGCCGCTCACCGGGTCCTTCGCTGTCTGCTGCCACACCGGAAAGCCTAGGGCGTACCGGCGGTAAGTATCGGTGCGCACCCCCTACCCATCAGTACGGTGCTGCTCTACGCTCCCCATTGCGCCAGTGTTCACTGGCAGCTTTCCGAGCGATGCGTGGAGGCTTCGGGATGGCCGAGCACGAGCACGAACATGTACGGGTGGCGGTGGTCGGGTCCGGTTTCGGCGGTCTCGGGGCCGCCGTCCGGCTGAGGCGCGAGGGGATCACCGACTTCGTCGTGCTGGAGCGGGCGGGCAGCGTCGGGGGCACCTGGCGCGACAACAGCTACCCCGGGTGTGCGTGCGATGTGCCCTCGCATCTGTACTCCTTCTCCTTCGCGCCCAATCCCGAGTGGCCCCGCTCCTTCTCCGGGCAGGAGCACATCCGCGCCTACCTGGAGCACGTCACCGACCTCTTCGGCCTGCGCCCGCACATCCGCTTCGACTCGGAGGTGAAGCGGATGGCGTGGGACGCCGAGCGGCTGCGCTGGGACATCGAGACCAGCAGCGGCAACCTCAGCGCCGATGTGGTGGTCTCCGCCACCGGCGCGCTCTCCGAGCCCAGGCTGCCGGACGTCCCCGGGCTCGACACCTTCCCCGGCAAGGTGTTCCACTCCGCCCGCTGGGACCACGACTACGACCTGCGCGGCAAGCGGGTCGCCATGATCGGCACCGGCGCGTCCGCGATCCAGATCGTGCCCTCGATCCAGCCGCTCGTCTCCCGGCTCACCCTCTTCCAGCGCACGCCCGCCTGGGTCCTGCCCCGCGCCGACCGGCGGATCAGCGCCGCCGAGCGGGCCCTGCACCGCACCCTGCCGTTCACCACCAAGCTCCGCCGCGGACTGCTCTGGGGCATCCGGGAGCTGGAGATCCAGGCGTTCACCAAGCACACGGGCGAGCTCCGCCTCGTCGGTCAGCTGGCCAAGCGCACCATGGCCCGCGCGGTCAAGGACCCGGCCCTGCGCGCCAAGCTCACCCCCGACTACCGCATCGGCTGCAAGCGGATCCTGCTGTCCAGCACGTACTACCCGGCGCTCGCGCGGCCCAACGTCGACGTCGTCGGCGCGCTGAGCGAGGTGCGCGGGTCGACCGTCGTCGCGGCCGACGGGACCGAGGCCGAGGTCGACGCGATCGTGTTCGGCACCGGGTTCCACGTCACCGACATGCCCATCGCCGAACGGGTCGTCGGCGCCGACGGCAGGACCCTCGCCGAGGCCTGGGCGGGCGGGATGCAGGCGCTGCGCGGCGCGTCCGCCGCCGGATTCCCCAACTGGATGACGGTCGTCGGGCCCAACACCGGCCTCGCCAACTCCTCCATGATCTACATGATCGAGTCACAGCTGAACTACCTGGCCGACTACCTGCGCCAGCTGGACGTCCTGGGCGGCCGGGTCGCCCTCGACGCCCGCCCCAGCGCCGTACGCGCCTGGAACCACCAGGTACAGGAGCGGATGAAACGCACGGTGTGGAACACCGGCGGCTGCGTCAGCTGGTACCTCGACGCGAACGGACGCAACACCACCATCTGGCCGGGCAGGACGGCCGAGTTCCGGCGCGAGACGCGCCGCGTGGACCTCGCCGAGTACGCCGTCCTGCGCGCCGCCTCCGACCGGCCGCGGCCCACCCGGGAGAACACCGGGGTGACCGCGTGAGCCGCCGCACCCACGTCACCTCCGGGCCGTACGCCCCGCCCGTCGCCGCCCGCGAGCTGACCGCCGTCTCCGCCGACGGCACCCGGCTGCACGTCGAGGTGCACGGACCCGAAGCGGCCCCCGCGGTCGTGCTCGCCCACGGCTGGACCTGCTCGACCGCCTTCTGGGCGGCGCAGATCCGCGACCTGGCCGCCGGCCACCGGGTCATCGCCTACGACCAGCGCGGCCACGGACGCACACCTGCGAGCCCGGTGTGCAGCACCCGGGCGCTCGCCGACGACCTGGAGGCCGTGCTCACCGCCACCCTCGCCCCCGGAGAGCGGGCCGTGCTCGCCGGCCACTCCATGGGCGCGATGGCCGTGATCGCCGCCTCCGCCCGGCCCGCGCTGCGCGAGCACGCCGCCGCCGCGCTGCTGTGCAGCACCGGCACGTCGCGGCTGGTGCCCGAGTCGACGGTGGTGCCGATGCGGCCGGGGCGGGCGCGCACCTGGCTGACCGGCCGCCTCCTCGGCTCCCGGCTGCCGCTCGGACCGGTCACACCGATGGCCCGCCGCATCCTCAAGTACGGGACGATGGGGCCCGCTTCGGCGCCGCACATGGTCGAGGCCTGCGCCCGCATCGTGCACGCCTGCCCGCGCGGGGTGCGCCACGCCTGGTCGCACGTCCTCGCCGAGCTCGATCTCGACCATGCCGCACGGGAGTTGCGCGTGCCCACCGAGGTCGTCGCGGGCGCGGCGGACCGGCTCACCCCGCCCGTGCACGCCCGCACACTGGCCGCCGCGCTGCCGCGGTGCCTCGGCCTCACCGAACTGCCGGGGGTCGGCCACATGACGCCCGTCGAGGCGCCCGGCCTCGTCACCGAGAAGATCCGAACGCTGGCCGCCGCCCACCTTCCCGGCGCGGACCGTCCCGCCGAACCCGCCGTCGAGGAGAGCACATGAGCAGGGTCAGTCTCGAAGGAAAGGTCGCCGTCGTCACCGGAGCGGCCCGCGGCGTGGGGGAGTTGCTCGCCCGCAAGCTCTCCGCGCGCGGCGTGAAGGTGGCGCTGGTCGGGCTGGAGCCGGACGCGCTCAAGGACGTCTCCGCGCGGCTGCACAGCGACAGCGACCACTGGTACGCGGACGTCACCGACCACGAGGCGATGGCCCGTGTCGCGGGCGAGGTGCGCGAGCGGTTCGGCCGGGTGGACATCGTGGTCGCCAACGCCGGTGTGGCCACGGGCGGTCCGTTCGCCGACTCCGACCCGGAGTCCTGGCGGCGGGTGATCGAGGTCAACCTGATCGGATCGGCGGTCACCGCGCGGGCGTTCCTGCCGCTGCTCGCCGAGAGCCGGGGCTATCTGCTCCAGATAGCCTCCCTCGCCGCGATCACCCCCGCGCCGATGATGACGGCGTACTGCGCCTCCAAGTCCGGTGTGGAGGCGTACGCGCACAGTCTGCGCGCCGAAGTCGGGTACCGGGGCGTGAAGGTGGGCGTCGGCTATCTGTCGTGGACCGACACCGACATGGTGCGTGGGGCCGACCAGGA
>KL568523.1:30735-36630 GCA_000715605.1 Streptomyces speibonae | reverse complement strand
ATGTGTATAAGAGACAGGGGCAGTGGTGGCTGCGTGGCATGCAGGGGGTGCGCGGGTATCTCCCGGCGGTCATCGGCACGGTGGGGCAGCGGGAGATGCGGCGGTTCGCCGGCCGGCTCGACGGGGTGCGCAAGGGGCTGGTCGGGGCGGGCGGCAACGCCGACGAACAGCACCGCGCTACCGTGCGTAAGTGATCGACATGCGCAGGGTGACCGCCCGTGTGAATCTGGTCGGGCAAGTTCCCCCACCCCACACGGGAGTGAACCCACATGGGTATGAAGGACCAGTTCCAGGAGAAGTCCGAGCAGCTCCAGCAGCAGGCCAAGCAGCGCGCCCAGCAGGGCAAGGAGCAGCTGCAGAACCGCGGCCGCCGGCGTGACGAGGACATGGACGAGCAGCGCCGTCAGCGCGAGTCCGAGGAGCGCTTCGACCAGGACTACGAGGTCTGACGCAGCGCGCCGACAGACGGAGAAGGGGCGCCCCGGGCGAAGGGGGCGCCCCTTCTCACGTCGCGGCGCCCGCCTTCGCTCACGTCGTACCGCCCGCCTTCGCGTTCCTCGGCGGCAGCTTCGGCCGGGAGCGGTCGGGGACGTCGCGGTAAGTGGGGGGCGTGGCCGGGGGGTTGGCCGCCAGCAGCTCCAGGGCGATGCGCACCGCGTCGTCGAGCACCGCGTAGCGGCCCTCGGCCCAGTCCAGCGGGGTGCGCAGCACCTCCAGGTCGGGTGCGACGCCCTTGTTCTCCACGGACCAGCCGTAGGCGTCGAACCAGGCCGCGTTCATCGGCACCGTGATCACCGTGCCGTCCCCGAGCCGGTGCCGGCCGGTCATTCCGACGACTCCGCCCCAGGTGCGCTGGCCCACCACCGGGCCCAGGCCCAGCAGTTTGAACGCGGCGGTGATCATGTCGCCGTCGGAGCTGGTCGCCTCGTCCGCCAGCGCGACCACCGGCCCGCGCGGGGCGTTGGAGGCGTACGACACCGGCTGGGCGTCGCGGGTGAGGTCCCAGCCGATGATGGTGCGGGTCAGCTTCTCGACGACGAGTTCGCTGATGTGCCCGCCGGCGTTGCCGCGCACGTCCACGATCAGGGCGGGCCGGGACATCTCCATGCGCACGTCGCGGTTGAACTGGGCCCAGCCGGAGCCGCCCATGTCGGGGATGTGCAGATAGCCGCAGCGGCCGCTGCTCAACTCCCGGACCACCGCACGGCGTTTGGCCACCCAGTCCTGGTAGCGCAGCGGCGTCTCGTCGATCAGCGGGACGACGGCGACCCTGCGGGGCGGGCCCTGTTCCGCGGGGTCAGAAGGGCCTGAAGGGCCTTCCGTAGAAGGGTGGTGGTGGGCGACGGGCGAATCAGAGGGGCCCGAAGGGCCTTCCGTAGAAGGGGGGTGGTGGGCGACGGGCGGGCGGAAGGTCAGCTCCACCGTCGTGCCGCCCGCGCCGGCGAGCAGCGGGTAGGGGCCGGTGACCGGGTCCACGGGGCGGCCGTCGACATGGGTGAGGACCGCGCCCTCGCGGATGCCGGTGCCGGCCAGCGGGGAGCGGGCCCGGGAGTCGGAGGAGTCGCCGGGCAGGATCCGCCTGACCGTCCAGCCCTCCTCGCGGCGGACGAGGTTGGCGCCGAGGAGACCCTGGCGGCGCTGGTAGTGCGGCGGGCCCTCGTTGCGGCGGGCGGCGGTGACATAGGCGTGGGAGGTGCCGAGTTCGCCGAGCACCTCCCGCAGCAGGTCCGCGAACTCGTCGGGGGAGGCGACGCGTTCCACCAGCGGGCGGTACTGGTCCAGCACCGCCTCCCAGTCGATGCCGCACATGCCGGGCTCCCAGAAGTAGGCGCGGATCAGCCGCCCGGCCTCCGCGTACGCCTGGCGCCACTCGGCCGCCGGGTCGGCCTCGTGCAGGATGCGGCGGGCGTCGATCCACACCGTGGAGTCGCTGTCGCCGGGTTCGGTGGCGGGGACCGCGCGCAGTTCGCCCTCGTCGACCACGACCAGCCGGGTGCCGTCGCCGCTGACCGCGAAGAAGTCCAGGTCCGCGACGAGTTCGGACCGCTTCGCCTTGCCGATGTCGAAGTGCTCCAGCGCGGGCCGGCCGCTGGTGTCGTTCGGGTTGACGAAGGTCTCGCCGAGCGCGCCGGAGATCGGCCAGCGCAGCCACACCAGACCGCACCCCGCCACCGGGTACAGCCCCGAGTACTTGGACGCGGCCACCGGGAACGGCGTGACCCTGCTCTCCAGCCCTTCCGCCTCGACGGTCACCGTGCCGGACTCGGCGGCCTCCTCGGCGTCCTCGCGCTCGACCGGGTCCAGTCCGCCGGCGGCCGGGCGGCCCTCGGGGTTGAGGGCGAAGGGGGACGGGGTCGCCGACGACAGCGGCACCAGATAGGGGCGGCAGCCCAGCGGGAAGGACAGATCGCCGGTGTGCACGTCGTACACCGGGTCGAAGCCGCGCCAGGACAGGAAGGCGAGATAGCGGCCGTCCCGGGTGAAGACGGGGTTCTCGTCCTCGAAGCGGCCGCCTGTGACGTCGAGGACGAGCCGGTCGGCGATCCGGGCGAGTTTGATCTGCCGCAGCGAGCGCCCGATGACCGGGTGGGACCACGCCAGCCAGGCCCCGTCGGGGGAGAAGGCGAGGTCGCGCACGGGGCCGTTGCCGGAGTGGACCAGCTCGGCGACCTCGCCCCCGTCCTCGTCACCGGTGCTCACCAGCAGCAGCCGTCCGTCGTGCGCGGCGACGGCCAGCCGCTCCCCTTCCGGGTCGGCCACCAGCTCCAGCACCCGGCCCAGCTTCCCCGCGGCCAGGCGCCGGGGCGCGCGCTGACCGGTCGCGCGGGGCAGCGAGGCGATCTCGATGGCGTCGTCGCCCTCGGCGTCCGTCACATACGCCACCTGGTCGCCGGCGCCGAGCATCTCCGGCAGCCGGACCCGTACGCCCGGGGTGTCGGTGAGGGTGCGGGCGGGGCCGTCGCGGTGGGTGAGCCAGTACAGGCTGCCGCGTACGACGACGGCGCTGGCCCGGCCGGTCTCGTCGACGGAGAGGCCGTCCAGGTGCCGTGCGGCCGGCACCTGGTAGGGGCGCCGCCCGGCCCGCGGCCCGCTCAGCCGGACGTCGAGCCGGCGTGGGACGGCATCGGGGGACAGGTCCTCCACGAGCCACAGGTCGCCGGCGCACTGGTAGACGACCCGGGTGCCGTCGCTGGCGGCGTGCCGGGCGTAGAAGGCGTCGTGGTCGGTGTGGCGGCGCAGGTCGGAGCCGTCGTACGCGCACGAGTAGAGGTTGCCGACGCCCTCGTGGTCGGAGAGGAAGGCGATGCGGCCGCCGACGAACATGGGGGAGTGCAGATGGCCGTCGAGGTCGTCGAGCAGCCGGTGCCCGTGCAGCCAGAGCCTGCCCGTGGCGCCGCCCCGGTAGCGCTTCCAGGAGGCGGGTTCGTGCGGCGGGGTGCCGGTGAGCAGCAGTGACTTGCGCTCCCCGGCGATGTCGGCGACCTGGATGTCGGACACCGGGCCCCAGGGCAGCTTGCGTCCGGGGCTGCCGTCGCAGGCGAGCTTGTAGGCCCAGGTGAAGTAGGAGAAGGGCTCGCCGTGGGAGGCGACGGCGAGGATCTCGGCGTGGCCGTCCTCGTCGGGGGGTGCCCAGCCGCAGACCCGGGTGTCGGAGCTGCCCCAGTAGGTGAGGCGCCGCCCGGGCCCGCCGTCCACGGGGACGAGGTGGACCTCGGGGTCGAGACTGCGCCAGCTGGTGTACGCGATGTGCCGGCCGTCGGGGGAGAAGCGGGGGTGGCCGAGCTTGGTGCGGTCGACGGTGAGCCGCCAGGCGCGGCCCGCGCCGTCGAGCGGGGCGAGCCAGAGGTCGTCCTCGGCGACGAAGCACAGCAGGTCGTCCTGGAGGTGCGGCAGACGCAGATAGGTCACCTTTCCCATGCTTTTCCGGGCGCGGGAGCGCAGCAACTTATGCGGAACCGACAACCGTGACCCAGGACACGAACGAAACCGTTTCGTTTCGCTAGCAGAGTGGTGTACCTTCGTCGTGTACGAAACCGTGTCGTTCTCTTTGGCGCGGTGGGTGCCGAAGTGGAAGGGTGTGAGGCATGAGCGAAGTAGCGACGGCACGTCGCAGCCGGATCACCCCCGAGCGCGAGGCCGAGCTGTACCGGGCCGTGCTCGATCTGCTCCGTGAGGTCGGCTACGACGCCGTCACGATGGACGCCGTGGCCGCCCGCACCCGGTCCAGCAAGGCCACCCTCTACCGCCAGTGGGGCGGCAAGGCCGAGCTGGTGGTGAAGGCGATGCGCAGCCAGAAACCCGGCAGCATCGCGGGCATCGACACCGGATCCCTGCGGGGCGACCTGCGCGCCATCGTCGGCCGCGGGGACGACTGCGTCATGGAGCAGAACGTCGCCCTGATGCGGGCCCTGTCCATGGCGGCGCACCAGAACGACGATCTCCGCCAGGCGTTCAAGGAACTCCTGGTCGAACCGGAGATGAACGAGTTCGACCGGATCATCCGGCGCGCGGTCGACCGGGGTGAGATCAGCCCCGGCAACCCGGCGCTGGACTACCTGGTGCACATGCTCGTCGGCGCGTTCGCCACCCGGGCGCTGATCGACGATCTGCCGCCCACACAGGAGTTCCTCCTCTCGTACATCGACGCCGTGGTCCTCCCCGCCCTCGGCGTTCCCACCGGCTGACCGCCACCCGGGTCGGCCACCGCAAGTCAGCCACCACCTGACGTCACCGCTCACGTCGTCGGGCTGATCACCCCTGCCCAGAAGCAACCACGACCTGACCGGGAGAACGCCCTCGTGGCCACTTTCCTTTATCGACTCGGCCGTTTCGCCTTCCGGCGACGCCATGTCGTCGCCCTCTTCTGGGTGGCGTTGCTGGCACTCGTGGGGGTCGGCGCGGCCGGCGCCCCCGCGGCCGGCAACTCCTCCTTCTCCATCCCCGGCACCGAGGCCCAGAAGGCCTTCGATCTGCTGGAGGATCGTTTCCCCGGCTCCAGTGCCGACGGGGCGACCGCACGCGTCGTCTTCAAGGCGCCCGCCGGCGAGAAGATGACCGACGCCGAGCACAAGGCGACCGTCGGCGAGACCGTCGACGAACTCTCCGGCGGCTCCGAGGTCGCCGGCGTCACCGACCCGTACGAGGGCGGCGGCGTCAGCGAGGACGGCACCATCGCCTATGCCTCGGTGACCTACGACGTCTCCGGCATGGAACTCGAGGAGTCCACCCGCGAGGCCCTGGAGGCCGCCGCCGAGGACGCCCGCGAGGCCGGCCTGACCGTCGAGATCGGCGGCGACGCCCTCCAGGCCGTCCCGGAGACCGGCTCCGCGGAGATCATCGGCATCGCCGTCGCCGCGGTCGTCCTCGTCATCACCCTCGGCTCGCTGCTCGCCGCCGGGCTGCCGCTGCTCACCGCGCTCGTCGGTGTCGGCATCGGCGTCTCGAGCATCACCGCGCTGGCGAGCACCCTCGACCTGGGTTCCACCACCTCCATCCTGGCCTCGATGATCGGCCTGGCCGTCGGCATCGACTACGCGCTGTTCGTCGTCTCCCGCTACCGGTCCGAACTGGCCGAGGGCCGCACCCGCGAGGAGGCGGCCGGCCGGGCCGTCGGCACGGCGGGCTCCGCCGTGGTCTTCGCCGGTCTGACCGTCGTGATCGCCCTGGTGGGCCTGTCGGTCGTCAACATCCCGATGCTGACCAAGATGGGCATCGCCGCCGCCGGCACCGTCGCCCTCGCGGTCCTGATCGCCCTCACCCTGATCCCCGCCCTGCTCGGCTACGCCGGCCGCCGGGTCCGCCCCGCCGGCGAGAAGATCAGGCTGCTCGGCGGAGGCCGCGCCGCGAAGCGACCGCAGCGCCCCAACATGGGCACCCGCTGGGCAAGCTTCGTCG
>KL568523.1:26183-30563 GCA_000715605.1 Streptomyces speibonae | reverse complement strand
GCCCCAACATGGGCACCCGCTGGGCAAGCTTCGTCGTACGCCGTCCGCTGGCCGTGCTGCTGCTCGGCGTGATCGGCCTCGGTGCCGCGGCCGTCCCGGCCGGCTCGCTCGAACTGGGCCTGCCCGACGACGGCTCGCAGCCGACGTCCACCACCCAGCGCCGCGCCTACGACCTGCTCTCCGAGGGCTTCGGCCCCGGCTTCAACGGCCCGCTGGTCGTCGTGGTCGACGCCAAGGGCGCCGGTGACCCGGACGCGGTCTTCGACGGGGTCGGCGAGGACATCAAGGACCTCGACAACGTCGTGAACGTCGCCCCCGCGCAGCCCAACAAGGCCGGCGACACGGCGACGATCACCGTGATCCCCGACTCCAAGCCCTCCTCGGTGACCACCGAGGACCTGGTCCACGACATCCGCGACGCCGCGGGCTCCGACTTCGTCACCGACGGCGAGGCCGACGTCCTGGTCACCGGCGCCACGGCGATGAACATCGACGTCTCGCAGAAGCTCAACGACGCCCTGATCCCGTACCTGGTGCTGGTGGTCGGCCTGGCCTTCCTGCTGCTGATCGTCGTGTTCCGCTCGATCCTGGTCCCGCTGAAGGCGGCCCTCGGCTTCCTGCTCTCCGTGCTGGCGGCCCTCGGCGCGGTCGTCGCGGTCTACCAGTGGGGCTGGCTGTCCGGACTGATGGGCGTGGAGGAGACCGGCCCGATCATGTCGATGATGCCGATCTTCATGGTCGGCGTGGTCTTCGGACTGGCCATGGACTACGAGGTGTTCCTCGTGACCCGGATCCGGGAGGCCCACGTCCACGGTGAGCAGCCGGGCCAGGCGATCGTGACCGGCTTCAAGTACAGCGCCCGGGTGGTCACCGCCGCGGCGGTGATCATGATCGCGGTCTTCTCCGGCTTTATGGGCTCCAGCGACTCGATGGTCAAGATGATCGGCTTCGGACTCGCGATCGCCGTCCTGTTCGACGCGTTCGTCGTCCGCATGGCGATCGTCCCCGCGGTACTGGCGCTGCTCGGCACCAGGGCCTGGTGGCTGCCCAAGTGGCTGGACCGCGCCCTGCCCAACGTGGACGTCGAGGGCGAGGGGCTGGCCGCGCACGACGCGGGCAAGGACGAGGACGACAGCCGGGAACTCGTGAAGGCCTGACGGCCCGCACGACCTTCCGTACCGGCCGGTGAGGGCTCCGTGGGGACGGGACGCCCTCGCCGGCATCCCCGCGGCCCCGGCCGGCTTCCCGGCCGGGGCCGCGGACACCGGAACGCCCCGCCGGTCACTGCGCACCCGGAATTCATTCGTGGGCCACGTATCCGGCGGTTAGCCTGCCGGGCATGACGTCCCCGGAGAATCACGCCCATCCCCGTTTCGCCGAGGCCCTGCGTGAGCTCGGGCTGGTCGATCTGTATCCCCGGATCCGCCGGTTCCCCGACGCCACCCGAACCGCCGCCGAGGCCGCCGCCGCGATCGGGTGCGAGCTCAGCCAGATCTGCAAGTCGCTGATCTTCGCGGCGGACGGCGTGCCCGTACTGGTCCTGATGGACGGCGCGTCCCGCGTCGACGTCGAGCGGGTCCGCGAGGAGCTGGGCGCCGCCGAGGTCACCCGGGCCGAGGCCGGCGTCGTACGCGAGACCACCGGGTACGCCATCGGCGGCGTGCCCCCCTTCGGGCACCGTACGCGCACGCGCGTGCTCGCCGACCGGTCGCTGCTGGAGCACGACGTGGTGTGGGCGGCCGCGGGCAATCCGCACGCCGTGTTCCCCATGGCGCCCAAGGACCTCGTCACCCACGCCGAAGCCACCGTCGTGGATGTGCGCGAGCGCGTTTCGTGACCCCGCTGGTCGCCGCGGCCGTGCTGGTCGCCGCGGTCACCCACGCCGGCTGGAACGCCATCGCGCACCGCATCACCGACAAGCTCGTCGGATTCGCCCTGATCTCCGGCGGCGGACTGCTGATCGGACTGGCCGCGATGCCGTTCGTGCCGGTCCCGGCGGCCGGCGCCTGGCCGTACCTGCTGGCCTCGGCGGCGATCCACATGGCGTACTACGCGCTGCTGATGAGGTCCTTCCGGCTGGGCGACTTCGGGCAGGCGTACCCCATCGCCCGGGGCAGCGCGCCGCTGGTCGTCACCGTGCTGGCCGCCGTCTTCGCGCACGAGGTGCCCGACGGGTGGGCCGCCGCCGGGATCGTCCTGTCCTGCGCCGGCCTGACCGGCGTCGCCCTGTGGGGCCTGCGCGGGCACCGGCCCGACTGGGCGGCGATCGGGGCGGCGCTGGCGACCGGTGCGACCATCGCCGTGTACACGGTCGTCGACGGCCTCGGCGTACGCGCCTCCGGCTCCTCGTTCGGGTACATCGCGTGGCTGATGGCCGTCCAGGGCACGGTCATCCCGCTCTACGCCCTGTGCCGCTGGGGCCGGGAGACGGGCGCCCGGCTGCGCCCGCACGCCCGGCTCGGCCTGCTGGGCGCCGCGCTGTCCGTCGCCGCGTACGCCCTCGTGCTGTGGGCCCAGACCCGCGCGGCGCTCGCCCCCGTCGCGGCCTTGCGGGAGTCGTCGATCATCGTGGGCGCCGCCATCGGCGCCCTGTTCTTCAAGGAGCGGTTCGGCGCCCCGCGCATCGCGGCGGCCGGGCTGCTGGTCGTCGGGATCGGGCTGATGCTCCGGGCGGGATGACCGGCGGGATGCCCGGCGGGACGCACCGCACGGCCGGGTGCAGTGCGCCGGTGCGAGGAGCACCCTGGAACTAGGTATTCCGGAGGTGAACGTCATGATGCACACCGCAGTGGGATGGCACGTGGAGCTGGAGTTCACGGAGGACGACCAGCACACCCGTGCGGTCGCGATGGTGCGGCTGCCCGACGGGACCGAGGTACGGGCCAACGGGCACGCCACGCGGCACTCCACGGACGCGAATCAGCCGCGGGTCGGGGAGGAGATCGCCGGCGCGCGGGCCCTGAACGAGCTCGCCATGCAGATGCTGACCAAGGCGCACCGCGAGATCGACGAGGCGTCGGGGCGGACCTCGCACCCGATCCACGTCTGATCAGGCGTCCAGGGACCGCCGTACCGCCCGTATCAGCGCCTGGGCCCGGGGGTCCGCGGTCACCGTCCTGCGGAAGCCGTTGGTGACGTACCCGAAGGCGACCCCCGACTCCGGGTCGGCGAAGCCGAGGGAGCCGCCGCGGCCGGGGTGGCCGAAGGAGCCCGGGGCCAGGAAGGGGGAGGCGCTGCCGTGCAGCATGTAGCCGAGCCCGAAGCGGGTGCCGACGACCAGCACCCGGTCCGGGCCCGCCGACTCCTGCGCGCGGGCGCGTTCGACCGTGGCGCTCTCGAAGAGACGGACGCCGTCGACCGGGCCGATCAGTGACGCGTAGAAGCGGGCCAGTCCGTCCGCCGTCGCGATGCCGTTGGCGGCGGGCAGGGCCGCCGCGCGGAACGCCGGGTCGTTCTGGTCCGGGAAGGGGGTGATCGCGGCGAAGGCGCGGCGGGTGAGGGAGTCCGGGTCGGCGTAGGCCTCGGTGACCGAGCGCTTGGGGCGGGCGCGCAGCGCTCCCGACGGCTCGGGCCCCTCGATCCGGCCGACCGTGCCGACGCGGTGGGCCTGCGCGTCCGGCAGCCCCACCCACAGGTCGAGCCCCAGCGGACCGGCGATCTCCGCGGCGATCCACTCACCGGAGCCCCGGCCCGTGAGGCGCCGCACCAGTTCGTCGGCCAGCCAGCCGTAGGTCAGCGCGTGGTAGCCGTGGTCCGTGCCCGGCTCCCACACGGGGACCTGGGCGGCGACCGCCTCGGTGGCCCGCACCGGGTCGGCCGCCTCCGCGGGGGTCAGCGGCCGGTCCAGGACCGGCAGTCCGGCGCGGTGGTTCAGCACGTGCCGGACCAGCAGCCGCTCCTTGCCGTGCGCCTTGAACTCCGGCCAGTACTGCCCGACCGGCGCGTCCAGGTCCAGCTCACCGCGCTGGTGCAGCAGCAGGAGTACGGCGGCGGCGGCACCCTTGGTCGCCGAGCGCACGACCTGGGCGGTGTCCCGCGTCCACGGTTCGGTGCCGTCGACGTCCTTCACCCCGGCCCACAGGTCGGCGACCCTGCGCCCGTCCCGGTACACGGCGACGGCCGCGCCCCGGTCCCCCAGCGTCTCGAAGTTCCGGGCGAACGCCTCCCGGACCGGCTCGAAGCCCTCGGCCACTGTGCCGTGCACGTCGACGTCCACGTCCTGTCGGTCCTTCCCGCTCGCTTTGCCCCACTCGCCTGTGACATGGGGTGCAACAGTGCCGGTGCGCCTGCGATTCCGGGGCGCGTCCGGCCGGTCACGATTGTTACGCAGGACCGGTGTTACGCAGGGCCGGGTGCGGCCGGTACCGAACGCGGATCGAA
>KL568523.1:20709-25924 GCA_000715605.1 Streptomyces speibonae | reverse complement strand
GCTCCAGCCGGTGCGCGCGCATCAGCGCGTCGTCGGCGAGGAGGTCCCGCGTGGCCCCGTCCGCCGCGATCACGCCGTCGCTGAGGATCAGCGAGCGCGGGCACAGCTCGAGGGCGTACGGCAGATCGTGGGTGACCATCAGCACGGTGACGTCCAGGGAGCGCAGGATGTCGGCGAGTTCGCGCCGGGAGGCCGGGTCCAGGTTGGAGGACGGCTCGTCGAGCACCAGGATCTCCGGCTCCATCGCGAGCACGGTCGCCACGGCCACCCGGCGCCGCTGGCCGAAGGAGAGGTGGTGCGGCGGCCGGTCCTTGAACTCCGCCATGCCGACCAGGCCCAGCGCCCGGTCCACCCGCTCCTCCAGTTCGGGCCCCCTGAGCCCGGCCGCCGCCGGCCCGAACGCCACGTCCTCGCGCACGGTCGGCATGAAGAGCTGGTCGTCCGGGTCCTGGAAGACGATGCCGACCCGGCGCCGCACCTCGGCCATGTGCCGTGGGCCGACCTCGAGCCCGGCCACGGTGACCGTGCCGGTGCCGCCGGTCAGGATGCCGTTGAGGTGCAGCACGAGGGTGGTCTTGCCGGCGCCGTTCGGCCCGAGCAGCGCGACCCGCTCGCCGCGCGCGATGGAGAAGTCCACGCCGAACAGGGCCTGGTGTCCGTCGGGGTAGGCGAAGGCGAGGCCGGAGACCTCCAGGGAAGCGGTATTCACAGGGTCCATCCCAGCAGACAGACGACGAGGGCGGCCGAGGGGAGGGCGAGGGCGTACGACCACTGCGCCCGGGACGCGGTCACCTCGTCGATCACCGGCATGGAACCGGCGTAGCCGCGGCTCACCATGGCCAGGTGCACCCGCTCGCCGCGTTCGTAGGAGCGGATGAACAGCGCGCCCGCCGACTTGGCGAGCACGCCCCAGTGCCGTATCCCGCGCGCTTCGAAGCCGCGGGACTCGCGGGCGATCCGCATCCGGCGCATCTCGTCGGTGATGACGTCGCCGTAGCGGACCATGAAGGAGGCGATCTGCACCAGCAGCGGCGGGAGCTTCAACCGCTGGAGGCCCAGGAGCAGTTCGCGCAGTTCGGTGGTGGCGGCCAGGAGCACCGAGGCGGCGACGCCCAGGGTGCCCTTGGCCAGGACGTTCCACGCGCCCCACAGTCCGCCGACGCTCAGCGACATTCCGAGGACGTCGACGCGCTCGCCCTCCGCCACGAACGGCAGCAGCACGGCGAAGGCGACGAACGGGACCTCGATCAGCAGCCGTTTGAGCAGGAAGCCGGCCGGGACCCGCGCGGTGCGGGCGACGGCGGCGAGCAGCCCGGCGTACAGCGCGAACGCCCACATCGCCTCGCGCGGGGTGGACACCACCACGACGACGAAGGCGAAGACCGCGGCGAGTTTGGTGTGCGGCGGCAGGGCGTGCACCGGGGAGTGCCCGTGCCGGTAGAGCTTGTGTTCGGGACCCGCTCCCACGTCAGACGCTCGTGCGGCTGGGGTCGGCGGCCTCGGCCTCCTCGCCGGTGCGCCGCCTGCGGACCGCCCAGAACACGCCGCTGCCCGCGACGACCGTCGCGCCGACGCCGATCACGCCCGCGAGGCCGCCGGAGAGGCGGTCGTCGTCGACGTCCTCGACGCCGTAGTCGGCCAGCGGGGAGCCGGTCAGGCCGTGCTCCTCGGCCTTCTCGTCGATGCCGTGGTCGGTGGCGACCTTCTCCAGGCCGTCGGGGTCGGCGGAGGCGTAGAAGCTGACGAAGCCGGCGAGGACCAGGGAGGTGACCAGGCCGGTGATCCAGAGCGTGCGCCGGGAGCGGGCGGCGACCGGGGAGGGAGCCGCCCCCGGGGTGTCCGGGGGGCCCGGCTCGGTGGCCTGCGGGGCGTCGACCAGTTCGCCGTTCACGCGCAGCTTGAGCTTCTGCCGCAGCCCGCGCGCCCCGTGCACCAGGTCCGGCCGCACGGCGACGACCGCGCCGACGGTCAGCGCGGTGATCACGGCCTCGCCGAGGCCGATGAGGAGGTGCACGCCCACCATGGCGGTGGCGACCTTGCCGAGCGAGACGTCGGTGGTGCCGCCGACGGCGTAGAGCAGCGTGAAGACGACCGCGGAGGCCGGGACGGAGAGCAGCGCGGCGACGAAGGACGCGGCGGTCAGCGTGCGGCGGCCGCGCGGGAGCAGCTTGACCAGGCCGCGGAAGAGCGCGTAGGCGACGACCGTGGTGGTGATCGCCATGGTGGTGATGTTCACGCCGAGCGCGGTCAGTCCGCCGTCGGCGAAGAGGACGGCCTGCATCAGCAGGACGACGGAGACGCACAGGACACCGGTGTAGGGGCCGACGAGTATCGCGGCGAGGGCGCCGCCGAGCAGATGGCCGCTGGTCCCCGCGCCGACGGGGAAGTTCAGCATCTGCACGGCGAAGATGAACGCCGCGACCAGTCCGGCCAGCGGCGCCGTCCTTTCGTCGAGTTCGCGTCGCGCGCCGCGCAGGCTCACGGCGATAGCGCCGGCGGCGACGACTCCGGCCGCGGCGGAGACAGGGGCGTTGATGAATCCGTCAGGTGCGTGCACGGACTCGATGATGCGGCCTGTTGCAAAGCATTCGCAAGAGCGAGTGGCTCGTTTTACCCGGGCCACACCTCATGTGTGATATTCGCCGCTCGGAAGCACGGATTCCGGATTGGGTGCACGATGGAACGCGGGGTGGGTATACGGCCTTACACGGCTTATACGCCATTCACGGCGATGGATCGCAGCGTAAGGGGCGCACCGATGTCCGTAGTCGAGCAGTACGCGCGAGCCCACATAGTCACCGACGTCCTGGAGGACGACCGCGGCGCGGTACCCGTGGTGCTGCGGTACGACCCCGAAGCAGACCCGCGATGCGTCCACATGGCCCTTCCGGGTGCCGCGCCCCGCGAATGGGCCGTCGCCCGGGAACTGCTGGAACAGGGTCTGCTCGCCCCCGCGGGCCGGGGCGAGATACGGGTGTGGCCGTGCGGCCGCGTCCAGGCCGTCATCGAATTCCACACCGCGCAGGGCGTGTCGGTGGTCCAGCTCGAGACGAAGACCCTGGCCAGGTTCCTGCGGCGCACCTACGCGGCCACCGCGGAACCCGTCCCGCACTGACACCCTCGTTCGAGGCGTTCGAGTCGTTCGAGTCGTTTCAGGCGGTGCTAGCCGCCGGCGTTCAGCAGCGCCGCCACGATGGGGCCGGCCGTCGAGCCGCCGTGCCCGGCCGCCTGCACCACACCGGCGGCGGCCAGGTCGCCGCGGTAGGCGGTGAACCAGCCGTTGGGCTTCTTCTGCCCGTCGACCTCGGCCGACCCGGTCTTCGCGCCCCGCTCACCGCTCACCGAGGCCATCGCCTCCGCCGCCGTGCCGTAGGAGGCGGTGTACGACATCAGCTCCCGCAGCTGTGCGAGCGTGCCCGCGGACATCGTGCGCGAGGCCGTCGCCAGCTCGCGCCCGTCGACCTCCGGCGAGACCAGGTACGGCTGGTGGAAGACGCCCGCCTTGACCGTCGCCGACACCGACGCCATGTTCAGCGGGTTCATCCGCACCCCGCCCTGCCCGATCAGGGAGGCCCCCATCGGCGCGTCCGCCTGCACCGGCACCGACCCGTCGAACGTCGGCACGCCGACCTTCCAGTCGTTCCGCCCGAGCCCGAACACCTCCTGGGCCTGCTTGGTCAGATCGTCGTTCTTCAGCTCCGGCGCCTGGCTGATGAAGGCCGTGTTGCAGGAGCGGGCGAAGCTCGCCTTGAACGTGCCGTCCTTGATCTCGAACTTGTCGTCGTTCTGGAACTTCCAGCCGCCGTAGCTGAAGTACTTCGGGCACGGGTGCTTCTCGTCCATCGAGGCGAGCCCCTTCTCGATCAGCATCGAGGCGGTGACCACCTTCATCGTGGAGCCCGGGGCCAGCGAACCCTGGAACCCGACGTTGAAACCGTGCGAGGAGTTCGCCACCGCGAGTATCTCGCCCGTCGACGGCCGCAGCACCACCACCGACGCCCGCTTCTTCGCCGCCACCTGCTCCTCGGCCTCGGCCTGGAGGGACGGGCTCAGCGTGGTCCGCACCGTGCCGGGCGTGCCCTCGCTCAGCTCCAGCAGGGTCTTGTCGGACAGCTCCGCCTTCTTCGACTCCTCGCCGCGCACGATCCGCAGCTCGATGCCCGGTTCGCCGCCCGCCTTCTCGCCGTACTTCTCCCGCAGACCGTCCAGCACCGTCCCGAGGGAGGGGTACTTCTTCGTGGTCAGCTCGCCGCCGTCCCGGTCGAGCGCCTTGACCGGCGGGGTGCCCGCCTCGCCGGTGACCAGCCTGTCGCCCTCCTTGAGCTCCGGGTGCACGACGGACGGCTGCCAGTCGACCCGCGGCGCGCCGTCCCCGGTCCGGCGCACGACGGTCAGCGCGCTGTCGTACGCCAGCGGCTTGCCGGCCTCCTCGTAGGCCACCGTGCCCTTGACGGAGAAGGGGACGTCGGCACCGGCGGGGGCGGCCGGGGTGAGGGCGAGGTCCTTGATCCGGGCGTCCTTGGCGTAGGCCTTGAGCAGGGCGGCCGCGGCCTCGGGGTCGTCGGTGGCGGCGGCGGCCTCCTCCACCTTGCCCGCGCCCCACGCGGTCAGGAACCGCTCGGCCGCTGTGGTGACCTCCCCGGCCGACAGCGGTCCCGTCTTCGCCGCCGCCGCCCGGGTGGAGGCCGAGCCGTCCTCGGCGGCGGCGCCGCCCCCGTACAGCGCGTAGGCGCCGAGTCCGGCACCGCCCACGACCACGGCGATCACTCCGCCGAGCACGGCGGGCCTGGTCTTCCGCCGCTCACCGGCGCGCGCTCTGTTCCCCACTGCTGTCCGTTCCTCCGCTGCCCGCCGGGCTCCCCGTGACCCGCGTGGCTCTCGTGGCACTTGTGGCCTTCCGGCGCGGAATGTGCGCCGCGCCGGCCACCACCCTAGAGTCCCGCCCGGCGCGCGAGGCGGTCAGCCTCCGGCTCGTAGCACGGCTGCGACAATCGGACCGGCCGCGTCGCCGCCGTGCCCGCCCTGCTGGGCCATCGCCGCCGCCGCGATGTCGTTGCGGAAGCCGGTGAACCAGCTGTCCGACGTCTCGTTGCCGTCGACCTCCGCCGACCCCGTCTTCGCGCCGATGTCACCGCCGAGGCCCGCCATGGCCTCCCGCGCGGTGCCCTGAGTGGCCGTCAGCCGCATCATCTGCTTCAGCTGCGCGGCGGTGCCC
>KL568523.1:17954-20523 GCA_000715605.1 Streptomyces speibonae | reverse complement strand
CAGAGATGTGTATAAGAGACAGGTCCGGGGAGACCAGGTACGGCTGGCGGAAGGAGCCGGTGATGGCGGTGGCCGTCACCGAGGCCATGTTCAGCGGGTTCATCTGCACCTGGCCCTGGCCGATGGCGTTCGCCGCCTGGTCCGGGCCGTCGACGGCGGGGACACTGCCGTCGAAGGAGACGATGCCGGTCTTCCAGTCGTCCCGGCCGAGCCCGAACCGCTCCTGCGCCTCCTGGGTGAGGGACCGCGTGGTGAGCGGCTTCTCGTCGATGAGCTTGATGAAGGCCGTGTTGCAGGAGCGCAGGAAGCTGTTGGCGAGGGTGGCGCCCTCGTTCGGCTCCATGCCGGTGAGGTTCTTGAAGGTCTGGTTGCGCCATACGGCGTCGTCCGTACAGGGCGCCGGACCGTTCATCGAGGTCACGCCGTTGTCGATGAGCATCGCGGCGGTGACGATCTTCATCGTGGAGCCCGGGGCGACCTTGCCCTGGAAGGCCGCGTTGAAGCCGTCCGCGCGGTGGTTGGCCACCGCCAGCACCTCGCCGGTGCTCGGCTTCACGGCCACCACCGACGACTCGGCGAACCCCTTCACAGCCTTCTCGGCCGCCGCCTGCACCCCGGCGCTGAGCGTGGTCCGCAGCCGGCCCGGCTCGCCCTCGGCGAGGGTCAGCAGCGGGGTGTCGGCGGCGGCCTCGCCCGAGGCGCCGTCCGGGTGGCGGACGACCAGCTCGACGCCGGGGGTGCCGCCCGCCTCGGCGCCGTACTTCTGGCGCAGGGTGTCCAGGATCGGGCCGAGGGAGGGGTACGTGTCCTTCGTCAGCACCGTGCCGTCGCGGTCCACCGCCTCGATGGGCGGCTGCGCCGACTCCTCGGTGACGAGGGTGTCGCCCTGCTGGAGGTCCGGGTGCACGACGGACGGCTTCCAGTCGACCAGCGCCCGCCCGGTGGTCTTCCCGCGGACGACGGTCAGTTCGCTCTTGTAGGTGAGCGGCTTCGAGGTGTCGTCGTAGCTGACGGTCGCCTTCACGGTGAACGGGACGGTGGTGCCGGTGGCCGTACCGGGGGTGATCGCGACGTCACCGATGTGCGCCTCCTCGCCGTACCCGGACAGCAGCGCGCCGGCCTCCTGCGCGTTGTTCGTGTACGACGCCGCCTTGTCCGCCGCGCCCTTCTCCCAGGCCGCGAAGAACGCCTCGGTCGTCTCCTTGACCTCGTCCGCGTCGGGCGGCCCGGACTTCTTCTCCGCCGATGCGCCGCCCCCGCCGCCCACGGCCGACACGATGTTGTAGGCGCCGTACCCGGCTCCGCCCACCATCACCGCGAACACACCGCCGATGACGGCGGTCCTGACCCCCTTGCGCATCGGGCGATCTCCTCCCCCGTCGAGGCCCCACGTCTTCTGAACGTGTTCAGAAAGCCCGACGTGATGCACCCTATGCCGTGCGGGTGCCGACCGGTGCGGCCGTTTCCGTTTGTTGTCCGAACGGAGACCGTCCCCGCGCGAGTTCAGAGCGCGTTGCTGATCCAGTTGAGGATCCGCGCGTTCGTGGCGGGGGCGTTCTTGTGCAGCTGCACGCTGTGGCCGCTGTCGGGCACGACGACCGACGTGAGACCGGCCCGCTCGGAGTAGTACGGCCGCTCGTGGTCCAGCATCGTTTCCGGGGTGCAGCGGCCGACGGTGCAGTACTGGTCCTTGTCCCCGGTGACCAGGAGGGTCGGGACCTTGATCGCCCGCGAGGGGGACTTGGCGGGGGGCGTGTTCGTGCTGACGGAGTCCGCGGCGGTGCTCACGTCCTTGAGGCGTTCGTCGGCCTCGATGACGGCCGGGTCGGCGTTGGCGGTGTCGTAGAAGAACTGCCGCATGCCGGCGTTGGTGGTCAGATAGCCGGGATCCTTGATCCTGCCGCGGAACTTGGGGTCGTCCTTCGCCTTGATCTCGAACGGGACGTCCGCGCCGGGACCGTCGTCGGAGGGCTCCTCCTGACGGACGACATGACTCATGCCGGTGAGTACGAAGGCGTCGACGTCGTGCGGGTGTTCGGCGGCCTGTGCCCAGGCCATGGCGGAGCCGAGCGAGTGGCCGACCCAGACGACCTCGTCGAACGAGCTGTCCTTGATCCGCCCGTCCCGCAGTCGCGTGATGACCTGGTGGATGGCGTCGGTGCCGGAGGCGAGCGTGTACGCCGAGCTGGGCGGCAGCGTGCTCCTGCCGGTGGCGAGGCGGTCGATGTTGAACGTGGAGAAGCCGGCGGCGAGGGCCTGGGAGACGTAGGAGTAGCGGCCGTCGCCGACCGGCATGTCGTAGTAGCTGTGGTTGTAGGTGGAGCCGGGGACCAGCAGCTGCACGGTCTTGGCGGCCTGGGTCCGTTGGCGCGGCCGGCACAGCTCACCGTAGATGTGGGCTTTGCCCGTCTTCATCACCGACACCGACACCGGCACCCGTACCTCGTGGCAGACCGCGTCGGGGTGGCGCTTTTGCACGCTGCTGGGCACGGTGGGCGCGGAGACGGGCGAATCGGCCCGCGCGCTGGTGATCATCGGCACGGCGAGGGCCACCGTGGCGGCGGCTGCC
>KL568523.1:14394-17702 GCA_000715605.1 Streptomyces speibonae | reverse complement strand
TGTGTATAAGAGACAGGTGCGGCCGTGAGTGCTTTGGCCTTGGTCATGGTGGTTCTCCCAGGTGAGGGCGCCGGGAATCGGTTCGGGCCCGCGCGGCTCAGGCACTCCGGCTGAGCCGGGTCAGGCCGTCGAGAATCACGGCGATGCCGGTGAGGAACTGCTCGCGGTCGTCGTGGGTGTGCATCTGGCCGACGACGGCGTGCATGAAGGGGTACTTCTCGGCGTCGAGCTCCTGCCAGGCCGCCGCGGTCGCGTCGAGGAAGGCGTCCCGGTCGTGCGAGCCGTCCGGGGCGTCGCCTTCCATCCGGGTGTTCTGGCTGACGGCGCCGAGGATGTAGTGCACCAGCGTCGACGCCGCGTCGAACCAGGACGCCCGCGGCACACCGAGCGCGGCGACCTGGCGGCCGATCCGCTCGAAGATGCCGGCCGTCACGGGGCCGAACGGCTTGCGCACCACCTGCTGAGTCAGTCGCGTCGCCAGCCACGCGTGCTCGGCGATCGCGTCGAACAGGGCGAGGGCCACGGCGCGGATCTCGTCGCCGGGCGCCGCGGATTCCTGCACGGGCCTGGCCGCCAGCGCGGCGGTGACGAGCACCTCCGTCGCGGCGTCCAGCAGGTCCTCCCGGCTGCCCACCCGGTAGTAGATCGCTCCCGAACCGGTGGCCAGCCGCTCGGTGAGCGCCCGCGTGGTCATGGCGCCCTCACCGCCCGCATCCAGCAGCTCGATCGCCGTCTCGATGATCCGCTCCCGGGACAGCACCTGGTTACGCCGCTCCGGGCGGCGGTCTCTCGTCGCCATGCCTCCACCATGACACACTTGGAGCGCTGAACTAAGTTGGTTCAGCGCTCCAAAAGC
Source organism: Streptomyces speibonae (assembly GCA_000715605.1). Lineage (GTDB taxonomy): Bacteria > Actinomycetota > Actinomycetes > Streptomycetales > Streptomycetaceae > Streptomyces > Streptomyces speibonae. The sequence goes on along the minus strand of KL568523.1, from coordinate 16,846 downwards.
CCCGTGGGCGACCCGGGCCCGGCCGGAAGCACCGTCCGGCTACACCCAGGTGTCCAGCCACATCCGGGAGCGCCAGTCGTCGATCGGGATGGGGGTGCCGGTGTGGAGGGGCCAGAAGTAGATGAAGTTCCAGGCGATCAGGAGGGTGAGGACGCCTGCCGCGGTGGCGCCGGCCACGCGGCGGGTGTCGGAGGAGCGGGGCGGGCCGACCAGGGCGCCCAGGAGCATCGCCACGGCCAGGCAGAGGAAGGGGAGGAAGACGATGGAGTAGAAGAAGAAGATCGTGCGTTCCTGGTAGAGGAACCAGGGGGCGTAGCCGGCCGCGATGCCGCAGGCGATGGCGCCCGCGCGCCAGTCGCGGCGGAAGAACCAGCGCCACAGGACGTAGAGCAGGGCGAAACAGCCCACCCACCACAGCAGGGGCGTGCCGATGGCCAGGACCTCCTGGGCGCACTTCTCGCCCGCGTCGGTCGGGCAGCCGTCCGCGCCGGGCGCCGGGGACTCGTAGAAGTACGACACCGGGCGGCCCGTGACGATCCAGCTCCACGGGTTGGACTCGTAGGGGTGCGGCGAGGACAGGCCGACGTGGAAGTCGTAGACCTGGTGCTCGTAGTGCCACAGGCTGCGCCACCAGTCCGGGAACAGCCACGACCAGTCGCTGTCGCGGCCGTCCTTGACCGCCCAGTCGCGGTAGTAGCCGCCGGTGCCGTCGGAGGGGGAGAGGATCCAGCCGATCCAGGAGGCGAAGTAGGTGACCACCGCCACCGGCACCGTGGACAGGAACGCCCACCCCAGGTCCCGCTTCAGCACCGCCGTCCGGGGCCGCAGCGCTCCCGCGACCCTGCGCATGCCGACGTCCCACAGCACCGCCATCACACAGAACGCCGCCATGATGTACAGCGCGTTCCACTTGGTGCCGATCGCCAGGCCCAGCATCAGGCCCGCCGCCAGCCGCCACGGCCGGAAGCCGATCCGGGTGTTCTCCGCGACGGACGCGTTCGGCCGGGGGAGACCGTCGGCGTCCACGGGCAGCGCGGCGGCCAGTTTCGCCCGCGCCCGGTCCCGGTCGATCAGCAGACAGCCGAACGCCGCGAGCACGAAGAACATCAGCACGCCGTCGAGCAGCGCGGTCCGGCTCATCACGAAGTGCAGCCCGTCCACCGCCATCAGCGCGCCCGCGAGACACCCCAGGAACGTGGACCGGAACAGCCGCCGCCCGATGCGGCACAGCATCAGCACCGACAGCGTGCCCAGCAGCGCCGTCATGAACCGCCAGCCGAACGGGTCGAAGCCGAAGAGCAGCTCGCCCAGCCCGATGACGTACTTGCCGACCGGCGGATGCACCACGTACGCCGCGTCCGTGGGGATCGGGACGCTGCCGCCCGCGTCCAGGATCAGCTGGTTGGCCTCCTTGTCCCAGTTGACCTCGAACCCGCGGTGGACCAGCGCCCAGGCGTCCTTGGCGTAGTACGTCTCGTCGAATATCACCGCCTTGGGGCTGCCGAGGTTCCAGAACCGCAGCACCCCCGCCAGCAGCGTGACCAGCAGCGGCCCGCCCCACGCCGACCAGCGCGTGAGGCGCCGCGCGAGACGCGGCGGCATGCCCAGCGTCGCCCACAGCCGGCCCGACGGCTCGGTGTACGGCGGGACCAGGCGGTCACGGACATCGTCTCTGGCGCCCGGCCCCCGGTAGCCGAAACGGCGCAGCCGCTGCTGCCACGTCTGCCGCTGCTCGAACGGCGACTGCTCCTGCCGGGTGTCCGTGGAGGACGCGGTACTGGTCACCGCGCCATCGTAGGGAACCGCGCTGTGTGAGTCCCGCGCATGGCCGGTATGCCCCGCCTCCGTCCGTTACTGGGAGGATGGGGGGCGTGACCGGAACCCTCGTACTCGCAGGCACCCCCATCGGCGACATCTCCGACGCCCCGCCCCGGCTCGCCGAGGAACTGGCCGGCGCCGACGTCGTCGCCGCCGAGGACACGCGCCGGCTGCGGCGGCTGACCCAGGCGCTCGGCGTCACCCCCAAGGGGCGGGTCGTGTCGTACTTCGAGGGCAACGAGTCCGCCCGCACGCCCGAGCTGGTCGAGGAGCTGGCGGGCGGCGCCCGGGTGCTGCTGGTCACCGACGCCGGGATGCCGTCCGTGTCCGACCCCGGGTACCGGCTGGTCGCCGCGGCCGTCGAGCGGGACGTCAGGGTCACCGCGGTGCCCGGACCCTCCGCCGTGCTCACCGCGCTCGCCCTGTCCGGGCTGCCCGTGGACCGCTTCTGCTTCGAGGGGTTCCTGCCCCGCAAGGCCGGGGAACGGCGGTCCCGGCTGCGCGAGGCCGCCGGGGAGCGGCGCACCCTCGTCTACTTCGAGGCCCCGCACCGGCTCGACGACACCCTCGCCGCGATGGCCGAGGTCTTCGGGGCACAGCGGCGGGCCGCCGTCTGCCGGGAGCTCACCAAGAC
>KL568523.1:12173-14202 GCA_000715605.1 Streptomyces speibonae | reverse complement strand
GTCTGCCGGGAGCTCACCAAGACCTACGAGGAGGTCAGGCGCGGCCCGCTGGCCGAGCTGGCGGCGTGGGCGGCCAAGGGCGTGCGCGGGGAGATCACCGTGGTGGTCGAGGGGGCGCCGGAACAGGGACCCGAGGAGGTCGACGCCGTGGAGCTGGTGCGCAGGGTGCGGGTGCGCGAGGAGGCGGGGGAGCGGCGCAAGGAGGCCATCGCGGCGGTCGCCGTGGAGGCGGGGCTGCCCAAGCGGCAGGTCTTCGACGCCGTGGTCGCCGCGAAGACGGCCGGTGACGCCGGGCTCCGGTAAAGGGTTTGGGGCAACTTGGCAATCCACGGCCAAATCGGCGCCAATTGTCGGTTACTCCTCGTGCGTTCACGGTCACCGAGGAGTCCACTGGAACGTGCGGGCGGGTTCGGGTCCGACGGATCCGGGTCCGTTTCGTCAGCTCATCGGTTTCGTCCAGTGGAGCGACGTCAGGAGCCGGCATGACGGAGATCAGCAGGCTGCGCGCGGGGGCCACCGCGGTGGTCGACGAGGCGTACTCGTTCGTCTGCATGCACTGCGGGCACGGCTGGGAACAGGCGTACGAGATAGAGCACCACACCGATGCCGACGGGCGCGCGTTCGTGGTGTACGTCGCGGACGGCCGGATCGTCCCCTCCCCGTTGAACCGGCCCACGTGCGCCGACTGCGGCTGTCATGTGGTGCGGATCCTGCGCCCGGGCCGGGTCGCCTCCGCCCGCGGGGGACAGGGGCCCGCCTCGCCGCTTCCGTAGGATCGGGGGCATGCCTGCGAACGCCCCCGGCAAGAACGCCGCACCGCCGCTGCCCGACCCCCTGCGGGTCCCGGTCGCGGACTCGCACACCCACCTCGACATGCAGTCCGGCACGGTCGAGGAGGCCCTCGCCAAGGCCGCGTCGGTGGGGGTGACGACGGTCGTGCAGGTCGGCTGCGACCTCAAGGGGTCCCGGTGGGCGGCGGACACCGCGGCGGCGTACGACGCGGTCCACGCGACGGTCGCGCTGCACCCCAATGAAGCCCCGCGGATCGTGCACGGCGACCCTGGGGGCACCTCCCAGCCCCCTGGGGCTGGGGGAGGCCGGTCCCGGCAGGGTGCCCGGGAGCCGGGTGGGGACGCCGCGCTGGACGAGGCCCTCGCCGAGATCGACCGGCTGGCCGCGCTGCCCCAGGTCAAGGGCGTCGGCGAGACGGGCCTGGATTACTTCCGCACCGGCGAGGAGGGCAAGGAGGCGCAGGAGCGGTCCTTCCGCGCCCACATAGAGATCGCCAAGCGGCACGGCAAGACCCTCGTGATCCACGACCGCGACGCCCACGCCGACGTCCTGCGCGTGCTCAAGGAGGAGGGCGCGCCCGAGCGCACCGTCTTCCACTGCTACTCGGGCGACGCCGGCATGGCGGAGATCTGCGCGGCCGCCGGCTACTACATGTCGTTCGCCGGCAACGTCACCTTCAAGAACGCGCAGAACCTGCGGGACGCGCTCGCCGTGGCCCCGCTGGAGCTGGTCCTCGTGGAGACCGACGCGCCCTTCCTGACCCCGGCGCCCCACCGCGGCCGGCCCAACGCCCCCTACCTGGTGCCGGTCACGGTGCGTGCCATGGCCGCCGTACGGGGCATCGACGAGGACGCCCTGGCCACGGCCCTGGGCGCCAACACCGCCCGCGCCTTCGGATACTGACGAGCGCCACGTGGTGCACGTTCCGTAGTCGTGTCGCTTGGGAGAGTGATCGGCGCTCGGCTAGGTTCTGGGAGCCCGATCGGGACCCCGCGGCCACCCTGGAGCGTGTCGGCGTGAGCACCACCCTGCGGTTCGAGACGTACGAGAAGACGTGCCCGTCCCATGACGTCTGCGGAGACCTGCACGAGCGGGACACCGTTCCCGCCCTCTCCCGCCGCACGCCCGGCCCCGCACCGGCCCGGCGGCCCGCGCACCGGCGCCGGGGACGGTACGCCGAGCGGGCGGACGGTGTGCTCCGGCTGCTGCCGCGGGCGCTCGTCGTGGCGTTCCTCGT
>KL568523.1:11278-11961 GCA_000715605.1 Streptomyces speibonae | reverse complement strand
GGACGTCGACGGCCGCACCCGTACCCTGCACACCTTCGCCGACGACGTCACCGAGCTGCTCGAGGAGGAAGGCGTACGCACCGGCCCGTACGACACCGTCACCCCCGCACCCGGCACGCCGCTCGGCCACGGCGACGGCGTCGAGGTGCGCCGTGCCCGCCCCGTGCTGCTGACCCTCGACGGCCGCCGGCGCGAGGTGTGGACCACGGCGCACACGGTGGAGGACATGCTCGGGGAGCTGGGGGTGCGCGTGACGGGAGCGTACGTGTCGGCCCCCCTCTCCCGGCGCATCCCGCGCGACGGAATCGCCCTGGACGTGCGCACCGAACGCGCGGTGACGGTCCTGGCGGACGGACGGGCCCGCACCGTCCGCACCGACGCGGCGACCGTGCGCGAGGCCGTCGCGCGGGCCGGGGTGACCCTGCGCGGCCGGGACACCACCTCCGTCGCCCCCGGCAGCTTCCCGCGCGACGGCCAGACCGTGACCGTGCTGCGGATCACCGACGGCCGGGAGGTGCGCGACGAGCTGATCCCGTTCGCCGAGGAGCGCGTCGAGGACCCCTCGCTGGCCCGGGGCGCGGAAGTCGTCGACCGGCCGGGGCAGCCGGGGCTGCGCCGCCTGACCTCCGCGCGGCGGACAATCAACGGGGTACGGCAGCGGCCGCGTCCGCTGCGCTCCGAGG
>KL568523.1:5127-11091 GCA_000715605.1 Streptomyces speibonae | reverse complement strand
CTCCGAGGTGGTGCGCGAGCCGCGCCCGCAGCGGGTGCGGGTCGGCACGGGGAGCGCCCCTGCGCCGGGCGTGGACGGGCTGAACTGGGAGGCGCTGGCGCGGTGCGAGTCCGGTGGCCGGCCCGACGCGGTGGACCCCTCGGGGACGTACGGCGGGCTGTACCAGTTCGACACCCCGACCTGGCGGAGCCTCGGCGGCAGCGGACGCCCCCAGGACGCGCCGGCGGCGGAACAGACGTACCGCGCGAAGACGCTGTACGTCCGCAGCGGCGCGGCCGCGTGGCCGCACTGCGGGGACAGCCTGCGGGGGTGACCTGGGCGGCCGGTGCGGCCCCGTACCCTTGTCCCGTGACCAGCCCCACCCCCGACGCCCTCCTGGGCCCCGCCGACATCCGTGAACTGGCGGCCGCTCTCGGCGTACGGCCCACCAAGCAGCGCGGCCAGAACTTCGTCATCGACGCCAACACCGTCCGCCGTATCGTCCGCACCGCCGAGGTGCGCCCCGACGACGTGGTCGTCGAGGTCGGCCCGGGGCTCGGCTCGCTCACCCTGGCGCTGCTGGAGGCCGCCGACCGGGTCACCGCCGTCGAGATCGACGACGTCCTCGCCGCCGCGCTGCCCGCGACCGTCGCCGCCCGGATGCCCTCCCGCGCCGACCGGTTCGCGCTGGTCCACTCCGACGCGATGCACGTCACCGAGCTGCCGGGCCCCGCACCGACCGCGCTCGTCGCGAACCTGCCCTACAACGTGGCCGTCCCGGTGCTGCTGCACATGCTCGAAACCTTCCCGAGCATCGAACGCACCCTCGTCATGGTCCAGTCCGAGGTCGCCGACCGGCTGGCCGCCGCGCCCGGCTCGAAGGTGTACGGCGTGCCCTCGGTCAAGGCCAACTGGTACGCACAGGTCAAGCGGGCGGGCGCCATCGGGCGCAACGTCTTCTGGCCCGCCCCGAACGTCGACAGCGGGCTGGTCTCGCTGGTGCGCCGCGCGGAGCCGCTGAAGACCGGCGCGTCGCGGCGCGAGGTGTTCGCCGTGGTGGACGCGGCCTTCGCCCAGCGCCGCAAGACCCTGCGGGCCGCCCTCGCCGGGTGGGCGGGCTCCGCGGCGGCGGCCGAGGCGGCGCTGGTCGCGGCCGGGGTGTCGCCGCGGGCGCGGGGCGAGTCGCTGACCGTCGAGGAGTTCGCGCGCATCGCCGAGCACGCCCCGCACGCCGAGCACGAGGAGCAGGGTCAGCAGTGAGCGTCACCGTCCGCGTCCCCGCCAAGGTCAACGTCCAGCTCGCGGTCGGCGCCGCCCGCCCCGACGGCTACCACGACCTGGCCAACGTCTTCCTGGCCGTCGGTCTCCACGACGAGGTCACCGCGACGCCCTCACCCGGCGGCCCGCGCGTCACCTGCGAGGGCGCCGACGCCGCCCAGGTCCCGCTCGACCGCACCAACCTCGCCGCCCGCGCGGCCGAGACGCTCGCCGCGCGGTACGGCCGTACGCCGGACGTGCATCTGCACATCGCCAAGGACATCCCGGTCGCCGGCGGCATGGCGGGCGGCAGCGCGGACGGCGCGGGCGCCCTGCTGGCCTGCGACACGCTCTGGGGCACGGGCGCCTCCCGAGAGGAACTCCTCGACATCTGCGCCGAGTTGGGCAGCGACGTGCCGTTCAGCCTGGTCGGCGGCGCGGCTCTGGGCACCGGGCGGGGCGAGCGGCTGCGTGTGCTCGACGTCGGCGGCGCCTTCCACTGGGTGTTCGCCATGGCCGGCCGGGGACTGTCCACGCCCGCCGTCTTCCGTGAGTTCGACCGGCTCGGCGAGGGCACCGACATCCCCGAGCCCGTCGCCTCCCGGCCGCTGCTCGACGCCCTCGCCAAGGGCGACGCCGACGCGCTCGCCGCCGAGGTCTCCAACGACCTGCAGCCCGCCGCGCTTTCGCTCTTCCCGGAACTCGCCGGCACCCTTGCCGTGGGCCGCGCCGCCGGTGCGCTCACCGCGCTGGTCTCCGGCTCGGGCCCGACGACGGCGTTCCTCGCCCGCGACGCCGGGTCCGCCGCGAAGGTGGCCGAGGCCCTGCGGACCTCCGGCACGTGCCGCGCGGTGCGCACGGCGTCCGGCCCGGTGCCCGGTGCCACGGTGGTACGGAACACCGGAGCGTGACTCCGTACTTACAAGTAGGGATTCTTCGCCCGATCTCCACATGGATGTACTGCGATCGCAGTACACGTGGGGCGGGTGGGGCCGTTAGTGTCGCTTGAGGTTTCAATTTTCGGGCCCTGTCGTGCCCGTGCGCGGTTCCTCACCGTCAAGTGCACTTCTGGAAGGGGACACTTCCGTGTCCGAATCCCCCACATCCGACCAGCCGTCCCACCGCAGGAAGCGCTCCCTGACGCGCCGCGGCGTGATAGCCGCGGGTGGCGCCGTGGCCGCCGGAGCGGCCCTCACCCCCGTGGTGTTCGCGACCACCGACTCCGGCGAGGGCGACAACTCCGCGTCCGGCTCCGGCGATTCCGGCACGACGCCGGAGAAGTTCCCCGCCACCCGGACCGAGGCCGCCACCGGCACCGGCGCGGCCACCACCGCCTTCGCCGCCTCCTACGTCGGGGTGCGCTGGTCCGGCGCCGGGACGGGCGCCGCCATCAAGCTCGCCGACGGCAGCTGGCAGAAGCTGACGAGCGGCTGCGCCGCGGTCGAGGACGGCGGCACGGCCCTGGTCGCGGCCGGCAACGCCACCGCGTACGAGGTGAAGGCCCCGAGCGACATCGACGGCGTGCGCTGCCTCGCCATCGACACCACCGACGGCCCGAACCGCACCGTGCGCGTGCCGCGCGAGCCCACGCGCGTGCGCGGCGTGCGCTACCTCTCCCGCGCCGCCTGGGGCGCCGACGAGTCCAAGCGCTTCAAGCCGGACGGCACGGTCAACTCGCCCGAGCAGTACTACCCGCTGCAGATCATCACCGTCCACCACACCGCGACGCCCAACGACGACCCCGACCCGGCCGCGACGGTCCGCGCGATCTACGAGTACCACGCGATCACCAACGACTGGGGCGACATCGGCTACCACTTCCTCATCGACGAGGACGGCAACGTCTACGAGGGCCGCTACTCCGGCGACGACGGCATCCCCGCCTTCAACGAGGACGGCGACCTCGTCACCGGCTTCCACTCCGTGGGCTTCAACTCCGGCGCCCTGGGCATCGCCCTGATCGGCAGCCTCGACCAGCAGGGCCCCACGGACGCGGCCAAGGCCTCCCTGATCCGCCTGATCAAGGTGATCAGCCGGTTCAAGGGCCTGGACCCGCAGGCGAAGGTCACGTACACCAACCCGGTCAACGGCACCCAGAAGGACACCGACACCATCGGCGGCCACCGCGACTACCTCGAGACCGAGTGCCCCGGACAGGTGATGTACGACCTGCTCGGCGAGGTCCGCGCGGCGGCGGCCCGCCGCTGACGGCGCGCGCACGCCGACCAGGCCGGGCGTGCGCGGCGCTCGCGCCGGGCACGGTCGCGCCCCGGGGACGCGGGGGGTCCTCGGGGCGCGGCCGTGCCCGGCCATCCCGCGTTTCGGGGCGGTCGGCGGGCGCGACTACCCTGGAGGGTCGATCGTTCCCCCGGGCAGGAGAGAAATGGCCGTCAACCTGGTCAATGTCGAGAACGTCAGCAAGGTGTACGGCACCCGTGCCCTGCTCGACGGCGTGTCGCTCGGCGTCTCCGAGGGCGACCGCATCGGCGTCGTCGGGCGCAACGGCGACGGCAAGACGACCCTGATCCGGATGCTGGCCAAGCTGGAGGAGGCCGACACCGGCCGGGTCACGCACTCCGGCGGACTGCGCCTCGGGGTGCTCACCCAGCACGACTCGCTCGACCCCACGGCCACCGTCCGGCACGAGGTCATCGGCGACATGGCCGACCACGAGTGGGCCGGCAACGCCAAGGTCAGGGACGTGCTGACGGGACTGTTCGGCGGACTGGACCTGCCCGGGTTCCCCAAGGGCCTCGACACCGTCATCGGACCGCTCTCCGGCGGCGAGCGGCGGCGCATCGCGCTCGCCAAACTGCTCATCGAGGAGCAGGACCTGATCGTCCTCGACGAGCCCACCAACCACCTCGACGTCGAGGGCATCGCCTGGCTCGCCCGCCATCTGCGGGCCCGCCGGTCCGCGCTCGTCTGCGTCACCCACGACCGCTGGTTCCTCGACCAGGTCTGCACCCGCATGTGGGACGTGCAGCGCGGCGACGTGTACGAGTACGAGGGCGGCTACTCCGACTACGTCTTCGCCCGCGCGGAGCGTGAGCGCATCGCCGCCACCGAGGAGGCCAAGCGGCAGAACCTGGTCCGCAAGGAACTGGCCTGGCTGCGGCGCGGGGCGCCCGCGCGGACGTCCAAGCCGAGGTTCCGCGTCGAGGCGGCCAACGAGCTCATCAAGGACGTACCGCCGCCGCGCGACAGCAGCGAGCTGATGAAGTTCGCCTCCTCACGGCTCGGCAAGACCGTGTTCGACCTGGAGGACGTCACCGTCCAGGCCGGGCCCAAGGTGCTGCTCAAGCACGTCACCTGGCAGCTCGGACCCGGCGACCGCATCGGCCTGGTCGGCGTCAACGGTGCGGGCAAGACGTCGCTGCTGCGGGCGCTGACGGAGGCGGCCCGCAGCGGGGGCGAGGTGCAGCCCGCCGGAGGCGGCATCCGGGTGGGCAAGACGGTCAAGTTGGCCTATCTCTCCCAGGAGGTCGACGAGCTCGACGCCAACTGGCGGGTGCTGGAGGCGGTGCAGGCCGTGCGCGAGCGGGTCGACCTCGGCAAGGGGCGCGAGATGACCGCCGGGCAGCTGTGCGAGACGTTCGGCTTCGGCAAGGAGAAGCAGTGGACGCCGGTCGGGGACCTGTCCGGCGGTGAGCGGCGGCGGCTCCAGCTGCTGCGCCTGCTGATGGATGAGCCCAACGTCCTCTTCCTCGACGAGCCCACCAACGACCTCGACATCGAGACCCTCACGCAGCTCGAGGACGTCCTCGACGGCTGGCCCGGCTCGATGATCGTCATCTCCCACGACCGGTTCTTCGTCGAGCGCACCACCGACCGGGTGTTCGCCCTCCTCGGCGACGGCGCCCTGCGGATGCTGCCGCGCGGCATCGACGAGTACCTGGAGCGCCGGCAGCGGATGGAGGAGGCCGCCGCCGCTCCCGCCCCCGCGCCCCGGAGCGAGGCGCCGGAGAGGAGCGCCGCCGACCAGCGCGCCGCCAAGAAGGAACTGCAGCGGATCGAGCGCCGGCTGGACAAGATCGGCGAGAGGGAGACCGCGCTCCACGCCGCCATCGCCGAGCACGCCACCGACTTCGCGAAGGTCGCCGAACTCGACGCCGAACTGCGGGAGCTGTCAGGCCAGCGGGAGGAACTGGAGCTGCGCTGGCTGGAACTGGCCGAGGACGCCTGACCCGTCCGCCCCGTCCGCCGTACCCGCCGTGCCCCGCGTGCGGGGGGCGCGGGTGGCGTGAAGAGGGCGTGAAGGCGCGTAACGAGGGCATCACGGGCCGGTCCTCCCTTGGGAACAGGGGAGGGCGTGGCCCGTCGTGCTGTCGGTGCCGGGTGATAGAAAGGCCTGGCCATGTAAGACGTATCCATACGACTCTGGGTTCATCGCACCTCAGGGCGTGGCTAAAAATCAGTGAGTAAGGGGGAGACGCGCTGATGGCTCAGCCGCCCAATCAGCCGCCGCAGGGCGGTTTCGGAGCACCGCAGGATCCGCCGCCGCAGGGTGGCTTCGGAGCGCCGCAGGATCCGCCGCCGGGAGGTGGCTTCGGGGCGCCGCAGACACCGCCGCCCCCGCAGACGCCGCCGTCCGGTGCGCCGCAGCCCGGGTACGGCTATCCGCAGCAGCCCGCCCAGCAGCCGGGGCCCTACAACTCCGGCCCGTACGCCTCCGGCCCCTACGGCCAGCCGCAGCAGCCGGGACCCTACGGGCAGCCCGGGTACGGT
>KL568523.1:3619-4936 GCA_000715605.1 Streptomyces speibonae | reverse complement strand
AGAGATGTGTATAAGAGACAGCCGCCCGGCGGCTCCGGCCCGGGCAACTTCTTCAAGGGCAAGCCCGCCCTCGTCATCGGCGCCGCCGTGGCCGCGCTGCTGGTGATCGGCGGCACCGTGTGGGCCGTCACCGGTGACGACGGCAAGAAGGAGAAGAAGCCGGTCGCCAAGCAGACCGACGACCCCAAGCCGGAGAAGTCCGGCGACGTCCCGGTCAACCCGGGGGACGGCAGCGGCGACGGCGGCGACGACCCGGAGAACCTCAACGAGGGCCGCCAGGCGGGCGAGTCCAAGGTGCTCTGGTACAAGGAGGCGCCCGACGCCCCCGGCTCCGGCGCCGACGCCCCCGGCATGTGGATCACCGACAAGGCCGCGGTGAAGGCCGCCTACAAGGAGCTCTCCGCCTTCAACGTCGGCGACGGCGCCCCCGCGTGGGAGACCATCACCTTCCCGCAGAAGATCTGCGCGGTCACGACGGAGAAGACGGCCGACGACAAGGTCGTCATCGCCTACATGAGCGGCAGCAGCGACCGCGCCAAGTGCAACCAGCTCCAGCTCGTCGACCTCGCCACCGGCAAGAAGGGCTGGAAGGCGAAGGTCGCCGACGGCGAGCTGTTCGACTCCGCGCTCTCCATCGAGATGTCCCTCACCGGCAACACGCTGATGGTGGGCCGCTCGCAGTCCGGCACGGCCTACGACGTGCGCACCGGCAAGGAGATGTACGACGCCAAGAAGTACGGCGACTCCCCCTGCTTCCCCGCCGCCTTCGCGGGCGGTGAGCGGCTGATCCAGGTCGCGTCCTGCGGCGCCGGCGGCGACAACGCGCACGACGAGATCCGCGAGCTCGACCCGAAGACCGGCAAGGCCAAGTGGACCTACGCCTACGAGAAGGGCTGGCGGATCGAGCGGACCTTCTCCGTCGACCCGCTCGTCGTCTACGCGACCAAGGAGGAGGACGGCGACAAGAAGTCCTGGAACATCGCCTCCTTCACCGGCGCGGGCAAGCTGCGCTCCCAGGTCGCCGTCGACGAGAGCTTCGACCCCGGCTGCGGCTGGGCCATCCTCGCCCGCGACCTCCAGGGCTGCCAGGGCGTCACCGTCGACGGGGACACCCTCTACCTGCCCACCAAGGCGACCACCGGCGCCAACGAGATCGTCGCCATCAGCCTCGCCAACGGCAAGGAGCGGTGGCGCCAGTCCTCCCCCGCGGAGGAGTCGATGGTGCCGATGAAGGTCGAGAACGGCAAGCTCATCGCCTACGTCGAGCCCTCCTACGACGCCGGCGGCCAGGTCGTCGCGCTGCCCCTCAGTGGCAGT
>KL568523.1:2905-3427 GCA_000715605.1 Streptomyces speibonae | reverse complement strand
GCCAAAAGCCGGACAAGCTGATGCAGAACCCGCAGGGCGTCGCGGACATCGAGAACGGCTTCTTCAGCAAGGCCATCGACTGGGTCGACGGACGCTTCTACATCTCGACCACCCGGCTGACCGGAAATGACGAGTCGAAGGAGAAGTTGATGCTCGCCTACGGCAAGTGATGCGCGTGAGTTCCGCTCGCGTCGCTTTCCCGCCGCCCGTCGTCCCCTTCCCCGTTCCCGAGGTACTCACGTCATGACCCAGCCGCCTCCGCCGCCCAACCAACCGCCGCAGGATCCTTCGCAGCAGCCGTCCTCCGCGGGCGGGGCCGATCTCAACAAGGCTCCCGAGCCGGGGCCCGCGCCCGGGCCCGCGCCCGCGCCCGGATACGGGTATCCGCAGGCACCGGGTACTCCGCCCCAGGCGCCGCCGACTCCGCCGCAGGCACCGGGTACTCCGCCCCAGGCACCGGGCACGCCGCCCCAGGCACCGGGCACGCCGCCGCAGGGGGCTCCGACTCCTCCGCAGGGGCCC
>KL568523.1:1803-2714 GCA_000715605.1 Streptomyces speibonae | reverse complement strand
TCCGCCGACCATGCCGATGCAGCCGCAGCCGGCCGGCGGCGGGGGCCGGAAGATCAACGCGCAGATGGCGATCATCGTGTCCGCGGTCGCGGCCATCGCCCTGATCGTCGGCGGCGGGGTCTGGTACTCCCAGTCCGGCAAGGACGACGACAAGAAGACCACCGCAAAGGGCGGCGAGGGCAAGGACGGGAAGAACGGCGAGAGCAAGGGCGGATCCGGGGGCTCCCCCTCCGGTGGCGACGCCAAGGAGAAGGCGCCCGCCGACACCGGCTCCAAGGTGCTCTTCCAGGTGCCCGCGCCCAAGCTGCCCAAGGGTGTCTCGACCGTCGACATCGCCGGTTCCTGGCTGACCGACACGGTGTACGCCAAGAGCGGCATCGCCGAGATCGTCGGCTACGACCGGGCCAAGGGCACCGAGAAGTGGACCATCGACCTGCCCGGTCCGGTGTGCGCCGCGACCCGTCACGCCACCGACGACAACAAGACGGCGATCGTCCACAGGCCGGCGATGCCGACCAAGGGCAACCCGCAGCCCTGCACCCAGGTCGCGCTGATCGACCTCGAGGCGGGCAAGAAGCTGTGGTCGAAGACGGCCAAGGCCGGCACCACGGAGATCAGCTACAACAACGTCACCCTCAGCGGGAACACCATCGCCGCGGGCAGCACCAGCGGCGGCGCCGCCTGGGAGATCCCCTCCGGCAAGCAGCTCTGGGCGCCCAAGACGTCCGACTCCTGCTACGACGCCGGGTACGGCGGCGGTCCCAAGCTGGTCGCGGTCCGCAAGTGCGGTACGTACGAGCAGCGCCAGCTGCACATCCAGAACATCGACCCGAAGACCGGGAACGTCATCAGCGAGTACAAGATGTCCGAGGGCATCGAGTACGCCGCCGTCGTGTCCACCGACCCGCTGG
>KL568523.1:0-1573 GCA_000715605.1 Streptomyces speibonae | reverse complement strand
GGTGAGAGCGCCGGTGACGGCAGCGGCATCTCGGACTTCTTCTCCATCGACAACAAGACCGGCGAGCTGCGCCAGCGCATCTCCGCTCCGGGTGACGACTTCGGGGCCCGGTGCGACGCCATCTACAAGATGGAGCAGTGCAGCGGGCTGGCGGTCGGCAACGACCGGCTGTACATCGCCACGGAGGAGCACGAGACCGGCGGGGACTCCTACGGCCAGACCAACGAGATCGTGGCCTTCGACCTCGCGACCGGCAAGCAGACCGGTCAGCGGGCCGACGCGGGGGACGACTACGAGATCACTCCGCTGCGGATGGACGGCGGCAACGTGATCGCGTACAAGAGCCCGCCCTACGACAAGGGCGGCCAGATCGTCAGCATCGACGGCGGGACCTTCGAGCAGACGGTGCTGCTGGAGAACCCGGCGACGAAGAGCGTGCGGGACGTCGAGGGGCGGATGCTGCCGACGTCCGCGGAGATCCTGTACGCGCAGGGGGGGCTGTACATGTCGAAGGTGTACGCGAGCGACTTCTCCTCGGGTGACAAGGAGTACGCGGTCATCGCGTTCGGTACGGGCTGATCGTCAGCGCGGGTTCGTTCCGCTGCGGGCCCGTCCGATGTCACGGCCTCGTCCTCCTGGAGGACGAGGCCGTGCGCGTACCGCTCATCACGTGCTCATCGCCACCGAATGCGAGAATTTCGGTGATCCGGGGCGATTCTCGCCGGTAGGGGGAGCGCAACGTCGAACAAGCGTGTAGCTTCCGGGGGCATCCGGGGTCCGGGGGTGCGTTCTTATGGGGGGTTGGTTGTTCGATGGGTGTGCGGTTGATGGTGGTCGACGACCACCGACTGCTCGCCGAGGCGTTGGCCTCGGCGCTGAAGCTGCGGGGGCATCGGGTGCTGGCCGCGGCGGCGCCGTCGGTGGGGGCGGCGGATCTGGTCATCAGCAGGGCGCCGGAGGTGTGTCTGCTGGGGACGGCGGCGCCGGCGGAACCGGGGACGTTCGATCCCGTGGTGAAGATCAAGCGGGAGCGGCCGCACGTGGCGGTGGTCGTGCTGGGGCCGGTGCCGTCGCCGCGGGGGATCGCGGCGGCGTTCGCGGCGGGGGCGTCGGGGTACGTGCGGCACGACGAGCGGATCGAGGGGGTCGAGCGGGCGATCATGAAGGCGCGGGCGGGGGAGGCGGCGGTGGCGCCGCAGCTGCTGCAGGGGGCCTTCGGGGAGCTGCTGAATCCCGCGGCGCAGCCGGATGACGAGGGTCAGCGGTTGCTGCAGATGCTGACGCCCCGGGAGGTGGAGGTGCTCGTGCGGGTCGCGGACGGGGAGGATACGCAGCTGATCGCGGCGGGGATGGGCATCGCGCCGTCGACTGCGCGGACGCATGTGCAGCGGGTGCTGATGAAACTGGGCGTGGGATCGCGGCTGGAGGCGGCTGCCCTGGCAGCCCGCACGGGTCTCCTGGACCGCGCGGGTCCGGTCGACTGACGCGGCACCGCCTGCGGCGCAGCTGCGGGTGGGGAGGGGTGCGCGTAGCGCCTACGGGGGGTGGGTGGTGCGGGGCCGGGCCGGGGGTG
>KL568522.1:209352-214837 GCA_000715605.1 Streptomyces speibonae | reverse complement strand
CTCCGTAAGTTGTTGGGCGGCCCGGGAGGGCCGGGTGTGGCTGATGGGTTCTTGTCTTCAGTGGCTCAGCAGGAGTGGCCGCCCGGCTCTCCGGGGCGCCCTGGCTGCTGATTGAGATGTGCGCGCCTTGTGCGGTCGCTGATTACGGAGATGACAGCGGGGTGTTCCTCGGGCCGACGGCATGCCGGATGGTTTGAGGAGGGGCGAGTGAACGAGCGGAAGACCCAGGTCTGGGCCGGTGTCGATGCCGGCAAGGGCCACCACTGGACGGCGGTGGTCGACGAGACCGGCGCGACCCTGTGGTCGAAGAAGGTCGACAACGACGAGTCGGCGATCCTGACGGCGCTCGGCGAGATCCTGGACCTGGCCGACGAGGTCCACTGGGCGGTCGACATCTCCGGCACGTCCTCCGCGCTGCTGCTGGCCCTGCTCGCGGCCCATGGCCAGCAGGCCGTCTACGTGCCTGGCCGCACGGTCAACCGCATGTCGGGCGCATACCGGGGCGAGGCCAAGACCGACGCCCGTGACGCCTACGTCATTGCCGAGACCGCCCGCCACCGCAACGACTTCACCGCCATCGACGTGCCCGCCCAGCTGGCCGTCGACCTCGCGCTGCTGACCGCCCACCGCACCGACTTGGTGGCCGACCGCGTGCGGATGATCAACCGCCTGCGCGACGTGCTGACTGGCGTCTTCCCCGCACTGGAGCGGGCTTTCGACTACTCGGCCCACAAAGGCGCGCTCGTCCTGCTGACGGGCTACCAGACCCCGGCCGCGATCCGCCGCCGCGGCCGGGCGAGGCTGACGGCCTGGCTGGCCAACCGCGGCGTGCGTGGGGCCGACGCGGTCGCCGAGACCGCACTGGCAGCAGCCCAAGCCCAGCAGACCGCGCTGCCCGGTGAGGACGTCGCCGCACAGATCGTGGCCGAACTGGCCGGGCAGCTCCTGGCCCTGGACGACCGGATGAAGCGCATCGACAAGCAGATCCGCGAGACGTTCCGCAGTCATCCGCAGGCGGAGATCATCGAGTCGCTGCCCGGTATGGGCCCGATACTCGGAGCCGAGTTCGTTGTGGCCGCCGGCGACCTGTCGGCCTACGCCGACGCCGGCCACCTGGCATCGGCGGCCGGGCTGGTGCCCGTCCCGCGTGACTCCGGTCGCCGGACCGGCAACCTCCACCGGCCGAAGCGCTACAGCCGACGCCTGCGCAGGGTGTTCTACATGTCCGCGCAGACGAGCATGACCCGCGAAGGACCGAACCGGGACTTCTACCTGAAGAAGCGCAGCGAGGGCTGCAAACACATCCAGGCCGTCATCGCCCTGGCCCGCCGACGAGCCAGCGTGTTGTGGGCCCTGCTGCGTGACAACCGGGTATTCACCCCCGCCCCGCCGGTCACGCAAGCGGCTTGACTTCGTCATTGAGACTCCGTCTGCAGAACGTACGGTGACGACGATTCCGCGGGGACCTCTCCGCCACATCCGTGGTACTACGTACCTTTCTACGTACTGCGCTCGCGGCCGTCGGCCGAGGGTCATCCGTCGGACGCCCGCCGCTGGGCCGCGACCCATGCCGCGATCCGAGTCCGCGAGGTGAAGCCCAGTTTGTGGAGGATGTGATCCACATGGGCCTCTACCGTCCGAGGCGAGATGACAAGGCGGGCGGCGATCTCCCGGTTGCTGAGACCGTCGCCGACCAGTCGGGCGACCTCTGTCTCCCGCGGGGTGAGAACGGTCGCACCGGCCTGCCGTGCCGCATCCTCGGACGGCGTAGCGGGCTCCTCCAGGGCATAGTCGACGGCCTGGCCGTGCGAGAGACCGGCCCCCCGGAGCCGGGCCTCCTCGTACCGGCGCTCCCCCAGGGCCGTACGCAGCCGCGCCTCGCACTTGTCGTGAAAGGCCGCGACATGGGCCAGGCCCCGCAGTGACGTGCCCATGCGGTGCCAGGCCGCGCCGGCCACGGCCATCAGGCGCGCCGAGCGCTCGTGGCGTCCCTCCGCCTCCGCCAGCCAGGCCAGGGTCTCCGCGCAGAGCGCGAAGCACCGGTGGTCCTCGATGACACGCTGCGAGCGCAGGCTCTCACGCAGCAACTCCTCCGCCCGGTCCCGCTCTCCCCTGCTCCATGCCCGGTAGGCGGTCAGGTAGAGCGCGTAGGACCTCGACCAGAGTGCGCCGTGGGCGTCGCACAGGGCCAGACACTGCTCCGCCCAGCCGTGCGTGTCGGCCTCACCACGCCACGCCGCGGCCTGGGCGAGATAGAAGACGGTCACGCAGACAGCGGCGGCATCGTCGCGTTCCTGCTGCTCCCGCAGAGCGCTGCGCAGCAGGGCGCCGGCCCGCTGGGCCTCGCCCCGGTAGAGCGCGACGACACCGGTCACCTGATCCACATGTGCCGCCGCTTCCCGGTCCCCGGCCCGCTGTGCCAGGGCGCGCGCCTCGTCGAGGCGGATCACCGCCGTTTGCGTGTCGCCCTCGAGCGTGGCCATCCAGGCGCCCACCCACAGTGCCCTGATGCGCTCGCCCGTGAGCCGGCCCGGTGTCGCGGCGAGCGCCCGGTCGAGCCAGTGGTTGCCCTCGCGCAAGTTGAGGGCCATCCAGTAGTCGCCGAGGTTGGAGGCGATCGCCAGCGCCGTGTCCTGATCGCCCTGTTCCAGGGAGAAGTCGAAGGCGGTACGCAGATTGGCCAGATCGTCGGCCAGACGGTGGTGCCACTTCACCTGGAGCGGGCTGAACCACTCCTCGCGGGCCCGGGCCGACAGGAGATGGAAGTAGTCCCGGTGCCCTGTGCGTGCGGCGGTGTCCGTCCAGCCCGTTCCAGCCGCTCGAGCCCGTACTGGCGCAACGTCTCCAACGCGGTGTACCGGGTGCCCGGCGCGGCCCCGCGTTGCCGGGCCAGCACCGACTTGTCCACGAGTCCTGCCACCAGGTCGAAGACGTCTCCGCGGCCGACGTCGTCCCCGGCGACCACGTGCCCCGCGGCCTCGAGGTCGAACCCTCCGGAGAAGACCGACAAGCGCGTCCACGCCTCCCGTTCCGGGGGCGAGCACAGTCCGTAGCTCCAGTCGATGGCGGCACGCAGGGTCTGCTGCCGGGGCAGAGCCGCCCTGCTGCCCGTCGTGAGGAGGGCGAACCGGTCGTCCAACCGCTCCAGAAGCTCCGACACCGACAGTACCCGCATGCGTACCGCGGCCAGCTCGATGGCCAGCGGTATCCCATCCAGCCGACGGCAGATGTCGTCGACCGCCTTCCGGTTCTCGTCCGTCACGGCGAAGTCCGGTACCACCGCCGCCGCCCGCTCCTCGAACAGCCTGACCGCGTCGGATTGCCCTGGACCCGGGTCGGGCGTCTGCCTTGTGTGCCGCAGTGGCGGCACGGCCAGGACGGTTTCGCCTTCGGTGCCCAGTGCCTGCCGGCTGGTCGCTAGAATGCGCAGCTCAGGCGCAGCACTCAGCAGCTTCCCCGTGAGCAGGGCGCAGGCCCGCAGCAGATGCTCGCAGTTGTCGAGCACGAGGAGCATCTGCTGATCGGCAAGCATCCGCGTCAAGTTGACGAGGGGCTGCTGCCCCGACTGATCATTGACACCCAGCGCCGCCGCGATCGTGTTCGCCAGGAGCGTTTCGTCCTCGAGCGCCGCCAGCTCCACGAAACAGACACCCGAGGCGAAGGCGCGCCTACTCTCGGACGCCAGCCGCAAGGCCAGCCGTGTCTTGCCCACTCCCCCGGGGCCCGTCAGGGTGAGCAGCCTCGTCCGGGCAAGCAGTTGCCGGGCTTCCGCCAGCTCCCGGCGCCTTCCGACGAAGGTCGTCAGCTCGGCCGGAAGTCCACGCGCCTCACGAAGGTCCGCTTTCGGCACCACCGCACCTCCCGAGAGTCGGGTACCACTCCTCCCGGACCGGCACGCCCGAAGCTCAGCAAGGATCTTTGCGGTGTGGGACAAGACCTCGGGCGCTGCCCCGTCCGACGTTCCGCACCAGCACGCGCATCATGGCCAGCCCCGCGGCGACGGCACATACGTGCAGGGCCGACGCGCCGACGATGTTCTCGGGAAAGGTGATCTCGTCAGGGCGCGAGTGATACGCGTGGAGCATGAGCGGGAGCTTCCAACCGCTCCAGGAGAACAGGGAACCCGAGCCGAGCCATACAAGGACCACGGGAAGCCAGACCGGCGGCGACGGCCGCGTCACGCGCCGCATCATCCAGAGTCCGATCGCGCCGGCGAGTGCCCACGCGGCTCCCACACCCGTCAGGATGTGCCACGAGGTGTCGCCCCGTTCGGCATGCGCGATGCCCCAAGCGCCGCCCACGGCCCAGTAGAGCCAGACCAGCCCTACGGCGGCGGCAAGAGCCGCCACACCCCCCACATACCGCACGGGACGGTCGGTCACCGGCGCGGCGAAGGCCACCGGCCAACGTCGGCGCATGTACGACGGCAAGGCGACCGCCAGTCCGAGGCCCATACCGACGAAACTCGTCTGCACGAGCACTCCCTCCCACAGCGGCATACGAGGAACCCGCAGCCGACCCAGGCAGTCGCGGCCACCAGCCGGCCGGGCAACCTCATCCCCCATGGGCGCACGAGCGCGAGCGCCAGAGCGATCCCGGCTGCGGCCATGCCTGTGGTCACGGCGTTCAACCTGGCAGACAGCCGGGCCGTGCGGATCCCCACCCGGAAGGAGAACAGCTCCACCGTCCGGCGGAGGACACAGCGACACCCTCAGACGCCACGACCGCGGGAGAAGAGGGCGGGCCCCTCCATGGCTCCTCGTTCGTGGATTTCACGGCTCACGTGGTCGAGTGCGAGGCGCACTGC
This sequence comes from Streptomyces speibonae, assembly GCA_000715605.1. Lineage (GTDB taxonomy): Bacteria > Actinomycetota > Actinomycetes > Streptomycetales > Streptomycetaceae > Streptomyces > Streptomyces speibonae. Next base: position 210,030 of record KL568522.1, on the reverse strand, counting down.
TCCGAGGGCCACCCCCTCGTCGCCGAACTCCGAGATCCGGACCTCGGGCGTGCGGATGCACCAGCGGTCGAGTTCGTGTTTCAGGGGGTCGGCGATGAGGTCCGCCGAGCGGGAGAAGCCGCCGCTCAGCACCACCAGTTCCGGATCGAGCGTCAGCACCAGCGCCGCCGCCCCCACGGCTACTTCCCGTACGTAGCGGCGTACGACCGTCCTGGCCTTGCGGTCGCCGGTCCGGGCCGCTTCGAAGACCGCCCCGGCCACGTCGACCTCATCGGCCGAGGGGTCGGCGCCCGGCCAGGACCTCAGATGCTCCTGGGCGCGGATCCAGCCGGCCGCGGGCAGTGCGCCGAGTTCCCCGGCCGCGTTGCCGAACCCGCGGTGCAGCCTGCCGCCGATGATCAGGCCGGCGCCGGTGCGCAGACCGGCCTGGATGAGTACCACGTCCTTGGCGTGGCGGGCGGCGCCGCGCCAGGACTCCGCGAGCGCGGCCAGCTTGCAGTCGTTGTCGACCAGTACAGGCGCGCCCAGCAAGCGGCGCAGATGGGCGGCCAGGTCCATACCGGTCCATTCGGCGAGGGCCTCGGAGAGCAGCACCCGGCCCGCGCCGTCCACCAGGCCGGTCGTGGCCGCGCCCACCGCCCACACGTCCTCGGCAGCCAGGCCGGCGCCGGCCAGCGC
>KL568522.1:208597-209146 GCA_000715605.1 Streptomyces speibonae | reverse complement strand
GAGATGTGTATAAGAGACAGATCGTTCCTTGCGGCCCAGGGAAGGCGATACGGCGGCGCGGCTGCTGTGCAGCGCGGTGCCGTCCAGATCCGCGACCACGGCCAGGATCTTGTGACCGCCGATGTCGATGCCCACCACATGGCCGGCGTCCGCCCGGAAGCGGTAGCGGCGGGCAGGTCGCCCCACTGTGCCGGCGGCAGGCGGTACGACGGCCACCCAACCGCGTTCGACCAGGTCACGGACCACGTCCTCGGTGGATGCCCTGGACAGCCCGGTCCGCCGGGAGAGGCCGGTCAGCGTCTGTGCGGGCTCTTCACGCAGAGCCGTGATCAGCGCCAGCGAGTTCAGCCGGCGGAGCTGGGAGAGGTCACCACCACTCGTCATCCCGGTCACCACATCCTCTTGAGGCCGCTACCCCGCGCCAATAATGATGGTCTCCATCATAAAGAGGGAGGGATCTCATGTCACAGGTGACCCTGGTTCTGGTCGGTGCCGGGCTGCGCGGACAGACCTACGCGCGCCGGGCCCACGCCACTGACGCGGGCCGGG
>KL568522.1:207299-208350 GCA_000715605.1 Streptomyces speibonae | reverse complement strand
GGGCGGCGGCGGCCCGGGAGTTCGCGGTCCCGCCGGAGCGCGCGTATGCCGACTGGACGGAACTGGCGGCGGACGGGCCGCTCGCCGACGCCGCCATCATCGCCACCCAGGACCGGCTGCACACCGGGCCCACCGTGCGGCTGGCCGACCAGGGATATCACGTACTCCTGGAGAAGCCCATGGCCCCCGGGGACGAGGAAGCCGCGGTCATCGCGGAGGCGGCCGCGCGCAACGAGATCATGCTGGCTGTCTGCCACGTGCTGCGCTACACCCCTTACACCCAGGTACTCAAAGGTCTCCTCGACGACGGGCGCATAGGCCGTCTGGTCAGCGTCCAGCACCTGGAACCCGTCGGCTGGTGGCACCAGGCGCACTCCTTCGTCCGCGGGAACTGGCGACGCTCCGACACCTCGGCGCCCATGCTGCTCACCAAGTCCTGCCATGACATCGACTGGCTGGTGTACCTCTTCGGCCGCTCGCCGCGGCGGATCAGCTCGTTCGGCGGCCTGGCCCACTTCCGCGCCGAGGCCGCCCCGCAGGGGGCGGCGGAACGATGCCTCGACTGCACGGTCGAGAGCAGTTGCCCGTATTCCGCCAAACGCCTCTACCTCGGCTGCCTCGCCGACCCCGACAGCGCGTTCTGGCCGCTGTCCGCGGTCACCGAGGACCACACCGAAGAGGGCGTGCTGGAGGCTCTGCGCACCGGCCCCTACGGCCGCTGCGTCTACGCCTGCGACAACGACGTGGTGGATCACCAGGTGGTCGCCATGGAGTTCGGCGACGGCGCGACCTGCTCGTTCACCATGAGCGCCTTCACGCCGATGGAGCACCGGCGCACTCAACTGCTGGGCACCCACGGCTTCCTCGACGGGAACGGCACGACCATCCGCCTGGTCGACTTCCGGACCGGCGCGGAGGAGACGATCGACACCGGCGCCACCGACGGCGCCTCGGCGGCCGACGGGCACGGAGGAGGCGACGACGCGCTGGTGGACGCGTTCCTGCGGGCCGTCGCGACCGGCGACCCGCGCCTTCTCAAGTCGGACGCGGC
>KL568522.1:206825-207103 GCA_000715605.1 Streptomyces speibonae | reverse complement strand
CAGAGATGTGTATAAGAGACAGGTCGTATGGGCGGCCGAGGAGGCCCGCGCCACCGGCAGCGTCGTCACCCTGGCTCCCCCGTGCGCGGAGCGGCGGGAGCCTGGCGCTCATATGTGATTGCAAGGTACGGTTTTAGAGCATCTTCAATCACAGGATCTCAATCAAGGAACGGAGTGAGGTCATCCGTGAGTCCCCCTGAGTTCATGGCGCAGGAGATCGACAGTCAGCCGGAGACGTGGCGTGCGGCGGCGGGCCTCGCCGCAGAGCCGTCATGTCA
>KL568522.1:198457-206600 GCA_000715605.1 Streptomyces speibonae | reverse complement strand
TCATGTCCACTGCCCGCTGCCGGGCAGCGGGTGGCCGTCGTCGGCTGCGGCACCTCGTGGTTCATGGCGCAGGCTTACGCGGCACTGCGGGAGGCATCGGGGTACGGGGTCACGGACGCGTTCGCGGCCTCCGAGGCGCCCCTGACCGGCCGCACGTACGACTCGGTGGTGGCCATCAGCCGCTCCGGCACCACGACCGAGGTGCTCGAGGTGCTGGACGAGACCCGGGGGCGGATCCCCTCGGTCGCTGTCGTCGGCGACCCGGACAGTCCGATGGCCTCCGCCGCGGACGCCGCGGTGCGGCTTCCGTTCGCGGACGAACGCTCCGTGGTGCAGACCCGCTTCGCCACCACGGCGCTCACACTGCTGCGGGCCCACATGGGGTGGGACGTCACGGCGGCGGTGAAGGACGCCGAGGATGCGCTGCGCCGTCCGGTCGAGGAGGCCTGGATCACCGCCGAGCAGTTCACCTTCCTCGGCCTCGGGTGGACGACCGGCCTGGCCCAGGAGGCCGCCCTGAAGCTGCGCGAGTCCTCGCAGAGCTGGACCGAGGCGTACTCGGCCATGGAGTACCGCCACGGTCCGATCTCCATCGCGGCCCCCGGCCGTGTCACCTGGATGTTCGGTGCGGCACCCGAGGGTCTGGCGGGTGAGGTCGAGCGGACCGGTGCGCTGTTCGTCCAGCACGACGTGGACCCCCTGGCCGAGTTGGTGCTGGTCCAGCGTGTCGCGCTGGAGCGTGCACGGGCACGCGGACTCGACCCTGACGCTCCGCGGAATCTGAGCCGCTCCGTCATCCTCGAAGACCCCGTGGCCCCGGGAACGCCCGCGGCGGACCGAGAGGGAAGGTGAGCCCATGCACGGCTCCACGCACCCGCCGGTCGAACACCCCCATGGGCCCGCCGACCGTTGCGACGTCTCGTCCGGCCTGGTCATCGCCTGCGATGTCGGCGGCACCGGCATCAAGGCCGGTCTGGTCGACACCCGCGGTCGGATTCGGCACGCCCGCACCGTGCCGACTCCGGTGGTGCCCGGGGACGGCGCGGCGACGGCCACGGCGGTGACGGAGTGCCTCGTCGGCCTGACCGGGGATCTGCGGGCGGCCGCCGGGGCCCGGTCCAGGTCCGTGGTGGCGCTGGGGGTCGTCGTACCGGGTCTCGTGGACGCCGCGGCCGGCGTTGCCCGGTACTCGGAGAACCTCGGCTGGCGCGACGTCCCGTTCGCCGAGCTCCTGGCCTCCGCCACCGGCCTTCCCGTGGCCTTCGACCATGATGTCCGCGCCGCCGGTGCCGCCGAGCAGCGGCTGGGTGCGGGGCGCGGCCGACGCGACGTGGTGTTCGTGCCGATCGGAACCGGCATCGCCGCCGCGCTCGTCCTCGATGGACACGCCTACGCGGGTGAGGGCTGGGCCGGCGAGATCGGGCACATCGACGTGGGAAGCGGCGTGCCGTGTGCCTGTGGTGGCTCCGGCTGCCTGGAGACGGTCGCCTCCGCGGCGGCGATCCGCAAACGGTACGCCGAGCGCACCGGGCGGCCGGTGGGCGGAGCATCCGATGTCGCCGAGCGGATGGCCGCCGGGGACGAGGACGCGGCAGCGGTGTGGAGCGAGGCGGTGGAGGCGCTGTCCGGCGTGCTGGCCGCCACCGCCGCTCTCGTCGCTCCGGAAGTCGTACTGATCGGGGGCGGGTTGTCCCGGGCGGGGGAAGCCCTGCTGGGGCCACTGCGCCGTCGGCTGGACGCCAGGCTCACTCTTCAGCGACGGCCGCAGTTGCAGCTCGCGCGGCTCGGAGACCGGGCCGGGTTGCTCGGCGCCGGTCTGCTCGCCTGGGAACGAGCCGGGGTCCGGCTCGGGTCGCGGGACGGGTCGGAGGACGAGCCGGAGCCCGCCACCACGGCCCAGCAGAGCCCGGCCGCTCGCTCCGCGGGAGTCCAGCGGTGATCACCACGGTGACCCCCAGCCCGGCGCTCGACCTGACCTACACCGTCCCGGGCCTCGTGCCCCGCACCACGCACCGGGTGCACGCCCCACGCCACCGGGCCGGTGGCAAGGGACTGAACGTCAGCCGCGTGCTGCACCAACTCGGTTGCCCGACCCTGGCCGTGGCCGCTGTGGGCGGGCCCACCGGCACGATGTTCAGCGAAGAGCTCAAGAGTTCGGGGATACCGCACGCCCTCGTCGTGGTGACCGTGCCGACCAGGTGCACGGTGGCCGTCGTCAGCGTGGCCGACGGTGACACCACCATGTTCAACGAGGCGGGCCACGACCCGGGTCCGGACGGGCACCTGCGCCTGCGGCGGCTCCTGGAACGGGAACTGGCCAGAACCGCCGTGCTCGTCATCTCCGGGAGCATGCCCTCCGCCACGCCGGACGGCACGCTCGCCGGGCTGATCGGGCTCGCACGCGACGGCGGCACACCGGTGGTGGTGGACACCTCCGGGCCGGCCCTGATCGAGGCCGCGTCCGCCGGCGCGGCCCTGCTCAAACCCAATGTCAGCGAGATCGTCGAGGCCACGGGCATATCCGACCCGCTGCGCGCCGCCCATGCGCTGCGCGATGCCGGCGCCGAGCGCGTGGTGGTCTCGCTCGGGGCGGACGGCATGCTCGCCGTGGACACCCACGGCACCTGGTCCGCCCGTCCGGCGCGTGCCGTGCGGGGCAACCCGACCGGGGCCGGCGACGCGACAGTCGCCGCCCTCGCCCGTGCCCTGCGGGACGGCATGCCCGTACCGGACGCGCTGCGCGAGGCCGTCGCGCTGTCCGCGTCCGCGGTCCTCGCTCCGCTGGCGGGCGAGGTGAACGGGGGCGGCCTGGACGAGCTGCGCGACGGTGTGACCGTGAACCGGCTCGAGCGGCGAACGTCCGGCTGACCGTCATCGCCGCCGTCCCCGGGGGGAGCATCCTGCTGCTTGTCCCCACTCCTCCATGGTCCCCGCAGCCGCGTTCCCCGTGGTGCACTCGTCCGTCTGCGTCGCCACCACCGTGCGACGCGGCCGCGCTCGGGTGCCTCAGGCCCGGGGGTCCCTCTCGTTGCGTGCGTCGTACTTGCGCACTTCGTTGCGCATATGAGGGCTCCACTTGGCGAAGAGCGCCACGACCTCCGGTGCGGCGAGGTGCCGATCGAGCGCCTCCTGGGACGCCCATTGCTCGAGAACCGTGACCGCTCCCGCCGCCGCGTCCTCCACGCAGAACGAGATCAGCACGTTGCCGGGGTTCGCCGCGGCGATCGGGTACGTGGCCTGCGCCTCGGCGACGAACGTCTCGACGTCCTCGGGGGGAACGAAGACCCGGCCGGCGACGATGAGGGCCGTCCGGCCGGACGCTTGCGTGTCCTCGGTGGTGGCGGCCTCGTCCTGAGGCGAATTCATTGTTCCTCCTCTTTCTGGGTGTCCTGGTGCGGAGAGTCATGCCTGTACTCCTCGCACCGGTCCGTGCTGGTGGAAGGACCCGGAACCGCGGGCCCGGCAGGCAACCTAGAACCTGACACCAATGTGAGAGGCAAGTCATGTGGCCCGAGTCACAGGCGGGGAACCAGAGGCGGATCGGAGAACTCACGAAGCCATGGCGTAGCCCTCCTGGTGAACCGTCGGTTCAGCCAGGAGGGCTACGCGATGCCCTGGGCCCGGAGCAGTCAGTTGTTGAGGGCGGTGCGCAGGCCGGGTTGCAGGGCGTCGGCGTGGGCTTCGACCATGTCGTCGCACAGTTGCCAGATCTGGTCGACGGTCAGGGCCGCGGCGGTGGCCGGGTCGGTCATCGCGGCATGGCGGATGTGGCGGGGCTCATCCTCCATCGCCGCCCGTACCACCAGGTCGTTGGCGCTCAGGTACGTACGGTTCAGGGCGGCCAGCTGCGGTGGCAGCGCACCGATGCGGGTGGGCTGGACGCCTGAGGCGTCGACCAGGCACGGAACCTCCACGACGCCGTTCGCGGGCAGGTTGTGGATCAGGCCCCCGTTGGGGACGTTGCCGTAGATCGTGCACGGTGTTCCGGTGACCATGCTGTGGATGATCTGCGGCGCGTACTCCATGGTGCCTTCGACCTCGATCGGCGCCCCGCAGATCAGGGCGTCCCGGGTCTTCTCGTAGGCGGCGACGTTGTCCTGGACCGTGCGCAGGTACTCGCCGATCGGCAGCCTCAGCCGGTCGATCTCACCGTCGTGGTGGAGGTACCAGGGCACGTACTCGGCGGAGTGCTCGCTGGTCTCGGTCGGATAGTGCCCGAGGCGCCGGTACATGTCCACGCGTACCCGGCGGCGCAGCTGCTCGTCCTCGGCGATCGCGGCGTCGAGGAGCGGATACAGGTCGCTGCCCTCGTGCTCGAAACGCAGCACCCATGCCTGGTGGTTGACGCCCGCGGCCTGGTAGGTGACCTCCTCGTAGGGAACCTTGACCAGGTCGGCGAGGCCCCGCATCGTCCAGTACACCGAGTGGCACAGGCCCACCACCTTGGTCAGGCCGGTGGCCTGGCTGAGGTACTGGACGTTCATCGCCATGGGGTTGGTGTAGTTGAGCAGCCAGGCGTCCGGACAGACCTCGGTGATGTCCTGGCCGAGCTCCTTCAGGAAGGGGAAGGTGCGCAGGGCGCGGAAGATGCCGCCCACGCCGAGGGTGTCGCCGATGGTCTGGCGCAGCCCGTAGCGTGCGGGGATCTCGAAGTCGGTGCGGGTGGCCTCCCCCATGCCGATCTGCACGATGTTGATGACGAAGTGGGCGCCGTCGAGTGCCGCACGGCGGTCCCGGTGTGCGCTGATCACGGGGTGCGCGTGACGCTCCTCGGCGATCAGCCGGGCCGCGGCCTGGGCGGTGGACAGGCGTTCGGCATCGATGTCGTGCAGTGCGATGTGCGCCGACTTCAGCTCGTCGAAGGCGAACAGGTCCGCGAGCAGGCCCTGGGTGAAGACGACGCTGCCGGCGCCGATAAAGGTGATCTTGAGGCTCATGAGAGTTGGTATCCGTTACGGGTGAGAGTCGAAGGTGTGCACCGCGTGCGGCCTCGTGGTGAGAGCGAGCACCGGTGGAGCGGTGGGCCACCGGCTGAGACGGTGTCGGTTTCAGCCCTTGAGGCCGCTCGAGGTGATGGACTGGATGAAGGTCTTCTGCGCGGCCAGGAAGGCGAGCAGCACGGGCAGCACGGTGATCACGTTTCCCGCCATCACGGCGGCCCAGTTGGTGTGGTGCTGTCCCTGGAAGGTGGTGAGGCCGAGCTGCAGCGTGTACTGGGTCTCCTGGTTGATGGCGATCAGTGGCCAGGTGAGGTCGTTCCAGGTGCTCAGGAAGGTGAGCACGGCCACCGTGCTCAGGGCGGGGCGGGACAGGGGCAGCACGACCTGGCACAGGGTCCGCAGCCGCGAGCAGCCGTCGATCCAGGCGGCCTCCTCCAGTTCCCGGGGCAGTGAGAGGAAGAACTGCCTCAACAGGAACACCGCGAACGGGGTGACGAGCGAGGGCACGATCAGCGCGCCGAGGCTGTCGATGAGACCGAGTTCCTTCATCACCAGGAACGTCGGGATCATCGTCAGCTGGAACGGTACGGCCATCGTGGCCATCATCATGCCGAGCAGCAGCCTCGAGCCGGTGAACCGCATCCGGGCGAAGGCATAGCCACCGAGTGTGCCCAGGACGAGGTTCCCGGCGACCGTGGCCACCGAGACGATCAGGGAGTTGGCGAACCAGCGCGGGAACATCGCGTTGCCCAGCACATAGCGGTAGCCGCCGAAGTCGAAGTGGGAGGGCCACAGCGCCGGCGGGAAGCGGTTGATCTCCGCGTTGCTCATCACCGAGCTGAGCAGCAGCCAGATCAGCGGTACGGCGAAGAGGAGCGAGAGCGGGAGGAGCAGCAGGTGCCAGGGGCTGAACGGCAGCCGTCGGCGGCCCCGCGGGGGCGTGGGCGCCTCGGCGGCGACGGTGGGGGCCGCGTAGGGCGGGGCGGAGGTCGCCGTCATGCGGTGGCTCCTTCGAGACTGCGGCGCTCGCGCCGGCGGACGATACGCAGGATTGCGGCCGTCAGGCCCAGGACCACGGCCAGCACATAGGCGGCGGCGGCTCCGTATCCGGCGGCGCCGTTCTTGAACGCCTGCTCCCAGATGAAGTAGACGATCACGGTGGTGGAGCCGAGCGGGCCGCCCTTGGTGGTGACGTAGACGAGGTCGAAGACCTGCAGGGCGTTGATGGTCTGCCACAGCACGAGGAAGACGCTGACCGGGCTCAGGGTGGGCAGGGTGACGTAGCGGAGCACCTGGCGGCGGTTGGCCCCGTCCAAGATCGCGGCCTCGATGAGGGACTGCGGAACGTCCTGCAGCGCCGCGAGATACACCACGAGGCAGAAGCCGGTTCCGCTCCACAGAGTGATCGCGACCAGGACGAGCAACGCCTGGGAGGGGTCGGTGAGGAAGCCCTGGGAGGAGATGCCCAGATGGTGCAGCACGGCGTTGGCGGCGCCGAAATCGGGATCGAGGATGAAGGAGAACAACACGCCCTGCGCGGTCGCGGAGATGACGAACGGCACGAAGATGAGGGTGCGGTACAGGCCCACCAGCCGGATGCGCCGGTTCAGCGCGTGGGCCAGCATCAGGCCCGCCACCATGCTCAGCGGCACATACAGCACGACGTAGAGCAGGGTGTTGCGCACGGCCTCGCTGAAGCGCGGGTCCTCGGCCAGAGCGCGGTAGTTGTCCAGGCCGGTCCAGTGGCTGGGGGTGACCAGGTTGTTGGCCTGGAAGGACAGCAGCAGGGACCAGACGACGGGCACCACGCCGAGTCCGAGAATGATCACCGCGGAGGGTGCGGCGAATGTCCAGGCCGTGGCGGCTTCGCTGCGGCGTTTGCGTCGGCGGCGGTCCGGGTGCGGCCGCTCGATGGTGATCGGTGAGGGCAGGCGTGACACGGGGTCGGTCTCCTCAACGCGGAAGGGCGAGGGCGGGGTTGGCGGTGTCGGCGCAGGCCCGCATGGCCTTGGTCGGGGTGCTGCGGCGCAGCAGTACCGAGACCACCGCCTCCCCGACCGCCTTGGAGACCTGTGGGTAGGCCTGGTGGACGGGGCGGACCCGGGCCGTTTCCAGTGCCTTGGTGAACACCGCGAGGCCTTCGGTCCCGGTGGTCTTTTCCTGCCAGTCGGGCATGCTTTCGGTGCGGCGGCTGAGCGGGAGACTGCCCGCCTCCACGTCCCAGACGACATCCTGTTCGGGCTGCATCAGCCAGCTGACGAAGGTGCGTGCCGCCTTTTCCCGGGCGGATCCGTTGTTGAACACCGTCCAGGTGTCGGGCCCCGATATGGTCACCGGCCGGCCGGAGAAGCTGGGCAGCGGCACGACGTGGTAGTCGACCTTCGCCTGCTGTATGTCGGGCAGTTGCCACGGGCCGGTGAGGACCATGCCCATCCGGCCGGACATGAAGACCTGGTACATCTGCTCGCTGCCGGGCTTGGGGTCGATGTAGACGCTCTTGTCGCGGGCCAGGGCGTCCACCACCTCGAGGGCACGCACCCCGCTGTCGGCGAAGCCGATCTTCTTGCCGCTGGGGTCGACGACGTCTCCGCCGAGGTCCCAGACCATCGGCCACAGCCGCCACACGGTGTCCTCGTCGCCGGCGCCGGGCCAGCCGGTGCCGAACTGGCCCCGGCCCTCGTCGGTCAGCTTCTTCGCGGTGTCCTGGAAGTCCTGCCAGGTCCAGCCCGCCTTGGGCAGCGGGAGGCCCGCCTGACGGAAGAGCTCCTTGTTGCACACGACGGCCAGGGAGTCCAGCAGAGCGGGCGCCGCTCGCACCTTGCCGTCGACGGTGACGGCGTCGCGGGCCGGGGCCCAGTAGTTCGACCACGGAGTGGAGGCGGAGCGCACGGTGTCGGTGAGGTCCACGACCTGCGGGCTCACGGCGATGCTGGCCAGGTCGGAGCCGAAGATGTAGGCGATGTCCGGATAGGAGCCGGCGGCCAGCCCGGCGGTCACCTTCTGCAGCATCGCGTCGGCCAGCACACCGCCGCCCAGCCCGACCCTGATGTCGGGGTGGCTCTTCTCGAAGTCGGCCACCAGCTTCTCCAGGGCCTTCTTCGCGATGTCGGTCTGGCCGTGCCACATCTCGATGTGGACCTTGCCGTCGGCGGCGACACCGTCGTCGTCGCCGGCTGCGCAGCCGGATGTGGTCACACCCGCGG
>KL568522.1:197817-198245 GCA_000715605.1 Streptomyces speibonae | reverse complement strand
CTGCCGCAAGTGCCATGCCTCCGCCGGCGCGCAGGACGCCGCGGCGTGAGGGGTGCGCGGTGTGTCGGACCGCATCCATCTGGGTACCTCCGGGGGAATTCGGGACGGGCGGCGGCTATTGCGCTGACCGGTCAGGATGTCTGGTCGGGCATTCGGTCGCCCCGGATCGGCCGCGTTTCAGCGACATTGCGCGCGGGGCTCGGAGCAGGTCGTGCGAATGTATTCACTGCTGTGGGCAGGGAGGGTCACGTCGCTGGACGATGCCGGGCGAACGGCCGCGGACGGACGAAATGAGCCGGCGGCCTCTCGACGCTCTGGGAATCGTTCGCGGTGAGCGTTCAAAAAGGCGCCCTAATCGAACATGGCCGAGGCCGGGGATGGCGGTGCTGTTTCCCGCGGCCCCGTCGGCACGGCCGTCGGCCCGGCCG
>KL568522.1:194152-197620 GCA_000715605.1 Streptomyces speibonae | reverse complement strand
TAGCCGTATGCGGCGCCGAGTCGGCGCGGTTCACCGCGCGCGCCGCTCCCGTACCGAGGCCGGTCCCTTCGCGGGAGACCTCAAGAATTCGGCTCATGGTCGAACTCCAGCGGATGGTGGGCACGTCCCCGCCTCGGACACTCAACGGTGTCCTGGCGACTCAGTCCGGGCTCCTGATGCAAAAGCCAGCTACCGGCTGGGCGTACCTCTGCGCCGAGTGCGGAACTTCGGCGTTGCAGGGGAGTAAATCGGCCATGGATACCCATGTCAAGGGTTCGAAACAGCACGATTTGCGGTTGTTTCTGCGGAGGGCTCGAAATGCCGCGCATGACCTCCGTCAGGGGGCATACTCGCGTAACCCGATCCCCGGTGACGGGGAATGGGGCATCAAAGCGGCGCATCGGCGTGCCGCACCCACGCTGCATGCCGGGCCCCGCGGAGACATCCGCCGATTGGCGCAAAAGCGTTCAGGGCGGCTCGGCGGCCCCGCGGACTGTCCAGGACACACCGCCCCCTGCGTACGCCGGGCGGCAGGAGCCCGTCAGCCGCGTGCGCCCAGCACTGCGAGCAGGCGGGTGACGGTGTCGGTCATGGCCTGACGGCCGGCGGCCAGATAGGTGCGCGGGTCGACCGTGCCGGGACGGTCGGCGACGCAGCGCCGGATCGCGTCGGTCATGGCGATGTTGAGCGCCGTCCCGATGTTGACCTTGGCGATGCCGCCCGCGACCGCCGCCGCCAGTTCCTCGTCGGGGACGCCGGAGGAGCCGTGCAGTACGAGCGGTACCGTGAGCGCCTCGTCGAGGCGGCTCAGCAGTGGGTGGTCGAGGGCGGCTGTGCGCGAGGTCATGGCGTGCGAGCTGCCGACGGCGACGGCCAGTGCGTCGACACCGGAGTCGGCGACGAACCGCCGGGCCTCGTCAGGGTCGGTGCGGGCGCCCGGTGCGTGGGCGTCCAGCGGCGGGCGGCCGTCCTTGCCGCCGACCTCGCCGAGTTCGGCCTCGATCCACATCCCGTGCGTGTGCACCCAGTCGGTGGCGGCCCGGGTGGCGGCCAGATTCTGTTCGTAGGGCAGATGGGCGGCGTCGAACATCACCGAGCTGAAACCGGCATCGGCGGCCTGACGCAGGAGGCGGTTCTCCTTGACGTGGTCCAGATGCAGGGCGACCGGTACGGCGGCCGCCTCGGCGGCGGTGAGGGCGGCGCGGGCCAGGGGCAGCAGCTGCCCGCGACGGTACTTGACGGCGTTCTCGCTGATCTGGAGAACCACCGGGGACGTGACGGCTTCGGCCCCGGCGATGACCGCTTCGACGTGCTCCAAGGTGATCACGTTGAAGGCTGCGACGGCGCCGTGCTTGGCGGCGGCCTCACCGACCAGGGCGCCCGTTGCGGCGAGCGGCATTGTCCTTCTCCTCTCTTCCGGCCGGTCAGGAGGCCGTCAGAACGACCGAGCGGGTCAGATGACGTGGCCGGTCCGGGTCGAGGCCCCGGGCTGCGGCCACCGCCACGGCCAGGCGCTGGGCCCGTACCAACTCGGCGAGCGGATCCAGGCGTCCCTCGATCCACCGTGCGCCGGTCGCCTCGACCTGCTCGGCGAGACCGGCCGGCGCCTCGCCGAACATCCAGGTCGCGGTGCCGGCGGTGGAGATGGAGATCGGTCCGTGCCGGTACTCCATCGCCGGATACGCCTCCGTCCAGGACAGGGACGCCTCACGCATCTTCAGCGCCGCCTCCTCGGCCAGACCGACGCTCCAACCGCGGCCGAGGAAGGTGAACTGGGCGCTCTCCACGAGGCCTTCGGGCAGCGGCTCGGCGAGCGCGGTGCACGCGTCGGCGACGGCCTCCCCGGTGTGCAGGCCGAAGTGTGCGCGCAGCAGGGTGAAGGCGGTGGTGGCGAACCGGGTCTGCACCACCGACTTCTCGTCGGCGAAGGCGAGCACGACAAGATCGTCGGCGGCCTCCGAGACGGGCGTGTCCGGATCGGCGGTGATCGCCGTGGTCCGCGTGCCGCCACGCAGCTGTGCCAGCAGGTCGAGGAGTTCCGTGGTCGTGCCGGACCGGGTCAGGGCGATCACCCGGTCGTAACGGCGGCCTGCGGGGTACGTCGACGCGGCGAACGCGTCCGTCTCGCCCAGCCCCGCCGTCTCACGCAGGCGGGCCACGGCCTGCGCCACGAAGTAGGAGGTGCCGCAGCCCACCACGGCCAGCCGCTCACCCGGGGCACCGAGCACGTGTCGATGCCCGGCCGACAGTTCGGCAGCCCGCTCCCAGCACTCGGGCTGACTCCTCAGTTCCTTCTCGACGTGGGTCATGCCGGGGCGCCTCCTGTAGTCATTGTGATCGTTCATGCAAGAAAGAGCGGCGTTTCAATCACATTGAAGCACAACCACCCGGCTATGGTCTGCTGCCGTCGCCTCACGTTGCCGCGTGATCACGACGGATCACGCAGGTTCACGGGCCGGAGGCGGCGATGCCTTGACACGGTTTCAGTCCGGTCGATTCACTCCCCGGCAGCGCCGACGTCGTGCACGTGGCGCCAGAGGCACGCTCAGCCGGTAGCCGGCTTCTCAGTCGGAAGCCCGGCCCGAGTCGCCAGGATCGCTGTCCGCGTCCGAGGCGGGGACGTGCCCACCATCCGTGGAGTTCGTATGCGACGCATACATGTCTCTTTCCGCAAGAAGCTGGGCCTGGCCGCCACTTGTGCGGCGGCGGCCCTGGCCGGCGCGCTGCTCGTCCCGGGGTCCGCTTCGGCCGCCCCGGTCGCGCCGCCCGCCCACGCCGGGTTCGACTACCAGATCGGTGGGGCCTACACCCCGCCCGCGGGCGTCCAGGTCGTCAGCCGGGACCACACCGCCGCCCCGGCCGCCGGCCTGTACAACATCTGCTCCATCAACGCGTTCCAGGTTCAGCCCGCAGCCGAGGACGAGTGGGACGCGGACCTGCTGCTGCGCGATTCCTCGGGCGAGGTCGTCTACGACGAGGACTGGGGCGAGGCCCTCCTCGACATCCGCACCGACGCCAAGCGCCGGCGCATCGCCGAGAAGGTGGGCGGCTGGATCGACGGCTGCCGCGACAAGGGCTTCCAGGCCGTCGAGCCGGACAACTACGACACCTACAGCCGCTCCGGCGGGCTGCTGAGCAGCTCGCAGGCGCAGGCGTTCATCAGACTCCTGTCGGCGCGCGCGCACGCCGGCGGACTGGCGATCGCCCAGAAGAACACCGTCGAACTGGCCCACAACCGCGTCGCCAACGGACTCGACTTCGCGGTCGCCGAGGAGTGCGGGCAGTACGACGAATGCGGCGACTACACCGACGCCTTCGGCAACGACGTGATCGTGATCGAGTACACCCGCAAGGGCCTGTCCAAGGCCTGCTCCGGGTGGGGCAGCACGCTCAGCATCGTGCGGCGCGACCTCGATGTGTCGCCGGCGGGCAGCAGCGGATACGTCCGCCAGACCTGCTGAAACCCCG
>KL568522.1:193442-193869 GCA_000715605.1 Streptomyces speibonae | reverse complement strand
GAGCCGCACCGGCCGTGCGGCTCGCTTCCCCTGTGCTCGGACCCACGGGTCAGAGGGCTACGACGACTGCCTTGGACTGGGTGTAGGCGTCGAGGACTTCCAGTCCGCCTTCGCGGCCGAGCCCGGACTGCTTGTAGCCGCCGAACGGCAGGTTGCCGGTGCTCATCTCGCCCCACGTGTTGATCCACACCGTGCCCGCCTGCACCGCGGCCGCCATCCGGTGCGCGTTGGTGAGATCGGTGGTCCACACCGATGCGGCCAGGCCGTACTCGGTGTCGTTGGCCTTGGCGATCGCGTCGTCGATGTCGGTGAAGGTCATCAGCGCTCCGACCGGCCCGAAGATCTCCTCCCGCACGATCCGCATCCCGGGGTTCACGCCGTCGAGCAGTGTGGGCGCGATGAAGTAGCCGTGGTCGCCGTAGCGGGT
>KL568522.1:191464-193204 GCA_000715605.1 Streptomyces speibonae | reverse complement strand
GGTCCCGCCGGTGACGACGTTCGCTCCTTCCCGCACGGCGAGGTCCAGATACGAACTCACCCTGTCGAACTGCGCCTTGGTCGCCAGGGGACCCACCACGGTTCCGGCCGACAGCGAGTCCGCCGGGGTGAAGACGGTGGTCATCTCCTTCGTCAGCAACTCGACGAACTCGTCGCGGATGCTCTCCTGGACGAGGATGCGCGTCGTCGCGACACAGGCCTGGCCGGCGTTGCCCAGGAATCCGGCGGCGACGCCACGGGCGGCCTGGTGAAGGTCGGCGTCGGCGAACACGACGGAGGGGGACTTCCCGCCGAGTTCGAGCGTGACCTGCTTGAGCGACTCGGTGGCCGTCCGTTGCACATGCTTGCCGGTGGCCGTGGAGCCGGTGAAGGCGATCTTGTTGACGTCCGGGTGTGCGACCAGCGCCTGGCCCGCCTCGTCACCACGTCCGGTGACCACGTTGACCACGCCGTCGGGCAGGTCGGTACGGGCGAGCAGCTCGGCCAGGCGCAGGGTGCTCAGCGACGCCGTCTCCGCCGGCTTGAGGATCACCGTGTTGCCCGCGGCCAGGGCCGGAGCGAGCTTGCCGGGGAGCTGCCCCATCGGGCCGTTCCAGCCCCAGATGATGCCCACCACGCCCAGCGGCTCCTTGCGCGTGTAGGCAAGGCGGTCGCCCCCGGCGGGTACGTGCGTCCCGAACAGCTTCGTGGGCCAGCCGGCGTAGTAGCGGAAGATCTCGCCGGCCTCCGCCAGCATGGTGGTGGTGATCGCGCGCGGCGCGCCCATGTTCACCGAATCGATGGTGGCGAGCTCGTCGGCGTGCTCCTCGATGACGTCGGCGATCTGGTGCAGGATCCGGCTGCGGCGGTCCGGTGTCATCTGCGCCCAGGAGGGGTCCTCGAACGCCTTGCGTGCGGCCTTGGCCGCCGCGTCCACATCGGCGGTGTCACCGCGGGGAACGGTCGCGAGGGGCTGTTCGGTGGTCGGGTCGGTGTTGGGCAGCGTCTGCCCGGACACCGCGTCGGTCCACTGTCCGGCGATCCACATCCGCCGGTCGCCGTCCCGTACGAACGCGGGAAGGTCGCGGCGGGCTTCCTGTGCGACGGGCGGGGTGAGGGCTGCTGCGGACCGTGCGCTCATGGCATCTCTCCCGTTCTCTCGGAGCCGGGCCGTCCCGGCAAGCGGATAACCTATCCACAACGTAGTGGATAGGTTATCCGCTTCGCAAGGGGATAGCCCCCGCCCGCCCGGGCAAGGAGTCGGTCAGGCCTCCCGCCTGCGCAGACCGTCGAAGAGAACCTGGATCATCGACACCTTGGAAGACGCGTCGTCCCGCACCCGCTCGAGGGCCACCACGGCGTCCAGCACCTGCCCGACGGAGACGTCGTCGCGCACCTCGCCGCTCTCGCCGGCGGCGGCGAAGAGGGGCTGGGCCGCCGCGATCACGCGCGACCGGCTCTCACTGAGCACCTGGCTGTCACCACCGGAGTCCTGGAGCAGCAGCGCGGCCAGCGGCCCCTTCCGTGCTCCGGCGGCATGGAAACTCCACAGCCAGGAGAACAGCGCCTCGCCCGGCGTCCTCCCTCCGATCGTGCCCGCCGACGCGCAGATGTCGTCGACCTGGGCGCGGTACAGCTCCTCCACCAGTTCCGTCCTGCCGGGGAAATTCCGGTACAGGGTCGCCATGCCGACTCCGGCACGGCGGGAGATCTCCGCCATCGACGGGAGATCACCGGTCTC
>KL568522.1:190501-191279 GCA_000715605.1 Streptomyces speibonae | reverse complement strand
ATCGACGGGAGATCACCGGTCTCCGCGAGCGCCTGGCGCGCCGCCTCGATGATCTTGGAGCGGTTGCGCCTGGCGTCGGCCCGCTTGCCGGGCCCCGGCTCGTCGGCCATGAACACACCTCTTCTGAAGCCTCCGGTACAGACCACCCAGCTTAGTGGACAGGGTGTTCGTTTCAGTCCGGGCGCGGAGGTGCGGACCCGCGATGGTGGTCACGGCGGGGGTGTCCGGCTCCACCAGGAGGTGGCTGGAGTCCGCCGGGTCGTGTCACCGACACCGAGCGCACGGTGTTCCGAGCGCTCAGCCGGCCGGCCGGTCGCAGGTGATGTCCCGGGCGGGCAGACGGCCGGTGGCCAGGTAGGTGTTGACCGCCCCGTCGACGCAGGGGCTGCCGAAGACTCCGTACACGGCGTGCTGGTCGACGCCGCGGAGGGTGAGCAGGCGGGAGGAGGGCCACATGCGTCGCAGTGTCCGAGCGCTGTGGTAGGTCGTCCGCGGGTCGCCGGTCGCGTTGACCAGGAGGGCCGGGAGGTCGTCGCGGATGGTGGTCGGGTGCTCCCGCGGCGGGTCCCAGAAGGCGCAGGGGCCGATGTTGTTGGTCACGGGGCCGAACAGGGGGTACGGGCCGCGGGAGCGCTGGACGTCGCGCCAGTAGGTCTCGGGAGTACGGGGCGCGGGTACGTCGCCGCACAGGATCGCCGTCTGGACGCTGCCGTACGCGGATTCGGTCCCGCTCAGCAGGAAGCCGAGCGTGCCGGCCAGCCACGGTGAGGGGGTGACC
>KL568522.1:185230-190237 GCA_000715605.1 Streptomyces speibonae | reverse complement strand
GCCACGGTGAGGGGGTGACCGGCCGGCCCCGGGCGGCGCGGTGCATGTCCCGTACGGCGTGGGCGAGGTCGGCGTAGGCGGTGTCGTTGTCCTGCGAGAGGCCGGTGAGGATGATGACGGGCACCATCCGGTCGTCCACCCGGTGGCTGCCGAGTGGCAGGGGTGTGCGTCCGGCGGCGGTCTGGATGCGGTGCACGGTGGCGAGGATCCGGCCGGGGTCGCGGCCCAGGCCGTAGGTGGTGTGGCGGGCGGCCGCCCAGGTGGCCCAGCCGGTGAGGGCGTGCCGGTTGGCCGCCTCCGTGCCGCGCAGCAGACGGGGGCCGTAGTGGTCGGGGGCGATGACCCCGTCGAGGACGACCCGGTCGGTGCGGTGGGGGAACAGGGTGGCGTACACCTGGCCGAGGTAGGTGCCGTAGGAGTATCCGAGGTAGGAGATCTTCCGCTCGCCGAGTGCGGCTCGGACGATGTCCAGGTCGCGGGCGGTGTTCCGGGTGGTGACATACGGCAGGACGTCGCCGGCGGAGGTCCTGCAGCGGTCGGCGAGAGCGCGGGCCAGGGCCGTGGAGTGATCGAAGCCCGCGCGGTCGTTGCCCGCGCCGCGCAGGAAGGAGCCGGTGGGCCAGCGGCAGTCCAGAGGGGTGCTGCGGCCGACGAAGCGGGGGTCGACGCCGACGATGTCGTAGCGCCGGCCGCTGTGTCGCATCGCCGCGCGTATCCAGGGCGGGTCGCCGATGGTCTGTCCGCCGGGGCCGCCGCCGTTGAGCACCAGTGTTCCGATGCGGTGGGCGGGGTCGGATGCCGTGATGCGTGAGATGGCGACGGTGAGGGTGCGCCCGTCCGGTTCGTCGTAGTCCAGGGGAACGGTGACGTCGGCACAGCGGGCTCCGGCCTGCTGGAGTTCTCTGCCCGTTTCGTCGTCGGGTGAGCGCAGGCAGCTGGTCCAGTGGAGGGGCTGGTGGTGGTAGCGGGCGAGGGGATGGGGGGTCGTGGGTGCGGGCCCGGCCGCCGCGGCGGGCGGTGCGGGTGGGGCGATGGTGGTGAGGAGGCCGGCGAGGCAGGAGGCGAGTGCGGTGGCGGTACGGGTGCCGGGACGCCTGCCGGTCCGTGAGGCCGATAAGAAGGTGGGCATGCCACGCCACCGTAGGCGCGGGCGACTGCGTGGTCGCTCCGGCAGGCAGGTGCTTCGCGGGTGGGGTCTGCCCGAGCACGGACGAGGGTACGGCCCCATGGACAGCCGGCGGCTTGTGCTGGTAGCGGGGTGTTCTCGCGGTGCTTGGAGGTCAGGCGGTCTGCTCGGGGTCGCGCGTGATGCGCACCTGGTGATGGGCGAGCTGAGCCATGAGAAGTTGAGCCAGGACGGCGGCCTGGTCATCCGGACGCAGCAGACGTCCCGCCTCCGGGTCCTCCGAGGAGAACGGGAACGGGTGACGTCCGGGGGCGACGACGGCTCGGATGAAGAAGTCGCACAGAATCTCGAAGGCCTCGTCGTCCGCGCGGTCCGCGCGGTCCGGAGCGGGCTTCCCCAGGGCTGACAGGCCCGTCTCGATGATGGTGTTGAGGTGGCGACGGCGCGCGTTCTTCCGGTGCAGGGCTTCGGCCGCGGGACTCACCTCGGAGACCTCCACCACACGGAACGTGCTGACGTCGGTGTTCGGCCCGTTGCTCGGCCATGTGTCCCTTCCCCGGGACTTCTCCAGGGCTTCGTCCACGGACGCCGCGTGGACGACGTCCGCCCACCGGATCCCTTCCTGCTCGCTCTCCCACTCGACCCGGTAGCGCAGCCCGCGCTCTTCCGGGGCCCTGTGCCCGTTCGTCCGGTCGGATGCTGATGAGTCGGCCATGGGCTCTCCTCGGCTGTGAACCGTGTGTCGTCCTACGTCTTCTGACAGACGGCGTCCGCCGGTGTGACGTTGCAGTCGTGCGGAGGGAGCCGCGAAGTCGTTGAACGCTGGGAATGCACGGTGCATCCGGCTTGGTCGCTGCGCCGACGTCCTCAGGTCCGAAGTCCGGACCAGCGGTGCCGACTGGGCGGCCCGGCTCCGGCCGTACCATACGGCCCTACCTACAGGGAGGTGTCGTGAAGCGACGATGGACATGGATGCTGGTCTGCAGCGTTCCCGCGCTCGGGTTCTCGGGGCTCGCCGTCGCGGCGCTCGTGGCGTTCGTCGCCGACGGCCCGACGGCCGAGTTCTGGTTCCCCACCAAGGGCTCGGACAGCATGATGAGCGCCCGGGGCGCTTCCCTCGCCTATGCCCTCGTGGCGGCCCTCGGCTTCGCGATCGCGTGGTCCCTGTCGAAGGGCGCCGACCGGACCGGGCCGGTGGATGGCGAGGACCCGCCCACCGACGCCCGCTGACACCGCCCACGTCGGCTCTGCTCACTGGCAGGCGCCGCGCGCGAGCGGGCCCCGGACCGGGTCGGTCCGGGGCCGTGGCGCGTGCGTGCATCAGGGACATACGTTGAAGGTGGCGCGGTTGTAGTACAGGGCCCGGCCGTCGTTGCCGATCCACATGCCCCAGCGTCCGTCGTCCTGGCGGGTCATGGTGATGTAGCGGTTGTTGTAACGGCCGTTGTAGTAGATGCGGTTGCCGGTGCCCGCCGTCCCGCTCAGGTGCAGTGCGGCGCGGTTCAGGGTGTTCGGGCCCACGATTCCGTCCGCGCCGCCCGGGACGTCGTACTTGGTCTGCCAGGCCTTGGTGGCGGCCGTGGTGATGGGCCCGAACTCGCAGTCGATGTCGGACCAGGACAGCAGGCCGTCGGCCCACAGGATCTGCTGCCACATCGCGGTCACGTTGCTGGTGGCGTAGGACGTGGAGGAGATCAGGCCTTCGTCGCCCCAGTCGTCCCACGGAATGTCGACGCCCGAAATGACCCCCTGGCTCGGGCTCGCGGAGGCGGGCGTGCCGGAGAGCACGAGTCCGCTGAAGAGTCCCGCCGTCATGACGAGCACAGCGGCCTTCTTGCGGAGACCCGCTCTGGACGTGCGTTCTGTCGGCTTGTCCGTCACCTCGGTCTTCCCTTCACAGTCGTCCGCCACGGGCATGGGTGAGCCTCTCAGTGGGCGCTCCCCTCGCAGATTGTCTCCGCGGAGTTCCACATGCAGGTGCGCAGCCAGACGTTGCGGACCTTGACCGTGGCGTGCTTGCCGTAGTTCCAGCTCTCGGTGCCCTTACCGCCACTGGTCTTCGCCAGGGTCCTCGTCGTGTGCACCCATCGCGACCCGTTCCAGTAGTCGTACATCACCTGCGCCAGGGCGCCGTATCCGTCGCCCTTGGTGTCCCGCGCATAGCCGTACACCGACGCCTTGCCGCTGGAGTTCCAGGAGACCTCCAAGTAGCTCCGTGCTCCCTTCCAGTCGGAAGAGGTGGAGCGGTAGCTCGCATAGGCCTTCCACGGGCTCTCCCAGTGACCTGCGGCCGAGGCCTGGGGGGTCACCCCCACCACCATGGCCGCCGTCGCCGCGACAACCCCGCACAACGTGGACACACGTGCGATCCGCACAGGACTCCCCCGTCCTCTCATGCCCCCCATGGGAGGGCGCTGATGTCAGCCGCAATGCTGGCGTGAGCATGCCCCTGGGGTCGTCAAACCGGTGGTTGAGCCGGAGTCAACCTGTGACGTACCGCGAAAGGATGACGAGCGGTCATCGGTAGCCGCGGACGCCCGGATCCTGGTGTTCCGCGGCCGGTTGGGCTCACCATCGTCGAGGCAGCCTTCGAACGGAAGTGGGGACCTTTGAGCGACGAGGCACAGGCGAAGGTACCGGCGCGTGATCCGAGCACGTGGACGTTCGGCGAGTTGCAGACGTTCGTCGACGACGCCCGTGGCCAGGACCTCGAGGCCGCACGCCTCGTCGCACAGCAGCGGGCACTCCATGACTGCCATGCGCCGGAACTCCGTCGTCAGTGGGCGAAACTGTCGTTGTTGGCGAACCGCCGTATGCTCGACGACACGCCGTCGTCCGCTGCGCGCGTGGCCTCTCAGGACTTCATGCTGCGCACCTGGGTGATCGACCGTCTTGGCCCCGACGGAACGGACCCCGACTGGAGTCCGGAAGCGTTGGCGTCCGACACCCTCGCCGCGCTGAGCCTCACGCCCACGCAGGCCGCCGGCCTCGCCGCGCATTGGCGTGGCCTCCCCCTCGAGCGGATCCGCGAGCTGCGGCGCCACAAGAACCTGACAGCCCATCTGGTGAGCCTGGTCCGCCACCTGGCTCCCGGCCCCGTCCGTGAGCGGCTGGTCACCTGGACCGGGACACGGACGCTCCTGCCGTGACCGCGCTCGGCGCTCCGCCGGGTTCGTGTCAGACTCCCTTCAGGACCCGGGCGAGTGCCGCCCGCCCTGCCGGCCCCCAGTGCGGCTTGCCGCCGGGGAGGCCGCGGTCTCCGTTCTGCCCCATGAGCATCAGGAAGAGGCTCTTCAAGGCCGCCAGCCCACGGGCGCGCCGGATCGCCGCGTCGTCCGCTCTGGCGTAGCTGTCGAAGAACCGTGGAGCCGTGCCCTCGGGCAGCAGGACCCATGCGGCGGCGAGGTCCCACGCCGGGTCCCCGGCACACATGTCGCCGAAATCGACGATGCCCGAGAGGGTTCCGTGCGAGACGACGACGTTGGCGGGATGGAGGTCGCCGTGCACCCACACCGGCGGGCCGTCCCACTCGGGTGCTGCCACCGCGTCCGCCCAGACGGCCCGGACCTCGTCGGCGATGTCGCCGGGGGCCACGGCTCGGAAGAGGTCGGCGAAGCCGTCCGTGCAGTTCCTGGGATGAGTTCCGCGGTCCGAAGCGGCCGGCGCCTCGGCGGGAGCCTCCTCGTGGAGCGCCCGGAGGAAACCCGCCAACGCGTCGGCCGCGTGGCGGCCCCGGCTGATCGATCCGTGGTCCAGCGGTTCGCCGGGCACCCACGTCATCACGGTCCAGTGCTTGGGGAAGCGCTCGGAGGGGGCGCCGAACCGCACCGGAGTCGGCACGGGAAGCGGCAGGCGCGGCGCCAGCACGGGCAGCCACCGCC
>KL568522.1:183694-185049 GCA_000715605.1 Streptomyces speibonae | reverse complement strand
ATGTGTATAAGAGACAGCTCCTTGAGCTGGAGTCCCGGTGTGGGGTCCATGCGCTGCATCCGTACGGCCAACTCGTCTCCGAGCCGCCACATTTGATTGCCCCAGCCGCCCTCCACCTCACGGATGGCCAGCCCCGCGAGGTCGGTGTGCTGCTCCTGCAGCAGGTCGCGCACCAGGTCCGCGGTGATCTCGATGCCGGTGTCCGTCATGAGACGTCACAGTACCCAGGCGGCCGCGGCCAGGGTCGCACGAGCTGCTCGGTCTCTCCGTCGAACGGCCGGAGGAAGTCCAGGAGCAAGGCTTCGCTGCCGATGCCGACATCGTGGCCGTTCGCGGCGCGGCCGATGAGTTTGCGGCTCCCGGGCGGTCCAAGCTTGTGACACCCAGGGAAAGGACAGCGCCATGTCGGAGCTTCTCGTCGACTTCATCACCTCGCTCGACGGCTACGCGTCGGGAGAGGGATGGCCCGGGTTGTGGGGGCTGGAAGGACCGGAATACCTCGCATGGCTCGGAGAGCAGCCCGAGGTCACCTACCTGATGGGGGCGAAGACCTACCGCCTGATGTCGGGCTTCGCCGCGGGCGAGGTCCCGGCGGGGCAGGACGAGTTCAGGCCCGAGGAGGAGGAGTCCGTCGACGGGCTCACACGAGCGTCCAAGGTGGTGTTCTCCTCCTCGCTCGAGGATCCACTGACGTGGGCCAACTCCACGCTCGTCCGTGACGACGCCGTCGAGACCGTCCGTGCCATGAAGGCGAACGGCTCACAGCTGCTCAGTACGATCGGCAGCCTCAGCCTGTGCCGGTCCCTGCTGCGAGCCGGGCTCGTCGACCGCTTCCGGGTCGTGATGTTCCCGGTGATCACCGGGGCCACGGGTGCGGAGCGCATCTACGACGGCTATCCGGACGTTGCCCTCGAGATGGTCGAAAGCCGCACCTTCGACGGACGCACTCAGCTGGTCGAGTACAAGCCACGCGTGCTCGAGCACCCCCCGCTCGCCCGCCCCGCGTGACGCCCGCCCCCGCGGCAGACGGTCCTTACGGCCGTTGTGTCATGCCGGTGTACCCGCGGGGCCGGACGGTCACTGGTCCGCGGGGCGCCGGCGGCGCCGCCGGTCGGCGTATGCGCGCGACTTGTTCCGGTTGCCGCACACGCGCATGGAGCACCAGCGGCGGCTGCGGTTCTTGGAGACGTCCCAGAAGACCCAGCCGCAGGTGTGCTCGGCGCATCGTTTGAGACGGTCCGCGCTGCCGGTCATCACCAGTTCGTTCCAGGCGATGGCCAGGGCCACCAGCGGTCGGCGCGCGGCGGGGACGTCCGGTGCCGCGGTCAGGGTGCCGCCGATGGTGACATGGACCG
>KL568522.1:166855-183449 GCA_000715605.1 Streptomyces speibonae | reverse complement strand
GTGTATAAGAGACAGCGGCTGCGGTGCGTCCCCCACGTGCGTGCCGAGCTGCTCACGGATGCCGGACCGTAGAGCCAGGTACAGGGCGTGCACCTCCGGGGTGAAGCGGCAGTCGCTGCCGGGCATTCCCTGGTCGGCCAGCCAGCGGGCCAGGCCCTGCGGGGTGGCGATCTCATCGGACTGTTCCTCGACGTCCACCGTGTTGGCGAACGCCTCCACCAGGCGGGCCGAGGGGGGTGGTTCCAGCATGCGCACTGCCTCCAGCGGTACCGGTCGGTCCCGGCAAGTCTCACCGTCTATCCACTTTACCGGTTGCCGCGGCACGCGCCCCCATGCCATCATCCATCCAACCGGTAAACGGCTTAGCCGGTTAGAGATGCGTGGGGCGGATGACTGCGACTCCAGTACGGGACGACACCGGCGGCGCAACGGGCCACCGGACCTCGCCGGGCGGCAGGAACACCGCCGTGCTGGTGGTCTTCACCGCCGCCTCCAACCTCGCCGACGGCGTCATCAAGATGACGCTGCCGCTGCTGGCCACGCAGCTGACCCACTCCCCCGCCCAGGTCACCGCGGTTTCGCTGGCGCTGATGCTGCCCTGGCTGCTCACGGCCCTGCACATCGGAGTGCTGGTCGACCGCCTGGACCGGCGCCGCCTGCTGTGGGCCGCGAGTGCGCTGCGTCTGGCGGCGGTGGCCTGGCCGGCCTCCGGCGGACGGCTGAGCCTCACCGGTCTGATCGCCGCCGGAGTGGTCCTCGGCGTGGCCGATGTGCTCGCCGGCACCACCGGGTCCGCGCTCGTCGTGGCGGCCGTCCCGCCGGCCGGCCGGGAGAAGGCCAACACCTGGATGGCGGGAGCGGAAACGGTGTGCCAGGAGTTCACCGGGCCGTTCCTCGGCGGCCTGCTCCTCGCCGCCGGTACCGGCTTCGCCCTGGGGGCCACCTGGGTCACCTACGCCCTGAGCGCCCTGAGCCTGTTCCTCCTCGCCGGCCGCTTCAAGGCCAGGCACCCTGAAGCGGCGGCGGCCGGGACCTCGGTCCACGCGGAGATCGGCGAAGGTCTGCGGCACCTCTGGCAGCAGACCCTGCTGCGCACGATGGCTCTGATCCTCACGGTGCTGTGCACCGTATGGGGCGCATGGCTGGCCCTCATCCCGCTCTACGCGCAGCAGGACATGGGCCTGGACGCACGGGGCTACGGCATCCTGCTGAGCGCACTGGGCGTCGGCGGCCTCGTCGGCGCGCTCACCGTGACCTGGATCAACCGGCTGATCGGTGTCCGCTGGGCGCTGCTGCTCGACCTCGTCGGCACGGCCGCGATGGCCGGAGCGCCCGCGCTCACCGTGAACGTGTGGGCCGTCGCCGCCGGGGCGTTCCTCGGCGGCATGGGCGGCACCCTGTGGACCGTCAACGCGCGCACGATCGCCCAGCGGCTGGTCCCCGACCGTCTGCAGGGCCGCTACAACGCGGCCAGCCGGCTGCTGAGCTGGGGCGCGATGCCGCTCGGTGCGGGACTGGTGGGGTTGCTCGCACAGGTCGCGGGGTCCCGCACGGCGTTCGGGGTCCTCGCCGTGGGGACGCTGGTGTCGCTCATCCCCTTCCTGCGCGTCGTGACTCCGGCGGCGCTGCGCGACCCGGCGTCCGACACCTGAGAGTTCCTCAAACGCGTCCCGGAGGACGGAGACAATTTTGGTCAGTCGGCCGCCGGACCACCGGGGCTCGCATCGGCAGGGCGTGATGGCGCGTCGCCGTCCGGGGAGGCGGGAGGGAAGAGGAGCCGCGCCACGGAACGGGCGGATCCCTGCAGGTCCTCGCTGAGCTCCTCGGGCAGGGCGCCGGCGAGCCACAGGGTGGCGAATCCGTGCACCAGTGACCATGCGGCGACGGAGGCCACTTCCGTCTGCGGGCCCGGGGCGGGGTGGGCGGCAGCGACGACGGCGCGGGCGAGCAGGTCCCCGGCGCGGTCACGCGCGGCGGCAAGGGCCTGGTCGTGCGGGTTGTGCAGGTCGGGGCGGAACATCACCTCGAAGTGGGCGCGGTTCTCGACCGCGAACCGCACGTAGGTGACACCGGCCTCCAGCAGGTTGTCCGGCCCCG
The DNA here is from genome assembly GCA_000715605.1 of Streptomyces speibonae. Classification (GTDB taxonomy): domain Bacteria; phylum Actinomycetota; class Actinomycetes; order Streptomycetales; family Streptomycetaceae; genus Streptomyces; species Streptomyces speibonae. Next base: position 181,352 of record KL568522.1, on the reverse strand, counting down.
GTGGATGGGCGCTCAGTTCGTCGGCGAGCAGGTCGAATCCCTCCGTGGCGAGGGCGGTGAGCATCCCGGTCTTGTCGCCGAAGTGGTGAGCCGGTGCCGTGTGGGTCACCCCCGACCGCCGGGCCACGTCACGCAGGCTCAGCCGGGCCAGGCCGCCCTCATTGATGGCCTCGACCGCGGCGGCGAGAACCGCCCGGCGCAGGTCTCCGTGATGGTAGGGACGGTCTGCCGACATCTTTCCACCCAGCCAATCTTTCCATTGCATAGTTCCGACGTCACCTGTAATCTTACCAGCGGAAAGTTCCCTCTGGAAGGAACTGGCATGGCTCCCTTCGTCATCCTGGCCGTCGTGACGCTCGTCCTCCTGGCAGCCGGAACGCTCGGTGTGTCCCGTCTGCGGCCCTGGCCCGTCGCCGTGCGAGGCGGCCTCGCCGCGATGTTCACGGCCACCGGCGTGTCGCACTTCGTCGGCATGCGCGACGTGATGATCGACATGGTCCCGCCCGACATACCCGCGCCCGGACTGTGGGTCACCGTCACCGGGGTGCTGGAACTGGCAGGCGCGGCGGGACTGCTGTGGAAGCGCACGGCGCCGTTGGCCGCCGGCTGCCTGGGTCTCCTGCTGCTCGCGATGTTCCCGGCCAATGTCTACGCCGCACGTGAGGGGGTGCTGACGGCATGGGACGACCAGTTGTTGCCGAGGAGCATCCTGCAGGTCGTCTTCCTGGCCGCCACCCTCAGTGTGGTGACGCACCACGTCAGGTCCGGGCGCGCGGTGAGGGAGCGGCGTCAGCTGTGAGGTGCCGTGGACCCGGACGCCGGCAGTCGTGGCCGACGCAGCGGCATCCATCGAGCACAGCACACTGGCGCTGTACCGACGGACCGGTCCGGCGCAGGGACCGCGGCTCCGACACCGGCGTCGGGCTGCCGCGGTCGGCGCTGGAAGGCACCGACCGCACACCGGAGGACATCTGTGACTCCGTTCAGGTCCCCACCCGGGGCGTCCGTCTCGACCCGCTGGACGTCTCGCGAGTCCGGGACGGTGTCGGCCGGCCGCAGGCCGCCTGGGGCATCGAGGAGTTGGACTTCGCCACGGAACTGATCGCCGGTGAACTGATGACCGCGGTCTCCACCTCGTCGCCCCGCTGCGCCAGCGCCGGGGAACCCGCTGCACGGCCTCGGGGAAGGTCATCCGGACCGGACCAGACCGTGCCCGCTGCGCAATGAGTGCGGTGCTAGCTCTCGGACTTGATGACTTCCATCGTCAGATATGAGATCACGCGGCTGACGCCGGGGATGGTGACGAGCTTGGTCATCTGGAAGACCGCGTAGGCGTCCGCGTCGGCCACGGCGACGCGGAGGAAGTAGTCGGGTACGCCGAAGACCCGGCGGACTTCGATGACCTCGTCGAGCGCGGCCACGGTCGTCTCGAAGTGCCGGAGGCTGTCGACATCGGTGACGGAGACCTCGACGGAGACGATCACCTCCATGTCCCGCCCCAAGGCCGCGGGATCGACGACGGCCCGGTAACCGGTGATCACTCCCCGCTCCTCCAGCCTCTTGAGCCGCCGCAGGCACGGCGGAGGGGTCAGCCCCACCCGGGCCGCGAGTTCGACGTTCGACATCCGTCCGTCCCGACGGAGGTGGAACAAAATGTCGCGGTCGATGGAGTCCAGAGGTTCTTCATTGCTCACAGAGTGGATAGTAGCTCGGAATTGGCAACCAAATGAGGGTCGGGGTTTTCTAAAATTGCTCGCGTCCGGTCCTGATGAGGAGACACCGATGAGCAGACGTTCCGATCTGGTCGCCGCATGGCTGGAGCCGCGTGCCGAGGAGATGGTCCGCTTCCTCGCCCGCTTGGTCGCGGAACCCACCGAGAACCCGCCCGGGGCGGGGCTGGGTCACTGCGCGGGGCTGCTGGCCGCGGAGATGCGCCGTCTCGGTCTCGAGGCCGAGCTGGTCGAGATCACCGGCCCGCACAGCCTGGAAGGGCCCGCCATCGTGCGCGGCAGCGCCGGAGACGGGCAAAAGTTGCTGTACTTCCACGGCCATTACGACGTGGTGCCGGTCCAGGACCGCGGGCAGTTCACCCTGCGGCGCGAGGGCGGCAGGCTGATCGGCCGCGGCACGGCCGACATGAAGGGCGGCATCGTCAGCATGCTCTACGGGGCGGCGGCAGCGCAGGAGTTGGGGCTGATCGGTGACGGGCGGATCGTGATCCACCTCGTCCCCGACGAGGAGACGGGCAGTGTCGTCGGCGCCGGCCATCTGCGCGAGCACCATCTCATCGACCCGTCCGCGGTGGCCATGGTGACCGGCGAACCCAGCGGCACCGGCATCTGGAACGCCTCGCGCGGCGCGATCAGCCTCAGAGTCGGCTTCGAGGGTCAGGAGGCGCACGTCGGGCAGGCCTCGTTCGGTACGAATGCCTTTGCCCACATGGTCCACGTGGCCCGGCCGTTGCTGGCCTACGCCGAGGAGATGGCCCGTCGGCCCACCCGTCACACCACGGCTCCGGGTGACCCTGCCGGGTCGATGATCGTCGTCGGTGGGATGTGCGGCGGCGGGTCGAACTTCAACGTCGTGCCCGCCGACGCCTGGTTCACCGTCGACGGCCGCTTCAACCCCGAAGAGGACCTGCACTCCGAACTCGAGCGGATGCAGACGCTGATCCGTGACGCCGCGGCCGAAGTGGGCGCGAAGGTCACCATCGAAGTCACCCAGCTCCAGCCGCCCGCCGGCACCCGGGCCGACCACCCTGCCGGAGCGACCCTGGCCCGCTGTGTCGAAGAAGTCCGCGGCGAGAGCGCCCGGTTCGAGATGTGCGGCGGAATCCTGGAGAACCGCTGGTACGACCAGCTCGGCATCCCGGCGTTCGCCTACGGCGCCGGCCGCCTGGACGTCTCCCACGGCCCCCACGAATACGTCGACGAACAGGAACTGTTCCGCACGGCAGCCGTCTACGCCCTGTACGCGGCCGACCTCCTCGTCTGATTCCGCCGGCTCCGTCAGGTCACGCCGGCCGTGTGCCGGGGTCCTGGTGCCGGCGGTGGCAGCGGGCGACCCGGGCGCGGTTGCCGCAGCGGGTGGCGCAGCAGCAGCGGGGGCGCGGGTGGGCCGGGAGGAAGAGCATCAGGCAGTCGTCGGCCTCGTACTCCGTCCCTGCGCCTCCCGCGGTGACTTCGCCGCGAGAGCAGACCATGACGGAAACATATGCCGTCTGCGCGTGACTTCGCTGGTGCCGTCTCGTTGGGCCGGGCAGCACGCGGCATGTCCTCCGTGCCCCCACGGAGGGCGTCGTCGCGTGCGAGGGCCCGGGGCCCCAGCCGCACGACCCCCGGGCCCTCACATCGTCACCCCCGGCGCGTGAACGGCCGTGCTGTCCCGTGCGGTTGAGGAACTTTTCCCTGGCTCCGCACGACAACGTAGGGGAACGGACACGACCGTGTCGTGATGAGATCACCGACTGACCCGGGAGATGGACCAGTGCGGAGAAGGAATCTGCTGCAGGCATCGGCTGCCGGCGTGGCGGCCACGGCGGTGGGGGCCTCGGCCTCCCCGGCCGCCGCGCACGGCGCTTCGAGGAAGAACCGACCGACGCGCGTCCACATCCTCGTGTACGACGGTGCCGAGGAACAGGACTTCATCGGCCCACGGGACGTGTTCGGGCATGCCGCGCACGCCGGGGGTGCCCTGGAGACCTCCTTGGTGCGCCCCGGAGGGCCGGGTGAGGTGACCGGCGCCTTCGGCACGAGGATCCTCGTGGACCAGGGGTGGGAGCCCACGGAAGCCGACATCCTCGTTGTTCCGGGCGGCGGCTGGGGAAATCCGGACGGGCCCGGCATACACCGTTTACGTGAGGACCCGTCGGTGCTGCGGGGCCTTCGGCGGGCACGCCGGTCGGGTGTGGTGCTGGCCGGTGTCTGCACCGGCGTGCTGGCGCTGTCGGCGGCCGGTCTGGTCGAGGGACGGCCCTGCACGACCCACCACCTCACCAAGGACGTCCTGGAGCAGGAGGGCGGTGACGTGGTGGCCGCGCGGGTGGTCGACGACAGGGACCTGGTCACGGCCGGCGGCGTCACCAGTGGCCTGGACCTGGCCCTGTGGATGGTCACCAGGGAGTGCGGATCCGCCGTCGCCGCCCGGGTCGAGGCCGTGATGGAGTACGAGCAGCGCGGAGTGGTCCGGCGCGAGGACTGACGGGCCGGGCCGTCAGCGTTGCGCGCCCATGACGTCCAGGGCCGCGCCGGTCACGAGCGAGGACTTCTCGGAGAGCAGCCACACGATGGCTTCGGCGACCTCCTCCGGGAGACCGGCGCGGCCCAGGGGGTTCTGGGCGGCGAACTTCGCGACCCGGTCGGCCTGGCCGGTCTTGGCGTGGATGGGGGTGTCGACCATGCCGGGCCGGACCGAGTTGATCCGGATGCCGTCACGGGCGACCTCGACGGCGAGTCCCTTGGTCATGGTGTCGACGGCCGCCTTCGAGCCGGCGTAGTGGATGAACCGGCCGGGCGAGCCGGTCAGGGCGCCGATGGAGGAGACGTTGACGATGGTGCCGCCCTTGCCGCCGCGCTTGGTCGACATCCGCTTGATGGCCTCCCGGCAGGCGATCAGCACACCCACCGTGTTGACCGCCAGCAGGTCCATCGTCTCCTGCCACTCGTACTCGTGGGCGGCGCGGTGCTGCGGCCCGTTCACGCCCGCGTTGTTGACCAGGCCGGTGACCGGACCGAATGCCTCGTCGGTGGTCTCGAAGAGCCGGAGGATGTCGGCCTCCGAGCCCATGTCGGCCTGGACGGCGATGGCGTCGCCGCCGGCCTCCCTGACCTCCCTGACCACGTCCTCGGCGTGGTCCTTCGAACGGTTGTAGTTCACCACCACCCGCGCTCCGGAGGAGCCCAGCAGCCGGGCGGTCGCGGCGCCTATCCCGGTGCTCGCGCCGGTGACGATGACGATGTCGTTCTCGTGCTCGTTCATATCTCTCTCTCGACTGCGTTCGACGGGTGATTCAGGCGATCGCCAGTGCGTTGGGCGGGGACCCGACCCCGCCGATGATGTTGAGCGGCTTGCAGGTCAGGAAGAACTCGTAGCGCCGCTCGCGGGAGCAGTACTCGGCGAGCTCGTCGAGCTTCCACAACTCCCCCATCGCCATGCCCAGCAGGGCGATGAGCGGCCGGTGCAGCATCCCGCTGTGGTCCACGCCGCGCTCCGGCGGACGCTCTCCGGGCACCCGGAAGTCGGACTCGACGACCGGGTCCGCCTCGACCGCGGGGGTGTCGCTCGCGACGAGCGCGATCTCGTGGTCCCACAGCCAGCGCAGCGTCGCTTCGCGCTGGGCCAGACCGGGGGACCTGTTGCGGGCGTTGAACTCGACGCGTTCCTCGGCCGACTTCGCGACGTAGTTCTCCGCCCAGCCGGTGCGCAGCAGCAACAGGTCGCCGCCGCGCCACTCGACGCCCTGGTACGCCGCGATGGCGTCGAGGGTGCCGGCGTCGATCAGCACGGTCGACTCGACGTCGTACTCCAGGCCCTCGGCGGCGAAGTAGCGCGGCACGTCCAGCAGCACGCCCCGGCCCGCGATACCGGCCTGTGCCCAGCGGTGGATGCCCAGCCGGGCGCTGTCCCCGGTGTTCTCCTGCGCCGGCAGTCCGTTGTAGAAGCCGTGCTGCGGGTGCCCGATGTGGCGCAGCGCGTCGATCTGCGAGGTGGACTGCAGATAGAAGGAGTCCAGCCAGTCGTCGCGGTGGAACTCGTTGTTGGCGAACACGTGGTGCCGGGTGGCGGGCCGCGTGCCGGTGGGGTACGGCTCGAAGGCGTTCACGGGGTGGTCGAGGCTGAACCGCTCCCCGGTGCGGACCAGCCGGGCCGCCGCGGCGACGCGGTCGGGGGTCAGCCAGTTGACGGTGCCCAGTTCGTCGTCCGGTCCGAAGACCTCCCAGGCCGAGTACGGCGGCCGGGCGCCGGCGAGTTCGTCGTACGTCGGCTTGTTCATGGGCCGGCCTCCGCCTGTGCTCCGAGCGCCCCGCCGATCTCGCCGGCCGTCCTGCGCAGCTCCTCGATCGCGGGAGCCAGGTCGGCGTCGCCCACTCCGAGGAACGCCACCGTGGCCCGCAGCCGGGTCTCGTCGAAGACCGGCGCCGCCGCGACGAACGGCAGGTTCTTCGGCCGTACGACGCTGTAGCCGTGGCGGCGCACCTTGGCCACATCGGCGTCGAGGCGGGCCCGGTCCGCGGGTGACAGGCCCTCGGTCAGCACCCGCAGGGACGGGTCGTCGCCGAAGGCCAGGAACACCCTGCTCTGGGCCGCACTCGCGTCGAGCGTGGTACCGACCCGCACGGTCACCAGGACCTGCCGGTCGGTCTCCTCCGCGACCAGGGCGACGACCGGGCCGTGCGTGCCCGGGATGCTGAGCACTGCGGTCATGCCGACCGCGGTGCTCAGCTCGCGCAGGTACGGCCGGGCGACCTCGAGGACGCGTTCCCGGCCCAGTGCGCCGAGCCCCAGTTCGAGCATCAGCGCACCGAGAGCGAAGGTTCCCCGGCGGCTCCCCGGCTGGAGGATGCCGGCCGCTACCATCGAGGCGCAGTAGCGATAGGCCGTGGTCCGGTTCAGACCGGTGCGCTCCGCGACCTCGGCCGCGGTGAGCTCGACCACCCGCGGCCCGAAGAGCGCACAGATCTGACCCACGCGGGCGACGGAACGGATGTCCGAGGCAGACGCCCTCTCCTGATCATTGTTCACCATGTAGGGATTGTAGTTCGCATGGAGAACACTGGGACCGGGCGCCTGCTGCGCGACGAGGAATGTCATCCGGCCAGCCAGTTCTGGAGTTCCGTGGTCACCTCATTGAAATTCTTGGCGTACCAGTCAATGTTCTGCAGGACTGTCTCGCCGGTGTTCACGGGGCCGTAGACCTCTACCTTCTTCGCCTCTTCGGAAAGGTTCGGCTTTGCGACCTTACTGATCGGCGCGGTGCCGTGCGCTTCGGAAATGTTGGCCGACGCCTCCGGGCCGAGTACCCATGCCATGAATTCCTCGGCGTTCTTCTTTTCCGGTGAACCCTTCGGCACGGCGAATCCGTTGATGGAGGTGACCGTCACGTCCCAGACCACGGTGATGTCGACACCGTCCTCCAGGAGCGGTTTGATGCGGGAGTCGGACAGCGTGAAGATGTCGACCTGGCCGGACCCGACCGCCTGCTGGAGGGCGCCGACGTTGGGCGCGAAGGTGGTCACGTCGCGAATGGTCTCGAGCTTTTCCAGCGTCCGGTCCATGTCGAGCGGGTAGAGGTCGTCGGGTGCCACCCCGTCGGCCAGCAGGGGGTATTCGAGGATGCCGTTCTGCAGGTTGGTGATCATCCCGCGGTTGCCGGGGAACTTCTCCAGGTCGAAGAAGTCCTCGATGGTCTTGGGCGCCTTGTCGGGGTCGGGGAAGGCCTCGGTGCGGTACGCCATCGGCGTGGCGTTGATGAAGTTGCCGGTGTAGCACTTGCCGATCGCCTGGTCGACGACGTCCTCGGGGTCGACGCCGGTGATCTCGAGCGGCTCGAACAGCGTCCCGCAGTTCTGCTCGGCGGCGGCCGGCGCGGTGGCGATGATGTCCCACTTCACCTGGCCGGCTTCGACCTGCGCCTTGACCTGTGCGACGTCGGTCGGCGAGGTGTTGACGAAGCTGATGTCGGAGTTCTTCTCCATGTAAGGCTTCTGCCATACCTCTTCCATCGTCTTCTGGCCGTCACCGCCGTATGCGACGAAGGTGAGCTGTCCGTCGGCCTTGGTGTTGTCGGAGCCCCCGGATCCGCCGCCACAGGCGGCCAGCAATGAGGCGGAGACGATTGTGCTGATAATCCCGAGCGTTCTCTTGGTTGCCATCGGGGGCACTTCCTTCTGTTTGCGGCTCGCACGGCTCAGAATGCGTATTCTGGCTTGTGGACATTAGGGCTGTGACAGCGGTTGCGACAAGAGGTTGAAAGGCCTTTTTTTGCGTCATGCGCACGGCCGGTTCGAATCGTGAACATACGGGGGCCGTCAGACGGCCACCACGCACTGCCGGCCGACATGCCACCAGGCCGTCACCGCCTGACCCACCCGCAGGTCGTCCTCCTGGGGCGCGAGGCGGGCGCGCCCCACCGTCCCGCCGCCTCCCAGGGCCAGTACGGCTGTGCGGTAGGAACCCAGGTAGTCGAGCTGGCGCACGGTCGCGGAGACATGGTTGGCGCCGGCCGGCACCGCGTCCGGCGTGGTGGCGATCCGCACGTCCTCCGGGCGCACCACGAGCGCGGCCGACGCCCCGGCGGCGACCCGCGGCGAGACCGTGCCGGCCTCGACCGACAGGGTGCGGTCCTCCCAGGCCACCGCGCTGCCCGACGTGGCGCCGCCGGAGTCCGCGATGTCGAAGACGTTGGAGTCGCCCAGGAACCGGGCGGTGAACAGCGTCTCGGGTGCCGCGTAGAGCGCCTCGGGGGTTCCCACCTGTTCGAGCCGCCCCTTGTTGAACAGCGCGATCCGGTCGGAGAGGTGCATCGCCTCCTCCTGGTCGTGCGTGACGAACACGAACGTCGACCCGAGTTCACGGTGGATGCGCTGGATCTCCTGCTGCAGGGTGCCGCGCAGGTTGCGGTCCAGCGCGCCGAGCGGTTCGTCGAGGAGCAGCGCGTTGGGGTCGAAGACGATCGCGCGGGCGAGCGCCACACGCTGCTGCTGTCCGCCGGAGAGCTGGGAGGGGTAGTGGCTGTCGCGCCCGGTGAGCTGCACCAGTTCGAGCACCTGGCCGACCTTCTCGGCGATCTCCGCCTTGGGCAGCTTGCGTTCGCGCAGAGGGTAGGCGACGTTCTGCGCCACGGTCAGGTGGGGGAAGAGCGCGTAGTTCTGGAACAGCATGCCCAGATTGCGCTTGTGGGGCGGCAGAGAGCTCACGTCGCCGCCGTTGAACAGGATCGACCCCGTGGTGAGGGTCTCGAACCCCGCGATGAGGTTGAGCGTGGTCGTCTTGCCGGAGCCGCTGGGCCCCAGCAGTGTCATGAACTCGCCCGGCTCGATCGTCAGCGAGATGTTGTCGACCGCGGGTTCGGGGAGTCCGAAGTCCTTGCTGACGTCGGTGAGCCGGATCTGGGTTCCCGACCGGGTACTGACCGCGCCGGCGGCTGCCTTGGCGGCCGGCGTGGTGGCGTGGGTGGTGGGCATGTGACCTCCTATCGCTTCTTGGTTCGGCTGCCCAGCAGCTGCAGGCCGAGGCAGACGACGGTCACCACGACCACCACGAGGCTGGATGCCGCGGCCATGGTGGGGTCGATCTCATAGGTGACGCTGTTGTACATCTGCACCGGCATGGTCTGGAATGTCGGATCACGCAGGAACAGGGCGATGACGACCTCGTCGAAGGACGTCACGAAGGCGAAGACGGCGCCGCTGAGGATGCCTTTGCCGATCAGTGGCATCGTGACCCGTCTGAACGTCCTGGACGGAGAGGCCCCCAGCGAGGCGGAGGCGCGCAGGAGGTTGGAGTCGAAGTTGCTGAGGGAACTGGTCACCGCCACCAGGACGAAGGGGACGGCGATGGCGGCGTGGGCGAGCACATAGCCCTGCAGGGTTCCGACGAGGTGCCACTTGAGGAACGAGATGTAGACCGCGACCGCGATGACGATGGCGGGTGCCACCAGGGGGACCATGAGCAACGCCCGGATGATCTGCGCCGGCTTGCCCCTGAGATGGTGCAGGCCCACGGCCGCGGCGGTGCCGACGACGGTCGCGATGAGAGCGGCCAGCAGTCCGACCACCACGGAGTTCTGCAGGGAGGTCAGCCAGCGCTCGTCGGAGAAGAAGTTGCGGTAGAGATCGAAGGTGAGGTTCTTCGGCGGGAACGCGAACGAACGGGTCGAGCCGAAGCTCATCGGGATGACGAACACCGTCGGCAGGATCAGGTACACCGCGACGAGGGCGACGAAGAGCTTCAGCCACCAGGGGATCGGGTCGACCCCCCGGACGCGCCTGCGGATACGCCGTGTCACCGGCGGGGACTTCGACGGCGGAGCGGTCACCGGCCTTTCGCCGACCGGAGAGGACTGGGTGGGATGCAGTGTCATTCCTCCTCCTTGGCGGAGGTGGTCGGGACGATGCCGAGGGACGAGACCTTGCCCCCGACCCGGTTGGCCCAGGCCACGAGCACGAGGGTGACCACGAGGACGACCATCCCCAGCGCACCGGCACCGGCGAAGTCGAGGAGCTGGGTCGTGCGCTGCGCGAGCAGCTGGGCGACCAGCGACTGCTGGGGCGAGCCGAGCAGCGCCGGGGTGACGTAGAAGCCGAGGGCCAGGGTGAACACCAGGATCACGCCGGCCACCACGCCGCCGCGTGACAGCGGCCAGTACACCTTCCAGAACGCCTTGACCGGGTGCGAGCCGAGTCCGCGGGCGGCCAGCAGCAGCCGCCGGTCGATCCCGCTCAGGGCGCTGTAAAGGGGCAGCACCATGAACGGCAGCAGGACCTGGCTCATCGCGATGGTGACGCCGGTGGCCGTTCCGTAGAAGACGACGCCGAAGAAGTCGTCCACCGGCCCGTCGCGCTGAAGGATGAGAATCCACGCGAAGTTGCGGGCCATCACGGAGGTCCAGAACGGGATCAGCACCAGGACCAGCAACAGCCCGCGCATCCGGGGGCCGACGCGGGTCATCAGGTAGGCATAGGGGTAGCCGCAGGCCAGCGTCACCACCGTCACCACCGCGGAGATCCACGCCGTACGCCAGAGCACGGTCAGGGTGACGCCGTCGGTGAACAGGTTCTCGTAGTGCTGAGAGGTCCAGGCGGATTCGCCGATACTACGGACGAAGCTCTGCGCCAGAGGAATCAGCAGGATGGCCGTGAGCAGGCCGAGGGCCGGCAGCAGCAGGAGCCAGAGCGGGCTCAGGCGTTGTCGTTTTATCCACGCAGTCATCGGCTGGTCGTCTCCTGTTCCTAGCCCGAAACCATGGCTCCGAGCGTCTGCGCTGCTTGTTCCAGTTGCTGCACGCGCGGCGCGGACCGTTCCAGAGGCTGGAGCATGGTGCTCGTCCCTATCAGTGCCATCGCGGCGGACGCGTTGTTGCCCACGAACACCGGCACCGCCACGGAGGCCAGCCCGTCGTGGTGGAGGTCGGCCCAGGCGATGCGGTGCCGGCGTACCGCCGTCAGCGCCTCGCGCTCCTTGGCCGCCTCGGCCGGACTGAGTCCGGCGTGCGCGCGGGTCACGGCCGTCGGGTCGGTCGCGAACGCGAGCAGCACCCGGGTCTGGGCCGCCTTCGCCTCGAGCACGGTGCCCACCCGCACGGTGAGGATGATCGTGCCGCGGTGTGCCTCCTCGACCAGCGTCACCACCGCCCCGCTGCGTCCGAGGAAGCTGAGCACCGTCGTCAGGTCGGTGTCGTCGGAGAGCTCACGCAGGACCGTGGGCGCGAGGGTCAGAATCTGCTGGCGCTCCGACACCAGCGACGACAGCTGGTCGAGCAGCGGTCCCGGACCGTAGCTCGCGCTGAGGAAGCCGGCGCTCTGGAGCGATTGCAGGTAGCGGTGCGCTGTGGTCCGGTTGAGCCCGAGCCGTTCGGCCACCAGCGTCGGAGTGAGGCTGCGGGTGTCCTGGTCGAGCAGCGCGAGCACGTTCGCCGCGCGGTCGATCGACTGGATCCCGCCTCGCTCCGTCTCACCGGTCGGCGCCTCTTTTGATTGACGCACCTCGATGCTCACCTTGTCCTTTCCGGTCATGGGGGCCGCGCTCGGCGCCCCCCGGCCCACTACGCGTTCGCAATGCAAGCACACCACTCGCAATGTGAACAGACCTTGGTTGCAAACGATCTGATGACCCTCTCTTGCAGCGAAGTCATGTCGTTGACACCCGGATCAGCGCGTGCGTAATCTGAACATCGATTACACATGCTGAACAAAGGAGAGGGAATGACCGTCACGGTGGAGCCGACTCCCGCACTGCTCAAGGTCCTGGACGGGGTGGTGGACCTGCACTGTCACTCCGGCCCGAGCCCCTTCCCGCGCCGCTTCGACCACGTGGAGGCGTCCCACGACGCGGCGCGCATCAACGCCCGGGCGATCCTGTGCAAGTCCCATCACCACAACACGGTGATGGACCTGCTGGCGATGCGGAGCCAGCTGGCCGAAGCACCCACGCCGATGTACGGCGGGGTGGCGCTCAACTCCGAGGTCGGGGGGATCAACCCTTCCGCGGTGGCCGTCGCCATCAACATGGGCGGCCGCTGCGTGTGGGGGCCGACGGTCTCCGCGGCCCAGCACATCGACGCCCACAGCCACGACGACGGATTCCCCTCCGCGGCGGGCAACCTCTACGAGGAGGAGGTCTCGGTCTTCGACGACTCCGGTGAGGTGTCGCAGCAGACCCACCTCGTCACCAAGCTGGTCGCGGAGGCCGGCATCATGCTCACCGGCGGACATCTGGACGCCACGTCGATGAAGGCCTTCTTCAAGACCGCCCGCGACAGCGGGGTGCGCCGGATCCTGCTGCACCACCCCGACTTCATCGTCAACGCCTCGGACGCCGACATCGAGGAGATGGTGGGGTACGGCGCCTACGTGGAGCACGAGCTCTCGATGTACCACCCGGACGTCCCGGCCCCCGACTTCAAGATCCAGCAGCTCGTCAACTGGATCGAGAAGGTCGGCCCCGAGCACACGGTCATCAACTCCGACCTCGGCCAGAAGGGCAACCCGCTGCCCGTGGACGCCTACCTGTACATCGTCCAGCAGCTGCTCGACCACGGTGTCTCCGCGGCGGACGTGCGGCAGATGATCTGCCGCAACACCGCCTTCCTGCTGGGCCTGGAAGAGACCCCCTGATGAAGGCCGCCGAGAAGGTCATCATCACGACGGCGGTCACCGGCTCCGTGAACGTGCCCTCGCAGAGCCCCCATCTCCCGCTGTCCGCGAAGGAGGTGGCGGACAGCGCGATCGGTGCGGTCGAGGCCGGCTCGGCCATCGTGCACCTGCACGCACGCCACCCCGACGGCCGCCCGGCGTACGAGCCCGAGATCTTCGAGGAGATCGTGGGGCGCATCACCGACCGGACCGACGCGGTCATCAACATCACCACCGGCGGCTCGTCGGCGATGACGATGGAGCAGCGCCTGGCCGGCGCCCGCCGGGTCCGGCCCGAGCTCGCCTCGATGAACATGGGCTCGATGAACTTCGTCTACTCCGGGATCGCCGACCGGGTCACGCAGTGGCGGCACGACTGGGAGAAGCCCTACGTCCTGAACACCTACAGCCTGCCGTTCGTGAACACCTTCGACAAGATCGAGGAGACGCTGCGCACCCTCGGCGAACTCGGCACCCGCTTCGAGTACGAGTGCTACGACATCGGGCACCTCTACTCGCTCGCCCACTTCGTCGACAAGGGGCTGGCCAGGCCGCCCCTGCTGATCCAGGGAGTGTTCGGCATCCTCGGCGGGATCGGCGCCGACCACGACAACCTCGAGCACATGGTGCGGGTGGCCGACCGGCTGTTCGGCGACGACTACTCGTTCTCCGCGTTCGCCGCCGGACGGGAACAGATCCAGTTCGCCACCCACAGCGCCTGGCTGGGCGGTCATGTCCGGGTCGGCCTCGAGGACAGCCTGTGGATCGGCAAGGGCCGGCTCGCCAAGAGCAACGCCGAGCAGGTCGAGAAGATCCGCGCCGTGATCGAGGACCTCGGCAAACAGGTGGCCACCCCGGCCGACGCGCGCGCCCTGCTCGCGCTCCGCGGCCACGGAGCCCCCACCGAAAGGAGCACCCACATATGAGTACGTACGCCGCCGACGACATCCGCTCCCAGCTGTCCACGGCCACCCCGGCCAGAACGGTGGAACCGAACACGCCGATCCGGCCCGCGCAGCGGGTCGAGTTCCGGTCCCACCCGCCCGTCGAGACCGGTCCGAAGGGCAGCCGGACCTGGGTCGCCCGGGCGGCGAACCTCGTCATCGCCTGGACGGACGCCCGGGCCGGCGACGTCTTCACCCGGTCCGGTCAGCCCGACGAGTACGCCGTGCTGATGTACTCCGACAGCGCCCCGGTCACCGTGACCGGCGGGGGGACGTCCGCGACGGTCGACGAGGAGGCCTTCGTGGTGGTGCCCCCCGGCGACAGCGAGATCCGGGTCGAGGGCGACGGCGCGCTCATCCGGCTGTTCTCCCACCGGGCGGAGGACCTCGCCGGACAGGCGGTGAACGCCGAGGCCTACACCGAGCCCGATCCCCGGGTCACTCCCCTCTCCCCCTGGCCCGACCCGGTCGGCGGGTTCGCACTGCGCGTCTACCGGCTGGCCGAGACGCCGATCGCCGAGGGCCGGTTCGGCCGGATCTTCCGTACCACGAACATGATGGTCAACTTCCTCGCCGAAGAACCGCAGCCACGCAACGTGCGGAAGCTGTCGCCGCACCACCACGACGACTTCGAGCAGATCTCACTGGCGGTCAAGGGCCGGTTCGTCCATCACATCCGCTACCCGTGGGGACCGGACTCGA
>KL568522.1:165749-166665 GCA_000715605.1 Streptomyces speibonae | reverse complement strand
GTGTATAAGAGACAGACCATGAGGTCGGCAACCCGTCGATCTGCGTGATTCCGCCGCCGACCGTCCACACCACCCAGGGGGTCGGTGCCCACCAGCAGCTCATCGACATCTTCTCGCCGCCCCGTGAGGACTTCTCCGCCTCGGGCTGGGTGCTCAACGCCGACGACTATCCGATGCGATGAGCGCATCCCAGCAACGAAGGAGCCTGTTCCGCGCGGCCCTCGCCGAACGCCGCACACCGGCGCTCGGGACGTGGGTCAAGCTGCCCGCGACGGAGGTCGTGGAGATCCTCGCCCACGCCGGCTTCGACTTCGTCGTGATCGACCTGGAGCACTCCCCCCTCGACCTGGAGTCGGTGTTCCGGCTCATCGGGACGGGGTTGCACACGGGCGTCTCCCCCATCGTGCGGGTGCCGGGCCTCGACCCGGGGCTGATCGCCCGGGTGCTCGACGCGGGCGCGGAGGGCGTCATGGTGCCGCACGTCGACACCGTGGCGGAGGCCCGCGCGGCGGTCGCCGCGGCCCGCTTCTCCCCGCTCGGGAGCCGGGGCGTGGGGGCGACCTCCCGCGCGGGGCTCTGGGGTGCGCTCCCCCGCGAGGAGTATCTCCGCTTCGGCCGGGACGAGGTCGTGGTCATCGCCCAGATCGAGAGCGCTGCCGGGGTGGCGAACTCCGGTGCCGTCGCGGCCGTCGAGGGTGTCGACGCCCTCCTCGTCGGCACCGCCGACCTGTCGGTCGGCGAGCAGCTGGCCGAGGACGACCCGGCCCTCGCCGAGCTGGTCGGCCGGGTCGTACGCGAGGCCAAAGCGGCCGGAAGACCGGTCGGCAACGCCGGCGGCGCGAGCGCGGAGGCGGTCCGTTCGGCCGTCGCCGCCGGCTTCGACTTCACCTTGATGAGCAACGACGCAGGCCTGCTC
>KL568522.1:165216-165576 GCA_000715605.1 Streptomyces speibonae | reverse complement strand
TGTGTATAAGAGACAGATCCGGTGCCGGCGGCGCAGAAGGAGGGCGGGTCCATGCCTGAACCAACCGGAACTCTCCGCCTCCCCGCACGCGTGCACTTCGGTTACGGCGCCCGTGCCCAGCTGCCCGAGGTCGTCGCCGTCCACGGCCGACGGGTGCTCGCCGTCGTCGACCCCTTCCTCCAGGGGTCGACGCACCTGACCGAGGTCGTCACCGGGCTGGAGAGCGCGGGTCTCGACGTACGGGTGTACTCCGACATCACCCCCGAGCTCCCGGTCGCCACGCTCGACGGCGCGGCCGGGCTCGCCCGTACGTACGGCGCGGACGTCGTCCTCGCGATCGGCGGCGGCAGTGCCCTGGAC
>KL568522.1:163684-164965 GCA_000715605.1 Streptomyces speibonae | reverse complement strand
GCCGATCGTGGCGGTCCCGACCACGGCGGGCACCGGATCGGAGGTGACGCCCGTCGCCGTCGTGTCCGACCCGGAACGCGAACTCAAGGTGGGCGTCTCCAGCCCGTTCCTGGTGCCGGCCGCGGCCGTCGTCGACCCCGAGTTCACCCTCGGGGCGCCCGCCACCGTGACGGCGTACTCGGGTATCGACGCCCTGGTGCACGCGGTGGAGTCGTTCACCGCCCGCTCCCTCGACCTCGACTGGACGTCCACGGCACCGGTGTTCACCGGCCGCAACGCCCTGGCGGGACCGGTGGCCCTGGAGGCCGCGGCGCACCTGGGGCCGTGGCTGCCGTCCGCGGTGCACGCGCCCTCGGACCGTCGGGCGCGCGAACAGGTCGCCCGCGGCGCGCTCCTCGCCGGCATCGCCTTCGGCTCGACCGGCACCCACCTGTGCCATGCCCTGCAGTACCCGATCGGGGCCATGACCGGCACCCCGCACGGCCTCGGCACCGGGCTGCTCCTCCCCTACGCCCTGGACGTGATGCGGACCGAGCCGGACATCGCCGGCCGGATCGCCCGCCTCGGCACCGCGCTGGAAGGGCTGACGGCCCAGGAGGCGTCCGCCGAGCGGACCATCCACCGGATCGTCGAGATCAACCACGCCATCGGGGTGCCCGGTTCACTCGCCGAGATCGGCATCGCGCGCGACCAGCTGCCGCAGATCGCCCGGCTCGCCCAGAAGTCGCAGCGGCTGCTGGCGATCGCTCCGGTCGAGCCGACCCACGAGCTGCTGCTCGATCTCCTCGAACGCGCCCTGGCCGGAACCCTGAAGAAGGAGACCGTCGCATGACCGTGCCCAGCCCCTCTCCACCCGGTCTCACCCCGGAGGTGCATCCCGACCTGTTCATCGACGGTACCTGGCGGGCCGGCTCCGGCGGCGAACGGTTCGACGTCGTCGACCCCTCCGACCTCTCCCCGATCGCCGCGTTCGCCGTCGCGACCGAGCGGGACTGCCACGACGCCGTCGACGCGGCGGCCGCCGCGCTGGACGACTGGGCGGCGACCGCACCGCGGGAGCGCGGTGAGATCCTCCGCACGGCATACGAGCTGCTCACCGCGGAGGAGGAGCACCTCGCGACCCTGATCGTGCGGGAGAACGGCAAGGCCTGGGCCGACGCCGTCGGCGAGGCGCGCTACGCCACCGAGTTCTTCCGGTGGTTCGCGGAGGAGGCGGTACGCGTCCCGGGCGACTACCGGCGCTCGCCGTCCGGCGACAAGCGGATCGTCGTCGACCCGCAG
>KL568522.1:161468-163476 GCA_000715605.1 Streptomyces speibonae | reverse complement strand
CGCCAGCCGGTCGGGGTCTCGCTGCTGATCACCCCGTGGAACTTCCCCGCCGCGATGGCGACGCGCAAGCTCGGTCCGGCCCTGGCCGCCGGCTGCACGACGATCCTCAAACCCGCCCGCGAAACACCCCTGACGGCGGCGTACGTCGTCGAGGTGCTGCGCCGCGCGGGGGTCCCGCGCGGGGTGGTCAACCTGGTCACCCCGATGCCGACGGGGCCGCTGGTGAAGCAGATGATCGACCGTGAAGAGGTGCGGAAGGTCTCGTTCACCGGGTCGACGGAAGTGGGCCGGACCCTGCTGCACGCCTGCGCCGACTCCGTCGTCAGCACGTCGATGGAGCTCGGCGGCAACGCCCCGGTCATCGTCCTGCCCGGCGCGGACCTCGACCTCACGGTCGCCGGGGCCCTGCAGGCGAAGATGCGCAACGGCGGCTCGGCCTGTACGGCCGCCAACCGGTTCTACGTCCACGGCTCGCTCCACGACGAGTTCGTCGCGCGGATGGACGCGGCCCTGGCCGAGATGCCGGTCGGTCCGGGTCTGGACCGGTCCAACCAGCTCGGCGCCCTGGTCTCGGTCGCCGAGCGCGACAAGGTCGCCGTCCTCGTCGACGACGCGGTCGCGGGCGGCGCCACCCTCGTACGCGGCGGAAAGCCCTCCGCCACGGGCGCCTTCTACGACGCGACCCTCCTCACCGATGTCGAGCACGGGTCACAGATCAACGTCACCGAGATCTTCGGGCCGGTCACGGCGGTGGTCCGCTATGACGACATCGACGACGCCGTACGCATGGCCAACGACACGATCTACGGCCTGATGGCGTACGTCTTCGGCGAGGAGCGGGCCGCCATGACGGTCGCCCGGCGGCTCGAGGCCGGTATGGTCGCCGTCAACCGGGGCGTGGTGAGCGACCCGGCCGCGCCGTTCGGAGGTGTCAAGCAGAGCGGCATCGGCCGCGAGGGCAGCTCCGAGGGGATCCTGGAGTTCCTCGAGGAGAAGTACATCGCGCTGACCGAGTGAGAGCGGCATTCCCGACCGCCCGGCGTTCCGGCCGCCGGGCGGTCGCTCCCGGCGCGGCAGCGGGGGGCTCAGCCGATCGATGAGGCGATGAATTCAGCGACCGGTCGCTGGACGCTGTCGCGGAAGTCGAGGAAGAGCGGGATGCTCCGGCGGCCGGGCCAGTCCTGCGGGAGTACCGAGTAGGGCAGGCCCGGATCGAGGTACGGGATGGGGCGCCAAGCGTCGAGGAGGGTGACCCACGCCCGGAACGCGGCTCGTGGCGTGGGATCGGCGCGGTAGGCGTCGACCGCTTGCGTACCGTGGGTGAGGAACGCGTCGTGCAGCGCCCTGATCGAGTCGATGTCCCACCATTCCTGGACCGCCGCGCTCAGGTCGCTCACCCCGCGGACCTCGTCGGAGATGAAGAGGGGCACACGGTCCGTCAGCCCCAGGTCGGCGACGATCTCCTCGACTTCGCCGCAGAGGTAGGCCGGACAGATCCACAGGGCGTTCGCCACGGTTCCGCAGCCGATCCAGGTGAGCCGACGCCTCAGCTGATGGCGTGTCTCCCGGTTGTTCTCAGGAATGGAGAAGGAGATCAGGCACCAGGGGTCGCCCTCCTCCATGAACCGTGGATGGTAGATGCGCCGGTCGCCCCGGGCGAGCATCGGCCACGCCTCGGGTGCCAGGGCGTAGCCGGGGAGCCCGTTGTGCTTCCGGGAGAGCAGCAGGCCGCGGGCCTTCACCCGCGCGAGGGCGTTGCGGGTCCGGGCCGGCGGCGAGTCGACCACCTTCATGAGTTCGACCAGGTCGGCCGACGAAAGCCAGCCGCCCTGGTCCCGCATCGTGCAGCCGATGACCGTGCGCAGGAGGGAGGTGGCGCTCCCCGGGCGTGAATCGAGGTCATCCAGCGTGGTCATGTTCTCTCAATCGTTGACGGCCTCGGCGAGCAGCCGGCGAACGTGGGCCAGGCCGGTGGCGAGTTCGGTGAAGCCGGTGCTCAGGGGGGAGA
>KL568522.1:152875-161296 GCA_000715605.1 Streptomyces speibonae | reverse complement strand
GTGGGCCAGGCCGGTGGCGAGTTCGGTGAAGCCGGTGCTCAGGGGGGAGAGTCCGACGCGCAGACCGTGCGGCGGGCGGAAGTCGGGGATGACGCCCCGCTTCCAGAGTCCGGCGGTGATCTCCTCGAATCGGGGGTGTTCCAGGGTCACATGACCGCCCCGGACGGCCGCGTCCCGCGGGGACGCGACCCGTACTCCGTACGGGGCGAGTGCCTCGTCGGCGATCTCGAGCGCGAACTCGGTGAGTTGAACGGACTTGGCGCGCACGGCGGCGATGCCGGCTTCCTCGATCAGTGCGATCATGTCCCGCAGGGCCAGCATTCCGGCGATCGGCGGGGTGCCGCTGATGAAGCGACGCATGCCGGGTGCCGGCTGGTAGGCCGCCGCCATGGCGAACGGGTCGGCGTGTCCCATCCAGCCCTGGATGGGCTGGCGCAGTTCGCTCTGCAGAGCGCTCGCGACGTAGCCGAATGCCGGGGAGCCCGGACCGCCGTTGAGGTACTTGTAGGTGCAGCCGACGGCGAGGTCCGCGCCCGCCCGGTCCAGGGCCACCTCGACCGAGCCGGCCGAGTGGCATACGTCCCAGAGCACCAGCGCGCCCGCCCGGTGGGCGGCGGCCGTGATCGCGGGCATGTCGGCAGTGTAGCCGGACTTGTAGGCCACATGACTGAGCAGCGTGAGAGCCGTACGGTCGCAGAGACGGGCCTCGACCTGGTCGAGCGTGACGCCCGCAGCGGGGTCCGGTGTGATCCACCGGATCGTCAGACCCCGTTCCGCGGCGATGCCTTCCACAACGAAGCGGTCGGTCGGGAAGTTTTCGGTGTCGGCCACCACCTCGTCGCGCCCGGGGCGGGCATCGACCGCGGCGCGGGCCAGCTTGTAGAGCATCACCGTCGTCGAGTCCGCCACCACGGTCTGTCCGGGGGCGGCGCCGAGTACGGCACCGCCGATACGGTCGCCCAGTTCGGTCGGCGCGTCCATCCACTGTTCGTCCCAGGCCCGGATCAGGCGGGTGCCCCAGGCGCCGTCCACGAAGGCGACAAGGCTCTCCCGGGTGGCCTTCAGCGGACGCCCGAGGGAGTTGCCGTCCAGGTAGGCGACGAGTCCGTCGGCCTCGACGAACCTCGACCGGTAGGAGGCGAGCGGGTCGGCGAGGTCCAGGGAGTGGGCCTTTGCGATCAGATGGCCGGGGAGGGCTGCGAGTGTGTCGTTCATGAGCGCTTTCGCTTCTCGGGTGCCGTCTTCGGCAGCGGGACGGGGAAGGGAGGTTCAGTCGCCGATCGATGTGCGCACGGTGTAGAGCTCGGGGAAGAAGGTCAGGCCGAGGGCCCGTTCCAGGAAGGCGACTCCCGATGAGCCACCGGTGCCCGTCTTGTATCCGATCGTGCGCTGGACCGTCCGCAGGTGCCGGAAGCGCCAGAACTGGAAGGCGTCCTCGAGGTCGACCAGGTCCTCGCTGATGGCGTAGGCGCTCCAGTGGGCGTTCACGTCTCCGTAGACCCTTTCGAAGGCCGGGATCAGCTCGGGCCGTGCGACCCACGGCTGTGTCACGTCGCGTTCGAGCACCTCCTTCGGGATGTCGTGGCCGTACCGGGCCAGGTGGTGCAGGAATGCGTCGTAGACGGTCGGGGTTTCGAGCAGTTCGCGGAGCATGGACTGTTCGTCGGGCCGTGACGCGAAGACGGCGAGCATGTCCGCGTTCTTGTTGCCGAGGATGAATTCCACCGCTCGGTACTGGTAGCTCTGGAACCCCGAGGACGAGCCGAGTTCCCCTCGGAATTCGGCGTACTCGCTCGGAGTCAGCGTCGCCAGCACCGACCACTGCTCGGTCAGCGTGCGGAAGATGTGCTTGACCCGGGCCAGCCCTTTGCGGGCGCGGGCCACGTCGTCGGCTGCGAAGTGCTGCCGCACACCGCGCAGCTCGTGCAGAACCAGCTTGAACCACAGTTCGGTGGTCTGGTGCTGGATGATGAACAGCAGTTCGTCGGGGTGCGGGCCCTTGCTGACCGGATGCTGCGAGGAGAGCAGCGTGTCCAGGGAAAGGTAGCTCCCGTAGTCCATCGTGGAACTGAAGTCTGTCCGTACGCCCTCTTCAAGGGGGCGGATTCCCTTGTTTTCCGACATGGGCTACCGTACTCCGTTTTCTGCGTTCTCGATGTCCTGGATCGCTTCCGTGAGCGCGTCCGTCTCCCGGGGCAGGCGGATGCGGACGGCGTTCGGACCCAGGCCGGCGAAATGGTGTCCTGGTGTGGTGAGGACGTTCCGGTTCAGGAACTCCTTCCGCAGATCCAGCTTCTCGTCGGGATGTATCAGCGTGAGGATGGGAACGGTCTCCGCTGTCGCGGGCACGCTCATGCGGCGGCAGGCGCCGAGGACGTGCCGCTTGCCGATACGGACCCGGCGCACGCACGTCTGGAGGAAGTCGGTGAAGCCGAGGGCCTGGCGGGCCAGGGCCAGGCCGAGGGCGCCGACCGGGAACGGATGGGAGATCTTCTGCCAGGCCGGAAGCAGCGCGGGAGACATCACCGCGTACCCGACGCGCAGCCCGGCCAGGCCCCAGCCCTTGCTGAAAGACCTGGCCACGAACAGGTTGTCGTAGTCGGGGACGAGGGTGACGGCGGAGTTCCGCGGGGCCATGAAGTCGCCGTAGGCCTCGTCGACCAGAACGGCCACGCGCAGTTCCCGGGCCGCGGCCACCACCTTCTCGATCTCGGGCAACGGGATGATCTGGCCCGTCGGGTTGTTCGGGTTGTCGAGGTAGACGAGGCGGTGATGCCGGCAGAGGCGGTCGATGAGGTCCGGGGCGGAGAAGCGGTAGGTGTCCTCCGCGCGGAGCGGCACGGCGTCGAACGTTGCGCCACGCTGGATGACGTCCTGTGCGAAGTCGGAGAACTGGGGCACGTAACCGAGCACCTGGGTGCCGGGCTGGACCAGCAGTTTGTTCAGCCGCTCGATGACCCCGAAGGTGCCGGCCTCGACCTGGATGTTCTCCCGTGTCAGCGCGGCCGATTCGGCCCAGTGGGCGGCGATCGCGTCACGGAACGCCGCGTCGGGCGCCCGGTAGGCACTGAGTCCGGCGCCGTGCCCGGGGAGGTGCGGCGCCACGGGTGGCGCTCCGTAGGGGTTGGTTCCGAGGGCGCAGTCGAGGAGGGGCCGCGCGCCGCCGGGCAGGGGCCGCCCGGGGGTCGTGTAGGTGTCACGCCGGTAGTCGACCAGGTGAGTGTTCACCTGTACGGGTGTCGCCATGGACTCAGACCATCCGTTCTCTGGACGGTGCGCTGTCCTTGGGCGGGGCCGGCTCGGGGACGACGGCCTGCCGGCGTTGTTTCACGGCGTACGCGATCAGCAATCCGGCCAGCCATGCGGGTCCCGCGACGACTGCCGTGCGGTAGGTGTCCGACATCGCCATCTGGACGATCACCAGGGCCATGAACAGCAGGACGCCCCATGCGCTGAACCTGCCGCCCGGCAGCCGGAAGGGGGACGCGGCGGTCTCCTCGGCGCCGAGACGCCGACGGAACTTGCCGTGCGTCACCACGATCATCGTCCAGTTGACGATGCCCGCGATCAGGGCGATCGACAGCAGGTAGTTGAACGCGAACTCCGGCCAGAGGAACACGACCAGGACCGCGAGCGAGGTGACCCCGGTGGAGGTCAGCACACCGGCCAGCGGAATGCCGTTGCCACTGATCCGGGAGAGGTATTTCGGAGCGTTACCCTGATCGGACAGCGCGTGCAGCATGCGGGCGTTGGAGTAGAGCGCCGAGTTGTACGCGGACATCGCGGCCGTGAGGACGACGAAATTGAGGACGTGCGGAGCTCCGGAGAGCCCGATGCCCTGGAAAATCTGTACGAACGGGCTCAGTTGGCCATCGATCCGGTCCCAGGGGATGATCGCCAGGATCACCGTCATGGAGCCGATGTAGAAGATCAGGAAGCGGATGATGAGCTGGTTGATGGCCTGTGGAATCGTGCGGTGCGGATTCTCCGCCTCGCCGGCCGTGATGCCGATCAGTTCGGTGCCGCCGTACGAAAAGAGCACGACGACCAGCACCATCAGGAACCCGGACATGCCTCCTGGCATGAATCCGCCGAGATCCCACAGGTGCGCGAGGCTCGGCTCGGGGAGTGTGCCGGGGCTCTTGTTGATCCCGAGTGCGATGATGACGGCACCGAGAACGATCATCCCGACGATCGCGGCGACCTTGATCATCGCGAACCAGTACTCGAACTCGCCGAATGCCTTGACGCCGAGAAGGTTGACGGCGGTGATCGCCGCCACGAAGAAGGCGGCGGACAGCCAGGGCTGGACGCCGGGCAGCCAGTAGTTCACATAGGCGCCGACCACCGCCAGTTCGACCATCGACACCGCGATGTAGTTGAACCAGTAGTTCCATCCGGAGACGAAGCCCGCGCGCGGACTCCAGTACTTGTATGCGAAGTGGCTGAACGCACCGGCCACCGGCTCTCGCACCGTCATCTCGCCGAGGGCACGCACGATCAGGAACATCACCACGCCGCAGAGGGCATATCCAAGGACGATCGCCGGTCCGCTCAGTGCTATCCCCTGTGCGGACCCGTAGAAGAGCCCGGTACCGATGGAGCCGCCGATGGCGATCATCTGCACGTGCCGGCTCTTGAGCCCTCGTTTGAAGACCTGGGGGTCTTCCGCTGATCCGGCAGACTCGGCCGAATGATGTTGCGACGTAGGCATGGAAGGGGTGCTCCTCGTCAGATGTCGCCGGCGGCGGGACTCCCGATCGATACCTCGGGGACGGTCCGTGCGATATGCGCCGGCTGAGGAAGGAATGCCTCAAGGGTGTATCACTTTCGGTACGGTCGTCAAGAGTCAGCGATATCCGATGTGGAGAACGACCGAACGCGAGGATCATCCGCGCATGCGGAACGGGCGCTGCTCGCCATGAGAGGCGAACAGCGCCCGGAGCAGCGCCGCCGGTGTCAGCGGTGCTTGGGGGACAGGGGAAAGCCGACGCCGAGGGCGCGGTAGACGTCGGCCGCGTGGGCGAGAGCAGGATCCTCCAGCGTGGCGACGAGCCGCTCGAACAGCGTCTTCGCCGCCGCTCCGCTCCAGTGGCCGGGAAGGACCTCCACGGGCAGCCCGGGATCCCGGTAGGGCAGCTTCCGCCAGTGATCGACCACGTGCAGATACCGGACGAACGCGGCCCGGCCGCTCGGCGGCTCGTCGGGGAGGTGCTCCGCCCGGTCGGCATAGGAGTCCAGGAACTGGCGGTACCTGCCGTCGATCTCCTCGAGGTCCCAGGCATCGCCGACGAGCACCTTCAGGTCCTTGCCGCCGGCGTAGTCACCGACGAACATGGCGCACTGGTCGGTGAGCCCCTGCTGGGCGATGGTCCGCGCGGCCTCGTCCCGCATGCGGGCCGGCGCGATCCACACGGCGGCGCCGATGTTGCCGAAGCCGAGGGCTGTGAGGTCCTGGCGGAGCTGGTGGCGCTTGTCGCGCCGGGACTCGGGGACCGAGAAGTTCACCACGCACCAGCCCTCGGCGAGGTCGGCCGGTGGGCGGGAGTGCCAGATGATCCTGTCGCCGGCGGCCAGTTCGGCGATCGCCGTCCCGGTGAGGGCGTAGCCGCGTACGCCCTGACGGGTCTCGGAGTCGAGCCAGCCGCGCTTCTTGAGCCGGGACACCGCCGTACGGACGCTGGCCGGGTCGAGTCCCGCCTCGCCGAGCAGCTCCACCGCGCCCCCGATGGGCATCCAGTCGCCGGTTCGGTGCACCACGGAACCCAGATAGGTGACCAGCAGGGTGCGCAGACGTTGTGCTGAGGGGCGGGCTTCGTCGGTCGTCATGAAGGAGTCGTGTGCCTGGGCTCTACCGGGGACTGGGAGGAACCAGTCTACCCACCCAGTCGGCCGGCCAGGGTGTGCCGCGTGCCCCCTCCCGGTGATCGCGGTCGATGTGCACGGTGACGTAGCGGCCGCGGGCGGCACACGTGCGGGGCCGGCCCCGGAATGCCTCGCCCCAGACCTCGAAGTCGAACGTCATCGAGGTGGTGCCCACATGGACGAGTTCCACCGTCGCGGTGACCCGCTGCCCGAAGAAGAGCGGTGCTTCGAAGTCCACCTCGTAGCGCACGCGCGGCGCCGCCGCGAAGTAGTCGCGGAGGCCGTGCCCGGCCATGAGCCGTGCCTCGGCGGCCTCGACGAACCGCACGACGGTGCTGTTGTGGTGGATCCCCGCCGCGTCGGTGTCGATCCATTCGACCTGCGTACGGAAGACACCGACGCGGCGCCGAGGGGTACCGCTCACCCGGTCGCGGTGACCGGTGCCGGGGCGGTGCCGTCGCGGCCGGGTGTCCAGCGCAGATGCGTGCTGTCGGCTCCGCCTTCCCGCAGCAGGCTCAGCCGCGGAGGGATCCTGTCGGTCCGCGTGGCCGGCGGCTTGCGCCTGCCCGCCCGGAAGGGGGCCGGCCAGTCGGCGCCGGCTCCGCCGTAGTCCTGCTCGGCCGCGGCCTGGAGGGTCCACTGCGGGTTGTACAGATGGGTGCGGCCCAGGGCGCAGAGGTCGGAACGGCCCGCGAGAAGGATGGAGTTGACGTCGTCGTAGGAGGAGATGGCGCCTACCGCGATCACCTTGGCGGCGGTTCTCCCGGTCACCTTGGCGCGAATCTTGTCCGCGAACGGGGTCTGGTAGGAGCGGCCGAACGCCGGCCGTTCCTCCTGGGCGACCTGGCCGGAGGAGACGTGCACGGCATGGGCGCCGTGTGTCACGAATGCCTCGGCGATCAGGACGGCGTCGTCGTCGGTGTTGCCGTCGTCGGTCCAGTCGTGCGCGGAGATGCGCACCGTGACGGGGAAGCCGTCGGGAACCGCGGTGCGTACCGCGTCGAAGACCTCCAGGGGGAGGCGCAGGCGGTTCTCGAGCGGTCCGCCGTAGTCGTCGGTGCGCCGGTTGGCCGTCGGTGAGAGGAAGGAGCTGAGCAGGTAGCCGTGGGCTGCGTGGACCTCGATCAGGTCGAAGCCGGCGGCCACCGCCCGGCGGGCGGCGGCGGTGAAGTCGGCGACGACCTTGTCCAGGTCGTCGCGGGTGGCCTGCCGGGGGATGTGGCATCCGGGGCCGTACGGCACGGGTGAGGGCCCGATGACCTCCCAGTTGCCCGTGTCCAGCGGACGGTCCATGCCTTCCCACATGACCTTGGTGGAGCCCTTGCGGCCGGAGTGGCCGAGCTGGGCACCGATCTTCGCGGTGGAGTGCGCGTGGACGAAGTCGACGACCGCGCGGTAGGCGTCGCCCTGTGCGTCGGTCCAGAGCCCGGTACAGCCGGGGGTGATCCTGCCCTCGGGCGAGACACAGATCATCTCGGTCAGGACGAGTCCGGCCCCGCCGAGCGCCTTGGAGCCGAGATGGACGAGATGGAACCGGTCCGCCAGGCCGTCGACGGCGCTGTACATGTCCATCGGCGCGACCACGATCCGGTTCTTGATCTCCAGGTCGCCGATCCTGACGGGCTGGAACATGGCCGGGCGGCGCGTCGTGCCGTTGCGGGCGGCGAACCCGGCCTCGATCCGGCCGGCGAACTCCGGGTCGCGCTCGGCGAGGCCGGCGTAGGTGATCCGCCGGGACCGGGTCAGGAGGTTGAAGCAGAACTCGTCGGGGTCCTGGTCGGCGTACATGCCGATGTTCTCGAACCACTCCAGCGATGCCTGGGCGGCCCGCTGGGTCGACTCGACCACCGGTCCGCGCTCGCTCTGGTACGCCTCGAGGGCGGCGCCGACATCGGTGTGCTCGTGCAGACAGGCGGCCAGTGCCAGGGCGTCCTCCATGGCGAGCTTGGTGCCCGACCCGATGGAGAAGTGAGCCGTGTGAGCGGCGTCGCCGAGCAGCACCACGTTGTCGTGGTGCCAGCGTTCGTTGCGCACGGTGTGGAAGTCGAGCCACTTGGAGTTGTTGCCGAGGATCCGGTGTCCGCGCAGCTCATCGGCCCAGATCTCCCGCATCCGCTCGACGGCGTACGCGTCGGAGACACCGGGCGGCAGGTCCTCGGCGTTCGTCCGGTCCAGGCCGGCGGCGCGCCATACGTCCTCGTGCATCTCGACGATGAAGGTGGAGCCCTGGTCGGAGTAGGGGTACCCGTGGATCTGCATGGTGCCCCACCGGGTCTGCTTCACGAAGAACTGGAAGGCCTCGAAGACCAGGTCGGTACCGAACCAGATGTACTTGTTCCGGCGCCGGTCGAGGTCCGGCCGGAAGACATCGGCGTACTTGGTGCGGATGGCGGAGTTGACGCCGTCGGCGGCGATCACCAGATCGTGGGTGGCGCGGAGTTCATCGGCGTCGGGCGCCGGTGTGCGGTAGTGGACGGTGACGCCCAGGTCACCGGCCCGCTGTTGCAGGACGGACAGCAGTTCCTTGCGGCTCATCGCGGCGAAGCCCTGGCCGCC
>KL568522.1:145839-152632 GCA_000715605.1 Streptomyces speibonae | reverse complement strand
GAGATGTGTATAAGAGACAGGGGTGATGTCGATGTCGGTCCAGCGCGCGAACCGGCTTTCCATGGCGTCGTGGACGACCGGGTCGGCCCCCTCGATCCCGCCGAGGGTCTCGTCGGAGAAGACCACCCCGAAGCCGAAGGTGTCGTCGGGGGCGTTGCGCTCCCAGACGGTGACCTCGTGTGCCGGGTCCAGCCCCTTCATGAGCGCGGCGAAGTACAGACCACCGGGGCCCGCACCGGCAATGGCGATCCTCATCGTCCCGTCCCGTCCTTGGTTTCCTGGGCTTCCTCGGCCGACCTGGCCGCTTCCTCCTCCACCAGCCTGCGCAGCACGTAGTGCTGCAGCTTGCCGCTGGCGTTGCGGGGCAGCGAGTCCGTGAAGCGCACCTCCCGCGGGTACTTGTAGGGCGCCAGGGTGCTCTTGACGAAGCCCTGTAGTTCCTCGGCCTTCGCCTCGCCGCCGGCCACGCCGTCGCGCAGGACCACGAACGCGCACACCAGCGCCCCGCGCAGCGGATCGGGCTTGCCGACGACGAGCGACGCCTGCACGTCCGGGTGGTCGTCGAGGGCGGCCTCCACTTCCGGTGCGGCGATGTTGTAGCCAGAAGAAACGATCATGCTGTCGGCGCGGGCAGTGAAGTGGAAGTAGCCGTCCTCGTCCTGGGTGAAGGTGTCGCCGGTGAGGTTCCATCCACCCTGGACGTAGTCGCCTTGACGTTCGTCCGCCAGGTAGCGGCAGCCGACGGGCCCGCGCACGGCCAGCCTGCCCGCGACACCGGGCCCGGCCTCGTTGCCGTCCGCGTCGAGGATGGTGGCGCGGTAGCCGGGCAGCGGCTTGCCCGTGGCCCCGGGGCGTATGTCCTCGCCGGCGGCCGAGAGGTAGATGTGCAGCATCTCGGTACCGCCGATGCCGTCGACGATGCTCAGTCCGGTCGCCTCGTTGATCTGGCGCCAGACCTGGACGGGGAGGTGTTCGCCCGCGCTGACGGCGGTGCGCAGTCCCGCGAGCCGGTGGGCCTTGCCGGCGTCGAGTATCTGCTTGTACCCGGTCGGCGCGGTGGCCAGCACCGTCACACCGTCGTCGGGGAGCAGATCCGCGAGCCGGGCCGGTGCGGCGGACTCGGTCAGGAAGCCGCACGCCCCGGCGCGCAGCGGGAAGACCACCAGCATGCCGAGGCCGAAGGTGAAGGCCAGGGGTGCGGTGCAGGAGACGACGTCGTCGGGCCGGAGCTTGAGGACATGCTTCCCGAAGGTGTTGTCGACCGACAGGATGTCACGGTGGAAGTGGGTGCAGATCTTCGGCGTGCCGGTGCTTCCCGAGGTGGGACAGAACAGGGCGACGTCGTCGGCGGCGGTGTCGACGGCGGTGAACCTGCCGCTCTTCGTCTCCGCCCTGCGGATCAGGTCGCCGTCGTCCGGACCGCCGGTCACGACGACGCGCAGCGACGGTGCGACCGTGGCCCGGAGCGTCTCGACGTCCTCGACGTGCCGGTGGTCGACCAGCGCGAAGCCCGGCTGAGTCTTCCGCACGATCGGGGCCAGCTCACGGGCGCGCAGAGCCGAGAAGGCCACGACGGCCACACCGCCGGCCTTGAGCACGCCGAGCCAGGCGGCCACGGCCCAGGGGGTGTTGGGTGAGCGCAGCAGCACACGGTTGCCCGGTACGAGCCCCAGGTCCTCGGTGAGCACCTGCGCCACCTGGTTGGCCCGGACGAGGAGTTCGGAGTAGGTCCAGCGCGGTCCGTCGGGGGTGCTCAGGGCGACGCGGTCGGGGAAGCGGGCCGCCGGTACGTCGATCAGTTCCGTCGCCGCGTTCAGCCGCTCGGGATAGCGCAGCAGGTCGGTCCCGAACTCCAGGGCCGGCCACTGCTCGAAGGGCGGCAGGTTGTCGCGGGCGAAGGTGTCGGTGTGTCCGGAGGGTGAGAGTTTCACCGGTTCCCTCCCGTCGCCGGGCGGATGAGCCCCTCCTGGACCACGGTGGCCAGATGGGTGCCGTCGGGGGCGTGGAAGCGCCCGGTACTGGTCCCCCGTCCGCCGGCGGCGGCGTGCTGGGAGTACAGCAGCCAGCCGTTCATCACCCCGGGTGCGGGCGGCCGGTGGAACCACATCGCGTGGTCGAGGCTGGCGGTCGTCAGTCCCGGCTGTGTCCAGGGCAGGCCGAGCACGCGCAGGAGCGGTTCGAGGAGGGTGAAGTCGCAGACGTAGGCGAGCGCCGCCAGGTCGCGTTGTGCGGCGGTCGTCCCGGGGACGGGGCGCAGCGGATCGAAGGGCCGTACCCAGACCGCCTGATGGGATTCCGTTGCGCCCTCCACGGTGAGGTAGACCGGGCCGGGGACATGACGCATGTCGAAGGAGCGCCCACCGGACCAGTACACCCGCGTGCGTTCGTCGATCCGGCCCGTGACGTCGGCTCGCGGGTCGGCGAGGTACTGCGCGGAGCTCGGCAGTTCATCAGGTCCGGGCACGGTGTCGACCTCTCCCCCGCCGTCGGCGTACTCGCCCCCCGCCTCGCCCGCGGCGAAGTCGGCCAGGCACACGAAGACGGGCTTGCCGCTCTGGAAGGCGCGGACCTGCCGGGTGCTGTAGCCGCGGCCGTCCCGGAGCACCTCCACTTCGTAGCGGATCTCGGCACCGATCTCGGCGGGACGCATGAAGTACGAGTGCGTCGAGTGCAGCGTCTTGCCGTCGGTGACGGAGCGCATCGCGGCAGTGGCGGCCTGGGCCACCAGGTCACCGCCGTACGCCTTCAGCCAGGGGCAGGGCTGGGTGGTCGCGGTGTACGCCAGGTCGAAGTGCTGTGGTTCCGCGGGCTTCAGCGTCACCGTGTCGGTGAAGGGCCGGGAGGTGGGAGTGCCGCTCACAGTGCCGCTCACGGGCGCGTGCTCCAATCGCGCAGTTCACCGTCATCCACGTCGGGGAGGTTGACGACGAGGTTGTCGGGCGTGCGGCAGGTCATCCAGGTCAGGGGGTTGTTGCGGTCGAGGTTGCATTCGATGTGCGGCATGTACGGCGGCACGAAGACCCAGTCGCCCTCGGCCAGGTCGTAGTAGTCCTCGAACTTCTCGCCGAAGTAGATCCGGGCGCGGCCGGCCAGCACGAAACCGCCGGTCTCGGCCTCCGCGTGGTGGTGGGGCTGGGACCGGTATCCGGCGAGGTTCTTCACCCGGCCGAACCAGAGCCTGGTGGCCGGGGTGTGCCGGGGGCTCACTCCGGAGACCCGGGTCGCGCCGGCGCTCTGGCCCGTGTCGCCGGGTTCGTGGCCGCTGCGGGTGACGACCGGGACGAGCAGCCCGTGGTCGTGCGCCGGGGCGTGATGGCCACCCTCGACGGGGTGGCCGCTGAAGTCGGGGTCCACAGGATCTCCTGTCATGGCGTTGATGGGGAAGTGGTGGGGGTGCTGCCGGAGGGCAGGCCCAGACGGACGGTGTTGCGCAGGGTGCCGATGCCGGGAATCTCCGTCTCGACGACGTCCTGGTCGCGGAGAAAAGCGCTGGGGTGTGCGCGCGACGCCGACCCCGCCGGGTGTCCCGGTCAGCACGAGGTCGCCCGGGCGGAGTGTGGTGAAGGTGGAGATGTAGGCGAGCAGGCCGGCGGCGTCGAAGACGAGCGTGCGGGTGTTGTCCCGCTGGGTCTGTTCACCGTTGACCCGGCAGATCACCTCGACGCCGTCGAACGGGTCGATCTCGTCGGGGGTGACGACGACGGGCCCGATCGGAGTGGAGCGGTCCCATGCCTTGCCCTGGAACCATTCCGCCGTGCGGTACTGCCAGTCGCGCAGCGAGATGTCGTTCGCCACGGTGTAACCGGCGATCGCGGTACGGGCGGTGTCCGCACCGGCCGAGCGCAGGTGTGCGCCCACGACGACGGCGAGTTCGGCCTCCCAGTCCGCCTGGGCCTGGTCCGGCAGCTCGATCCGTTCGTACGGGCCGAGCAGGGTGTCGGCGTGCTTGGGGAACAGCGTGGGGTACGCGGGCAGGTCCCGGCCGGTCTCCTTGATGTGGCCGGCGTAGTTGAGGCCGCAGCAGATCACCTTGCCGGGGGCGGGAAGGGGCAGGACGTGGCGGGGGTCCGCCACCGCCTCCCTGGCCAGGTCCGCAGCGGCCTCCCGGGAGAAGCCCGAGGCCAGGAGGGTCGAGAGGTCGGGAGCGGGCAGGGTTCGCCAGCTTCCGTCGAGCTGGACGGCTGCCGTGGTGCCGCGGTCGGTCATGAGAGTGGCCAGACGCATCGAGGACTCCTTCGGGGTTCCCTCCGCACGATCTATGCGATTATCGTGACGACCGTCAGGCAAATGTCAATACTCGTGGAGGCACCCCGTGACTCACCTCGCCCTGGCCGCCGTCAACCCCGTCCAGCTGCCGGCCCCCAGGGGCTACTCGCACGGCACGCTCAGCGGCAACACACTCCACCTCGGCGGACAGACCGCCCTCGACCAGGACATGCGCATCGTCGCGGGGGGCATCGTCGAGCAGTTCCGTCAGGCGTTCTCGAACGTGCTGACCACACTGCGCGCGGCGGGTGGACTTCCGGAGGATCTGGTGAGCATCACGCTCTACCTCACCGACATCCCCGACTACCAGGCGCACGGCAAGGAGATCGGCGCCGTGTGGCGCGAGTTGGCCGGACCCGTGTACCCGGCCATGGCGGGCATCGGCACGACCGGCCTGTGGCAGCCCGAGGCGCTGATCGAGATCGTCGGTGTCGCCGTCATCCCCGAGCACCGGCTCAGGCACCCCACCGCGGGCTGAACCCGGTCTCTCACCGCACGGCATCGTTCGTTATAGTGAACGCAGAGTTCATCATTTCGGGAGGGTGTCATGCAGGTCGCCGCCTATCACGCGGACACGTACGAGGAGTGGGCCCGGACCCGGGTCGCGGCCGTGGGCGAGCGTGACGGCGCGCCCTGGGTGGCGGTCGAGCACTGTCTGTTCCACCCCCAGGGCGGTGGCCAGCCGGCCGACCGCGGCTGGGTGGACGGCCATGAGATCGTCCCGGTGCGGGACCGTGAATCCGGGCTCGTCGTGGCGGTGGCCGGCGGGGGGACCGCGCTGCCGGGCTTCTCGGTCGGGCAGCCGGTCGAGGTCCGTGTCGACCTGCCCACGCGGCTCGCGCACGCCGCTCTGCACACCGCCGGCCACCTGATCGAGGCGGCCGGAAGGGCGCAGGGCTGGGTGCTGGCCGCCAACAACCACTTCCCCGGCCAGGCCAGGATCGAGTTCACCGCGCCGGAGCCCGACGCCCGCCTGGCCACTCCGGAGGGCAGGGAGGAGGCCACCGAGGCCCTGCGGATGATGGTCGCCCGGGCCATCGCCGAGGATCTGCCCGTGACCTGGGCGAACGACGCAGAGGGACGGCGCATCGTCCACCTGGCCCACGTGCACGCGGCTCCGTGCGGGGGCACCCATGTGCGCAGCCTCGGTGACCTCGAGGACGTCGTACTGCCGACGCTGAAGGTCAAGAGGGGCCGCGTCCGCGTCTCCTACGACGCCGCCCACCGGGAGCGGTGATGACGCCGCCGCCGGCGGAGCGCCGGCCCGCCAGCAGCACCGCGATCGCGGTGGGTGCGCAGATCCGCCAACGCCGCGAGCAGCGGGGGATGAGCAGTGCCGAGCTGGCCCGCAGGGCCGGGCTGGGCAAGGCCACACTGTCGAAGCTGGAGGCCGGGCGGGGAAACCCGACGATCGAGACCCTCGACGCGCTCGCGATCGCCCTGCGGATCCCCCTGACGGACCTTCTGGCCCGCGACACCGACCCGGGACCGGTGTTCATCCCCGGCACCGAACTGGCCGACGGCGAAGTGGGACGCGAACTGCTGCGCCGTATCAGCAGCGGCAACAGCCTGGAGATCTGGCGTCTGCGCATGCCGCCCGGAACGCATCTGGACGGCGTGCCGCACGCGACCGGCACCATCGAGCACCTGCTCGTCTCCTCCGGCCACCTCACCGCCGGGCCCGCCGGTTCCCCCGCCGAGCTGCGTCCCGGCGATCTGCTCGCCTTCGCGGGAGACGCCCCGCACGTCTACCGCACCGGCTCCGAGGGGGCGGACGTCACCGTCGTCATCGCCTCCCCGATCATCACCTAGCCCCGTCGAAATCGCTTGCGTACGCGATGCGTACGGTGGCCGTACGGCATCCTTACGGTCCGTGGATAAGGTGTCGGCCGGGAGGTGTTCCATGTCCGAGTTGTTCGACGCGGTCGACGCGCTGGTCGCGTCCCGTTCCCCGCTGCCGTCGGCGGAGGAGCGCAAGCGGCTGCGCACCGCGCACGGTCTCACGCTGGACGAGGTCGCCGCCGCGCTGAAGGTGCGGCGGGCCACGGTGTCCGGCTGGGAGTCGGTGAAGAGGACGACCGAACCGCGCGGCCCGGAGCGTGAGGCCTACGCCCGGTTGCTGCGGCAGCTCGCGGAGCTCTACCCCGCCGACCCCCAGGCGCAGGCGGCGGCGTCCTCGGAGGACACGGCCGTTGCCGAGACGCTCGAGAGCGAGCCCGTCCCGGAGCCCGCCGCCATGGAGCCCGCTCCGGCGGGCGGCGCCGAACCGCGTTTCGAGAACGGGCCGTTGGCCGTCGTCGACGTCGAGGACGGCCAGGTGCTGGCGTACTGCGCCGGCGGTGTGGTCCTGGACGTGCCGGCCACGAGCCTCCCGGCCCTGGTGGACTGGACGCTGCGCGAGGCGGGGCTGGGACAGCCGCGGCTCACCGGGCCCGGCAAGGACGGCGACCCCCTGCTCGTGCTCACCCGGGCCGCGCTGGAGCGCTACGGCCTGCCGACGGCGCTCACGGACGAGGAGCGGCTCCCC
>KL568522.1:145169-145634 GCA_000715605.1 Streptomyces speibonae | reverse complement strand
CTGCCGACCGGCCACAAGGTCGTCAAGCAGCTGACGCGCGCGAAGTGGCAGCTGACCAAGCGCGGCTTCGGACCGTGGGCGCGCATCTACCGCCCCGCGTCCGGTTCGGAGCGGGCCTGCGTGCAGCTGTGCATCCCCTCCTGGCACGCCCTCGATGCCCGCCACTGGGGCCACGCCGCACAGCTTCCGCCGGCCGAACTCGCCCGCGTGCTGGGGGTGTACGCCTCGAGGGTGATGACGCCGCGCGGCTCGACCGCCGTGACCGGCCTGGAGCTGATGACCGCGCTGCACCCGCCGACCCGCGCGTCCGCGCGCGACGCCGACGGCAAGCGGCACCCGGAGCACAATCCCGGCAGCCTGGGCAGGGATCCGGTGGACTGCGCGCCGTGCGAGGCGCCGGACGGGCACCCGCTGCTCAAGGACGTGCCCCGCTTCCATGTCCGGGGGCCGGCGGAGAAGCTGTTC
>KL568522.1:143972-144913 GCA_000715605.1 Streptomyces speibonae | reverse complement strand
CGAGTGCACCGTGCGCCACCTCGTCGGCATCGACGTGAACATGGCCTTCGCGGCGGGGGCCAACGGCCTGGTCGTCGGCCTCGGAGCGCCCACGCACGTCAGGAACCCCGCGTTCGACCCCAAGCTGCCGGGCTCCTGGCTGGTGGACCTGTCCCACGTCGACCTGTCGAGGGTGAAGGTGGGCAAGGACCGGTGGGTGCGGCTCGACGCGAGTCTGCTGCCCTCCCCGTTCACGCCCAAGGGCGAGCGTCCACAGGGGCCGGCCTGGTACGCGACGCCCACCGTCGCCTATGCGGTGGAGCTCGGCTACGAGGTGCGCCCGGCCGAGGCGTATGTCCGGTACGAGAACGGGCGCTACCTGGACGCCTGGTACCAGCGGCTGCGCGACGCCTACCTCGCCACCATGGCCGACCTCGGCGTCCATGCCGACCTCGCCCCGCCCGACTTCCTCGCCGCGATGGACGGCTACCGGGACCGGGACCCGGAGCTGGGTCTCGTCGTCTCGGCGATCAAGGCGACGGTCAAGGGCGGTCTGGGCAAGCTCCGCGAGCGGCCCCGGGGCGAGGGCTGGAGGCCCGGGCAGCCGTGGCGTGCCCTGGCCCGTCCCACGTGGCGGCCGGACATCCGCGCGGCGGTCATCTCCCGTACCCGCGTCAACCTGCACCGCAAGATCGTCAGGCATGCGGCGTTCACCGGGCAGTACCCGGTGGCCATTCTGTCCGACTGCGTCGTCTACGCGGCCGGCGGGCCCTCGCCGCTGGACTTCCTCCCCTACCGGGACGGCAAGCCGCTGCCCGGCGGCTTCAAGCTGGGCGTCAACCCCGGACTGGTCAAGCACGAGGGCACGCAGAGCGTGCTGTGGGGCGAGGAGGTCCGCGAGCGGTTCGACGCGCCGGACCTCAACCTCGCCCGGTACATCAAGGACGGCACCGTCACCGACG
>KL568522.1:143449-143705 GCA_000715605.1 Streptomyces speibonae | reverse complement strand
GGCGGAGAGTAGGGGAAGACGACGATGAGCCTGTTCGGGGACGGTCTGGACGCCGCGGTCCAGAAGGCGTTCACCCGCCCGGCGCCCAAGAGCGCGCCCGCGCAGATGCGGTACCTGGTCCGGCAGATGAAGGGCACCCGCGCGGTCGCCCACATGCTGCGGATCTCCCAGCGCACGGTCGAACGGTATGTGAAGAACCAGATCATCAAGCCCCGCCCGGACCTCGCCGCCCGCCTGGAGCGCGAGGTGAGGAAGC
>KL568522.1:141177-143181 GCA_000715605.1 Streptomyces speibonae | reverse complement strand
CACCACCGACGGCATCGTCATCGACACCCGCGCCCGCCTGGGCTACACCGCCCCGGTCGGATCGACGGACGAGGCCCGCGTCCGGCACCTGACCGTCGCCCTGCCCCCGCAGCACGCCGCCCGCCTGTTCGACGCCCAGGAGGCCGGCGCGGGCGACCAGCAGCTCCGGCAGATCGCGGCCGACGCGCTGCGCGAGGTGTACTTCCAGGACGGCGGCCGTCGCGCCGGACAGCTGGAGGAGGTCCGCCTCACGGACATCGAGCACGTCGAGTTCGAGCTGTAGCAGCCGTACGGGCCGGCGGGTCAGTACGCGCTGAGCGTGGCGAGGACGTCGTCGTAGGTGCCCTCGGCCGTGGCGTGGCGCAGGAACTTGACGTTGTCGACGAGGATCTCCGTGGCGTCGGGCCGGGTCCGCAGGAGGGACATGGTCTGGGTGAGGAAGTCGTCCACCGGCATGGCGTGCTCGCTGTCCTGCTGTCCCATCAGGGTGGTGCGCACGGCGGGCGGGACCAGCTCGATCACCTGGACGGATGTGCCGGCGAGCTGGACCCGCAGGCTCTCGGTGAACGAGTGGACGGCGGCCTTGGTGGCGTTGTAGGTGGGCGTGACCGGCAGGGGCACGAAGGCGAGACCGGAGCTGACATTGATGACGGCCGCGTCCTCCCGCGCCGTCAGATGCGGCAGGAAGGCGTGGAGCATCCGGATCGGGCCGAGCAGGTTCGTGGTGACGGTGTCCTCGGCGACGCGCAGCCAGTCCTCGTCGAGGAGGTTCTCACGCAGCATGATGCCCGCGTTGTTGACCAGGACGTTCAGGCCGGGGTGGGTGCGGGTCACCGTCTCACGGGCCCGGGCGACCGACGCGGGGTCGGTGACGTCGAGGACGAGCGTGTCGATGCCCGGGTGATCGGCCCGGATCCGGTCGAGCAGTTCCTTGCGCCGGCCCGCGACGATCACGCTGTTGCCGCTCTCGAGGAACCGCAGAGCCAGCCCGAGACCGATGCCCGACGTACCGCCCGTGATCAGAATCGTGTTTCCCGTGGTCCTCATGGGAGGGTCTCCTTCGTTCTCCGGCGCGGAAGCGGGATCGCCCCGCGCCTCCACAGTGGGGGCGTGGGCGGGCGGCGGAAAAGCGGAGCGTTCATCCATGGATCGGCGGTCCCTGGATGGCAGGGCGGGCGGCGGCCATCATGGGAGCATGGACAGAGCGGAACTGGCGGACTTCCTGCGGCGGCGGCGTGAGACGCTGCGCCCCGAGGATGTCGGTCTGGCCGGCGGTCCACGCCGGCGCACGCCGGGACTGCGCCGCGAAGAGGTGGCCGGGCTCGCCGGCATGTCCACCGACTACTACGCGCGCCTTGAACAACGGCGCAGCCCTCAGCCCTCCGAGCAGATGACCGCCGCGCTCGCCCGCGCGCTGCGTCTCACCCTGGACGAGCGGGACCATCTCTTCCGTCTCGCGGGCCACAGCACTCCGGCCCGCTTCCAACGGTCCGACCACGTCAGCCCGGCCTTGATGCGTGTGCTGGACAGTGTGGACTCCCCGGCTCTGGTGGTGTCCGACGTCGGTGACACCCTGGCCCAGAACGCGCTCGCGGTGGCACTGCTCGGCGACCAGACCCGCTACGAAGGGCTGGCGCGCAGTGCCTACTACCGCTGGTTCACCGACCCGGAGGAGCGGACGCACTACCCGGAGGAGGACCATCCGAAGCAGAGCCGGATCCAGGCAGCCTCGCTCAGGGCCGCGCTGACCGCCGACGGCAGCCGGCACAGGGCCGCGCGCATCGTCGCCGAACTGCGCGAACGCAGCCCCGAGTTCGTACGCGTGTGGGCGCGGCACGAGGTCACCCAGCGCTTCGAGGACCGCAAGACACTCCTCCACCCGGCGCTCGGCCGCATCGAGGTCGACTGTCAGGTGCTGTTCTCCGACAACCGCGCACAGGCCCTGCTGGTGATGACCACGCGCCCCGGCACGGAGAGCCACGGCAAGCTCGAACTGCTGTCGGT
>KL568522.1:138133-141004 GCA_000715605.1 Streptomyces speibonae | reverse complement strand
CTGGTGATGACCACGCGCCCCGGCACGGAGAGCCACGGCAAGCTCGAACTGCTGTCGGTCATCGGGCACCAGCGGTTCGCCGCCGACTCCGGATCCGGCCGGCCCCCCTCGACGTGATCCCGCGCCCGTGTCCGCGGTGTGCCTAGCGGGGCTGCCCGGTGTGCTCCGTGGTGGGCGTGCGGGTGGCCGCCCAGCTGGCGAGGAGCCCCAGCCGCTCCTCGGTGGTGGTGCCCGGCTCGGCGGTGTAGACGATCACGTCGTGCACCACCCGGTCGGAGACGGGCAGGCTCAGGGAGCGGTAGACGAACTCCAGGTCACCGGCCTCGGGGTGCCGCAGCCGCTTGACGCCGTCGTGGCGGACGCGGACGTCGTGCTGGGCCCACAGGGTGCGGAACACGGGGCTCAGTGTGGACAGTTCACCGATGAGCTCACGCAGGGCGCGGTCGTGGGGCGCACGCCCCGCCTCGGCGCGCAACAGTGCGACGGAGGTCTTCGCGCCGGCCTCCCAGTCGACGAAGAAGTCCGGGGCACCGGGGTCGAGGAAGAAGTAGCGGGGGAAGTTGGGCCTGCCCCGCTCGCAGCAGGTGGGGCTGTCGAACATCGGCGCGCACACGACCCGGAACAGCGCGTTGCTGGCGATGATGTCCGAGCGGCCGTTGCGCACGAAGGCGGCGGACATCGTCATGGAGTCGAGCATCCACTGGACGGAGGGCTGGACCTCGGCGTCCTTGCGTCGGGGCGGACCGCTGCGGGCGGGGCGGGCCGCCCTGGCGAGATCGAACAGGTAGGTGCGTTCGTCCGCGTCGAGGTCCAGTGCCTGGGCCACCGCGTCCAGCACCTCCTCGGAGACCCCTCCGATATGGCCTTTCTCCAGCCGCGTGTACCACTCGGTGCTCACGCCGGCGAGGACGGCGACCTCCTCGCGCCGCAGCCCCGGGACCCGGCGCCGGCCGCTGGTGGGCAGCCCGACCTGCTCCGGGGTGAGCCGGGCACGCCGGCTCACCAGGAAATCCCGGATGTCGGAACGGTTGCCAGCGTGGTCGCCGGGTCGGGAGGTCATGTCTCCCCATGCTAGCCAGCGGCCGCCGGGGAGGGAGGTCGAGCTTGTACCCCCACAGACGCGGCCTTCCTCACCCGCGGCGCCGGCGGTTCGGTGGAGCCGACCACTCGACCCATCGTTCACAGATCCCGGGACAGACAACCATGACCAGCAAGACCGTACTGATCACCGGCGGGACCAGCGGCGTCGGCGCCCACACCGCACGTTCGCTCCTCGGCCGCGGCCACCGCGTGGCGGTCACCGGACGCGACGAGACGAAGCTGAAGACCTTCCTCGACGCGTCCGGCCCCTCCGACCGCCTGCTGGGTCTCGTCGCGGACGCGGCGGACTGGCAGGCCACCCAGTCGGCGGTGTCCCGCACCGTGGAGCACTTCGGCGGGCTCGACGCGGCGGTGGCCAATGCCGGATTCTCCTCCGGCGGCCTCGTCGGGTCGGGCGACCCGGACCCGGTGCTGTGGACGTCCATGGTCCTCACCAATGTCCTCGGCCCCGCCCTGCTGGCCCACGCGGCACTGCCCCACCTCGAGTCCTCCGGCGGGCGGCTGGTCCTCATCGGCAGCGTCGTCGGGCTGAAGAACCCTCCGGCCAACCTCTACTCGGCGACCAAGTGGGCCGTCACCGGACTCGCCGAGAACCTGCGGGCGCACGCCACGACCCGCGGTGTCGGGGTCACGCTCGTCAATCCGGGCGTGGTCGACACCGCCTTCTGGCAGGGCGACGTGCCCCCCACCGCCCTGCCGCCCCAGCCCGTCGCCGAGGCCGTCTGCTTCGCCCTCGACCAGCCGGCGGGCGTCGACCTCAACACGCTGACCATCCGCCCCGTCGGTCAGGCCATCTGACCAGCGGTACGGCGATGTCACAGCACGGCCGAGCCGGGGTCCTCCCGGCTCGGCCGGTCGTGCGGTCAGCCGTTCCTGCGGGCCACTCCTCCGTAGAAGCCGATCTCGGCGGATCCCTCCGGCGGGGTGCCGTCCGGGCGCCAGAACGGGACCTGGACCAGGCCGGGTTCGACCAGTTCCAAGCCGCCGAAGAACTGCTCGACCTGGGCACGGGAGCGCAGGGTCAGCGACGCGGTGGCCTTGTTGTAGACGGCCTCGGCCTCACTGCGGACGGCGAAGTCCCCCGTGGCGTGCGAGAGCACCAGGAAGCTGCCCGGCGGCAGTGCGTCACGCAGGTCGGCCACCACCTGTCCGGGCTCCTCCGCGTCGGTGAGGAAGTGCAGGACGGCGACCAGCAGGAGCGCGACCGGCCGGTTGAAGTCGATGACCTGGCGGACGTCCGGGTGGTCGAGGACGCTCCGCGGGTCGCGCAGATCGGCGAGCGCCACACTGGTCTCGCCGGAGCCGGTCAGCAGCGCGTCGGCGTGCACCTTCACGATCGGGTCGTTGTCGACATACGCGACGCGCACGTCCGGTGCCGCCTCGCGGGCGGTCTCGTGCACGTTCGGTGAGGTGGGCAGGCCGGTGCCGATGTCGAGGATCTGGCGGATGCCGCTGCCGACGACGTACCGGACGGCACGCTGGAGGAAGGCCCGGTTGGCCCGTACGCCGATGCGTGCCTCGGGGGCGACCGCGACGAGGGCGTCGCCCGCCTGCTGGTCCACCTCGTAGTTGTCCTTGCCGCCCAGCAAATAGTCGTAGATCCGCGCGGGGTGGGGCTTGGTGGTGTCGATCTCCTCGACGCCGATGTCGTTCTGTGCCATCGCTTGCTCCTCCTCGGCGACCGCCGCCTCCGCCCGGCGCCCTCGACCGGCTGATCACAGCTTGCCACACCAACTCCCCCGCATTCGAACACAGTGGCACGCGCAGGAG
>KL568522.1:136847-137919 GCA_000715605.1 Streptomyces speibonae | reverse complement strand
GGCGGCCGCGCCCCGGCCCGCTCAGCTGCCTTCGATCGCGACGCGGAGGATGCGGTCGTCGCCCGCGCGTGGCTCGGTGCCGCCCCAGGTGGCGCGGTCGGTGTTGGACGTGACGAGCCACAGGGCGCCGTCCGGGGCGACCTCGACCGTGCGGATACGGCCGTAGTCGCCTTCGAAGTGGGCGATCGGGTCGGCGGTGGCGGACGCGCCGTCGACGGGGAGCTGCCAGAGCCGCTGTCCGCCGAGAGCGCCGATCCACAGCGATCCCCCGGCGTGGGCGACGCCGGAAGGGCTGGCGTCGTCCGGGTGGATCACCGCGATGGGTTCCTCGCCGGTGGAGCCGGAGGTGCCCTCGGTGTCCGGCCACCCGTAGTCGGCGCCGGCCCGCAGGACGTTCACCTCGTCCCAGGTGCGGTGCCCCAATTCGGAGGCGTACGCCGTACCGTCCGGTCCGAACGCGATGCCCTGCACATTGCGGTGCCCGCTGGAGTAGATCGGCGAGTCCCCCGGGTTGTCCTCGGGTACGGAGCCGTCCACCGCGATGCGCAGGATCTTGCCGTTGAGGGAGTCGTCGTCCGCGGCGTTCTCGGGCTCGAAGGCGTCGCCGGTGCCGATCCAGAGGTGGCCGTCCGGCCCGATCTCGATCCGTCCGCCGTGATGACGGTCGGCGGTCTGTATGCCGTCGAGCAGGACCCGGTCGACGGTCAGGGAGTCGTACTCCTGAGCGATCGTCAGCGCCACGATGCGGTTCTCCCGCGCGCCGGACACCGAGGCGTAGACGGTGCGGTCGTCGGCGAAGCCGGGTGAGGCGACGATGCCGAGCAGTCCGCCCTCCGAGGTGGCGTTGACGTCGGGGACGACGCCGACCGTCCGCGCCTGCCCGCCGCCGGCGGGTATGCGCAGGATCTCGCCGGTGATCCGTTCCGACACGAGTGCCGAGCCGTCGGGCAGGAAGGTCAGTCCCCACGGCGCGTCGAGTCCGGTGGTGAGCTCGGTGGGGGTGCCGAGCGTGGCGACGCCGCCGCCGGACCGCGCGGTCGCGGTCGTGGGCAGCTGTGCCCTCGGCCGGTCC
>KL568522.1:134649-136648 GCA_000715605.1 Streptomyces speibonae | reverse complement strand
ACTCGACAGCGCACCGGCCGCCGCGCGCAGTGGCCGCCGGGGGTGTCCGGTGCGGTCGCGCGTCCCGCCGTTCATCGCTTGACCTCCAGTGTCCCGGCGAAGCCGAGGCGTCGTACGTAGGCCTCGCGGGTCAGATCGCTGAAGGCCATGACATGGTCCACGCCGGCCTCGGCCGCATCCACCACGGAGCGGAAGGGCCTGGTGCCGTCCGGGAGGGCGAGGATGCGCTCGATCTCGTCGGCGACGTCCTGCGGGTGGGGTTCCCCGCCCGGCGCGAAGAGCTTCTCGTGCGCTTCGTGGGTGCGGGCGACGAGCGGGTCCAGTCCGGAGTACCGGGCGGTCACCCGCTCGTCGCTCGCCCGGCCGGCGCCCGGGAAGTGGTTCGTCCCGCGGGGGATGGCTCCGGGCATCACGATCGATGTCTCGATGCCGAACTGCGACACCTCGTAGGAGGTGACCACGGCGAGCGCGTCGAACGCGGCCTTCGAGGCCACATAGGGGCCGAGGAACGGCGGGGCGGTCACCAGGATGGTGCTGCCGACGTAGAGCAGCGTGCCGGACCCGCGCTCCCGCAGGTGGGGCAGCACCGCGCGGTTCACCCGGTGCGCGCCGACGGTGTTGATGTCGAACAGATGACTGACGTCGTCGTCGGTGAACGCCTCGACATATCCGATGAGGAGGTGTCCCGCGTTGTGCACGACGGTGTCGAGCCCGTCGGTCGTGTCGAGTACGCGGCGGACCGCGGCGTCCGCCGACGCCTGCGACGTCACGTCGAGTTCGGCGACCCGCAGCTTCCAGCCGTGGTGGCGGGCCAGGGACTCGAGTTCGGACGCGGCGTCGGCATCACGGCCGCCGGGGTCGCGCATCGTCGCGTACACGGTGTGTCCGGCGGCGGCGAGCGTCTCCGCGGTCCGGCGGCCGATGCCGGTGGAAGATCCCGTGATCAGTACGGTCGACATGGTCGTCCCCCTCTTCTCCGCGGCCGTCACTCAGGCCATTCCGCCGTTGGTGTAGATCACCTGGCCGTTCACCCAGCGGGCGGGGCCGGCGAGAAAGGCCACCGTCTCGGCGATGTCCTCGGGGGTGCCCAGCCGCTCCATCGGGTTCGCGCCGGCGATCCGGCTGACCTGCTCCTCGCTCTTGCCCTCGAGGAACAGGGGCGTCGCGGTCGGGCCGGGGGCCACGGCGTTGACCGTGATGTCCCTGCCCCTCAGCTCCCGGGCGAGGATGAGGGTCATCGACTCGACCGCGCCCTTGGACGCCGCGTAGGCGCCGTAGCCGGGGAGCTGCAGCCGGGTCACGGACGTGGAGAAGTTGATGATCGCTCCGCCGTCGCGGAGGCGCTGCGCGGCGAGCCGGTCGACGACGAACGTGCCGCGCACGTTGGTGCGCTGGACCCGGTCGAAGGTGTCCAGGTCCATCTGCGCAATGGGGGCGAGGGGCATGATGCCCGCCGTGTGGACGACCACGTCGACCCCTCCGAACTCGCGTTCCGCGATGTCGAACAGTTCGGTCATCGCCTCCTCGTCCGCGACGTCGCCGCCCGCGGCGACGGCTCGCACACCGGCGCGGGTCAGGGCGTTCACCGTCTCCTCCGCGCGCTCCTTGGAGCCCGCGTAGTGGACGACGACCGAGAACCCGTCGGCGGCCAGGCGCTCGACGCTCGCCCTGCCGATACCGCCGGATCCGCCGGTGACGATCGCGACGCGTCCCGTGTTGCTTGTCATGATCCGAACCTCCGTATGATATGGACTAGCTGTCCACTAACTACGGTACACGGAAATGTACAAGCAGTCCACAAAGGAGTCGCCCATGTCCGAGAAGCCGACCGCACGCCGGGGACGGGGCCGCCGGCCCGCGGCGGAAGTGCGGGCCGGAGTGCTGGAGGCGGCCGGGCGCATCCTGCTGAACGAGGGCCTGCGAGCCGTCACGTTCGACCGCGTCGCCACGGAGGCCGGATCGAGCAAGATGACCCTCTACAAGTGGTGGCCCTCGCCGG
>KL568522.1:132065-134486 GCA_000715605.1 Streptomyces speibonae | reverse complement strand
GGAGGCCGGATCGAGCAAGATGACCCTCTACAAGTGGTGGCCCTCGCCGGGTGCTCTCGCCGCCGAGGCCTACTTCGCGACGAGCAGCCCGGTGCTGGGCTTTCCCGACACCGGCGATCTGCGCGCGGATCTGATCACCCAGCTCGGTTCGTTCATCCGCTATCTGACGGACGAGGGTGCGGGCAAGCCCGTGCTCGAACTCATCGGCGCCGCCCAGATGGATCCCGACCTCGCCCGCGCCTGGTCGGAGAGCTACTCGCTGCCCCGCCGCGAACTCGCCCGGGTACGCCTGCGCACCGCTCAGCGGCAGGGCCAGCTGCGCGAGGACGCCGACCTCGACATCATCGTCGACCAGCTGTGGGGGGCCTGTTACCACCGGCTGCTCGTGCT
Organism: Streptomyces speibonae; assembly: GCA_000715605.1. Taxonomy (GTDB): domain Bacteria; phylum Actinomycetota; class Actinomycetes; order Streptomycetales; family Streptomycetaceae; genus Streptomyces; species Streptomyces speibonae. The sequence goes on along the minus strand of KL568522.1, from coordinate 134,096 downwards.
GAAGGTGCCGCTCGACGCGTCGCTCGCCGAGCGCCTGGTCGACCAGGCGCTGCGCGGCGTGGCGATATGACGCGCCGGCCGTCCGGCCGCGGGGCAGGCCGTGCCGCCACGGGCCCGCGCACCGTGTCCGGCCGGCCCGCTCGGCGGCCGGGCGGTCAGCCGCGGTAGCGGGAGGCGAGTTCGGGGCTCTGGCCGCCGAAGGCCGCCAGATCGGCCTCGAAGACCGCGTCGAGCAGTCCCCGGTCCTCGACACCGGGCGCGCAGACCACTTCGCCCAGGTCGAGACCCCGCAGGCCCGCGGTGACGACGTCCTCGGCCGTCATGCGGGGCACGGCGCTGAGGTCCATGCCCTGACGCTCGTGGAACTCGGTGGCGACGACGCCCGGGCACAGGACCTCGACCTGCACTCCGGTTCCCTCCAGCTCGGCGCTGAGCGTCTGCGACATGGCGACGAGGTGCGCCAGGGTGCCGGCGTACACGGCGCGGCGCGGCATCACCGACGCGGGGGCGGGACCGCTGAACGCGATCATTCCGGCCACGTTGATGATCTGTCCGTGGCCGCGCTCCTGCATACCGGCGACGGCGGCGCGGGTCAGCAGGGTCGGGGCGACGACCTTCACATGGAGGAGTTCGCGGGCCTTGTCCGCCGGCAGGTCGGCGAGCGGCATGTAGTGGGCCACGCCCGCGTTGTTGACCAGCATGGTCAGCGGTTCGGCGGCGCAGAGGCCGGCGACGGTGTCGACGCCCTCGCCGGTGGCCAGATCGGCGGCGACCGTGCGCACCGCCACATCGGGGTGGCTCTCGGCGAACTCCTTCAGACGGTCCGCACGGCGGCCGACGAGTATCAGGTCGTACCCGTCCGCGGCGAGACGTTCGGCGAACGCCTTGCCGATGCCCGAGGTGGCACCGGTGACCAGAGCGAGCTTGCGCATGCGTGATGTTCCTTTCGGCTGACCCGGACGCGGGGCTCCCCCACGGCCGGTCTGCGGATGTGGTGTGCGCCGCGACCACGTGACGGATGCGGAGGGGCCGGCGCGCCCCGGGCGTCACGACGGTCGGCGGAGGCGGGACGGTGCGGCGGAGCGCCGGCCCACGGGCACCGGCCCCGGGCACGGGCCCCGGCCGGCCCGGTGGGCGGCTCCGTCCCGTCACGTGTTCCAGCATCGGGCCGGCGCGCGTCGTCAGCCAGCACAAGCAGTTTCCTAGGACCGTCGGTACCAGGGAAAACCTGCTCGTGCCAGACTCGTTGCCATGGCGACCACAGCACTCGGCACCGCTCTGCGCCACTGGCGGGACCGTGTCTCCCCGCAGGCCGTCGGGCTGCCGCCGGGCGGACGACGTCGAGCCGCGGGGCTGCGGCGTGAGGAACTGTCCCAGCTGGCCGGTGTCTCCGCCGACTACATCACCCGCCTGGAACAGGGGCGCGCCGCGCACCCCTCGCCGCACATCGTGGAAGCCCTGGCCCGGGCGCTGCGGCTCACCCCGGACGAACGTGCCCACCTCTTCGACCTCGCCGGACTTGCCGACCGGGGGCCCGGCCGGGTGCCGGGACACATCCCGCCGAGCGTGCACCGCATGCTGGACCGCCTCACCGGCACACCCGTCGCCGTCTTCGACGCGGCGTGGACCCAGTTGCTGGCCAATCCGCTCTACGTGGCGCTGATGGGGGAATGGGAGGGGCAGGACCTCAACGCGGTGTGGCGCGGCTTCCTCAACCCCCACCACCGCGTGCGTCACACGCCCGAATCCAGAAGATCGCTGCAGGAGTCCCTGGTCGCCGACCTCCGGCGCACGGCCGGGCGGTATCCCGACGACACGCACCTGCACTCCCTCATCGCCGAGCTGCGCCGCCGCAGCGGGCTCTTCGACGAACTGTGGGTGTCGGGCCCACCGGGCACACATCAGGCCGGCCGCAAGATCATCGACCACCCCGGTGTCGGCGCCCTGACGCTCGACTGCGACGTCCTCAGCGTCGCCGGCAGCGATCTGCGCCTCATGGTCTACACCGCCGATCCCGGCACCGAGGCGCCG
>KL568522.1:129117-131871 GCA_000715605.1 Streptomyces speibonae | reverse complement strand
CCGCCGATCCCGGCACCGAGGACGCCGACCGGCTCGCCCTGCTGGCCATGGGCGCCCCCGCACTGGCGAACTGAAAACCCGCCGCGTCGGTCACGTCGGGGCGTGTCCTCGTGCCCGGAGGGCAGACGCGTGGGCAGACTCCGGCGGGCATCGGGGCCCACCTGCACGTCCGCCTCCCCCGGCGCTCACGGAAAAGCGCACCATGGCGCACATGGTGAACTACAACCTCGCCGTCCCCGATACGGACGACGGCGTCCTGGACGCGCTGGTGGCCGAGGGCGACGATCTCGACGCCCTGGTCACGGCACTGGATGACTGGTCCGTACCCACACCGGCACCGGGGTGGACGGTCGCCCACCAGATGGCCCACCTCGCCTGGTCGGACGCCAACGCGCTCAAGGCCCTGCGCACCCCGGACGTGTTCGGCGCCGAACTCGTCCGCGCGGAAGCCGAAGGAAGCCGGTACGCCGACAAGGCCGCGGCCGAGGGAGCGGCCAAACCGCGGTCGGCCCTCCTGGACGAGTGGCGGACCGGCCGAGCGGAACTCGTCGCGGCGCTGCGTGACACGCCGTGGGACCGCGCGTCCCCGTGGTACATGTCGGAGATCACCCCGGCCCTCATGGTGCCCCTGCGTCTGATGGAAACCTGGGCCCACGGGCAGGACGTCTTCGATGCCATGGGCGCGGCGCGCCCTCCGACCGACCGGCTGCGGCACGTGGCCTCGCTGGGGGTGCTGGGACGGGCACTGTCCTTCGCCGCCGTCGGCCTGACCGAGCCGTCGGCCCCCTTCCGCGTCGAGCTGACAGCGCCCGACGGGCAGATCTGGGCGTGGGGTCCCGAGGCCGCCGCCCAACGGGTGCGGGGCAGTGCCATGGACTTCTGCCTCTGTGTCACGCGGCGCCGTCCCTGGTTCGAGACCGATCTGACGGCGACGGGCGAGGACGCGCAGAAGTGGCTGGAACTGGCGCGCCTCTTCCTCTGAGCGCGGCTCCCTCAAGGACCGCCGTGTGTCACGCCGGTTCCACGGGCAGCCAGAGTTCGCACGTCGCGGTCGTGAAGTCGTCCGCGTGTTCGAGGACGGCGACCATCGAAGGGCCCGGCCGCAGGCGCCACGGGTTGGACGGGAACCACTCGCTCGCGGTCGCGGCCCAGGTCGACTGCAGGGCCTGGGGATGCGGTCCGGAGGTGCGGAAGACCGCCCACTTGCCGGCCGTCACCTCGATGGCGTCGAGGCCGTCGGGTGCGGGCGTGTCCCCGGAGACGGCGACCCCGTGCAGGTAGGTCAGTTCGCTCCCCTCGGTACCGTCGGGGTCGACGTCGTCGCTCACCTGCAGCAGACCCGCCGGTTCGGTGTCGCCGAGGGCCTTGAGCCGGGCATGCTCCTCGTGCGGCAGCGCGGCGATGTGCTGCTGGATGTGCGGGTTCACGCCCTGGTGGATGAGCGGAACCCGGGTCGCGTGGCCGACGAGCCGGAACGCGGGGCGGTCGATGAGGCGGGTGTCCATGGGGACGCTCCCTTCGACGGTCAGGTGGAACCTGAGCTGTGGCTGTGTACGCAGGGGGCCTCCGTCGCGGCGCACGTCACCGGGGCCGGCGCCGTGGACGGCGCGGAACGCGCGCCCGAACGCCTCGGCCGATCCGTATCCGTGCCGGACGGCGATGCTCAGCAGGTCGTCCTCGCCCCGGACCACGTCGGCGGCGGCGACGGTCATACGGCGCCGCCGCACGTACTCCGACAGCGGCATGCCCGCCAGCGAGGAGAACATCCGGCGCAGGTGGTACTCGGTCGTACCGAGTTCCGCGGCCAGCCTGCGGATGTCGGGCTCCTCGGCGAGGTGCTTCTCGACGAGATCGACGAGCCGGTTCAGTGCCGAGATCATGAGGTCTCCTTTCGACGACCACCCTGCCGGGCCGGCCCCCGGCCGGACCCGACCGCCGCGGTCCGATCCGATCACCCGGCGGGAGCGCTGTCCGGTCTCGCGGGGCGGCTGCCGCGCAGACCGGGGATCAGTACCCCCGCCACCGCCAGGTGCATCAGGGCGAGGGCGACCCGCGTGCCCGCGTCCATGCCGTCGCCGGTGAGCGGCAGAAAGGACACGGCCAGTACGGCGCCGGCCGTCACGGTCCAGACCACTCGCGCGTGGCGCGCACCGAACCGTTCGAGTGCCGCCAGCAGGGCCCAGCCGGCCAGCGACGCCGACAGCGCGACGACCGCCACGGGCACGGCGGTCAGGTCGAGCGTCTCCGTTCCGTCGTCGATGGTGAGCCGGTGTCCCAGCAGGGGGTCCGTGACCAGCCACACCAGGACGGGGGCCAGGACGGACAGGGCGGTGGCCCACAGGCGCCGGGTGCGCGTGCTCATCCGTGCGGGCGCACTGATCCGTGCGGGCGTGCTGATCCGTGTGGGCGTGCTCATGCGGCGCCTCCCGAGAGCGCCCCGTGGAGGAAGACCTCCACCAGCTCCTGTGAGGTGAGGTCGGGCTCGTCGTCCGTGCGCGGCTGGGCGAAGAGCAGCCCGAAGAAGAGGGCCGCGATCTGCTCCGGCGGGCGGCGCAGGGCCGCCTCGTCGGGTTCCAGCAGTCCCACGAGGGCCGCGCGGATCCGGGCCGTCGACTCGTGGCGGCCGGCGCCGCGCACCGTGCCGGGGTGCTTGCCGCCGCGGTGCCCAAGGGCGCCGATGATCGCGCCCATCCGGGCCATGTGCGCCTGCAGTGCCTCGGCCGCTTCCGCCAGCCGGCCGGCCAGCGGCTGGGA
>KL568522.1:127851-128893 GCA_000715605.1 Streptomyces speibonae | reverse complement strand
CCAGCGGCTGGGACACGTCGATGGCGTCCAGCTCGCGGACCGCGTCGTCCGGGGAGAGCGCCTTGGCCACGCAGGCCTGCAGCAGCTCGTCCTTGTCGGCGAAGACCCGGAAGATCGTTCCCTCGCCGATGCCCGCGGCGCGGGCGATCTTCGCCGTCGTCACCGCGGCACCGTACTCGGCGATCAGGGGAATCGCGGTCTGGATGATCATTTCGCGGCGCTGCTCCGGTGACATGCCGGGGGCGCGGCGGCGGGTGGTCCGGCTCTCCTGGGGCTCTGCCACGGGTTCTGCGGTGGATTTCGCCGTCTGTCGCGCTGTGGGTTCCGTCATGAGAGCGAGGGTACGGAGTGAGTACTCACTCCGTCAATGAGTGAGTACTCACTCCATACATCGGCACGATCGGCCGACGGCGCGGACACACGGGCCCGTTAGGCTTGATCGCTTCAGCGACGGGCACGGCCCTCGTGGGGGCCGCCCCGGACCACCCCACTCAAGGACGGCAACCGAGTGTCTTTCTTCACCATCGGCCACCGCGGCGTCATGGCCGCCGAGCCGGAGAACACGCTGCGCTCCTTCCTGCGGGCCGAACGCGAAGGGCTGGACGGCATCGAACTGGACCTGCACCTGAGCAGGGACGGCGAACTCGTCGTCATGCACGACGACACCCTGGACCGTACGACGGACGGCTCCGGCCCCATCGCGGACCAGGAACTGAAGCGGCTCAAGGAACTCGACGCCGGCCTCGGCGAGCGCATCCCCACGTTCGGGGAGGTGCTGGACGCGATCGGGCCGGCCCTGCCGATCCAGGCCGAGATCAAGGACGTGGCGGCAGCACGGTCGCTCGCCAAGGTCCTGACCGAGCGCGACCTGCTGGGCCGCGTGTCCGTGCTGTCCTTCCACGAGTCGGCGCTGATCGAGATCCGTGCCCTGCTGCCGCAGGCCCGCACCGTGCTGGTCGCCGGCGCCTCCGCGCACCGCGACACGTTCGTCGACCGTGCGCGGCAGTCCGGTGCCCGCCTCGTCAGCGTGGACCTGCGGCAG
>KL568522.1:127368-127657 GCA_000715605.1 Streptomyces speibonae | reverse complement strand
GCCAGCCCGCTCAGAGATGTGTATAAGAGACAGATCGTGGACAAGTGCGCCGCGGCCGGCATCGAGGTCATGGCCTGGACCGTCAACGACGAGCACGACCTGGCGCTCGCCCGGGCCCTCGGCCTGGTGGGCTGCGTGACCGACGAGCCCGGCATGAAGCGGCTGGTCGAAGCCACCGCCTGAGGCCGCGGCGCGCCCGAGCACGGTGCGCCCCGAGCGCGGCGCGTCAGGCCGTGGTGAGGCGGTCCACCAGTAGTTCCACCCTGCGCTCGGTGTGTTCCGGCGGCAG
>KL568522.1:125052-127084 GCA_000715605.1 Streptomyces speibonae | reverse complement strand
CCGGGTCAGGGTGGCCAGTCCGTGCAGCGCCGCCCAGAAGGTCTCGGTGAACAGACCCAGGTCCACGCCGTCCCCGGCGACCTCGCCGAGGCTGTCCAGCAGGGCCGCGAAGCCCTCCTTCAGCGGCTCCGGGGTGGCCTCGTCCGCGAACGCCAGACCGCCGTCGAGCCGGAACAGGGCGTCGTAGACCGCCGGGTTGCGTTCGGCGAAGTCGAGGTAGGTGCGGGCGAGGGCGGTGACCCGCTCGCGCGGGCCGTCCGCGGCGCCGGCCGCCGCCCGCAGCGCCGCGGCCATCTCGGCGGCACCCTCGAGGGCGACGGCTCCGATGATCTCGCGTTTGCCGCGGAAATGACTGTAGAGCACGGGCTGGCTGTATTCGATGCGCTCGGCGAGCCGGCGGGTGGTGACCGCCTCCCAGCCGTGCCGCTCCGCGAGTTCACGTGCCGTCGCCACGATGAGGCGTTCACGTTCCGCCCGTTCGCGCTGCTTGCGCTCCTGTACCGACATGACGCGATTCTAGCACTGCTAGACAATCGAGCGGCAGCAGTACTAGCGTTGCCTCATCTGCTAGCAGCGCTAGATTCCAGAAGGGGGATCATCATGCTCAACACGCTCCAGGTGTTCACCACCGTGGTCGTCGGGGTGATGGTGGGGGTGGAGTTCTCCGTCGCCTTCGTCATGAACCGCATCCTCGGCGCACTCCCCGAGGACAGTGGCCAGCTCGGCCGCGCCCACGGGGGCCGGATGCTCGGCGCCGTGATGCCGGTCTGGTACATCACCTCGGTCGTCCTCGTCGCGGTCTGGGCCGTCGTCGGAGGCAGCGACGAGCAGGGCACCGGTCTCGTCGTCACCGCCGGCGCGCTGCTGGTCCTCAGCGTGATCATGTCGCTGGTGCTGCTCGTCCCGATCAACAACCGCGGCAGGACATGGACCCCGGAGAACCGGCCCGCCGACTGGAAGGAGCAGATGCGGCGCTGGGACCGCTATCACTACGTCCGTGTCGCCGTCATCGTCGCGGCCTTCGCCGTACTGGTCGCCGCGCTGGTCTGAGCCGGGGCGCCGGCGTCAGGAACCGGCGTGGGCGCCCCTGACCACCGCGACGGGGCAGTGCGCGTGATGCAGCATGGCCTGGCTGACCGAGCCGAGCAGCATGCCGGTGAACCCGCCGCGTCCCCGGGCACCCACCACCAGCAACCGGGCCTCGCGACTCGCCTCGATCAGCATCTCGCGGGCCCCGCCCCGGACGACCTCGCGCCGCACCCGCACGCCCGGGTACTGCTCCTGCCTGCCGGCGACGGCCTCCGCCGGCAGGCTCTCCTCGTGCGGCGCGGGCGGCGGCGCGTCCCGCACGGACCGGCAGTGCACGGCGACGATGTCGGCGCCCCGCAGCGCCGCCTCGGCGAAGGCGAAGCCGACCGCCCCGGCACTCGCCGAGGAGCCGTCGACGCCCAGCAGCACCGGTCCCGTGGCCTCCTCCCGGCCCCGCACGACGAGTACGGGGCACCGGGCGTGCGCCGACAGGTGCACCCCCGTCGAGCCCACCAGCAGCCCGACGAAGCCGCCCCGGCCCCGCGATCCGACGACCACGAGTGCCGCGTCGTGCGACTGGGCCTCCAGCACGGCCATGGGATCTCCCGTCACCACGGTGCGCGAGACGTCCACGCCCGGGACCGCCGCTTTCGCCCGCTCCTCCGCCTCGGTCAGCAAGGGCTCGCCCACGTCGCGCAGCGCCCTCTCGGTCGGGCCGAGCGACAGCGGGCCGAGGGGGTGCAGCTCGCTCCAGGCGATGGCGTGCACCAGCCGCAACCGCGTCCCGCGCCAGTGCGCCTCCCAGGCGGCCGCCCGCACCGCGGCAAGGCTCGACGCCGAGCCGTCCACTCCCACCACGACCGGACCGCCCATCGCACCTCCCGTTGCGCTCCCTCCCACCTTCTCCCCCGCGCCCGTGACCCGCCACGAGAGAAGCCGAGTCCCGCCGCCCGTGGTCCTGCGGACGTCTACGCGCGGACGCCGGCGTCGCGGCCCGAGCCGT
>KL568522.1:123794-124782 GCA_000715605.1 Streptomyces speibonae | reverse complement strand
GTCAGCGGCTGGTCGAGCCGTTCGAGCGCCCAGGGCAGCAGTTCGGCGAGGGGGTGACGGTCCGGGGCGGGCATGGGGGCCGTGATGAACTGGGCCTGGCCGCCGTCCCGGTGCGGTGGCACGACCAGGCGACGGGCGGCGGCGTTGGCGGTGACCGAGCCCCGGTCGAGGCGGATGAGGTGCAGGCACAGGTCCATGGCGGCGGCCTTGCCCGCGGAGGTGAGCACGCTGCCGTTGTCCACGTAGAGGACGTCCGGGTCCACCTCGACCGTCGGATGGCGGTCGGCCAGGGCCCGCGCATGGGCCCAGTGCGTCGTCGCGCGCAGCCCGTCCAGCAGACCGGCGGCGGCCAGCACGAAGGCGCCGGTGCACAGGGAGACGAGGCGTGCGCCCGCCTCGTGGGCCGCGCGCACCGCCTCGAGCAGCTCGGCGGACGGGGCCTCGTCGATGTCGGCCCAGCCCGGGATGATCACGGTGTCGGCACGGGCGAGCCCGTCGAGTCCCTGGTCGGGTTCGAGCAGGAACCGGCCGGCTCGCACCGGGCCCGGCCCGCAGACCGTGAGCCGGTACCAAGGACCCGCCACGCCGTCCGGGGCGGAGCCGAAGACCTCGTACGCCATGCCCAGCTCGAAGTGCAGCATCCCGTCCGTGACGGCCAGCGCGACAGTGTCCACGTCCGGAAGTGTACGGGGCATGTCGTTCCGGACACTCGTACGGGGCGGCGGCACCCGGCCACGATGGTCGCGACAGGGCGGAACGGATCACGAGAGCGACGGCGAGGGAAGCACCTATGACATCGGGGACCAGGATCGCGGTGTACGGAGCGTACGGACACACCGGACGGTTCGTTGTGGCGGAGCTGCACAAGCGGGGGTACCTCCCGGTGCTGTCGGGTCGCGATGCCGACAAGTTGAAGGCGTCGGCCGGCGCGACCGGGCCGGCCGCCCGCCCCGCCTCGGTCGACGACCCCGCCGCGCTCGACGAGGCG
>KL568522.1:120787-123599 GCA_000715605.1 Streptomyces speibonae | reverse complement strand
ACCGTGATCAACTGTGCCGGGCCCTTCGCCGCGACGGCCGCCCCGCTGATCGAGACGGCCCTGCGGGCCGGGATCCCGTATGTGGACGTGGCGGCGGAGATCGAGGCGGTCGCCGACACCTTCACCCGCTTCGCCGACCGGGCGCGGGAGGCCGGAGCGTTGATCGTTCCGGCGATGGCCTTCTTCGGCGGCCTCGGCGACCTGCTGATCACCACGGCGATGGGTGACTGGACGGCAGCCGACTCGGCGCACATCGCCTACGGGCTGAGCAGGTGGCACCCCACCGCCGGGACGCGCGCGGCGGGCGCGGTCTCCCGGGAGCGTCGGGAGGGCCGCAACGTCCGGTTCAGGGACGGGCGGCTGGAGTACCACCAGGACGATCTGCCCACGCTGGACTGGCCGTTCCCCGCACCGACGGGTCCCCGGACCGTCATCGGGGAGTTCACGATGGCCGATGTCGTCACCGTCCCCAGCCATCTGTCCATCCCCGACGTGCGCACCTACATGGCGGCCGAGGCGGCCCGGGACATCGCGGCCCCCGACACCCCGGCACCGGTCGCGGCCGACGCGTCCGGACGGTCCGCGCAGACCTTCCTCGTCGACGCGGTCGTCCGTGCGGGCACGCGGGAACGGCGTGCGGTGGCGAGCGGCCGGGACATCTACGCCGTCACGGCACCGCTCGCGGTGGAGGCAGTCGACCGCATACTGACGGGCCGCACCCGGGCGATGGGTGTCGCCTCCGCCGGTGACATCTTCGACGCACCCGACTTCCTCCGCGCGCTGTCCCCGCACATCACCGAGGTGATCACCCAAGGGTTCTGAACCCGCGTCAGGGCCGCCGCCGCTCCGGGTGCTGATCGCACGGTTGTCGGCAAGCCGGGGTCGTGCCGCGATAATGGGCGCGTCGTGCAGGGCCGTGGGGAGGCGGGAGCAGTCGGTGTCGTTGCGCTACTACCTGTATGTGAGTGACAGCAAGGTCGACATGCTGCTGGCGCAGATCGATCCGGCCCCCCGCCGGAAGCGCACCACCGAGGTGAACGTCAGCCTCAAGGTCGTGGGCGGCAAGCGCGTCGTCGAGGATGCCGGGGAGGAGGAGCGCGGCCCGCGGCTCGAGCGGCTGGTGCGCTTCCTCGAGGAGCAGGAGGAACTCGGGACGGTGGACGATCCCAAGCGGTTCTTCCGCGGGGTGCTGCGGCTGCGGTGGGGCCCGTTCCCCGCGGACGCGAGCCTGGTGTGGTTCGGCGGGTCGAGCGTCCGTACGGTGGTGGGGCTGGGCGGTTCCTCCCATCACGTACTGGGAGCACCGCCGGCGTCGGAGACCGGGCCGTCCCGCTCCCTGACTCCCTCGCTGCTCGCCGGCCTCGCCCGTGACCCGCAGATCCAGGCGCTGGTCGGGATGATCTCCGCCGAGGAGGACCGGCCCGCCCGGACGGGAACGCCGGCGGCCGCGCGGGCCGTGCACCGGGCCAACGAACTCATGCCCGGCCCCGCCCAGCGGGTGGAGTTCGTCGCGAAACGCCTGCTGCACGTGCCCGGTGCCCCGGACGCCGGGCCCGCCGTCCTGCTCGGCACGCCCCTGTACGCCGCCCTGGTGGACTAGCCGGTGTGGGCCCCGGGGGACGTCGTACTCGATGTCTACGAGGTGCGGGAGGTCGTCCGTACCGGCGGGATGGGCCTGGTCCACCGGGTCCGGCACCGTGAGTGGGGTGTCGACCTGGCCGTGAAGACGCCCCGGCCGGAACTGGTGGCGTCCCCCGCGGACCTGGCCGGTTTCGAGAGCGAGGCGGATGCGTGGGTCCGGCTCGGCGCCCACCCCCATCTGGTCAACTGCGTCTATGTGCGGCGCATCGACGGCCTGCCCCGGGTGTTCGCTGAGTGGGTGGACGGCGGCACCCTGGCCGACGCGGTCCGGGAGCGGAGGCTGTACCGCGGTGGCCGCGGAGCGGCGCTCGGCAGGCTTCTCGACATCGCCGTACAGACCGCGTGGGGGCTGGAGCACGCGCACCGGCGCGGGCTGGTCCACCAGGACGTCAAACCGGCCAACGTGATGCTGTCCGCCGACGGCACCGCCAAGGTCACGGACTTCGGCCTGGCGCGGGCACGTCCGGCGGCGTCTTCGGACACGGGCGGGCCCGGTACGGACCCGTCGGTCACCTTCGCCGGAATGACTCCCGCGTACTGCTCCCCCGAGCAGGCGCGGGGCGGCCGGCTGGGCGTGGCGAGTGACGTGTGGTCCTGGGCGGTGAGCGTCTGGGAGATGTTCGCCGGCGGAACGCCGTCCGCCTTCGGGCAGGCGGCGGGCCGTGTCTTCGAGCAGTTCCTCGCGACCCGCGGGGAGGATCCGGACGATCCTGTCCTTCCCGCCCTGCCCGAGGCCCTGACCGGCATACTGCGGCGCTGTTTCGCCGCGGACCCCGGGGACCGCCCGGCCGGACTCGGCCGGATCGCCGGGGAGCTGGTGGAGATCTACGCCGACGCCACCGGTACGCCGTATCCGCGTGAACGGCCCACCGAGGCACGGCTCCTGGCGGACGGCCTGTCCAACCACGCGCTGTCCCTGCTGGACCTGGGCGATGCCGAGCAGGCCGAGGAGCTGTGGGACCGCGCGCTGCGGGCCGAGCCGCGCCATCCCCACGCCACGTACAACCGCGGTCTGCGGCGGTGGCGGGCGGGCGCGATGACCGACCGGGAGCTGATCGCCGACCTGGAGGCGGTCCGCGCCGCCCCGGGTGGCCGGGAGACCGGTCCCTACCTGCTGGCCCTGGTCCACACCGAGCGCGGTGACCGGGACAGCGCCGTGCGGCTGCTCGCC
>KL568522.1:119511-120501 GCA_000715605.1 Streptomyces speibonae | reverse complement strand
CCCCGGTGCGGCCGCTCGAGGTCCTGCAGCGCGGCACCGTGATGCGGCGGCCGGTGTTCGCCGTCAGCGCCGACGGGCACCGGGCGGTGGTCTCGCACCGGATGCGGGAGCTGCGCGTGTGGGACCTCGGTACGGTCACGCCCGTGCGCGTGCTGACCGGCCACGAGGCCCCCCTGCAGTCGGTGGCGGTGAGCGCGGACGGGCGGTTTGCGGTCTCCGGCGACGAGAGCGGCCGGGTCCTGCTGTGGGACACCGCCGACGGCGGCTGCCTGCGGCGCTGGGACCTGCCGCACACCGTGGAGGCGGTCGCGTTGAGCGACGACGCCGGGACGGTGGCGGTGTCGGGGACGGACGAATCCGTGCGGCTGCTCGGTGACAGCGAGCGCGTCCTCAGTGAACCGGGCGAGGACATCGGCAACTTCGCGTTCGACGGTGCGCTGACCGTCACCGCCGGCGGGGAGCGGGTGGCGCACTTCTCCGGGACCCGCTGGCAGTTGCGCGTGTGGGACACACGCAGCGGCGCGTTGCACAGCACGACGTACGGACTCAACCGGCGTTTCGCCTTCGGCCCGGGCGGCCGTCACGCCCTGGCGCTCACCGCGGAGGACACCGTCCTGCTGGTCGACCTGACGACCGATGAGGTGCGGGTGCTGGGCGGCGCTGCCTCGTGGGGCCCCGGCCCGGTCGCGGTCGACGGCGACGGGCGGACCGCGCTGTCCACCGGCTCGGAGTCGGGCTTGCAGCAGTGGCTGCTGGACGGCAACCGGTGCCTGTCCACGACGGAGGAGGTGCGGTCGAGCGGGGCCGCGCTGAGCGCGGACGGCCGGGTCGCCCTGCTCAGCATCCTCCAGGGCGAGTCGGTGGGGGTCGTCCGGCCGTTGCGGCCCGGGCCCGCGGCGCCGTGGAGCTACGCCCGGCCCGGTGCCACCTCCCAGCTCATCGCGGACGCCAGGAGGGCGGATGCCGACCCTGTCTCTTATACACATCTCT
>KL568522.1:118317-119347 GCA_000715605.1 Streptomyces speibonae | reverse complement strand
GCAGCACCCCAGGCTGCTGCCGCTGTGGCGCCGGGCCGGCGCACCGGGCCGCCGCGCCGCCTTCGCGGGACAGTGGCGCGCCGCCACCCACCAGCGCCTGGTCCGGGGCCCGGCCGCGTTCACACCGGATCTGCGCCATGTGGTCGCGGGTTCCTACCTCGGCGTGCTCACCGTCCACGATCTGCACACCGGCCGGGTCACGCAGGCCGAAGGAGGCAACGGCAAGGAAGTCCGGGAGACGGTGCTCTGCCCGGACGGCCGGCACGCCGTCACCACGGACGGGTGGGGCAGGCGCCTGGTCTGGGACCTGACGACCGCCCGCCACGTCGCCACCGTGGACCGGCCGGACGACGGTGCTCCCTGGCGGCTGGACCCCCCGGACGGCCCGCTGTCCCTCACCCACCACAGTGAGGGGCTGGGCCTGCTGTGGCACGGCTCGGCGCGGCGGCCGCTGCACGCGTTCCCCGGGCCGCTCGACCGGGTGGCCACCGTCTCCGGGGACACCCTGGTGGTGGTGTCCGGTCGCGGACACACCGAGATCCTCGAGATCAGCACCGCGCGGACCCTTCTCACCGCGCGCCTGCCGTTGTCCGGCGACACCCTGCACGCCGTGGCGACCCCGGACGGGCGCGTCGTCGCCGCCGCCCACGGTCCGTTCACCAGGCCCGGCACCGTCTGGCTCTGCCACACGGACGAGCGCCGCGTACGGGAGATCGACGCCTGCGACGACACGGTCACGTGCCTCGCGCTGCCCCCGGACGGCTCGCTGCTGCTGACCGGCTGCCTGGACCACACGGTGCGGCTGTGGGACACGCGCACCGGCGACCTGGTGTGCATGCTGGACGGCAACACCACCGAGGTGTACAGCGTGGGCCTGTCCGCGGACGGCTGCCACGCCGTCTCGTGCGACAACGTGGGCACGGTGCTGCGCTGGGACCTGGACTGGGAGTACACCCGCCCGCCCGGCTGACCCGCACGCCGCCCACGCTCAACGCCGGCCCGCCTTGCGCTGCAGCGCCTCCCGGCGGGC
>KL568522.1:112466-118105 GCA_000715605.1 Streptomyces speibonae | reverse complement strand
CCCGGCGGGCACGCAGCTTGCTCTGCCGCTTGCGGCTCTCCTTGCGGCGCCGCGCACGCTCACGCGCCGCAGGGCTCCTGAGCTTCGTATGGTCCGGCAGCCACAGCAGGGCCCACACCACTCCGACGAGCAGGGCGATCACGAGGATCCCCAGGACCGCCGCCAGGCCGGGCGGCAGATCCCCGGCCTGCTCGATCCTCTCCCGGAGATTCATCCTGACTCCCCCCGCCCTCCACCGCCCCGCACGGTACCGCACCCTAGCGCACCGGCCCGGTCGTGCGTCGGGGGGCGCTCAGTTGTGTATCGGCCGTGTATCGGACCAGCTCGGACGCGTGGACGCGGTCGTGCCGGGGGCTTTTGGGGCTCACGAGCGGTGCGCGGGACAGGCATGATGGGAGACCGACCGGTACCACGCTCCATGGATGCACATGTCTGACTCCGCTCCTGTCATGATCCTTTTCGTCGAGGACGACGAGGTGATCCGCACGTCCGTGGCGATGGCCCTGGAGCGCTACGGCTATCGGGTGGACGTGGCGGAGGACGGGCTGACCGGACTCGAACGCTTCCGACGGGGCGGCTACGACCTGCTGCTGCTCGACGTGATGCTGCCCGGTCTGGACGGCATCGGCCTGTGCCGCCGGATCAGGGAGACCAGCCTGGACCCGATCCTGATGCTGTCGGCACGCGGCGACTCCCTCGACGTGGTGTCCGGCCTCGAGGCGGGGGCCGACGACTACGTGACCAAGCCCGTCGACACCCCCGTCCTGGTCGCGCGGATCCGCTCGCTGCTGCGCCGGGCCACCTTCGCGTCGACCGCCCGGGCCGACGACCCTCCGCAGACGGGCGACCGGCTGGTCTTCGGCGATGTGACCATCGACCCGGCGGCCCTCGAGGTCCGCCGGGGCGGCGTGCACGTGTCCCTGGCGCCGACCGAACTGCGGCTGCTGCTGGAGTTCGCCGCGCACCCCGGTGTCGTACTGAACCGCCGGACGCTGCTGCGCAACGTGTGGGACTACGGCTGGGACGGCGATTCCCGGGTGGTGGATCTGTGTGTGCAGCGGCTGCGCAAGAAGATCGGCAGCGAGCGCATCGAGACCGTCCGCGGTTTCGGCTACAAGCTGCGGCGCTGAACGGAGCACGTGCGATGGCGATCGTCCGCGCCCTGCTGAACCTGCGCTCGATGCACTGGAAGGTCATCTGCGTGGTGGCCGCGGCCTGCGTTGCCATGGCGCTCACCGTCGGCCTGCTGGTGCACGAGTCGACGCTCGAGCGGTCGATGAACGAAGGCGCGGGCAAGGCCGTCGTCGCGCTGGACGAGGCGGTCCGCAGCGCCCGGAGCTCCGGCGTGGAACCGCCGCGGGCCGTCCCCGGGGAAACACCGGAGCCGTTGCTGCAAGAGGCCGAACGGCACGGCGAGGCGACGTTCTACGAGGACAGGACTCCGGCACCCCGCTTCTGGGCGGCCCGCGAGGAGAACGGGCAGGTGTACGCGGTCTGGGTCGACATGACGTCCGACCACCTCACCAGGCGGGCCCTGGACCGCCATCTGTGGCAGTACTCCCTGCTCACCCTCGCCGTCGTGGTCCCGCTCACCGCTCTGGTGACCGAACTGCCGACGAGGAGGCTGCGCCGGGTGGCCCGTACGGCGCGCCGCATCACTGCCGGTGACCTGGGCGCGCGGACCGGGATGGGACGGTCGGGCGGTGACGAGATCACCGAGATCTCGGCCACGGTCGATTCGATGGCCGACAGTCTGCGGGAACGGATCACCCGCGAGCAGCGCTTCACCGCGGACGTCGCACACGAGCTGCGCACTCCGCTGATGGGGCTGGTCACCTCGGCCGGTCTGCTCCCCGAGGGAGAGGCGACGGATCTGGTGCGGGACCGGGTCCGCGTACTGCGCGACCTGGTCGAGGACCTGCTGGAGATCTCCCGTCTCGACGCCGGCGCCGAACAGTCCCGGCCCCAGGAGGTGCCCTTGGCCGAACTGGTCGAGGAGTCGGTGGCCAGGAGCGGTCTGCCCGCCACGGTCACGGCCGACGCCGCCCCGGTGGTGGAGACCGACCCGCGCCGGCTGGACCGTATCGTCTCCAACCTCGTCGTCAACGCCCACCGGCACGGTGCCGGGCCCGTGGAGGTCACCGTGTCGGGCCGGAACGTGCGGGTGCGTGATCACGGGCCGGGGTTCCCGCCCGGGCTGCTCGCGCACGGTCCGCAGCGCTTCCACACGGGCGCGGCGGAACGGGGCCGTGGGCACGGGCTGGGGCTGACGATCGCTCTGGGCCAGGCCCGGGTGATCGGAGCGGCCCTGCAGTTCGGCAACGACGCCGTGGACGGCGGCGCCGTGGCGGTGCTGCGCCTGCCGCCGTCGCAACCGCCGGCCGGGCCGGGCCACTAGCGGGCTCGTGCACGGTGATCGGTGAGGATCGCCTCCCGTCCGCGTGAGTGACACGCACCTGATACACGGCGGAGGCGGTATCGCGGGCCTGCGGCGTCCCGGGCTCCGCGGGCCGGACACATCGGGACCGCAGCCTGGTCGGCGTATCCGTCGTTCACGCCGATCCCGGAGGCATGTGCCGTGCCCCTCTCCCCCACACACCGCAGGCGCCCCGCGGTCACCGCACTCGTTCTGCTCACCCTCGCGATCCTGGCCGCCGCCGTGGCCCTGACCCTGGGCGGCCCCGGCTCCGTCCGTGATCAGGGCGGTCGCGGTACGTCGTCCGCCGAGGACGGCAGTCTCGCGGAGGACCTGGCGGATGCCGCCGTCCCCTGGCCGGAGGAAGGCCAGACGGCCGTGGCCCTGGGAGGCGAGGGGACCCTGGGGGTGCGGGGCGACCGGCGGCCGGTTCCGATCGCGAGCCTGACCAAGGTGATGACCGCGCACGTCATCCTCAGCGAGCACCCGCTGCGGCCGGGCGAGCCGGGGCCGCTGATCGAGGTGGACCGGCAGACCGCGTACGAGGTGGGCGTCGGTGGTGAGTCGACCGTCGCGGTGCGGGCCGGTGACACGTACTCCGAACGGCAGCTGCTGGAGATGCTGTTGATCCCGTCCGGCAACAACATCGCCCGTCTGCTGGCCCGTTGGGACTCGGGGAGCCAGGAGGCGTTCGTCCGAAAGATGCAGCGCGCCGCCGGGGAACTGGGGATGGACGACACGGCCTACACCGGGGCCAGCGGTATCGAGGACACGACGACGAGCACGGCGGTGGACCAACTGAGGCTGGCCCACGCGGTGATGAGGAACCCCGTGTTCCGTGACATCGTGGCGAGCCGGACGGTGTCGGTCCCCGGCGTGGGTGAGCTGGACAACACCAACGGCCTGCTGGGCACCGCGGGCGTCGTCGGTCTCAAGACCGGCTCGAGCACCCCGGCGGGCGGCAACCTGCTGTGGGCCTCCGAGGTGCGCGTCGGTGACAGGAGCCGCCTGATGCTCGGCGCCGTCCTGCACCAGCGCGCGAACACGACGGCCCCCGAGGGGATGCGGGCCGCACTGGACAACAGCCGGGCATTGATCGAGGGGCTCCGCAGCCGGCTCGCCAGCTCCGCAACGGAGGCCTGAGCGAGGATGACGAGGACACCCGCCGGCCACGGCAGGACCGCGCTGAGGACCGTTTGCACCGCCCTGCTGCCCCTGGTCATCCTGGCCCCGCGTCTCGTTCCCAACGGCCCCGGACGGGTGGGCAGCCTGGTCGACACCATGCCCTGGACGGCACTCGCGGTCCTGGCATGGGGCGCCGTCGCGGTGCTGCGCGGCTCCCGGACGGCGGCACTGCTGACGGTCCTTCCCGTGACCGCGTGGCTCGTGGTCTTCGGCGGCACGCTCGCCGACAAGTCGTCACCCGGGGGAGACCTCACCTTGGTGACCCACAACGTCAACCAGCACAACCCCGACCCCGAGCGCACGATACGAGGCCTGCTGGCCGCCGAGGCGGACGTCCTGGCGCTGGAGGAGTTGAGCCCCGACACGGCGCGGACCTACGAGCGGGCGCTGGCAGGGTTCTACCCCCACCACTTCTACGCGGGCACGGTCGGCCTCTGGAGCGTCCACCCCCTGCGTGACGCGCGGGTGGTGCCCGTCATGCCGTGGACCCGCGCCGTGCGCGCCACGGTGGAGAGTCCCTCAGGCCCGTTGGCCGTCCACGCCGTTCACCTGCCGTCGGTCCGGGTCACCCCGTCCGGGTTCACCACGCGCGCACGCGATGAGGCGCTCGGCCGGCTGATGCGGGAGGTGCGGGCCGAGAGGAGCCACGACGTGGTGGTCCTGGGCGACTTCAACGGCTCCGCCGACGACCGCGCGCTGCGTCCGCTCACCCGGCGCTTCGCCTCCGCCCAGTCCGCGGCCGGGGAGGGTTTCGGTTTCACCTGGCCGTCGCGTTTCCCCGTGGTGCGGCTCGACCAGATCTTCGTGGCGGGCGCGAAGGCCACCTCGGCGTGGACCTTGCCGGCCACGCCGAGTGACCACCTTCCCGTGGCGGCGCGTATCGCCCTCGGCCCGCACCCGCGTCCCGACGGGCAGCGGGCCACGGCGAACGCCGGCGCCATGACCGCGAAGCGGTACGGCGCCGCCCTTGGCCGCTACGACGGTGCGGACGCCTGCCAGACGGTTCCGCGGGCTTCGTATTCCAGCATGGTCTCCATTCCCACGGCCGTGTCCGCGCCGAGTTCGCGGCGGACCAGCCACAGGCTCAGGTCCAGGCCCGAGGTGATGCCTCCCGCCGTGACGAGGTCGCCGTCGTCGACGACGCGGGCGTTCTTGACGAGCCCGCCCTGTTCCTCGAGGTCCGGCTTGGCGACGTGATGCGTGGTGCACGGACGGCCCCGGGTCAGGCCGGCCGCGGCCAGCAGCATCGTTCCGGTGCACACCGCGCTGATGGTCAGCCCGGGGCGGGGGGCGGCGGCGAGGGCCCGTGGGAGGACGCCGCTGTGGATCTCGTCCCAGATGCCGGGGCCCTCGCGACGTGTGTAGGCGCCGCCCCCGGGCACCACGATCAGGTCCGCTTCCTCCGGGGCCCAGCGGTGTTTGACGTGGATCAGGCTGCCGAAGGCGGCGCGTACCGGCCGGGGGCGCCCGGTGGTGACGTAGCGGACCTCGGTCCCGCGGCTGCTGTGCACCCCGGCCATGGAGAGGGCCTCGTAGGGAGCGACGCAGTCCAGCTCCTCGACTCCGTCGAACATCACGATGTCGACGCGCAGCGGCCCGGTGCGCCGCCGGGGTGCGGCACCCGCCGTCTGCGTTCCCAAGGTTGTCGCCGTCACCGTCCCCGCGCCCAGGGTGGCCGCGCCCGCTGCTGTCGTCCGGCGTAGAAACTGCCTGCGTTCCACTGGTGTTGTCTCCCCTGTCCGAGAACTGCCGATGCACCAGTAGTCGTTGGCGGTGCCGGTCGAGTTCCCGGGCTCAGTGGGGCGTGTGGTGCAGCTTGCCCTTGCGGAGGGTGAGGATGCGGTCGGACTGGGTGGCCAGTTGCTGGGAGTGGGTGACGACCACCACGCACTTGTTCTGTTCGTGGGCGAGGCCGCGGAAGGTGTCGATGATGCCCTGGGCCGTGTCCTCGTCGAGGTTTCCGGTGGGTTCGTCGGCGAAGAGGATGTCGACGTCGCAGGCCAGGGCGCGGGCGATGGCGACGCGCTGCTGCTGGCCG
>KL568522.1:111283-112236 GCA_000715605.1 Streptomyces speibonae | reverse complement strand
GGCGATGGCGACGCGCTGCTGCTGGCCGCCGGACAGTCGCAGGACGCCGCGGGTGGCCGTCGGCTTGTCCAGGCCGAGGTCTTCCAGCACCTGAAGGGCGTGGGCCCGGCGGCTGCCCCGGGCGGGCCTGGCGCCGGTGATCTCCATGGCGCAGACGACGTTCTGCAGGGCGGTCATGTAGGTGAGGAGGTTGTACTGCTGGAAGATCGTGGCGGCGTGCTTGTTGCGGTAGCGGCCCAGGCCCAGGTCCTTGAGGTCGCGGCCCTCGAAGCTGACGGTGCCGGCGGTCGGGGTGTCGAGGCCGCTGGCGAGGCTGAGCAGGGTGGTCTTGCCGCTGCCGGAGGGGCCGAGGATCGTGTAGAACGTGCCGCGTTCGAAGGTGTGGTCGATGTCCCGGAGGACGATGGTCTTGCGGCGCCCGCCCCAGTAGGTGTGGCTGACGCGGTGGAGGCGGAGGACGGGAGCGGGTTCGGTGGCGTGGGTCATGGGGTCACTTGCCGTTCGTGAGGATGGAGCGGGGGCTGAGGCGCAGGACGGAGGCTGCCGGGATGGCGGTGGCGAGCAGGCCGATGCCGAGTCCGATGCCTCCGACGGCGGCGAGGTCGGCGGGTTCGAGTGCGACGGTGATGGTGTCGATGGGGTCGGCGTTCCCGGCCGGCCGGTCGTCGGGGTCGAGGCCCTCGCCGATGCCGGTGCTGCCGGGGGCGGGGGGCTCCCAGGCGTCGATCTTCCGCTGGGCCGCGGTGGCTTCCCTGCCGAGCAGCGACTGGCCCGTGGTCTGCGTCAGCCGGGGGGTGAAGAGTGTCGCGAGCACGATGGCCAGCGCGGCGATCGCGGTGATCTCCAGCGCCTGCTGGGTGATGAGCTTCCACTTCCGCTCGCCCATGGACAGCAGCACGCCGTACTCGGTGCGGCGCTGTTTGACGGCGAGGTTGACGAGCAGGGCGAGCACG
>KL568522.1:109127-111126 GCA_000715605.1 Streptomyces speibonae | reverse complement strand
ACTCGGTGCGGCGCTGTTTGACGGCGAGGTTGACGAGCAGGGCGAGCACGGCGGCGCCCGCGAGGCCGGTCAGCCACATGGCGAAGGTCGCGGTGGAGCTGATGCTCTTCAGCGGTCCGGTCATCTGCTGTACGGCCTTGTCGTTGACGTCGAGCGTGAAGCCGTCGAGCGCTGGGCCCGCTGTCGCCTCGGCCCGGTCCCTGAACTCCCGCTGGTCGTCGGGGTCCGTGAGGAGGAAGGTGGCCCGGGTGATGCCCGGGGCACCGCCGCCGGGGGCGCTGAGGGCGGCGAGGCCGCCGACGGTGCCGTAGATCATGTTGGCGGGGCTGACGTAGTGCTCGGGTTCCGGCTCGGTGGCCGGGCGGGGGTCGCGGAAGACGCCGGCCACGGTGAACTTCCCCGTGGTCTTCTCGTCGTTGCCGGTGAGGGTTACGGTGTCGCCGGTCCGGAGGCGGTTCTTCCTGGCCAGGCGCTCCTCGATGAGGATCCGCTTCTTGTCCCGGTCGGCGGCGGTCAGGTGCCGGCCGGAGACGAGCGTGAACCTGCCGCTGCGGAAGTCGGTGAGGAGCGAGGAGTCGAGGAGGCCGATGGCCGCGGTGCCGCCGGGTCCCATGGTCTCCTCCATGCCCGCGTCGACGAGTTGGGCGTCCTTCTCGAGGATCACCCGGTCCCACAGGGAGTACGTGTACTTCCGGACCTGGGGCAGCTCGCCGATCCTCTCGACGGTCGCCGGGTCGATCACCGGCGCCTGTCCGACGCCGCCCATGGCCCCCAGGTCGACGTCGAGACCGACCTCCGCCCCCACCGACCGTCTGGCGTCCCGTTCGGCCCAGGCGGTCGCGGCGTTGATCAGGACACCGGCCATCACCATGAGGGAGATGACCAGGAAGGTGGCGAAGGTGATCAGTGTGCGGCCCTTGCGGGCCCACAGGCTGAGGGCTGCGCGTTTGACGAAGTTCATGAACGGTGGCTTTCTGAGTTGGTCCCGGCGGCCGGTCAGTCGCCGTCGGCCAGGATCGAGCGGGGGTGCAGGCGGAGGATTCCGATGCCCGGGACGACGGTGGAGACCAGGCAGATGCCGAGTCCGAGGGCGGCGACCCTTCCCACGTCGGCCGGCTCGACCCGCACCGTGGGAGGGGCGGTCTCCGCGTCGCGCACCCCCGCCGCCACGGTGTGGTGCCGCGGGCGGTCCAGCAGGGCATCGCCCACGGACGGCCCGGCAAGATGTCCCGCCACCGCGGCGCAGGCGACCGCGGGCAGACACACCGCCGCGGCCTCCACGACGTGCTGGGAGACGAGCTTCCACTTCTTCTCGCCCATGGACAGCAGTACTCCGAGTTCGTGCCGCCGCTCCCGGATCTGCAGCGTCACGACGAGGCAGAGGATCAGTGCGCCGGCCAGGGCGATGACCCAAACGATCAGGCCGGCGAAGGTGCCCACGCGCTGAATGGGACGGACCTGGTCGCGGTACGCCTTGTCGTTGACGCGGAAGCCGAAGTCCTCGGTGCCGAGCAACCGCCGGGCCGCGTCGTGCAGTTGCCCGGCCTGTTCGGGCGAACCGATTTTGAGGACCACTTCGTCGAGACGGCCGGCGCCACCGCCGAGCCGCTCCGCGACGGGCATCGGAACGTAGAGGGTGTTACCGGGAAGCTCGTTCGGTGGCGTCCACTGGGACGGATCCTGCCGAGGGTCCCGGAACACGCCGACGACCTCGAGCGGGACGTCGCGTTCACCGTCGTCGGACCGCAGCCGGACCGTGTCGCCGGTCCTGAGGCCGTTCCGCGCGGCGAGGCGTTCCTCGATCACCGCGACACGGCGGCCGGTGTCCGCCGGGGTGATCCCCCGTCCGGAGGTGATCTTCGTCGATCCGTACGAGAAGGGCAGCAGCATGCCCAGGTCCCGCACGCCGTGCACCGCCAGCGGCCCCTCCTCCCTCGCGGTGCCCCGCTTCCCGGCCGGTTTCGGCACCGACGGGACGAGCGGGTCGAACCCGTGCGGG
>KL568522.1:102004-108985 GCA_000715605.1 Streptomyces speibonae | reverse complement strand
GCTCGGAGCCGAGCCGGTGCGCCAGGGCCGGGGTCAGCCGCCCGCCGCTCAGCGTCACATCGACGCCGATCGTGGTCCGGGCCTCGGCCTCCTGGCGCGCGGCGGCCGCCTTCAGCAGAAATCCGCCGAGGAGCAGAGAACAGATCACGGCGAAAATACCGAAGAGGGCGGCGGTGCGGGATTTTCTGACGCACAGGCTCGTCCCGGCCCGCTTGACGAAGTTCATGCGGGCAGTAGAGCAAACCCTCCTTTGCAGCAGGATAAACGCGTTACGCCGGCATAAACGCGGTGCGGCGATTCAAAGGCGGTGCACGGCCGTGCGGGTTTTCCGGGTCAGGTGCGGGAGACCAGCCGGCCGCGTCGCAGGTGCAGTACCTCGTCGCTCGCGTCGGCCACCTCCTTGGAGTGGGTCACCACGATCACGCACTTGCCGTCGTCGTGAGCCAGCTTCCGGAACACCTCGATGATCCCGGCCGCCGTGACCTGGTCGAGGGCGCCGGTGGGTTCGTCCGCGAAGAGGATGTCGACCTCGCAGGCGAGGGCGCGGGCGATGGCGACGCGCTGCTGCTGTCCGCCGGAGAGCCTGAGGGTGCGCCGGTTCCGGTCGGCGGCCTCGATGCCCAGGAGGTCGAGGAGTTCGGCCGCGCGTCGCCTGCGCCGGGGGCCCTTCACGCCGGTGATCTCCATGGCCGAGGTGACGTTCTGGAGGGCGGTCATGTAGGTGAGCAGGTTCAGGGACTGGAAGACGGTCGCCGCGTGACGGTTGCGGTACCTGCCGCGGCCCAGCTCCGCCATGTCGCGGCCGCGGAAGCGCACGGTGCCGCCGGTGGGTGCGTCCAGGCCGCTGGCCAGGGAGAGCAGGGTGGTCTTGCCGGAGCCGGACGGGCCGACGACGGCGTACATGCGGCCCGCTTCGAAGCGGTGCGACACGTCCTTGAGGACGACCCGGCGACGGCTGCCGCTCTGGTAGGTGCGGGTGAGCCCGCTGAGTTCGAGAAGGGGCTCGGCGGGGTGCTCGGACATGTCAGTCTCCCTTGGTGAGGAGGTCACGGGGGTTGAGGCGCAGGATGCGGCTGCCGGGAACCAGGGTGGCGAGGGCGGCGATGCCGAGGCCGGTGGCACCGACCTTGCCGATATCGGCGGGACCGAGCCGGATGGCGAGGGAGTCGATGGGGTCGACGTCCTCCTCTTCCTTCATGCCCCCGAGGGGATCGGAGGGGTCCCGTTCGGGGCCCCGGCCGGCCGCCTCCTCCTGGGCCGAGGAGACTTCACCGGCCAGCAGCCGGTCGCCGACGGCCTGGGAGAGCAGCGGGCCGCAGGCGCCCGCCAGACCGATCGCGACGACGGAGCAGGCGGTGATCTCGACCAGGTGCTGGCCGAGCAGCCTCGGCTTCTTCTCCCCCAGGGAGAGCAGGATGCCCAGCTCCTTGCGGCGTTCGCGCAGTGACGAGGCGACGAGCAGGGCGAGGATGGCGGTGCCCGCCACGGCCACCAGCCACGCGGTGACGGTGGCGAAGCCTGCGGTCTCGTTGATCGGCCCGACCAGGGTCCTGTACTGCTTGTCGTTGACCGACAGCGGGAAGATCTCCAGATCCGCCCCGGCCTCGGTGGCGTCCTTGCGGAGCCGTTCCAGGTCGGCGGGGTCCTTCAGGGTGAAGGTGGCCTGGTTGACCACGCCGTCGCCGCCCTTGCCGTCCTTGCTTCCCTTGCCCTTGCCGAGGAGGAGGCTCGCGCCGTCCGGAGTCAGGTAGAGCTGGTTGGCCGGGTGGGTCAGGGCCGGCACGTAGGTGCCGGTGTCGGCGGTGTTGTTCCGGTAGATGCCGACGACCTCGAAGGTGTACTCCGTCTCGTCGGGCTTCTCGCCGGGCGGGGGGATCTGACCCACCTTCAGCTCGACCCTGTCGCCGACCTCCAGCTTGTTCTCCTTGGCCAGGCGCTCCTCGACGACGATCTCGTCGCTCGCGCTGTCCGCGGTGATGCCGCGGCCGGTGATCAGTGCGGAGTCGCCGGCCTTGAACTCACCGACCGCGTTCAGATCGCGCACCCCGTCGGCACTGAACAGATCGGCGCCCGGGGCGTCCCCGGGCGGGGGGACCGGCTGATACAGCCGGGTGGAGCGGGTGGGGAACGCGCCCGAGTCGGTGGTGTAGTTGCACTGGGCCACCACGGACGACGTGCAGATCTCGTCCACCAGGGAGCGGTGCAGGTCGGCGTTCTCGCCGAGCCGCCCCGCGACGGGGCCGCTTGACGCCTCTTCCTTGCCCGAGCTGATCAGCGCGTTGAGGTCGAGCTGCATGGTCACCACCGCGCCGACGCGCTGCTTGGCATCGTCGGCGGCGCGGGCCGCGGCGGACCGGATCAGGAAGCCGGACAGCACCAGGGTGCAGATGACGAAGAAGAGGCCGATCAGCATCAGCGTCTTCCCGAGGTGGCCGGTCAGCCGCCACCACGCCCGTTTGAAGAGATTCATGACGCCGACGTTAGGCAGCACCTGTTGTCGACCGCGTTTGACGCCGGCCGCCCCTTCCCGTCCTCTCATACACGGTTCACATCTCACCCGTGATAAATGTGATCGAGAACAAGCGGACAATGGCAGGGAAAGTCGACGCGGGGGCTGCCGACTTCCTCATTGAATTCTCAGATTCGAATGGGCAAGGGGTGCGGGGCAATGCGTGTTCTGGTGGTCGAGGACGAGGAGTTCATGGCACGCATCCTCGACATCGGGCTGCGCAGGGAGGCGATCGCGGTCGATGTCGTGCACGACGGCGACGCCGCCCTGGAGCGGGTCACCGTCTACGACTACGACGCGGTGGTCCTCGACCGTGATCTGCCCGGGGTGCACGGTGACGAGGTGTGCCGCCGGATGGTCTCGATGGGGCTGGACTGCCGCATTCTGATGCTCACCGCGGCGGGCCGCCTCGGTGACAAGGTCGAAGGACTCGGGCTCGGCGCCGACGACTATCTGGCGAAGCCCTTCGACTTCCCCGAACTCGTCGCCCGGCTCCGGGCGTTGTACCGCCGCAGTCCGACGGCCCACCCTCCCGTACTCACCTACGCCGACCTCCGCTTCGACACCCACCGCCGGACCGTCACCCGCTCCGGTGCGCCGATCCGCCTCACCCCCAAGGAACTGGCGGTTCTGGAACTGCTGATGCGGGCGGACGGCGGAGTGGTCAGCGTCGAGTACCTCCTGGACAAGGCGTGGGACGCCCACGCCGACCCGCTCACCAACGCGGTGCGTCTGGTCGTGCACACCCTGCGCAAGAAGCTCGGCCACCCTCAGCTGGTGCACACCGCGATCAGCGCCGGTTACTACCTGGGGACCCGTTGATCCACCGTCGGCGGCGCCCCGGCGGCAGGCCCCGGACCCTGAGCATCCAAGGGCGTCTCTTCCTCGGCTTCGGCGGGGCGCTGGCCCTGTGCTCGGCCCTGATGGTCACGATCATCTACGTCGGCATCAGGTACCTGCCGACGTACGACTTCACCGCGCCGTACGCCCTGCCCACCGCCCCGCCTGACGGGCCCGTCAGAGGGCAGCCGGTGCAGCCCGAACCGCCGGTCGCGGGCGAACCGACGCGGGAGTCCGAGGCGGTGGACGTCGCGGGGCTCATCCGCGACAAGGAGGACGTCTGGCACACGGTGCTCGCCGTGTCCGTCGGCGGCGTCACCCTCGTGATGCTCGTCGGGCTCGGCGTGGGCCGGCACCTGGCGCGCAGGCTGCTCGCTCCCCTCGCGGACATCGGCAAGGCGGCGGCCAAGGCGGGTGAGGGCGATCTGGCGTACCGCATCAACGCCACCGGTCCGCGCGACGAGTTGAGGCAACTCGCCGACACCTTCGACACGACGTTGCACCGTCTTCAGGAGTCCTTCGAGGCGCACCAGCGGTTCGCCGCCAACGCCTCCCACGAACTCCTCACCCCGCTCGCCACGAACCGGGCCATCCTCCAGGTCGCGGCGGCCGATCCCGACGGGGAGGAGTTCGCGGAGCTGGTTCCGATGCTGGTGCAGACGAACGAGCGCAACATCACGATCGTCAACGAGCTGTTGCAACTGGCCGCCGCGGGTCAGGTCCGGTACGACGCCGAGCCTGTCGATCTCGCCGGTGTGACCGCGGAGGCGGTGGAGGAGGCGCGGGCGGGCGCACCGGCGTCCGGGGGCGAGATCACCGCGGACCTGCCGGACCGGCGGGGGGCGGGGTTCGAGGTGGCCGGCAACGAGGCGCTGATGCGCCGGGTCGTCGCGAACCTGTTGGACAACGCGTGCGTGCACAACGTTCCGGAGGGGTGGGTGCATGTGCGGGTACGCACCGAGGGGGTCGCGGGGGCGGTGGTGCTGGAGGTGGACAACACGGGTCCGGGGGTGGATCCGGACACCGTGGACCATCTCTTCGAGCCCTTCTTCCGGGCCAGGCCCCGCATCGCCAGTGACCGCGGCCATGGCCTCGGGCTCGCGATCGTGCGGTCCGTGGTGCAGGCGCATCGCGGCACGGTCGACGCGGAGGCGAATGCCTCCGGCGGTCTGCGGGTGCGGGTGACGCTGCCGGCGGCCGGGGGCTGAACGGGGGCGGGCGACTGGTCGGGGCCGGGGGCTGGGCACACGCGGGGTTCTTCGCCCCCGCCGCCCCTTCCGTCCCAACCCCGGGGGCCGCGCCCCCAGACCCCCTCCGGGCCCGCGCAGGGCGCGAGCCCGGGCACGCGTAGGTGTGCTCGCCCCCTCCCCACCCCCGCCAGAGGGCTGTGCTCCAGGGCCGGGCGGGTCGGCCGGGAGCGTGCTGGGGGCTGCGCCCCCTGGCTCCCGGACCGGGCGGTGGAACGGTTCAGGTGTGCTCGTGCTCGATGGTGACCGTGGGTGGGGCGGGGCGGGAGGGATCGGAGGTGGGGTCCGCTTGCTGGCCGGTTACCTGTTCGGTGGCGTCGCGTACGGCCTGGCGCAGCCAGCGGTGGGCCGGGTCGTCGTCGACACGGGGGTGCCAGGCCATGCCGTAGGGGAAGGGCGGAAGTTCCTCGGGGGCCTCGGCGATGCGGTAGTCGGGGTGGTCGGCGTAGGGCAGTGCGCCGCGGCGCGGGAGGGCGGCGATGAGCTCCGTGCCGGGGAGGGCGGCGGCCGCGGCGGAGAAGTAGGGCACCCGCAGGCCGGTGGGGCGGCGCAGCCCGTGCTCGTCCAGCCGGCGTTCGACCATGGTCTGGCTGTCGGCGAGGACGGTGATGACCACGTGCGGATGGGCGAGGAAGTCCCCGATGCTCAACCGCTCCGCGGTGCACGGGTGTTCCCGCGCCAGGAGGCAGACGAACTCCTCCTCGAAGAGCGTCTGCCAGCGCAGCGAGGGCGGTGCGATGACACCGGCGATGACCAGGTCCGCGCGGCCCTGTTCGACGTCGGTGAAGGACTGGTCGGTCAGCGGGGAGACGCTGAAGGAGATGCCCGGTGCCTCGCGGACCAGGCGGGGCAGCAGCCCGGGGCCGAGCACCGAGGTGGCGTAGTCGGTGCAGTGGATGCGCAGGTTGCCGGTCGCCTTCGCCGGGTCGAAGACCTCACCGCGCAGCAGCATCTCCAGGCGCGGCAGGATGACGGCGAGTTCCGACTGGATCTGCCGGCCGCGCCGGGTCGGCTCGTACCCGTTGGGCGTGCGCACCAGGAGTTCGTCGCCGAAGGTCTCCCTGAGGCGTTGCAGCACGCGGCTCATGGCCGACTGGCTCAGGTGGTAGCGGTCGGCGGCGCGCGTCACATGCCTCTCCTCGAGGAGCACCGCCAGCGCTTCGAGAAGGTTGAGGTCGACATTCCGCAGGAGTGTCACAGGCCCACCGTAACGCCTGCATGCAGGTAACGCATGTGTCGTGCACATACAGGGCACCATCATGCGCCGAGCGCATGATGAGCATTCCGATTTGGCGTTGGACGAATGCCCCGCCGAGGCCCAGGCTCAATCCCATCCCACCGAAACCTTAGACGAGGAGTCGCTCGCCCATGCCCGAGCACAGCAGGCGCAACGTCCTGAAATCGGGGGGTGCCGCAGCAGCTGCCGTGATGGCCCCGCTCCCGGACAGTCCGCGGCCCGCGACCGCACCCCATCAGGTCCAGCAGGCGGCACGGCCCGAGCCGGTCACCGACCTCACGCTGGAAGTCAACGGAAAACGGCACCGCCTGGAGGGAGTCGAGGCCCGGGTCACCCTGCTCGACGCGCTGCGCGAGCGGGCCGGGCTCACCGGCGCCAAGAAGGGCTGCGACCGGGGTGAGTGCGGCGCCTGCACCGTGCTCGTCGACGGGCAGCGCATCAAGTCGTGCCTGACGCTGGCCGTGATGCAGGAAGGCCGCTCCATCACCACCGTCGAGGGACTGGCCCGCGGGGAGCGGCTGCACCCGGTGCAGGAGGCGTTCATCCGGCGCGACGCCTTCCAGTGCGGCATCTGCACGCCGGGGCAGATCATGTCGGCGGTGGCCTGCATCGAGGAGGGCCACACCGGTTCGGAGGACGAGATCCGCGAGTGGATGAGCGGCAACCTGTGCCGTTGCAGCTGTTACCCGAACATCGTCGACGCGGTCGCCGACGCCGCCAAGGCGGTGCGGCGATGAGGGACTTCTCCTACGTCCGCCCGGAGGGCGCGGCCGAGGCCGTGCGCCTGGTCGCCCGCGACGCGGACGCGACGTTCGTCGCCGGTGGCACGGACCTGCTGAACCTGATGAAGGACGGCGCCGAGGACCACTCCCTGGTGGTCGACGTCAGCCGTCTCCCCCTGGCCGGCATCGAGGAGTCGCGCGGGCGGCTGCGCATCGGCGCCATGGCCCGGATGGCCGACGTCGCCCTGCACCCGGTGGTCCGCAAGCGGCTGCCGGTGCTCTCCCAGGCGTTGCTCGCCAGCGCCTCGCCGCAGGTGCGCACGATGGCGACGATCGGCGGCAATCTGCTCCAGCGCACCCGCTGCTGGTACTTCCGGGGCACGGACTTCGCCTGCAACAAGCGCGAGCCGGGCTCGGGTTGTGCCG
>KL568522.1:101413-101776 GCA_000715605.1 Streptomyces speibonae | reverse complement strand
TGCATCGCCGTCCACCCCTCCGATCTCGCGGTGTCCCTGCGCGCCCTGGACGCCACCGTGCACACGCTCGGGCCGGACGGCGCCCGCACCGTCTCCCTCGCCGACTTCTACCGGGAGCCCGGCGACACGCCCCACATCGACAACGCCCTGCGGCACGGTGAGCTGATCACCGCGGTCGAGGTCCCGCTGCCCCCGGCCGGAAGCCACCAGCGCTATCTGAAACTGCGCGACCGTGCCACGTTCGAGTTCGCCGTCGTGTCCGTCGCCGCCGTGCTGCGCACGCGCGGCCGGGTCGTCGAAGAGGCACGCCTGGCCTTCGGCGGCATCGCCACCCGCCCCTGGCGCTCCGCCGAGGCCGAGGAC
>KL568522.1:99908-101189 GCA_000715605.1 Streptomyces speibonae | reverse complement strand
AGAGATGTGTATAAGAGACAGGGTCAAGGACGCCCAGCCCCGCGAGGACAACGAGTTCAAGGTCGAGCTGGTGCAGCGCGCACTCCAGGACGTGCTCGGCCGCTACACCGGAGGTTCCCGATGAACACCGACGTCGTCGGCCGGCCGCTCTCCCGCGTGGAGTCCCGGCTGAAGGTGACCGGTGCGGCCGAGTACACCGCGGACGTCCGTGTCCCCCGGCTGCTGCACGGGTACATGGCGATGAGCACCATCGCCCGCGGGCGCGTCACCCGGATCGACACCCGCGCCGCCGAGGCCGCCCGCGGAGTCGTCGCCGTCTACACCCACGAGACCATGCCGCGGCTGAAGCAGCCCACCTACCGGCCGTTCTTCAAGCCCTTCATCCCCATCCAGTCGCCCGAGATCCACCACGCCGGCCAGCCGGTCGCCTTCGTCGTCGCGCAGACGCTGGAGCAGGCGCAGCGGGCCGCCGAGCTGGTCGAGGTCGAGTACGAGGAAACCGGCCGCCCGCTGGGCGAGCTGGCGATGGGTGAGCCGTTCGTGGAGCCCAGCGGACCGGACGGCCCCAACACCTTCGAGCGGGGCGACGTCGCCCAGGGCATGGCGCAGGCCGACGTCCGCGTCGAGGCCGAGTACACGATCCCCATGCACCACCACAACCCGATCGAACCCCACGCCACCACCGCCGTGTGGCAGGGGTCGAAGGTGACGGTGTACGAGACCACACAGGCCCTGGGCAACACCCAGCACGTCGTCAGCGAGGCGCTGGACGTACCGCTCGAGGACGTCCGGGTGATCTCGCGCTACCTCGGCGGCGGGTTCGGCTCGAAGGGACCGGTCTGGGCGCACACCGTCCTGGCCTGCGCCGCCGCCCGTGCCGTGGGCAGGCCGGTCAAGCTCGTGCTGTCCCGGGCGCACATGTACACCTCCAACGGGCACCGCGCGCAGACGCATCAGAAGATCAGCATCGGTGCCACCCGCGACGGCCGGATCACCGCGCTCGACCATGTGAGCACCCAGCAGGTCACCCGGGGCGACGTCGCCCTGTTCAACAGCAGCGAGCCGATCCGCATGCTGTACGACATCCCCCATCTGTCCAACGTGCAGCGCACCGTACGCCTGGACCTGCCCACCCAGAGCTTCATCCGGTCCCCGGAGGCGTGCTCCAGCCACGCCCAGGAAGCGGCGCTGGACGAACTCGCGCACGCCCTGAAGCTCGACCCGGTCGAGCTGCGCAAGCGCAACTGGAGCAGCCGCAACATGGCGGACGGCGAGGAGTGG
>KL568522.1:95885-99692 GCA_000715605.1 Streptomyces speibonae | reverse complement strand
CAGCCGCAACATGGCGGACGGCGAGGAGTGGGGCAGCAACTACCTGCGGGAGTGCTACGACCGTGCCGCGGCGAAGTTCGGCTGGTCCCGGCGCAACCCGCGCCCCGGTTCCATGCGCGACGGCGGCGAACTGATCGGCTGGGGCATGGCCACCTCCGCCCACACCGCCGGCGGCCGGCCGGGTTCCGGCGCCCGTATGACGCTCGACGTGCGCGGCAGGGCGCACATCCAGGTGGGCACCCACGACATCGGCACCGGCACGTACACCATCATGACGCAGATCGCCGGCGAGGTGCTCGGGATCCCCGTCGACGACGTGACGTTCGAACTCGGGGACAGCGCCTTCCCCCTGAGTTACGCCTCGGGTGCCTCCACGACGGCCCCCGGTGTCGGCACCGCCGTCAACCGCGTGTGCAGCGCCGCCCGCAAGGCCGTCATCGAGATGGCCGTGTCCCAGCCCGGCTCGCCGCTGCGCGGTGTCCCCGCCGACCGGGTGGACACCGGGGACGGCCATCTCTTCGACACCGCCGACCGCAGGACCCGGGTCAGCTACCGGTCGGTGATCGGGCACGGCGGCAAGCCCCTGCACTTCGAGGTCGAACCCGTCGACACCCCGCTCGGCTACTCGACCGGAGCGGTCTTCGTGGAGGTGCGCGTCGACCCGCTGCTCGGCCGGATCCGGGTGAGCCGTGTGGTGGGCTGCTACGACCCGGGCACCGTCCTCAACCGCAAGACGGCGCGCAGCCAGGTCCTCGGGGGCATCATCTGGGGCATCGGATTCACCCTCTTCGAGCACACCCTCGTCGACCCCGCCACGGCCCGGATCGTCAACCCGAACCTGTCCGGCTATCTGATCCCCGTCAACGCCGATGTCCCCGACATCGAGGTGCAGTTCATCGACCGGCCCGACCCGGCCAGTGACGCCCTGGGCGCCCGCGGCTTCGGCGAGACACCGATGACCGGGGTCACCGCCGCCATCGCCAACGCCGTGTTCCACGCCACGGGCAAGCGCGTACGCGACCTGCCCCTCACGCAGGACAAGCTGCTGTGACCGGCCGCCACGCCCTCTGGGACACCCTGTACGACGCCTGGTCGTCCGGGCGGACCTCCGCGCTGGCCACCGTCGTGGACACCTTCGGATCGGCTCCGCGGCCGATCGGGTCGTCCATGCTGCTCACGCCGGCGGGCCAGGTGGTGGGGTCGGTGTCGGGCGGCTGTGTGGAGGGCGACGTCCTCGAACGGGCCCGGGAGTCGGTGCTGGACGGCACGCCGCAGCGGGCGACGTACGGCATCAGTGACGACGACGCCTTCGCCGTGGGCCTGACCTGCGGCGGCACCCTGGAGGTGTACGTCGAGCCCGTCGACCGGGACACCTTCCCCGGTCTGGGCGAGGTGATGGAGTCGGTGCGGGCCGGTGTCCCCGTCGCCGTCGTCACGGTGCTGGAACACCGCGGGTCCCCGCCGGCGGGCAGGCATGCGGTGATCCACGCCGACGGCCGTGACGACGGCCCGTGCCCGCCGGGCCTGCCGGCCGGTGTCCTGGACGACGCACGCGCGCTGTTGCGCACCGGCGACAGCGGGCTGCTCCACTACGCGTCCGAGGACCTCAGCGTCTTCGTGCGCTCCTTGTCACCGCCGCCCCGGATGCTGTTGTTCGGGGCCGGTGACTTCGCCGCGGCCCTCGCCTCGGTCGGCCGCACCCTGGGCTACGAGGTGACCGTCTGCGACGCACGGCCGCTGTTCACCACCGCGGACCGGCTGCCGGACGCCGACGAGGTCGTCGTGGCGCGACCGGACGAGTACCTGGCCGGGGAGGTGGCGCGGGGACGGGTCGACGCACGGACCGTGGTCGTGTCCTTCACCCACGATCCCAAGTTCGACATCCCCCTGCTGGAGCGGGCGTTGGGACTCGATGTCGCGTTCGTGGGGGCTCTGGGCTCGCGCCGTACGCACGAGCGCCGCGCCCGCGCGCTCGCCGGGGCGGGCGTGTCCGCGCGGGCCCTGGCCCGGCTGTCCTCGCCGGTCGGTCTGGACCTGGGCGGCCGCTCCCCCGGGGAGACGGCCGTCTCGATCGCCGCGGAGATCATCGCGGCCCGGCACGGGGGCGGAGGCGAACGGCTCTCCCTGCGCGCCGGGCCGGTCCACCTCCGGCCGACCGCGGTAAGCCGCGGCTGAACGGACCACCCGGTCCCCTCGACGACCGGGCCGGGGCGCTCGGCTTCCTCCACCCCCGGCCCGGTCTCCACCTGCACGCGGTGAGCGCACCCCCTTCACAACTGCCCTGTCGGGCAACGGAGTCGACCCGTGCGACGCCGAGGTCGGCACAGCGACCGAAGTTAGGATCGCAACCGATTCCTGAGCCGTGCCGAACGTGCGGAGTCAGCGCGTTCAGTCCTTGGAGGTTGTCCGTGAGCATGCGCATCCCGTACCGCTTCGGGCGGGGGCAGGCCCTATGACCGAGTCCGTGGTCTCCCTTTTTGAGCAGCTTGTTGACGCCGCTCCGCCCGGTGACGTACCCGTGTTGTTCGACACGGCATGTGTGCTCGGCGGCAGCGTCGCGGGGCTTCTGGCGGCGCGTGTGCTGTCCGACCGCGCACACCGGGTCGTCGTCATCGAGCCCGACGACATCTCCGCGCGGCACGCGCCGCGTCCCGGAGTACCCCAGGACCAGCACCTCCACGTGCTCCTCCCGGCAGGCCACGCGTGGGCGGAGAGGTGGTTCCCGGGGATCACGGCGGAAGCCCGGAACCACGGCGCGACCCTGCCGTCGGCCGAGGGGTTCGCCTACCTCAACGGCGCACCTCAGGCGCTGGACGGCTCGGGCCGCCACATGCTCTCGATCGGGCGCCCCCTGCTGGAGTCCCTGCTCCGCGAACGCGTCACGTCCCTGCCCAACGTGACCGTTCTCCGCGGCCGGGCCACCGGACTGCGGTACCACGACGACGCCGTGAGCGCCGTCCGCTACCTCGGCGGTGACGAGGGCGACGGTGACACGGAGACACTGGACGCGGATTTCGTCGTGGACGCCATGGGACGCTCCAGCAGACTGTCGGCCTGGCTCGAGGAGAGCGGTTACGACCGGCCGGGGCTCGAACGGCTGCGGGCCCCGCTCAACTATGCGACGGCCCTGTTCGAGCGGCCGGAGGACGCCGCCGACCTGGAGAAGACCCTCGGTCAGGCGCTCTTCACGCCGCAGTACCCCTCGGACGGCGTATCCGTCGCGGCGGCGCAGGCGATCGAGGGCATGCGGTGGATCGTGACGCTGATCGGGTACGACGACAACCGGCCAGGCCGGACCGTCGCCGAGTTCCGTGCGGCGTGCGACAAGCTGCCCCCCGTCTTCGCCAAGGCCACCGCCGGCGCCGTGGTGGGGGACGTGGTGACCTACCACCAGGCCGAGAGCCGGCGGCGCCACTTCGCCGAGGTGAGCCGCTTCCCCGCACGCCTGGTCGCCGTGGGGGACGCCGTGGCATCGTTCAACCCCGTCTACGGCCAGGGCATGACCTCCGCCGTGCTGCACGCCTCCTGCCTGGCCTCCTATCTCGGCTCCGGCCCCGATCTCGGCACGGCCGCCCGGGAGTTCTTCCGTCTCCAGCAGACGGTCGTGGACGCCGCGTGGGCCGTCTCCGCCGGGGGTGACAGCGCCCGCCTCGACGCGCAGAACGGCACCGAGGTGCCGGAGGACCTCCGGCGGCAGCGATGGGCCATGGAGCAGATCACGCTGGCCGCGCTCCACGACGGGGACGTCGCCCTCGCGTTCAACGAAGTCGCCCGCATGCTGCGCCACCCCGAGCGGCTGGCCGATCC
>KL568522.1:95013-95690 GCA_000715605.1 Streptomyces speibonae | reverse complement strand
ATCCGGACCTGGTGGCGAGGGCGGTCGCCGTGAACGAAAGGGCAGCCATGGCAGCGGGACAGGGGCAGACCGGCACCCCCGCCACGGCGTGAGTGCCGAGGAGGGCGGGTACCTCAGAGCGACCTCGCCCTCCTCCGCACCGGTGCCATGGACTCGAGCACACCGGCCGTCGTGTCGTCGGCGGGGAAGAAGGTCTCCACGGCGATCTCGTCCAGGGTGACGTCCCTCGGCGAGCCGAAGACGGTGGTCGTGTAGAGGAACGCGAGGTCGCCCTGGTCGGAGGTCAGGAGCAAGGGGACGGCGAGGTCGTCCTGACTCTCCTCCTCCGGGAGAGCGGAGGGGGCGGGGTAGGACTCGAGGTCCGCCAGCAGCTCCGCGAGACCTTCGGCCGCGGTCCGGGCGAGCTGACGGCGCAGTCGGCGCAGCACGTGCGCGCGCCACTGGGTGAGGTTGCGGATCCGCGGGGCCAGTCCCTCCGGATGCAGTGTGGCGCGCAGGACGTTCACCGGCGGGGTGAGGAGCGTGGCGGGGAGGCCGGCGAAGAACGCCGTCGCCGCCCGGTTGGCGGCCAGCAGCTCCCAGCGCACGTTGACCGCGAGCGCCGGGCTGGGCTCGTGGCCGGCGAGTACGGCCTCCACGGCGGTCCGGGCCGCGCCGAGGCTGTCTCTTATACACAT
>KL568522.1:91659-94872 GCA_000715605.1 Streptomyces speibonae | reverse complement strand
CTCCACGGCGGTCCGGGCCGCGCCGAGGTCCGCGAGCGGCCGCTCGGGATGGGCCGGCGCGAAGCCCGCCGCCAGGTGGAGGGCGTTGCGCTCCCGCAGCGGCACGTCGAGTTCGTCGCAGAGCCGTTCGATCATGTTCCGGCTCGGGGTGGCACGTCCGGTCTCGATGCAGCTCAGGTGCCGGGTGGACAGGTTCGCCGCGAGTGCCACGTCCAACTGTGACCGGTTGCGGCGCTGCCGCCAGCGCCGTACGAGCAGTCCGACCGGTTCCGAGGTGACCATGCTCCGAGCGTGGCCCACCTCAGGTGCGCCCGGCAATGACCTCGGAGGTCATCGACACCGTGCCGTGCCGCGCCGCACAGTCGGGGACAGGGACCGCGCCCACCTCGCAGGGCCCCGCTCAGTGACCGACGACGCAGAGAGAAGGAGCCCGCCATGGCCAGCACCAGCGAACCGGCCACCGCGCCGTACCGGGAGAGCCTCGACCGGTATCTGCGGTTCTGGAACACCCCGGCCGCCGACGGAGGAAGCGACGACCTGGCGACCGGCGTGTTCACGGAGGAGGTCCGTTACTGCGCTCCGGTCGGTGTCCTCACCGGACGGCAGGCGCTGATCGACTTCCGGGAGCAGTTCCTGCGGCACATGGAGACCGTCGCGTTCCGGGCGCGGCGGGAGCCGGAGATCCACCACGGCCACGCCCGGCTGCGATGGCGGCTCGACGTCCGCGGTGAGGAGTTCGCCACCGGAACCGATGTCCTCGCCTTCGACCGCGACGGCCGCATCGACACCGTCACCGCCTTCCTGGACCGGGCACCGGAGGGCTTCGACCCTCACTCCCACGACTGAGCCGCACCGCAGGGGGCCGTGCGCGCGTCGCGGGTCAGTCGAGGCAGAACTCGTTGCCCTCGATGTCCTGCATCACGATGCACGCGTCGTCGCCGCCGTCGTACAGCAGCCGTACGCGGACGGCGCCGAGCGGGACCAGGCGCGCGCACTCGGCCTCGAGCGCGGCCAGCCGCTCCTCGCCCAGGAGCCCGGTGCCGACCCGCACGTCGAGGTGCACCCGGTTCTTGACGACCTTGCCCTCCGGGACGCGCTGGAAGAACAGCCGCGGCCCCACGCCCGTCGGGTCCGCGCACGCGAACCACGCTCCCCGGTCCTCGGGGGGCCGGGAGCGGTCGAACTCCTCCCAGGTGGCGAAGCCCGCCGGCGGCGGAGCCACCACATAGCCGAGCACCTCGCACCAGAAGCGGGCGAGGCGCTCGGGTTCCGCGCAGTCGAAGGTCACCTGGACCTGCCTGATCGAAGTCACGCGCGCACCCTAACAGGGGCGTTGCGCACCGCCCGTGACAACTGCCGCCCCGAGTATTGACAACGATGTCACGCGCGTGATCCAGTTCCCTTCCATCCAGCCAGGTGCCGTTGGACTCTTCGCCCGCAGATCACCCGCACAGCGCATGACGGGTGAGGAACAGGAGACCGCCTCCATGCACAGACCCCTCCATCGATGGCGCAACCGCGCGTCGACCCTCCTCGCCGCCCTGGTCGTGGCCGGCGGCGCGCTGGCCCCGGTGCCGGCCGTCGCCCAGGCTCCCGCGGCCGCTCCCGAACTCACCTCGCTGGTGAACCCGTTCATCGGCACGCAGAACTTCGGCAACACCTTCCCCGGCGCGAGCGCTCCCTTCGGCATGGTCCAGGTCAGCCCGGACACCGGCGGCCAGGGAGGCTACGACTACGAGCAGGACAGGATCCACGGATTCAGCCAGACCCATCTCTCCGGCGTCGGCTGCTCCGTGATGGGCGAACTGCCGCTCATGCCGACGACCGGAGCCGTCGAGAGCGTCGACCCCGACGACTACCGCTCCACCTACTCGCATGACGACGAGAAGGCCGAACCGGGTTACTACCGCGTCGGGTTGAAGACGTACGACATCGACGCCGAGCTGACCGCGACCCCCCGCACGGGCTGGCAGCGCTACACCTTCCCCGCCACCGACCGGGCCAACGTCCTGTTCAACACGGGCAAGGCCAACCAGCGGGTGTACGACTCGGAGGTGCACGTCGTCGGCGACCGGACGGTCGAGGGCCGGGTCGAGGCGGGCAACTTCTGCGCGGGCAAGGACCGGCACACCGTCTACTTCACCGCGACCTTCGACCGGCCCTTCACCGAGCACGGCACCTGGCGCGGCGACACCCCCTCCCCCGGTGAGCGGGACGCCGCCGGCGAGGGCGGCAACGGCGCCTGGGTGACCTTCGACGCGGAGTCCGACCGCGACGTCGTCGTCAAGGTGGGACTCTCCTACACCGGAATCGAAGGCGCGCGGAAGAACCTCGAGGCGGAGACGGAGGACTCCTACGACTTCGACGCCACGCGCGCGGCGCTGAAGGCGAGTTGGGAGCGGCAGCTGTCCGCCGTCAGGATCGGCGGCGGTTCTGCCGAGCGGCAGCGCGCCTTCTACACGGCCCTGTACCACGCGCACCTGCACCCGAACCTCGCCGGGGACGTCGACGGCCGGTACGCGGGCTTCGACGGCAGGACCCACACCGCGTCCGGGTTCACGCCGTACCAGAACCTGTCGCTGTGGGACACCCACCGGCCGCAGAACCAGCTGCTCCAGGTCCTGGAGCCGAAGGTCGCCCGCGACGTCGCGCTGTCGGTCGTCGCGATCGGGCGGGACGGCGGCTGGCTGCCGCGCTGGTCGCTCGCCAACAGCGAGACCAACATCATGACCGGCGACCCGGTGACTCCGTTCCTGGTCGACGCCTGGGCCAAGGGCCTGCTCGCGGGCCACGAGCAGGAGGCGTACGCGCTCCTGAAGAAGAACGCCACGCGTACGCCGCCGGACGACTCCCCCTACAACGGGCGTGCGGGCATCGCCGATTACCAGGAGCGCGGCTACATACCCAGCGGGCTGGAGCCGGGCGAGGACTGTCCGGACAAGGGCGGCGACAACGACTGCCGGCACCCCGCCTCGGCGACCCTCGAGTACGCGGCGGCGGACGCGTCGCTGGCCCTGATGGCCAAGGGGCTGGGGCACCGCGCGGACGCCCGGATGTTCGCGGCCCGCGGCCAGTGGTACCGGAACCTGTGGGACTCCTCGATCCAGCAGTTCCGGCCGCGCACGACCGACGGCACCTGGGTGACGCCCTACGACCCCGTCGAGGCGGGCCACCAGTTCCATGAGGGCGGCGCCCACCAGTACCAGTGGCTGG
>KL568522.1:90769-91450 GCA_000715605.1 Streptomyces speibonae | reverse complement strand
GATGTGTATAAGAGACAGCACCAGTACCAGTGGCTGGTGCCCCAGGACCCGGCCGGACTGGTGTCCCTGATGGGCGGCAAGCGGGCGACCGAGAAGCGTCTCGACGCCTTCTTCGCCTACGACAAGCTCCTCGAGGACCCGGCCGGGACCGCGCGCAAGGAGTGGATCTCGGCTCCGTACGACTACTACGGGAAGCCGACGTACAACCCGAACAACGAGCCCGATCTGCACTCCCCGTACATGTACTTGTGGGCCGGGGCCCCCGCCAAGACGGCCACCGTGGTCCGCGCGGCGATGACGCTCTTCACGGACGGGCCCGACGGGATGACCGGCAACGACGACCTGGGCACCATGTCCGCCTGGTACGTCTTCTCGTCCCTGGGCCTGTACCCGACGACGAACGGCGCCGACTTCCTCGCCGTCTCCAGCCCGCAGTTCCCCTCGGCAATCGTCCGCATCGGCTCCTACGGCAAGCGGCAGGGCGGCACCCTGACGGTCGAGGCACCGGGGGCGAGCGACACCCGGCGCTATGTGAAGCGGGCGCGGTTCGGCGGGAAGAACCTGCGCACCACCTGGCTGGACTGGGACGCCGTCGCCAGGGGCGGGAAGCTCTCCTACGAGATGAGCGACAAGCCGTCGGCGTGGGGTACCGGCAGGGGCGCCGAGCCGCCGTCCGTGAAC
>KL568522.1:90330-90531 GCA_000715605.1 Streptomyces speibonae | reverse complement strand
ATGTGTATAAGAGACAGCCTCGACGCCTCGCTGCGCACCGTGACGGATGTGGTGCCCACGGCCGACAGCGCGCAGAACGTCCGGCTCCGGCTGGATGTGCTGGGCCAGTCCCCCGGCACGCTGCGGGTGGGCGTGACGGCCAAGGCTCCCCGCGGCTGGAAGGTGAAGACGTCCCGGCCGTTCTCCCTCATGTCCCACCGG
>KL568522.1:88802-90067 GCA_000715605.1 Streptomyces speibonae | reverse complement strand
GTCCAGCGGACCGCCGCGGTCGACGTGACCGTGCCCGCCGGCACCGCGCCGGGTTCGTACACCGTGCGGATCACCGCGGACGCGAAGGGCGTGAAGGGCGTGGAGCACACCGCGACCATCGAGGTGCGCGACGCGGCACACTGCGCGGCGGACATCGACGCGGGGTGCGCCGTGGATCTCGGCAAGGAGGTGAACCACGACGGCACCGCGACCGTCGAGGCGTCCGGCGAGGGCGACTTCGACGGAGGGGGCTGGAGCTACGACGCCGCGCTGCTGCCCGCGGCCGGTCCCGTCGAGTGGGGCGGCGTCACCTACCAGGCCCCCGACCCGTCCGGTACGGCCGCGAACTTCGTCGAGACCCGCGGCCAGGCCATGCTGCTCCCCGAAGGGTCGTACGGCGCGCTGCACCTGGTCGCCGCGTCCCACCACGGCCCGGTGAGCACCTCCCTCACCGTCCGCTACACCGACGGCACCACCGCCGAGGTGCCCGTCACGGTGGGCGACTGGGCGGGCTCGACGCCCGAGGGCGGCTCCGTGGTGCTGGAGATGCCGCACCGGATCAAGAGCGGGCAGGGCGTGGACGGCCCGCCGGTGCGCCTGTTCGGCTCGTCGGCCGGCCTCGACGGCTCGAAGACGGTCCGCTCCCTCGGCCTGCGGAACGACCCTCGCGTGCAGATCTACGCGATCACGCTCAAGTAGGCCCTGGGCAGGGGTGATCCCGCGCCTCACCGGGAGGCGGGGCGCCCCGGACGCGGGCCGCGTGACCCTCACGCGGCCCGCGTCCTGCTAGTTTTCGGCCCATGACGGACGGTGTGTACGTGGGCAACGCGGGCAAGGACGCGGCGCTGGACCGGGGGTGGCTGCTCGGGCACTTCAAGGACGTCTCCGATCCCCGGCACAGCGAGGACGTGGAGATCAAGTGGGGTGTCCACCCGCGGGGCGACACGCGGGCGCGGTGGGTGACGGGTGAGGAGCGAACCGCCCTTCAGGTCCTCATCAGCGGCCGTTTCCGGGTCGAACTGCCGGGGCGCAGCGTGGTCCTGGCGGAACAGGGCGACTACGTCGTGTGGGGGCGCGGGGTCGACCACTCCTGGTTCGCGGAGGAGGAGTCGGTGGTGCTGACGGTCCGCTGGCCCTCGGTGCCCGGATACCGGGTCGACGAGGACGGCTCCGACGGCGCCGCGTGACGCGTCGGGGAAGGGCCCGGCCGCCCGGGGCCGGGCCCTTCCCCCGCGTGTGCGTCGGTTCGCGGCGTCAGTGGCCGG
>KL568522.1:88382-88614 GCA_000715605.1 Streptomyces speibonae | reverse complement strand
CGTCGGTTCGCGGCGTCAGTGGCCGGTACCCGGGTCCTCCGGCCGGATCCGTCCCCGCCAGCCGCCGGCGCTGCCGCCGCTCTCCACATAGTCCTTGAACCGGCGCAGGTCCCCCTTGACCCGCCGGTCGATCACCCCCAGGGCGTCCGCGCCCTTCTCCAGGGCGCCGGTGGGCTCGACGTCCATCGTCAGCTCCACGCGGGTGCGCGCGTCGTCCAGCGGCTCGAACCGC
>KL568522.1:86797-88168 GCA_000715605.1 Streptomyces speibonae | reverse complement strand
GCTCGAACCGCACCGAGCCGCGCTGGTGGACCTCCCCGCCGATGGACCGCCAGCTGACGCGGTCGTCCACGAGCTGGTCGACGATCTCCGTGTCGAACTCGCGCCGTACGCCGCCGATGCTGGTGGTCCAGTGGTTGTGCCGGTCGTCG
Source organism: Streptomyces speibonae (assembly GCA_000715605.1). Lineage (GTDB taxonomy): Bacteria > Actinomycetota > Actinomycetes > Streptomycetales > Streptomycetaceae > Streptomyces > Streptomyces speibonae. The sequence goes on along the minus strand of KL568522.1, from coordinate 88,019 downwards.
AGCTGGGTGACCTCCTCGACCCCTTCCATGAAGCGCGGGAAGTCCTCGAACTGCGTCCACTGGTCGTACGCCCTGCGCAGCGGGACCTCCACGTCCACCGATTCCTTGACCGTGCTCATCGATCCCTCCTGGTCCGTTCGTCGCCGGGCGGCCGTGTGCGTCGCGCCGCCCCCGGTTTCCGTGCACGGCGGCGAGTACCCGGGAAACGCGAGGTCATGGATCACCGGTCGGGTCCGCGGGCCCCGGGTGCGTCAAGTGACGGTCGTACGGGGGCGGTTGACGGTCCGATTTCGGACATGTGCGCGTTGTCGCCAGGCCCGCGCGCGGCGTGCGAGGATGTCCCGCGTGACCGGATCGTCGTCCCCGCCCCTCACCGAGGACACCCCTCGCGCACACGGCCCGGGACCCCGCGTCGCCGCCGTCCTCGTGTTCGGGGCCTCGGCCGCGGTCCTGGTGGTCGAGATCGTCGCCCTGCGGCTGCTGGCGCCGTACCTCGGCCTCACCCTCGAGACCAGCACCATGGTGATCAGCATCGCGCTCACGGCGATCGCGCTGGGTTCCTGGCTGGGCGGCCGCATCGCGGACCAGGTGGATCCGCGCCGGCTCCTGGGCCCCGCCCTCGGGCTGTCGGGAGCGGTCGTCGCGCTGACCCCGGCCGTGCTCCGCTCCACGGCGGAGTGGGCACCGGCCGCCCTGCTGCTGATCGCGTCGCTGACGATCCTGGTGCCGGGCGCGCTGCTGTCCGCCGTGACGCCGATCGTGACGAAGCTGCGTCTCACGAGCCTCGCGGAGACCGGGACCGTCGTCGGGCGGCTGTCCGGCGTCGGCACCGTCGGGGCGATCTTCGGCACCGTCTTCACCGGTTTCGTCCTGGTGTCGCGGCTGTCGGTCAGCGGCATCCTGGTCGGTCTGGGATCCCTGCTGCTGGCCGGCTCGGCGCTGGTGCAGTGGCGGGCCCGTGGCTGGAGCGGCACTCCCGCACTGGCCCTCGTGGTGGTGGCCGGCGGGCTCGCCACCGCGGCAGCTCCCGGTGGCTGCGACGTGGAGACCAAGTACCACTGCGCACGGGTCGTCGCCGACCCCGACCGGGCCGGCGGCCGCACCCTCGTGCTGGACGGCGTGCGGCACTCCTACGTCGACATCGACGACCCCACCTTCCTCGAATTCACCTACGTCCGTGCCGTCGCGGCGGTGGTCGACGCCGCCTTCCCCGGGAGCGAGC
>KL568522.1:86325-86526 GCA_000715605.1 Streptomyces speibonae | reverse complement strand
CCCACCACCTGGGCGGCGGCGGCCTCACCTTCCCCCGCTATCTCGCGGCCACCCGGCCCGGAACGCGCAGTGTCGTGTCGGAGATCGACGGCGGGGTGGTGCGCATCGACCGCGAGCGGCTCGGCCTGGGGTCGGACTCCGGTATCGACGTACGGACCGAGGACGGCCGGCTGGGGCTGCGGCGGCTGGACACCGCGAGCC
>KL568522.1:85405-86095 GCA_000715605.1 Streptomyces speibonae | reverse complement strand
CCGCGAGCCGCGACCTCGTCGTCGGCGACGCGTTCGGCGGTGTCAGCGTCCCGTGGCACCTGACCACGGCGGAAGCGATGTCCGACGTACGCCGGGTGCTCGACGAGGACGGCCTGTACGTCGCCAACCTCATCGATCACGGCGACCTCGGCTTCGCGCGCGCCGAGGCGGCCACCCTGGGCGAGACGTTCGACCATGTCGCCGTCCTCGGCGATCCCGCCGACCTCGGCCTGGAGCCGGGCGCCGAACCCGAGGGCGGCAACCTGGTGGTGCTCGCGTCCGACCGGCCGGTGGACCTGGCCGCGCTCCAGAAGGCCCTGGACGCCCGGCGGACCGGCTGGCGGATCGCCACCGGCGGCGACCTCGCGTCATGGACCGGGGACGCCCCGGTGCTCACCGACGACTACGCGCCCGTCGACCAGCTCCTCCAGCCGTACAGCCCGCGAAGCGGCCGCTGACCGTCGTCCTCCGACGGTCCTGCCGCTCCGGTGGCGATGACTTCCGCCGTGGTGTGCAGTCTCTCTTCATGTACTCGATCGACCGACCTCGATCGACCGACCGCACGCGAGGAGAGCACCGTGACCGTCACCTACACCTTCGATGTCTTTTCCAGCCTCGACGGCTACGGCGCCGCCGGTGGCGACTGGACCGGCTACTGGGGCAAGCAGGGGCCCGAGCTGCTCGACCACC
>KL568522.1:83916-85210 GCA_000715605.1 Streptomyces speibonae | reverse complement strand
CCGTCTGGCGGTGTACAGCGAGGAGCAGCGGATGGTCTTCGGCGCCCACACGTATCAGGCCTTCACCCGGATGCTGGCCGAGAGCACCGAGGATTCCGATGTCCGCGATGCCTGGGTCACCCGGATGCGGAACATGCCGGCCACGGTGGTGTCGACCACGCTGGACACCTCCCCCGTGTGGCCGACCGCGCAGGTGGTGAGCGGCGACGCCGTCGATGTCGTCGCCCGGCTCAAGGAGGAGTCCGCGGTGCCGTTGCGTTCGCACGGCAGCCTGTCGATGAACCGGGCGCTGATGGCCGCCGGCCTCGTCGACCGCGTCCAGGTGACCCTCTTCCCCGTGATCACCGGCCGTACGGGACTGGACCGGATCTTCGAGGGGGCGGAGGACTTCGACCTCGAGCTGATCGGCCACCGGACGCTCGACGGCCGCACTCAGGAGCTCACCTACCGGCCCGCCCGGCACGGCTGATCCCGCGCCGTGTGTGCACGGCCTCCGGGCGGGGAACGTGTTGGCCCGGGCGTGCCGGCCTGCGAGAGGATTCCCTGTGACTGCATCGGCGTCGGGCGACCGGGGATCCGGTGCGGCCCGGGAGGAAGAGTACCGGCCGGATCCGCACCGGTGGCGGGCTCTGTGGGTCACCCTGGTGGCCGGTTTCATGAGCCTGCTGGACGTCACCATCGTGGCGGTAGCGCTGCCCACCGTCCAGCAGGACCTGCACGCCTCTCCCGCGCAGGTGCAGTGGGTGGTGTCCGGCTACACCCTCACCTTCGCCCTCGCCCTCGTCACCGCCGGCCGGCTCGGCGACGCCCTGGACCGGCGCCGCATCTTCCTGCTGGCCCTCGGCGGCTTCGTGCTCTTCAGCGCCGCCTGCGGGGCCGCGCCCGACATCACCCTGCTGGTGGTGGCCCGCCTCGCCCAGGGGCTGGCGGCGGGCTTCATGGCGCCGCAGAACTCCGCTCTGATCCAGCAGCTGTTCCGCGGCGCCGAACGCGGCCGTGCGTTCGGCTACTTCGGCGCGACGGTCGGCATCTCCTCCGCCTCGGGGCCCATCGCCGGGGGCCTGATCCTGGCCCTGGCCGACCATCCGGGCGGCTGGCGCTGGATCTTCTACGTCAACGTCCCCATCGGTCTGCTCGCCGTGCTGCTCGGACTCCGTCTGCTGCCGCGCACCCGCAGGTCGGGCCGGGGACACGTGGACGTGCCGGGGGTCGTGCTCCTCGGCCTCGGTGTGCTCGCGTTCATGTATCCGCTGGTCCAGGCGGAGGCCGGCGGGCTGACCCGCCTGTGGTGGAT
>KL568522.1:81616-83697 GCA_000715605.1 Streptomyces speibonae | reverse complement strand
CAGAGATGTGTATAAGAGACAGGCTCTTCACCACGGTGCGCGGCTACGCCGTCGGCGCCGGTGTCGGCACCCTGTACTTCGTCGGCTTCAGCGGCGTCTGGCTCGTCTTCGCCCTCTTCTACCAGCAGGGTCTCGGCTTCTCGCCGCTCCGGTCGGGGCTCGCCGTCACCCCGTTCGCTCTGGGCTCGGCGGGGGCCGCCGTGGTCGCGGGCCGGCTAGTGGACCGGTTCGGCCGGGTGCTCACCGTGTGCGGGCTCGCCGGTGTGATCGTCGGTCTGGGCGTCACGGCTGTGCTGCTGCGGTACGCGCCCCTGGACATCGCTCCGTGGATCGCCGCCCCCGCCCTGTTTCTCGGCGGCGTCGGCGGGGGTTTCGTGGTCTCCCCCAACATCACCATGACGCTGCGCGACGTACCGGTGCGGATGGCGGGGGCGGCGGGCGGCGCCCTGCAGACGGGGCAGCGGCTAGGCGCCGCGGTGGGCACCGCGGCGCTGCCGGGTCTCTACTATCTGGTCCTCGGAAGCGGCGACGACTTCCAGGGCGCCCTGGTCGTCGCGCTGGGCGCCGCCCTCGTGACGATGCTGACGTCGCTGGCCCTGGCCGGGTTCGACTGGCGGCGCGACCGGCGGACGCGCGCACCGCACCGCACCTGCCCGCAGGAGGTCGCGAACAGCCCGGTGCACTCCCGGCAGAGCTGACGGCTCTCCGGGAGGGAGCGCATTCGGCGGGCGCGGCCAGGGGCCGGCGGGTTCAGCGTGTGAGCAGGAACGTGAAGTCGCCGGAGAGCTTGGTACCCAGCCGGACCGCCGACACGAGTTTTCCCTCCGCGAGCAGCCGCTCGACCTCGGCCCGCGCCAGGCCGCGGCCTTCGGCGATGAGCCGCACCGGCCGCACGGGTATGCGGGCCGCGAAGCGGACCGAGACGTCGAGCACCTCGTGGTCCGGACGATCCGGTCCGCCGGTGTCGAGACGCCATGCGCCGTCCCAGTCGAGGGCGATGCGGTTGCGGCGCCGCACGACAGGGTCCTGCAGCAGTTCCGAGGCCAGGGCCGGGTCGTTGGCGTGCAGCCGGTCGAGCAGTCCGGGCCGCACCGAGCGCACGTTCAGCCGTTCCAGGACCGTGAGTCCGGTGGTCTCCCCGCAGGTGGTGCAGAGCGCGAGGAGCCAGGCGTCGAGCCGTTTGTGATGGGCGTTGACGCGGAATTTTCCGCCGGTCCGGAAACGGCCGGACGCGCACGCGGGGCAGCGGCGCCGGACGAGCGGCAGGCAGGTGGGCATGACCACCCAGGTGGTGAGCACAGGGATACACCGGTTCCAGTGAGAAGTCCGCAGCGGGAAGCAGCGCGGCGCGCAGGCGCGACGCGCGACGGTTCAGCTCTCGGGAGGTCTCACACGGTGTACAACGGCACGTCCTTGACCGGGCGACTGGGGCTCCCGGCACGGTAGTCACGTGTCCTGGCGCGGTTCCACGGGTTTTCCGGCGCCCCGCTCGGCCCGGACGCTCTCAGCGGGTGGCGGCGAGGAAGGCCCTGATCTCGTCGGCGACGCGCGTCCTCCATGACGAAGTGGCCGGCCCGAGGACGGTGACCAGGTCGGCGTGCGGGATGGCGCCGGCCAGCCGCCCGGCGTACTTCAGGGGCTGCCACCGGTCGTTCTCGCGGCCGCCGAATTCCCCACCATGCTCCCGCACGCCATCGGCGCCGAGGGCGGCCCCTGCGCGATCCTGGGCATCTTCGACCGCGATGCCCGCCGCGGCCACGCCGAGGTGTCATCCCCGCCGCACCGTCTCCTGGATCCCACCCCACTCGTCGACCCACACCACCGCGCGATCCGTGCGGTTGCGCAACGTCACCACGATCCAGCCGAGCAGCCACACGAAGCAGGTCAGCAGCGTCGCGATCAGATGCCCGGCGTGGTTGACCTGCCCGGCCCGTGCGAAGACCACCTGTGCTTCCGACCGGGACTCCACGCGCCACCCCTGCGCCACGTACTGGGCGACGGCCCAGTCCAGGATGCGCTCGCGCCGCTCCGCGTCGACGCGCTCGCCCGGCGGCGGGCGAAGGGCCGGCGGTGTCCGGGGC
>KL568522.1:80185-81405 GCA_000715605.1 Streptomyces speibonae | reverse complement strand
GTCCGGGGCGGGCCGCCCCACCCGGGTCCGACGGCGTACATATCGGCCATGGCATCAGGGTGCGGCCTCATCCGCGCGACCGCACGCGGATGGTCCGCACACGGCGGCCGGTGCGCTACTCGGTGTCCAGTCGGTGGTCCGCCCAGATGTAGGTCTCCGGCAGGAGGTCGGCGACGGGGACGCCGCGGGGGCGGCCGGTGGGGCCAACGATGACTTCGAGGGCGGGGAAGTAGTCGAGGAGGACCTGCCGGCACCGGCCGCACGGGGGAACGACGCCCCGGTCGCGGTCGCCCACGGCGACGATCGTGTCCAGCTCGTAGGCGCCCTGTGCCGCCGCGGCTCCGATGAGGACGAGTTCGGCGCAGGGTCCCCCGGTGAAGTGGTAGGCGTTCACCGCCGTGATGATCCGGCCGTCCCTCGCGCGGGCCGCCGCCGCCATGGTGTGGTTGTCACCCCGGCAGCGGGTGCGGGCGACCTTGGCGGCGGCCTCGATGAGTTCCCCGTCCACGGGGTGGGTCCGTGTGGTCATACGCCGTCGCTCCCGCCTTCGCCGGATGTCCGACGACGGTGCCCCGGGCGGTGGAGGCACGCAAGCGATTATCGAGGGGGAACGGCGCGGCCCGGGAGCCGCTCGGCGAGGGAGTGGGCTCAGGCGCAGGACCAGGCCGACATCCCCTGGAGGCGGGCCAGGCGTTCGGCGACGGCGATCTGCTCCTCACGGGTGGCCAGGTCGGCGCGCGGCGCGTAGGTCAGGCCGCCCGCCGCCTCCCAGCTGGACTGCGTGAACTGCAGACCGCCGTAGTGGCCGTTCCCGGTGTTCGCCTGCCAGTCACCCCCGGATTCGCACGCGGCGATGGCGTCCCAGTCGGTGGCCGAGGCGACCGAGGGCGAGGCCACCGCTTGCGTGGCCGTGCCCGCGGCGAGGGCACCCGCCGCGACCAGGACCAGCAGGGCGGCCCGCATCCGGCCGGTGTGCGCGCCGCGTCCGGTGACCTTATGAGCGGTTCGTGTGCTTGTCATAAGGAGACTGTTACGTCATGCGACGGGGCGATGCCTCGCCGGAAGCCGTCTTGTTGGGCCGGGCGGGGGATGCCGAGCCCTCCGGCCCCTCGTTCGGGCCCGTGTGGAGCGTCGGGCAGGGCTTGCACCTGCATTTCCCCGCGGGAAGCGGGACGTCTTGCCTTAGACGACCAACGCCGGGGCGGGAAACCGCCGTAGCG
>KL568522.1:79056-79971 GCA_000715605.1 Streptomyces speibonae | reverse complement strand
GCCTTCGCCCCTCACTATGGCGCGGGCCGCCCGGCCGCGCACGCCGGGGACCGCCGTCCGGGTGCGCGGTGGGCCGTCGGGCCGTGTCAGCGCGGCGAGGACTACCGGTCCGGGTCGTGCTCGAGGTCTTCCGGTGTCTTCGTGGCGAGCAGACGGCCGTCCGGCTCGGCGGAGAGGGCGGCGACGCCGCGCAGTGCCTTCAGCGCGCGCAGCCAGGTCCGGGGGTTCTTCCAGTTCAGCCCGGCCATCAGCTGCTTGAGCATGCTCAGCTGGTCGAAGTAGATCCGCTCACAGACGAGGTTCTCGTCCTCGTCGAAGAGGAAGTACGCCGTCATGCGGACGCGGAAGCGGCCGTTGGTGGGCGGTATGGGACCCAGGGGTCCCCGGTGGGTGCCCAGGAGCCAGAATTCGACGACCACCGCGTCGGCGCTGTGGCGCAGCTCGATGATCTCGTGGTGCTGGTCGGGAAAGGCCACGCGGGTCTCGTGGTAGTAGCCCCGGACCGCGCCGCCGCCGTCATGGACCGTGAGCGTCGGGATGATCTCGTAGTGCGGATGCGGGAACGTGGACAGGGTGGCGTCCCAGTCCTGGACCACCTCGTCGTGGAAGTGGTCCAGGACGAGGCGTTGACGTGCCATCAGGACGTCACGGGAGGGGATGTCGAGTCGGTTACGGGCCACGGTGTCTTCCTTACGGCGGGGGGTGGGCATCGGTGAGGGCATACTGGCGGGCCATCGCGGCGGCGCGGTCGCGCAGGGAGGCGCGCAGTGACTCGGGGGCCAGGGCCTCGGCGTCCGCGCCGAGCTGCCACAGCGCCCACTCGGCGTGCCGGGCGTCCTGGTACGTCGCCTCCAGCCGCAGCCAGCCGTCCGGGTCCGGTGCGGCGGCGCGGACGGCCACCGCGGTGCTCAGCAG
>KL568522.1:78493-78841 GCA_000715605.1 Streptomyces speibonae | reverse complement strand
ATGTGTATAAGAGACAGGGTCTCACCCGTAGGGGCACGGCGATGTGACCGTCGGCCAGAAAGCGCGCGCAGCGCTCGCGCCAGGCGCGGTCGAGGTCGACGTCGTCCGGTCGCCGTGCCGGTTCGGGCAGTTCCACGGCGGCCAGCACCCGGGACAGCCGGTAGGTGCGGTCCGCGCCGGACCGCGTGGCCAGCAGGTAGCCGCGGTCGCGCACGGTGACCAGGCCGATCGGGTCCACGGTGCGCCACCGGGGCGCCTGGTCCGTGGCGGCGTAGTGGATGCGCAGTCTGTGGCCCGCGAGCACCGCCCGCCGGATGTGGACCATGGTCATGGCGGGAACCTCGTCGG
>KL568522.1:72916-78281 GCA_000715605.1 Streptomyces speibonae | reverse complement strand
CCCCGCCGACGTGGCAGCAGGTCGGTTTCCGGTTCGACGAGAAGGCGCCGGACCGCGTCTCCCGCGGTGGCCCGATGGCCTTCCGGCAGCGCGTCGACCACCTTGCGCAGGGCCGAGGCGAGCGCCGGGCCGAGGCCGAACACCTGCTCACCGCGCCGCGATCCGGCGGTCAGCAGGGCGAGCGTCTCGTCGTGGTTCAGTCCGGTGAGCTCGGTCCGGAAGCCGGGCAGCAGCGCGAACCCGCCGTGCCGGCCGCGTTCGGCGTAGACCGGGACGCCGGCCGCGGACAGTGCCTCGATGTCGCGCAGCACGGTGCGGGTGGACACCTCCAGTTCGCGGGCCAGGCTGTCCGCGGTCATCCGCCCGCGCTGACGCAGCAGCAGCACCAGTGAGACCAGGCGATCGGCGCGCATGCGCGAAACCCTATCGAATACATGACCGAGGATGTCATGTTTCACCGGCAGGCTCATCGGCACCGACGTCAACGAACGGAGCTGATGTGGCAGTGGAGCGAACGGCGGTCAACCCGGTGACCTGGTCGGCCGAAATGGGTTTCAACCAGGGGGAGTTGGTCTCCGGGCACACCCGGACACTGTACTGCTCGGGACAGACCGCGATGAGCGCCGACGGCACACCCCTGCACGAGGGGGACATGGCCGCGCAGTTGGCGCTGAGCCTCGACAACCTCGAGGCCGTACTCGGCGAGGCCGGCATGTCCCTCGCGCACCTCGTGCGGCTGAACGTCCACACCACCGACGTGGAGCTGCTGCTCCCCCACTACGGTGTGCTGGCGTCGCGGCTGGGCGCCGCCGGGGTGGCACCGGCCACCACGATGCTCGGGGTGACACGGCTTGCGGTCCCCGGCCAGATGGTCGAGCTGGAGGGGACCGCCGTCGCGTGATGTGACGCCGCCGCCCCCGCTGCTCGTGCCGCACCGGCACGAGCAGCGCGCTTCCCTTGCCTCGCGCGTACGGACTTGCGCCTCAAGCCGCTTGAGGCAGCACAGTGGCGGCATGAGCGACCACGAGCTGTACCCCATCGGAGACGCCGCGCGCCGCAGCGGCCTGAGTGTGAGTGCCGTGCGGTTCTACTCCGACACCGGCCTCGTCGCGCACACGGCAGTCAACGGGACGGGCCACCGCATGTACGACATCGACGCCATCGCCCGGCTGGAACTGGTGCGAACACTGCGGGAGTTGGGCACCGACCTGCGGGAGATCCGCCGCCTGCTCGACGGCGGCACGACCTTGCACGAGCTGCTCACCACGCACCTGGAGGTCGTCGAGCGCCAGGAACGCACGCTGCGGGCCCGGCGTGCGGTGCTGCGGATCCTGATCAGGCAGGGCGACACCGCCGAGCGGGCCGGCCTGATGCACAAGCTCGTCTCGATGACCGACGAGGAACGTGAGGAGGTCGTCGACGCGTTCTGGAACGACGTGGGCGAGGGACTGGACGTCCCCGACGGGTTCGTCGACCGGTTGCGGGCGATGCGCCCGGTGCTTCCCGAGGACCCCACGGCCGCGCAGCTCGAGGCCTGGATCGAGCTGGCCGACCTGGTACGGGACCCGGAGTTCCGGGACAGGGTCCGCGCCTACCTCAAGGACGCCCATGCCGCGCCGGAGGCCCGGCCCCTGGCGACCGAGCCCTTCCAGGAGTTCATCCACGACACCGGTGCCCCGCTGATGGAGGAGCTTCTCGCCGCGCACCGTGCCGGGGAGTCCCCGCGGTCCGCGCGGGTGCAGGAGGCCGTGGTCCGCTTCATGGAAGCGGCCACCGCCTTGTCCGGCACCCCGCTCACGCCGGAGGTGCGCGACCGGATGGCCGACGGCTACCGGCAGGTGCCGGACCTCCTGCGCCGGATCGCCGAGGAGGAAGCCGCCTCCGGCGCCCCCGTGTACGACGACACCCACGGCCGGTACGTGTCCCTGGTGTCCCGCATCAACGGAACCGAGGCGGATGCGGACCACGACCCGATCCCCTACGCCTGGATCGCCGACGCGATGAGCGCGACGGATCCGCCCCAGGGCCCGCAGGCCGTGGGGTTGCACCTGCCGTAGCGGAATGTGGTGTCGTGGACTCACGTTCCGATGCCCTGAGGAAAGGTCCTGCTCGTGCACTCGTCCTTCGTGCCACCCCGTCAGGTCAAGATCGGTGACGCGGCGGCCTTCGTCGGCAGCACGCCGCGGGCGATCCGCCACTACCACGAGATCGGCCTGCTCCCCGAGCCCGAGCGGGGCGGCGACGGCCGCCGCCGCTACGGGTACGAGGACATGATCCGCCTGCTGTGGATCCGCAGGATGGCCGACGCCGGAATCGCCCTGGACGACATCCGTGACGCCTTCACCACCGGCACGGCGTCCGCCGGTGCGGACAGCGGCGAGGATGTCGCGGGCATCCTGGAGCGGTTGGAGGAAACCCTCGCCGAGCGGGAGGCGGAACTGCGGCGGCAGCGCACCGCCGTACAGCGGATGCGCACCGAGGGCAGCCGGATGGGCCTGCTCTCCGACATCGTCACCGCCCGCCTCAGGGATCTGCCGGAGGGCTCCCTGCGTCCGGCGGACCTGGACGGTCTGCTGGTCACCGAGCGGATCTTCGGCCCGCTCGGCGCGGCCGTCCAGGCCACCCGCTTCGTCGCCCTGGCCGCGCATCCCGCTCTGCGGGAGGAGTCCGACCGCGTCGACGCCGCCGAGGAGGCACTCGACGACGGTGTCGCCGTCGACGATCCACGGGTGGCGCGGGTGGCCGCCGAGCGGCACGCCTTCGAGAACGAACTGCAGGCCGTCATCGAGGAGTCCGGCCTGGACCAGGACGACGACGCCCTCTTCGACGCCTGGGACACCTCGCGCCCCTCCCCCGCTGATGACGGCGCGGGAGGCTCCGCCCCGCGGGAGCCCGGTTCCATGAGCGCGGTGGAAGCCATCGGCAAGATGCCCTACGACTTCTCCCCGGCCCGCCTGCGCTGCATGGAACTGGCGGCGGAACTGTTCGCCCAGGACTCACCCGCCGCCCCGGCAGGGTCGTGAGGACCTGCCGGGGGGCTCGCCACGAGAGGTGCGGTGGTCAGTGCGCCGCCGTGGTCTGCCGGGGGGTCGTCGTGGGGGCGTGGGAGTCGAGGGCGTGCAGGATGTTCTCGACGCTCTGGCGGGCGTCACCGAAGAGCATGCTGCTGTTGTCGCGGAAGAACAGCGGGTTCTGCACACCGGCGTAGCCGGAGGCCATCGAGCGTTTGAAGACGACGACCTCTTCGGCCTCCCACACGCGGAGTACGGGCATGCCCGCGATCGGGCTCGCGGGGTCGTCCATCGCCGCCGGGTTGACCGTGTCGTTGGCGCCGATGACCAGGACGACGGACGTGTCCGCGAAGTCGTCGTTGATCTCGTCCATCTCCAGGACGATGTCGTACGGCACCTTCGCCTCGGCCAGGAGCACGTTCATGTGCCCGGGCAGGCGGCCGGCGACGGGATGGACGCCGAAGCGGACCTCGACGCCGCGTTCGCGCAGCCGACGGGTCAGCTCCGCCACCGGATGCTGCGCCTGGGCCACGGCCATGCCGTAGCCGGGGGTGATCACCACGGACCGGGCCGCGGCGAGGAGTCCGGCCACCTCCTCGGCCCGTGTCTCACGGTGCCCGCGCTGCTCCTCGCCGCCGGACGGCGGGGCCTCGATGCCGAAGCCGCCCGCGATGACCGAGAGGAAGGAACGGTTCATCGCCTTGCACATGATGTAGCTCAGATAGGCACCGGAGGATCCGACGAGCGCGCCGGTGACGATCAGCAGGTTGTTGTCGAGCAGGAATCCGGCCGCCGCCGCGGCCCAGCCGGAGTAGCTGTTGAGCATGGAGACGACGACGGGCATGTCGCCGCCGCCGATGGAGGCGACCAGGTGCCAGCCCAGGGCGAGCGCCAGGACCGTGACCGCGATCATCATCGGGAGGTTCGGGCTGACGGTGAACCAGACCGTCAGCGCGGCGAAGGCGGCCAGCGCGCCCAGGTTGAGGGCGTTCTTGCCGGGCAGGACCAGCGGCCGGGACTTGATCCGCTCGGACAGCTTCAGGTAGGCGACGAGGGAACCGGTGAAGGTGACCGCGCCGATGAAGATGCCGATGAACACCTCGGCGTGGTGGATGCGCAGCAGTTCGGCGGGTACGGCGGTCTGCGCGTCGTCGGCCTCGACCTCCAGGTAGCTGTTCCAGCCCACCAGGACGGCCGCGAGGCCGACGAAACTGTGCAGCACGGCGATGAGCTCGGGCATCTGCGTCATCTCCACGCGCCTGGCCCGCCACAGACCCGCCACGGCTCCGGCCGCGGTCGCGAGGAGGATCGCCGCGATCGCACCGCCGGAGACGCTGTCCGTCGCGGCCACGATCGTGGCGGTGAGGGCGAGCGCCATTCCCGCGATGCCGTAGACGACGCCGGCGCGCGAGGTCCGGTGCTGGGACAGGCCGGCGAGGCTGAGGATGAACAGCAGGGCGGCGACCAGGTCGGCCGCGCGGGAAGCCGTTGTGAATGTCATCGGTCAGCCCTTCGAGAACATGGACAGCATGCGGCGGGTGACGGCGAAGCCTCCGAAGACGTTCACGCTCGTCAGCAGGATCGCCACGAAGGAGAGCACGGTGACGAGCCGGTTGCCGTGTCCGATCTGCACCAGCGCCCCGATCACCACGATCCCGGAGATGGCGTTGGTCACCGACATCAGCGGCGTGTGCAGGGCGTGGTGGACCTTGCCGATGACGTAGAAGCCGATGACGACGGCCAGCGCGAACACGGTGAAGTTCTCCGCCAGTTGGGCGGGAGCGTAGGCGACCAGCAGAAAGGTCGCCAGCATGCCGAGGCCGATGAGGCCGTAGCGCGCCGCGGGGGTGAACCGGGGCCGCTCGGGGTCCGCGGGCGCGGCGGCGGGTTCCTCGGGTGCGGTGTCCTGGGGGGCGGCCGAGACGGCGACGGGTGGGGGCGGCCAGGTGACCTGGCCGGAGCGGACCACGGTGACGGCCCGCTGGACCACGTCGTCGAAGTCGAGGACGGGCCGGCCGTCCTTGCCGGGGGTGATCAGCGCGAGCAGGTTGACCACGTTGGTGCCGAACATCTGCGAGGCCTGGTCGGGCAGCCGGGAGGCCAGGTCGGTGTAGCCGATGATGGTCACGCCGTTGTCGGTCACCACGGTCCGGCCGGCGATGGTGCCCTCGACGTTGCCGCCCTGGGCGGCCGCCATGTCGACGACGACGCTGCCGGGCTTCATCGCCGCCACGTCCGCGGCGGTCAGCAGGCGTGGTGCCGGGCGGCCGGGGATCAGGGCCGTGGTGATGACGATGTCCACGTCCTGGGCCTGCTCGTGGTAAAGCGCGGCGGCGGCCCGGTCGTAGTCGGCG
>KL568522.1:70844-72763 GCA_000715605.1 Streptomyces speibonae | reverse complement strand
CCTGGGCCTGCTCGTGGTAAAGCGCGGCGGCGGCCCGGTCGTAGTCGGCGGAGGTCTGTCTGGCGTAACCGTCGGTGCTCGCCTCGTGAGGCGTGTCGTCCACCGCGAGGTACTCGCCGCCCAGCGACTTGACCTGGTCGGCGACCTCGGGCCGCGGGTCGGTGGCGCGGACGACGGCACCGAGGCTGGACGCGGCCCCGATGGCGGCGAGTCCGGCGACGCCCGCACCGGCGACGAGGACCTTCGCCGGCGGGACCTTGCCCGCGGCGGTGACCTGCCCGGTGAAGAAGCGTCCGAAGACGTGGGCGGCCTCGATCACCGCGCGGTACCCCGCGATGTTCGCCATCGAGCTGAGGACGTCCATCGACTGCGCCCGCGAGATCCGGGGCACCGCGTCGAGGGCGAGCACCGTCACCCCGCGCGCGGCGAGCTGCTCCAGCAGGTCCGGCCGCTGGGCCGGGGAGATCAGGGCCACCAGTGTCGCGCCGCTGCGCAGCCTGGCGATCTCCTCGGTGGACGGCGCGTTGACCTTCAGCACGACCTCCGCGTCCCAGGCGTCGCCGATGTCCGCCCCTGCCTGCGCGTAGGCTTCGTCGCCGTACCCGGCGGCGGCTCCGGCCCCCGGCTCGACGACGGTCGCGTAACCGAGGCCGCGCAGACCGCGTACGGTCGCGGGGGTCGCGGCGACGCGCGTCTCGCCGGGGGTGGACTCGGTGACGACACCGATGCGTCGGGGCGGATGCGGATGCGCCGGGTGTTGCGCAGACATATGTGGTCCCCTCGTAAAGGCGTTGGTGGACACGGTGATACGGGATATGGCGAGCGCTGGGAAGGGTGGGGCGGCGGGAAGGCCGTCCGCACCCATGCCGTACCCGGCCACCACGGCGCCATGCTTCGGCGGCGCCCCGCCGGTCAGGAGGGGGCCGGCCAGGTGCGCAGCAGGGTGTCCAGCGCGTTGAGGATCTCGGTCCAGCTCTCCTGCGGGTCGGGGGAACTGTGGCTGAATCCCCCGGCGCCCTCCAGGCCGACGAAGCCGCTGAACACGCTGCCCAGGAGGCGCACGGCGTGGGTCTGCTGCGGTTCGGCGAGGTCGTATCCGCGCAGGATCGCACGTGACATCTGCGCGTGCCGCACCCCGGCGCTGGAGGCGGCCGTCTCCGGGTCGAGCGGGAACCGGGTGGCGGCGAAGCGGCCGGGGTGCTCGCGGGCGTAGTCACGGTAGGCGTCGGCGAACGCGGTCAGGGCGTCCTTGCCGGCGCGTCCGGCCACCGCGACGGACACCCGGTCGGCCAGTTCCTCCAGGGCGAGCAGGGCGATCCTGGTCTTCAGGTCGTGGGCGTTCCTGACGTGCGAGTACAGGCTCGCGGTCCGGACGCCGAAGCGCCGGGCCAGCTCCGAGGGGGTGGTGTGCTCGAACCCTATCTCGTCGGCCAGGTCGGCCCCCGCCTCGACCAGGCGTTCCGTGGTCAGCCCCGCGCGCGCCACACCCGTTTCCTCCGTATCGTTCCCAGCCGTCCTGGGAACATTATCCTCTTGCCTAAACCATTTAGGCAATGACCGGAGGCACTCCCGCCACGAAGACGTGGGCCGCGGCCCCGGCGGTGAGTTCGGCGGGTTGTCCGCCGCCGCCGACCCGCACGCCGTGCGGGGTCCGTGCCACGTTCACGGCCGCCCCGGGCCGCACTCCGGCGCGCCACAGGGTGCGCAGCAGCCCCGGGTCGGTCTGGATCGGCTCCCCGATGCGCCGTACGACCGCGCTCGCTCCGTCCGGTCCCGGGTCCAGCCGGCCGAGGCTGACGGTGTGCTCGCCGGCCGGCGGTACCTCGGCGGCCCGTCCGCCGAGTTCCTCCAGGGCGGGGATCGGATTGCCGTAGGGCGACTCGGTCGGGTGCCGGAGGAGTTCCAGCACACGGCGCTCG
>KL568522.1:66133-70582 GCA_000715605.1 Streptomyces speibonae | reverse complement strand
AGCAGGCACTCCGCGAGCCGGTGCTTGCGCATCACGCGCGCGGCCGTCAGGCGCCCCTCACGGGTCAGTTCGAGGTGCCGGTCGGCGGCGACCCGCAGCAGACCGTCGCGCTCCATGCGCGCGACGGTCTGGCTGACGGTGGGGCCGCTGTGGTCCAGGCTCTCGGCGATACGGGCCCGCAGGGGAGCCACGCCCTCCTCCTCCAGTTCGAGGACGGTGCGGAGATACCTCTCCGTGGTGTCGATCAGGCGTGACATGGCGTGTCTCAGGCCGGCGTCTCGGCCGTGGCGGTCAGGACCGCGCGCCCGAGGACGTGGCCGGTCATCGTGAAGCCGAGGACGGCGGGGGTGGTGTCGGCGGGTATGCCCACGCTCGCGACGTCGAGGGCGTGCACGACGACGAAGTAGCGGTGGCGGCCGTGACCCGCCGGCGGGGCGGCGCCGAGGTAGCGGGCGGCGCGGGCGTCGTTGGGCAGCTGGAAGGCGCCCACGGGCAGCCCGGAGCCGGTGTCGTCACCGGCGCCCTCGGGGAGCGAGGTGACGTGGGCGGGGATGTCGGCGACCGCCCAGTGCCAGAACCCGGAGCCGGTGGGGGCGTCGGGGTCGTAGACGGTGACGGCGTAGCTCTTGGTGCCGTCCGGGGCGCCGCTCCAGGAGAGCTGCGGGGAGACGTCCCCGCCGCCGGGGACGCCGGAGGACCACTGGGCGGACGGCCAGGGGGCGCCGTCCTCGACCGTGGCGCTCGTGACGGTGAAGGAGGCCGCCTCGGGGAGGCGGGCGAAGGGGTCGTTGGCGGTGGTCATCGTGTCGTTCGATCCTTTCGTGACGACGCCCGGCGCGGTGCGGCGTGCCCGGGCCTATCTGCAATCGACCATAACACTAATAATCGATTATCTAAGGGATCGTCTATGCTGGACTCATGACTGACACGGCCTCCACCGCGGCCCCGAAGGGCAAGCGCATGCTCTCCGAACAGGTCCACACGCGTCTGCGGGACGCGATCATGCGAGGGGAGCACGCCCCCGGCGACGCCCTGAAACCGCAGGACCTCGCCAAGGAGCAGGGCGTGAGCCTGGCCGTCGTGCGCGAGGCGCTGGTGCGGCTGGTCGGCGAAGGGCTCGCCGACCGGCTGCCCAACCGCGGCTTCGCCGTTCCGGACTTCTCCGACCGGCGCTGGCAGGAGATCGCGGAGGCCCGCCGCACGATCGAACCCGTCGTGCTGCGCATGTCGGTCGAGCGCGGTGACGTCGACTGGGAAGCCCGGGTGCGGGCGGCCCATCACCGTCTGGCCCGGACCCCCGCGTACGCGCCGGAAGAGGGCGAGTTCTACAGCGAGGCCTGGGCCGACGCCCACCGGGTCTTCCACCGGACACTGCTGGAAGGGTGCGGGAACCCGGTGCTGCTGGAGACCTTCGACCGGTTGTGGACCGCCAGTGAACTGGCGCGCCGCTGGTCGGCGCAGCGCACCCCCGGACGGGACGGGATCGACGAGCACCGCCGCCTGGAGGAGGCGGCGCTGGCCCGCGACGCGGACGCCGCGGCCGAACTGCTGATCCATCACCTCACCCAGACCGCAGCCGGCCTGACCGACTGACAGTGAGGATTGGCGATGGCATCGCTCGGGGGTCTGACTCCCCGGCTGACTGACGCTTCGGCTGTCCTCATCGACACCCGCACCGACCTCCACCAGGCCGCGGTCATCGACAGCATCGGCCGGCACCTGGCCACCGAGGCGTTCCGGACGACCCGGCCGGACCGCAAGGCCCGTCGGGACAACGGCAAGTCCGACCCCGTCGACGCCTACGCGGCGGCAACCGCGGTCCTGGCCGGTCGGGCCGGCGGGACACCGAAGGCCAGGAACGGAATCGTTGAGGCGATCCGGACTCCGATCGTCACCGCCCCGTCGGCAGTGCGGGACAGGCTGCGGGGCCTGTCGACCAGCGCGCTGGTCGACACCCTGGCCCGCTCCCGCCCAGCCGGCGAATTACCAGCGCACCCAGGAATACATGGCCCGACGCACCGCCGAAGGCATGACCAAGAAGGACGTGATCCGCTGCCTGAAACGGTTCGTCGCCCGCGAGATCTACCGCCACCTACCTCGTGTGACCGCACCACCGAACCGCTCCTGCAGACCGCTTGACGATCTGTAGGAGCTTCAGTGAGAAGTTCCTCCGCGGCTACACCATCGAGACCTTCGTGCGGCTGCCCGAGCCGTTCGAGGGCGACCACGACTGGACACCGCACGGTGATGTACGTCGACGGGTCGAGGATCGCCCGCAATCCGGCCCAGCCGTCGACCGGCATCACCGCCCTCGGCAAACCCTTCGTCCTCGGCGCCACGCAGTTCGACGAGAAGTACGGACGGGGCTTCTACGGCTGGATGGGCGACACGCGGATCGTCGGACGCCCCCTGCCGGTGCGGGAGTTCCTCACCTCGTTCCGCTGAACCGGTCGGTGCGCGGTCACGGCGGCCCCCGTCCTCACCGGCGGCCGCGCACGCGCCGTACCAGGAGCAGGGTGGCGCACAGCGCGGTGACCGCGCCGGCGGCCAGGTGCACGCCGATGCCGGCGCCGGTGTACGAGGCGACGGTGTTGCCGAGGACGCTGACGACGAGGACCGACCAGAGCAGCGTATGGGCCACTCCCCCGTCGCCGCCCGCGGGTGCCGTGCGGCGGCCGGAGGCCGGGGCGAGGTGGGAGGGGTTCGTGTGCGTCATGGCTGCTCCTTCGGTGTCGCAGGCGGCCCTGCGAGGGCGTACGGGACGGTGCGGCACGTCCGCGGTCGTGCGGCGTGTGCGATGTCCCCGACGCTACGGACGGGGCGTGCGCGTGCCGATCCCCCGGGCCGCCGGACCGGCGGTACAGCAGGCTGTACTCTTCCCGGCCCGCCCTCGGTGCGCGGCGCCGCCGGGCATAGGGTGATGCGTGTAACGGCAGGTCGGCGAAGGAAGGGTGAGAGGTGACCACCCGGCACAACGACGGTTCCGGCGGCCGGTCCGGGTCCGGTGCGAAGAAGGAGTCCTTCCGGGAGACCGTCGCCGGGGCCGTGTCCGCCGCACTGGCCGCGCTGGGACAGCTCGTGGGAGGGCTCGGCACCGCTCTGCTCGCCCTGGCCCTCCTCGGCATCGCCCTGGTGACGGCGGCGGCCTGTCTGGTGGGCGTGGGACTGCTGCTCGCCCCCACCGTGCTGCGCGCCCTGCACGCACTCGCCGGCCGGGAACGCGCCCGGCTCGCCCGGCATGGTGTGGAGGTCATCGCCCCGGAGCCGTCGCCCACGCAGCTGCGGGCCGCCCTGGCCGACCCCGCCACCCGTCGTGCGGCGGGCTGGCTGGCGGTGCACGCCACGTTCGGCCTGATCCTCGGCCTGTGCGGACTGCTGCTGCCCATCGCCGCGGTCCGCGACACCGCCTTCCCTCTCCTGTGGCCGCTCGTCCCCGACGACGCCACCAGCACCTCGCTGGGTTTCGGCACCGCCGACTCCTGGGCGGAGGCATCGGTGGTGTCCCTGCTCGGGGTGGGCTGGATCGCCATCATCCTCGGCCTGACGCCGGGCATGGCCCGCCTCCAGGCACGACCCGCGCTGCGCCTGCTGTCGGCCGGTCCTGAGGCCGATCTCTCCCTGCGCATCGCCGAGTTGACCGCGACCCGAGCCGCCGCGCTGGACGCCCACGCCGTCGAACTGCGCCGGATCGAGCGCTCCCTGCACGACGGCACCCAGAACCGCCTCGTCACCGTCACCGTGCTGCTCGGCGCGGCCCGCCGCATGGTGGCCCGCGATCCCGCCGGCGCCGACGAGATCCTCGAACGCGCCCAGTCCGCGGCCGAGCAGGCGCTGGCCGAACTGAGAGCCGTGGCGCGCGGCATCCTGCCGCCCGTGCTCGCGGACCGCGGGCTGGCCGGCGCGCTGTCCGGGCTCGCCGCCCACTGCGCGGTCCCGTGCCGTACCGATGTCGAGCTGCCCGAGCGGTGCGCGGCGTCGGTCGAGGCGACCGTCTATTTCGTGGTGGCCGAGGCGCTCACCAACATCGCCAAGCACAGCGGCGCCACCCGGGCCACCGTCACCGTGCGCAGCCGGGGCGGCCGGCTCCTGCTGCGCGTCGAGGACGACGGCCGGGGCGGCGCCGACGAGGCGGGGGGTTCCGGTCTGGCCGGCATCCGCCGCCGTATCGCGGCACACGACGGTGTGCTGAGCCTGACCAGTCCGGTCGGCGGACCGACAATCCTCGAGGTGGATGTTCCATGCGGATCGTGATGGCGGAGGACGACCCGTTGCTGCGGGAGGGGCTGGCCCTGCTGCTGCGGGCCGAGTCGCTGGACGTGGTCGCCAAGGTGGGTACGGCCGAGGAGGTCCTCGACGCCATCGACACTCACCGGCCCGACGTCGCCATCCTGGATGTACGGATGCCGCCCACCCACACCGACGAGGGTATCCGCGCCGCGGTCGAGGCCC
>KL568522.1:65599-65919 GCA_000715605.1 Streptomyces speibonae | reverse complement strand
CCCGCCGCCGCCACCCCCGGCTCGCCGTCCTGGTGCTGTCCGCCTATGTGGAGCAGAGCTTCGCCACCGACCTGCTCACCGGCGGGGTCGGCGGGCTCGGCTATCTGCTCAAGGAACGGGTCGGGCGGGTGGAGGAGTTCCTCGACGCCCTGCGCCGCGTGGCGGACGGGGGCACGGCCATCGACCCCGAGGTCGTCGCCCAGCTGTTCACCCGCTCGCGTCAGGACACCCGCCTGGAACGCCTCAGTCCGCGTGAGCGGGACGTCCTGGCGCTGATGGCCGAGGGGCTGGGCAACACGGCCTGTCTCTTATACACATCT
>KL568522.1:64210-65361 GCA_000715605.1 Streptomyces speibonae | reverse complement strand
CCGTCCACAAGCACATCCGCAACATCTTCGCCAAGCTGGACCTGGCCCCCACCCAGCAGGTCGACCGCAGGGTCGCGGCGGTCCTGCACTACCTGGAGAACTCGCGGCGCACCTGACGGCGCCGGCGCGGTCGGCGCCGCGCTGGCGCGGCGGGACGGGCGGTGCGATGCTGGAAGTGGTGCTGTGAGCCGCTCCGCTCTCGCCAGGAGGCGATGGGTCATGGCCAAGCGTCTGGTCGTCTGCTGCGACGGTACCTGGAACTTCGCGGACCAGCCGAGCAAGACCAACGTCGCGAAGATCGCCCTGTCCGTGCGTCCCGGAACCGTCGCCGGGAAGGAACAGCGCGTCTACTACCACAGCGGTGTCGGTACCCACCGGTGGGAGCGGCTGCGCGGCGGGGCGTTCGGCGTGGGGCTGTCCCGGAACGTCCTGGACGCCTACCGGTTCCTCGTCGAGACGTACGAACCCGACGACGACCTGTTCCTCTTCGGTTTCAGCCGCGGCGCCTTCACCGCGCGCAGCCTGGCGGGGCTGGTGCGCAACAGCGGCATACTGCGCAGGGACCACGCCGACCGGATCCCGGAGGCATGGGCCCTCTACCGCGACCGCGTCGAGCAGCCGAACGGCGCCGCCGCCACGCTGTTCCGCCGCTCCTACGCACGCGAGTCGGAGATCGCGTTCATCGGGGTGTGGGACACGGTCGGCGCCCTGGGCATCCCCGCTCCCGGTACGGTCCCGCTGCAACCGGCCGCGCGGCGGTTCAACCGGCGCTGGGGGTTCCACGACACCGAGCTGAGCAACTGGGTCCGCGCCGCCTTCCACGCCCTGGCCCTGGACGAGCAGCGCTCGGCGTTCCGCCCCACCCTGTGGCACCAGCAGCCGGGGTCGGCCGAGGAGGGCCAGGAGCTGAAGCAGGTGTGGTTCGCCGGGGTCCACTGCGATGCCGGCGGCGGCTACGCGGAGACGGGGCTGTCCGACGTCACCCTGCTGTGGATGGTCGACCAGGCCCGCCGGCACGGGCTGAAGTTCGACGCCGATGTGCTGGGCCCGGAGGGGCCCCGGGTGATGACGCCTCACCACCGCGTCGACTTCCGGGTACGGCCGGACGGTTCGGGTCCGCTCCATGCCTCGCGGACGGGGCTGTACCGGCT
>KL568522.1:60074-64022 GCA_000715605.1 Streptomyces speibonae | reverse complement strand
AGATGTGTATAAGAGACAGGGTCCCTCGGTGAAGCGGTGAACGACCGGGGTGAACCCGACGGGAACGAGTACCTGGCCGTCCCCGCCAAGGAACGCCACGACCGGGACCCCGGCTACCGGCCGCCGGGGCTGGCGCGCTACCTGGACCGGCAGGACCGCATCCGGCTGGAGCCCGTGCTGCTGCCGGGCCTCTCCGCGACCCTGCCGCCGCTGCCCCCGGCCGCGTCCGGCCCGGGAACGACGGCCGAGGGCCACGAAGGGCTCCACCGGGCCACATGAGGCCGCCCCGTGGAGTCGCGAACGGCGTCGTACGGTCTGCTGACGGACGCGAGTCGCGGCGTGCGCGGCCCGGGGGAACAATGGGCCGTGGTCGCATCACCGAGGCAAGGGAGACACGCATGTCGTCGAAGAGGCGCCGGAAGAAGAAGGCCCGCCGCAAGCACGCGGCCAACCACGGGAAGCGCCCGCAGTCCTGAGCTTCCTCCGTCGTGCCCGACGCCTCACATGGCTTCCTGCTGCCGCTCCGGCACCCGCTTCATGTCGAGGTCGGTGTGCAGGGGATGGTGGTCGGAGTACGGCGTGGGCTGCACGTGGTGCTCGAGCGGGCTGATGCCCCGCAGGAACACGTAGTCGAACTTGCTCTGCCAGTCGGTGGTCGGCAGGCAGGTGCCGGAGGGTGAGGGCCGGCACTCGGGGTCCACGTCCCCGGCCAGCGCCCACATCGGTTCGAGTTCGGCGGCGTCCGGCACGGCGTTGAAGTCGCCGAGAACGATGGCCCGGTCGTGCCGGACGACCTGCGCGGCGAGGGCGGCGATCTGGTCCGTGCGGTACTCCTCCTGACGGCGCTCCGCGAGATGCGTGTTGAACACCCGGATCTCCCGGCCGCCGACGGTGGTGGTGACCGCCATGTATCCCCGGTCCTCGGAACCCCCGTCCCGGTACTCCACGTTGACGGTCTCCGTCATCGGTGCCGCCGAGAGGATCGCCTGACCGTAGCCTCCGGGGTTCCACGGCAGTCCGCCGCAGCGGCCCCAGTTCTTGAGCACCGTCCCGTACTCGACGTGGTAGACCAGCCCGTAGAGGTTCTCCAAGTGGTTGCGGATCCGCGCGACATCACGCGCGCACGCCTCCTGCAGGCCGATGACCTGGGGCGCGTAGGTGGCGATCTCGGCCGCCCGGTCGGCGTTGCTCGTCTCGCAGGGGTTGCAGAGGTTCCACGTCATGACCCGGTTCGGTACGACGTCCCTGACGGCGTCGGCGGGCAGTGACCGGGCGAACGGGACGCCGCCCGGTGCGCTGGGGCCCAGGAGCATCATGCAGGTCACGATCACCGCGCCCGCGAACAGCCGTGGGCCCCTTCCGAACACCGCGGCCTCCCCGTGGTCGACACCTGTGGCGGTTGACGCCTCTGGGCACGAGGTTATGTGACAGCCGTCCGCGACGACACGTGCCCCCCCGTCAGGGACCGCGCGGCGCCGGAGCCTGCGAGCGGCATACCACCACCGGCACCTGCCGCCGCGACGTTCACTCCCCCGGCCCAACTGCTGGTGCCTGAACGGTCGGTGACGTGCAGATTCGTCTCAGTGACTCCTTCCACCGAAAGAGTGGTCATGAAGCGAATACCGCACATCGCCGCCCGGCGGACACTCCCCCTCGCGGTCCTCCTCCCCGCCACCGCCCTGATGGCCGCGGGGCCGTCCCCGGCGTCCGAGAACGGGGGCGGAGCCGAGCCCGGCGAGGGCGCCAGGCCCACCGTCGTGCTGGTGCACGGGTACTGGGCCGACGGCTCCGGGTGGCACGAGGTCGTACGGAGCCTCCAGGCCGAGGGGTATCCGGTGGTCGCCACCGCGAACCCGCTGCGCAGCCTCTCCGGCGACGCCGACCACCTCACCGCGCGGCTCAGGACCATCGAGGGGCCCGTCGTCCTCGTGGGCCACTCCTACGGCGGCGCCGTCATCACCAACGCCGCGGCCGGCAACCCGAACGTCGAGTCCCTCGTCTACATCGCCGGGTTCGCCCCCGACAAGGGCGAGACCGCCTTCGAGCTGGCGGCGAAGTACCCGGGCAGCCGTGTGACGGACGATCCCAGCGCCCCCGTACCGACCGCCCTCAACGCCGTTCCGCTCGGCGGCGGCCCCACGGACGTCGATCTGTACCTCAAGCCGGACAAGTTCAGCGACGTCTTCCTCAGCGACCGCCTCGAGGCGAGCCGCGCGCGGGTACTGGCCGCCTCGCAGCGGCCCGCGACCGCCGCCTCCGGGAACGAACCGAGCGCCGCCGCCGCGTGGCGGGACATCCCGTCCTGGTACCTCATCCCCACCGACGACCGCACGATCGGCACCGACAACCTGCGCTTCATGGCCGAACGGGCCGGTTCGACCACGGTGGAGATCGACGCCCCGCACGCCGTTCTGGAGACGAACCCGGACGAGGTCACCGACGTCATCCTGAAGGCGGCGCACGACGACGCGCGCCCCGCCCTCGCCGCGACGGGCACGACCGCGCGGACCGCGGTCCTCGGCGGCGCGGCGGTCGTCGCCGTCGCCGCGGGCGCGACCCTCGTGAACCGCTCCCGCCGGCCCTGAGCCGGGGCGCTGTCAGTGGCGCGGTGCAGGATGAGGGCATGGAACCTTCGGAGACTGTGCGCACGCTGTGGGACCGGATGCAGCAGCGGGACTGGGCGGGCGTCGGGGACCTGCTGGCCGACGACGTCGTCGTGGAGTGGCCGGTCAGCGGGGAACGGATCGTCGGCCGCGAGAACTACGTACGCGTCAACGCGGAATACCCGGAGGGCTGGTCGATCGACGTCCTTCGCGTCGTGCCGTCCGGGGAGGTCGTGGTCTCCGAGGTCGAGGTGCCCCATGTGTCGATGGGGATCCACCGGGTGGCGTCCTTCTGGACGGTCCGCGACGGCGTGATCACCGCCGGCCGCGAGTACTGGACCGAGCTCGGCGCCGATCCTTCTCCGGCCTGGCGGGCGCCGTTCGTCCAGCGCCTCTGACGCTCCGCGGGCCGCTCATCGGCGCCCGCCGGTCCGGGCGTGGATCAGCTTCCTGGTGAAGCGGTGCAGGTGCGGGTCGAGCGACTCGGCGGGCTCGTCGAGCACCTCCTCGGCGGTCAGCCGGCGAATGGCGGCGAACTCACCCTCGTCGTAGTCGGTGACGGCGTCCGCGTCCAGGTCAAGGAGGTACCAGAGCGAGACGTCGGTGTGCCGGCCCTCGCCCCTGGTCCGGGTGACGGTGAGGAAGAACGGGTGCGGGCCGGTGAGCGGTGACGCCACGGCCTCGACGCCCAGCTCCTCACGGCATTCGCGGACCACGGCGGCCCAGGGGTGCTCGCCGGGCTCGACATGTCCGCCGGGCGGCAGCCACAGTCCCGCCTTGCGGTGCGCGACCAGGAGCAGCAGTCCGCGCTCGTGATCGAGGACCACGAAGTAGCTCACCAGGTGTGTCGGCGGTACGTCCGGCTTGCGGACGCGGTGGAGCGGGGCGCCGCCGGTGATCCATTGCCGGGTGGTGTCCAGGTGGTCGCGTTCCAGGGCGTCCCAGGGTTCGATGGCTCCGATCGTCTCCAGGAGGCGCGCACGCGGTGACGCGGAGTCAGAAGCGAGGTGGGGGCGGGTGGTCGAGGTCATCCGTGCATCCTGGCAGGGGTTCCCGGACCCCGCCCCCCTGTCACTCCACTTTGACGCGATCATGCTTACCGTTGGTGAAGACGTCCACGTCAGCGGTTTCGTACCCTTGCGCTATGCGCATGCGCCCCACCTTGAGCTGGACCCCCGCCGAGGACCTGCCGCCCGGTACCACCGACACGGCGCCGGTCGCCGACGCGCTGCGCGCCGGGGGTGTGCTGGTGCTCAGCGGCGCGGGGATCTCCACGGAGTCGGGCATCCCCGACTACCGCGGCGAGGGCGGGAGCCTCAGCCGGCACACCCCGATGACCTACCAG
>KL568522.1:57863-59869 GCA_000715605.1 Streptomyces speibonae | reverse complement strand
ACCGCGGCGAGGGCGGGAGCCTCAGCCGGCACACCCCGATGACCTACCAGGACTTCACCGCGAGCGCCGCCGCCCGGCGCCGTTACTGGGCGCGCAGCCACCTCGGATGGCGCACCTTCGGCCGCGCCCTGCCGAACGCCGGGCACCGGGCCGTGGCGGCGTTCGGACGGCACGGGCTGCTCTCGGGCGTGATCACCCAGAACGTGGACGGTCTGCATCAGGCCGCCGGCAGCGAGGGCGTCGTGGAACTGCACGGAGGGCTGGACCGGGTGGTCTGTCTGTCCTGCGGCAGATTCAGCCCGCGCGGTGAACTCGCGGCCCGGCTGGAGGAGGCCAATCCGGGCTTCGCGCCGGTGGCCGCGGGCATCAACCCCGACGGCGACGCCGATCTCACCGACGCGCAGGTGGCGGACTTCCGCGTGGTGCCCTGCACGGTGTGCGGCGGCGTCCTCAAACCCGACGTGGTGTTCTTCGGCGAGAACGTGCCGCCCGGGCGGGTCGCGCACTGCCGCGCGCTGGTCCGCGAGGCGTCCTCGCTGCTGGTCCTCGGCTCCTCACTGACGGTGATGTCCGGGCTGCGCTTCGTCCGCCAGGCCGCGGAGGCGGGCATCCCGGTGCTGATCGTCAACCGGGACCCCACCCGTGGCGACCGGCACGCGCTCACCCGGGTCGCGCTGCCGCTGGGCGCGGCCCTGACCGGCGTGGCCGA
Organism: Streptomyces speibonae; assembly: GCA_000715605.1. Classification (GTDB taxonomy): domain Bacteria; phylum Actinomycetota; class Actinomycetes; order Streptomycetales; family Streptomycetaceae; genus Streptomyces; species Streptomyces speibonae. Next base: position 59,160 of record KL568522.1, on the reverse strand, counting down.
GATGCTGGGGATGTCCGTCGACGGCAGGACGGCGGCCTGAAAGAGCCGGCCCCCCGTGCGACGATCCTCACGGGAGACAGTCGGTCGTGCCGATGATCTCCCCGGGGGAGGGCCGAGTGGACGCGGACGAGATGCGCGCATGTTTCGACGGCCGGACGCGCGTCGTGCTCCGGCCGGGGCAGGACTTCACTGACGTGCGGCACCTGGCCGACCAGGTGGCCCGTGCGCTCGGATACCGGTACGTCGAGGCAGTTGGGTCCGCTGTGGCGGGCGCTCGAACACATCCCCACGCCCGGCGCCGTCCGCGCCCCGCTGCCCTGGTGGCGCACTCCCCCGGCGGTGCTGCTGACCGGACGGAAGACGGCCCTCTACGATGCCGTCCTCGCGCCGGCCCCCTGCTTCGACCCCGCCGTGCGGGAGGCGGCCCTGTGCGCCGCGCCGGCCGACGGGGAGGACGAGGCCCGGGCCGCCGTCACGGCGGACGCGGCGATGATCCTCGTGGCCCGGGAGAGGCAGCGCGCAGCGCCCGGCCGGCCCGTGCCGGCGGAGAGTCCGGTGCCCCTGGCCCGGGACCTGGTGTCGCTGTCCCGGTCGCTCGCCTCCCCCGTCGTCCATGACCTGCGTGCCCATCACACACCGTTGCGGAAGGCAGCCCATCATGAGTGCATCCCCGCGTCGTGCTCCCGTCCGTGCCGTCGTCATCGGGGGGAGCATCGCCGGAATGCTGGCCGCGGCCGCCCTCAAGGGGCATGTCGACTCCGTCGAGATCATCGAGGCGCACGAGCTGCCGGAGGGCCCCGCGCCGCGCACCGGAGTGCCGCAGGCGGTGCACATCCACTTCCTGCAGACCGGTGGTGCCGAGGCCGTCGAGGCGCTGCTGCCCGGCACGATCGATCTGCTGCTGGCGGCGGGCGCCCATCGCATACCGGTGACCACCAGCATGGTCATCCACGCGCCGGAGGGCTGGTACCGCCGCTGGAAGCGCACCACCCACTTTGTGATCACCGCCAGCCGGGACCTGACCGACTCGGTCGTGCGGGCCCAGGTGCTCAAGGACCCCCGGGTCGGCGTGCGCACGCACAGCAGGGCCGTCGCGCTGCTCGGCGGGCGCGGCCGCGTCACGGGCGTGCGGGTGCGCGACACCGACGGCACGGAGCGCGAAGTCGGCGCCGACCTGGTCATCGACGCGTCCGGCAGGGCCTCCCGCATGCCGCAGTGGCTGACGCGGCTGGGGATCACCGGTCTCGCGGAGGACCAAGTCTGTCTCTTATACACATCTCTGATGGCGCGAGGGAGG
>KL568522.1:54359-57708 GCA_000715605.1 Streptomyces speibonae | reverse complement strand
CGCCTGCCGCGGCCGGCCAACGCGGGCGGCATCCTGCCGGTCGAGGGAAACCGCTGGCACGTCAGCCTGATGGGCGCTCCGGGCGCGCACCCCACCGCCGACCCCGACGCCTTCGAGGCGTATGCGCGCACGCTGCGCCACCCGGTGATGGCCGATCTCCTCCAGCACGCCGAACCGCTCACCGATGTCAGCGTCACGCACGGCACCGCCAACCGGCGCCACTACTACGAGCGGCTCACCCCGTGGCCGGAGGGACTGGTCGTTCTGGGGGACGCCGTCGCGTCCTTCAACCCGCTGTACGGGCAGGGCATGTCGGCGGCCGCGCAGGGTGCCGTCGCCCTGCGCGAGCTGTGCGCGGCGGGCCCGGCTCCCGGATTCGCGCGCCGCGCCCAGCGCGCCATCGCCAAGCCCGTCGACGCCGCGTGGGCACTCGCCGTGGGAACGGACATCCACTTCGCGACGACCACGGGCAGGACGGCGAACGTCGCCGATCGTCTGCTGCACCGCTACGTCAGCCGGCTCTCGCGCACCGCGACGGGCTCGTTCCACGCCGCCACCGCCCTGACCGACGTCCTGGCCCTGCGGGCCGCGCCCACTTCGCTGGTCCGGCCCGGCGTGCTGCTGACGGCGCTCGTCGGGCCGCTGCGTCCGCAGCTCGACGGCCCTCAGTTCACCCCCGCCGAACGCAAGCTCCTGCGGGATCTGGAGGAGGCCGGCGCGGCCGGCGAGTAGTCGGCCCGGGTGGTGCCGGCCGCTGCTGCCCGCGTCCCGGCTGTGAGCTGGGACACACCGCTTGCATCTCACATCGATGTGAGGTTTTAGCGTGAGGGCGTGTCCGTTCCAGGACCGAAGCCCACCAAGGGAGTTCCGACATGACGCATCTGTTCGACAGCTACCGGCTCGGTGGCCTGAGCCTGCCCAATCGTGTGGTGATGGCCCCGATGACGCGGGTCAGGGCCGCCGCCGGCGGTCTGGCGACGCCGTCGATGGCGACCTACTACGCCCAGCGCGCGACGGCCGGCCTCATCGTGAGCGAGGGGGTGCAGCCGAGCCTGGTGGGGCAGTCCAATCCGGGCACACCGGGGCTGCACGACGACCGGCAGGTCGCCTCGTGGCGTCAGGTGACCGGCGCCGTGCACGCCAATGGCGGCCGGATCTTCGCCCAGATCATGCACGGCGGGCGCGTGTCGCATCCCGACACCATCGGCATGCTGCCCGTCGGGCCGTCGGCCGTGCCCGCCGTCGGTGAGGTGTTCACCCCGTCCGGCCCGCAGTCCCCGCCGACGCCGCGCGCCCTGGAGACCGCCGAAGTGCCCGAGCACGCCCGGTCGTTCGCCGACGCCGCGCGGCGCGCCGTGGACGCCGGCTTCGACGGGGTGGAACTGCACGGCGCCAACGGCTACCTCATCTCGCAGTTCCTCTCGTCCAACGCCAATCTGCGCACGGACCGCTACGGCGGCTCCGTGACGGGACGGATCCGGTTCGCCGTCGAGGCGGTGTCGGCCACGGTCGAGGCCGTGGGCGCGGACAGGACCGGCATCCGCCTGTCCCCCGGCGCAACCTTCTGGGGCGTGCGGGAGGACGACGTGCCCGAGCTCTACGCCGCGCTGCTGGCCGAGTTGGCCCGCCTGGAGCCGGCCTACATCCATCTCGAGGCGACCGCGGACGAGGACGTGCTGCTCGGCCTGCGCCGGGCCTGGCCGGGCACGCTCGTCATGAACCCGGTGCTGCCGATGGGCCCCAAGTTCACCGACCGCGCCTCGGCCGACCACTGGCTCGGACTGGGGGCCGAACTCATCAGCTTCGGCCGGGGCTTCATCGCCAATCCCGACCTGGTGGAACGGCTGCGCCTCGGTCTGCCGATGGCCCCGGCCGACGAGGCCACGTACTACCAGGGCGGCGACGCGGGCTATCTGACGTACCCCGCCTACCAGCACACCGCCGCGGCCTGACGGGTCCGCGCGCTTCATTCGAGGTCGAAGGCGCGCCGCGCGCGCTCGACCTCGGGCATGTGGACCGCAACCCACTCCAGGAGCACCTCGACCGGGTGCCGCATGGTCTTGCCCAGGGGCGTGATGCGGTACTCGACGGCGACCGGGCGGGAGCTGAGGAGCACGCGCTCGACGATGCCGTTGCGTTCCAGCCGGCGCAGCGTCGCGGTGAGCGACTTCTGGGTCACCGCGGGGATGGCGCGGCGCAGGTCGTTGAACCGGCAGGGCCGTTCGCAGAGTTCGCTGAGGACGCTCAGCGACCACTTGTCCAGCACCTGGTCGAGGAACTCGCGGTGCGGATGGTCGATCGTGAGCGCGCCGTCGTGGCTGTCCGTGGTATCCGGCACGATACGTGGTCTCCTTGAAGTGTCCTTCGTCCACCAGGTAGCAAAGGTATACCTGTTGGTCCGATGTGAGGAGACCCCGATGTCCGTCCGCCGTTTCACGCCCGAGGGCATGCTGCAGCCCACCCCGTACGAGCATGTCTCCGTCGGCACCGGCACACGCCACGTGCATGTCAGCGGCCAGGTCGCCCGGTCGGCGGACGGGGCTCCCGTCGCGCCGGGCGACCTCGCCGGGCAGGTCGCCCATGCCCTGCGGAACACCGCGCGGGGGCTGGCCGGCGCGGGGGCCTCGTTCGACGACGTGCTGCGCCTGACGTTCTACGTGACGGACTGGGCCCCGGAGAAGATCGGCGCGTTCATGGCCGGGGTCGAGCAGGTGGCGGGGGAGATCGGGCTGCGGGTGCCGATGCCGCCCGCCTCGCTGATCGGCGTCGACCACCTCTTCGAGCCCGATGTTCTGGTCGAGGTGGAGGCGACCGCCATCCTGGACTGAGTCCGGCTCCGGGGCTTTACCTTCTCTTTGCAACCCGGTCCGGTGCTGTCTCGTCTCTCCGCACGATCCATGACCCAGCCCGCCGGTCACCGTGCCGGCGGACCGAGGAAAGAGAGCGTTTCATGCGCCGAACCGTCCTGAGCGCCGCGGCACTCGCCTGCACCGCCGTGCTGGCCAGTGCCGTGCCCGCGTTCGCCGACGACCCCTCCCCCGTGCCGGACAGGGCGAACCCCAGCGCGTCGCCCGCCGACGTCGCGGAGAAGGACCCGTCGCCGGTCGCGGCCGAGACCGACACGCCTGCCCCCGCCGAGGACGCCGACGGGGTCACCGTCGTGCCCAGCGGCGCGCCCGACACCGGTGCCGCCACGGCCCCGTCCGACGGCAACGGCACGCTCATCGGCGCGGGCGCCGCCGCGGCCCTCGCGGCCGGGGGCGCGGGATTCCTCGTCGTACGCCGTCGGCGGGCCGCCGCCGAATGACCTCGCTCTCCAGGCGTGCCTTCGCCGTCGCCGCGGCGGCGG
>KL568522.1:51589-54200 GCA_000715605.1 Streptomyces speibonae | reverse complement strand
ACGCACGACAGAGGGAACGGCACCGGCCACGCGGCCGTCGGCCGAGTCGGTGCGCACCCTCGCACGTTCGGTTCCAGTGGGACTCGAGATCCCCGCCATCGGTGTCGACACCCCGGTCATTCCACTGGGGCTGGCACCGGACCGCACGGTCGAGGTGCCTCCGATCCAGGCGGACGACCCCGCCGGCTGGTACCGGCACTCGCCGACACCGGGCCGGAAGGGCCCGTCGGTGATCCTCGGCCATGTCACGGTGGGCCGCCACGGGGACGGAGTCTTCCGTCATCTCGCGCGGCTGCGCCGGGGCGAGAGGATCGTGGCACGCCTGGAGAACGGCACCGCGGCGGAGTTCACCGTCGACTCGGTGCGTACGGTCCCCAAGGCCGACTTCCCGACGGACGCGGTCTACGGGGACGTCGACCGTCCCGAGCTGCGGCTCATCACCTGTGGCGGTCCTCGCAAGGGGGACGAGTACCGCGACAACGTCATCGTGTTCGCCACCCTGAGCGGCACGATCGACTGACCCGCCCCGGGGTCCCGGGCCGGCGGACGACGCGCCGCCGGCCCGGGGCCCCGTCCGCGGGCACGCAGCACGACACCGGTACCGCCACGACCATGGAGAGCATTGAAACGGTCCCGCGAGCAGGCAGCGTCCGAGCTCTTCGCCGCCCTCTATCCGCGCCTCGCCGGCTGGTGCCGCCGTCTCGTCGACGACGACGAGACGGCCCATGAGATCGCCTCGGAGGCGTTCACCCGGCTGTGGGCCCGCTGGACCTCCGTGGCGGAGCCCCGGGGTTTCCTCTATGTCACCGCCGCCAATCTGGTCCGCGACCACTGGCGCAAACTCGAACGCGAGCGCCGGGCCGTGCACCGCGTCGGTGCCGAGACGGCCGTCCGGCCCTACAGCGAACAGTCCGACCCGTCCGTACGTCTGCTCGTGCAGTCGCTGCCGGAACGGCTGCGCGTGCCGATCCTGCTGCACTACTACGCTGACATGCCGATCCGGGAGGTGTCCGCGGTGACCGGACGCAAGGAAGGAACGGTCAAGGCCGATCTGCACGCGGCCCGGGAACTGCTCCGTGCCCATCTGAGGAGAAGCCTTGATCACACACGCTGACGAGGGTCCGGAGTTCGAGCCCGACGACCCGCTCGCCGTCATCCTGCGGCCCACGGCCGACCCCCTCGGCCCGCCTCCCGGCCGGTTCGAGGCGATCCGCCGCTCGGCGGCGCGCCGCCGCATGGTGCGCGCCCTGGCCGGTGTCGGAGTGACGTGCGCCGTCGCCGCGCTCGTCGCCGTGCCCCTCCAGCAGGCGGCGACCGGCGACAAGCCCGCCTCGCCCACGGTTCCGCTCGCGCCGCCTCCCGTGAGCGACTCCCCTTCCGGCACCGAGCGGCCGATTCCGGCGCCGTCGGCGTCACCCGTCGAGTCCCTCCCCACGCCGTCGGTGGAGACGGACCGCCCCGACGACCCGGCGACGGAAGCCGCCCCCACTCCCCGCTCCCGGGTGACGGACGTCCCCGGGACCGAGGCCGCGGTCGCCCCTTCGGTCATCCGATGAACCGGGGCCCGGGGGCACAGCCCCCGGGCCCCGGACGACACGGTGCGGCCGGTCACGCGCCGGGCAGCACCCCGGTACGGGCGACCTCGGAGTACCAGCGCGCGCTGGCCTTGGGGATGCGGGTCCCGGTCGGGTAGTCGACGTACACGGTGCCGAACCGCTTGCTGTACCCGTGCGCCCACTCGAAGTTGTCCAGCAGGGACCACAGGAAGTAGCCGCGCACGTCCGCGCCGTCCAGGATCGCCTGGTGGACCGCGGCCAGGTGGTCGCGCACATAGGCGATCCGGGCGGGGTCGTTGACCTGGCCCTCGGGGTCGGCGTAGTCGTCGAACGCCGCGCCGTTCTCGGTGATGACCAGCGGCAGCTTCGGGAAGTCGGCGGACAGCCGGTTCAGCAGGTCACGCAGACCGGTGGCGTCGACCGCCCAGCCCATGGCGGTGGTCTCGCCGGGCGGCTGGTGGAAGGCGACCTGGTCCGCGCCCGGCCACGGGCTGTGGGCGCTCTTGCCGTGCCCGTCCGAGTTGTGGGTGCCACTGCCGTCCGCCTCGGAGACGACGGTGGGCGTGTAGTAGTTGACGCCCAGGAAGTCCAGCGGCTGGTTGATCTGTGCGAGGTCTCCGTCGCGCACGAAGGACCAGTCGGTCAGCGTGGCGGTGTCCTTGAGCAGATCCTCGGGGTAGGCGCCCTGCAGCATCGGGCCGGTGAAGACCCGGTTGGCCAGGGCGTCGATCCGGCGGGCCGCGTCGACGTCGGCGTCGCTGTCGGTGAGCGGGCGGACGTGGTGGATGTTGAGGGTGACCGAGCACTGGGCGCCGGCCGGGAGGCGGTCGCGCAGCGCCTGGACGGCGAGGCCGTGGCCCAGGTTGAGGTGGTGGGCGGCGCGCAGGGCGGCGACCGGGTCGGTGCGGCCGGGCGCGTGCACGCCGGAGCCGTAGCCGAGGAAGGCGCTGCACCAGGGCTCGTTGAGGGTGGTCCAGGTCTTCACCCGGTCGCCGAGGGCGTCGGCGGCGAGCGCCGCGTACTCGGCGAACCGCTCGGCGGTCACCCGCTCGGGC
>KL568522.1:50781-51357 GCA_000715605.1 Streptomyces speibonae | reverse complement strand
GCGTCCTCCAGCTCCTGGGGCAGGTCCCAGTGGTAGAGGGTGGCGACCGGCTGGATGCCCTTCTCCAGCAGCTCGTCGACCAGGCGCCGGTAGAAGTCCAGGCCCTTCTGGACGGCGGGGCCCCGGCCGGTGGGCTGGATCCGGGGCCAGGCCAGCGAGAAGCGGTAGGCGCCCAGGCCGAGTTCGGCCATCAGGGCGACGTCCTCGCGCCAGCGGTGGTAGTGGTCGGTGGCGATGTCTCCGGTGTCGCCGTTGCGGACCCGGCCCGGGGTACGGGCGTAGGTGTCCCAGATGGACGGGGTACGGCCGTCCTCGGAGGCAGCGCCCTCGATCTGGTAGGAGGCGGTGGCGGAACCCCAGAGGAAGCCCTTGGGGAAGGTACGGGCGGCGTCCGGGGCGGACGCGGTCTGCTGTGCGGTGACCACGTGTGTCCTTTCGGAGTTGGGGGGTTCCAGGCAGGCGCCTGGTGGGGGTCGGGGGGCCCGGGGGTGCGTCAGCCCTTGACGGCGCCGGCCATGATGCCGCTGACGATCTGACGGCCGAAGACGACGAACATCACCAGCAGCGGCAGGGGGC
>KL568522.1:49814-50570 GCA_000715605.1 Streptomyces speibonae | reverse complement strand
GTGCCGAGCAGTGCGCCCGCCATGATCAGCGACTGGTCGCGGACATAGCCCGCGCTCAGCTGGGTGAGGGCGACCGGGACGGTCGGGTTGGTCATGTCGAGCACCACGAACGGCCAGAAGAAGTCGTTCCAGGCGTGCACGAAGGTGATCATGAACAGGACCGCCATGGCGGGCCGCGCGATGGGCAGCACGATGCTCCAGAAGATGCGCAGCGAGTGCGCACCGTCCACGCGTCCGGCCTCGACGAGTTCGTCCGGCAGCGCCTCGGACAGGTACTGCCGCATGAAGAACACGCCGACCGCGCTGACCAGCGTCGGGAAGATGACGGCGGGCAGCTGCTGGGACCAGCCCAGCTCCGACATCATCATGAACAGCGGGACGACGCCGAGCTGCGGCGGCACCATCATGGTGCCGATCACCAGCATCATCAGGACGTTGCGGCCCTTGAACCGGAGCTTGGCGAAGGCGAACCCGGCGAGGGTCGCGAACAGCACCGTGGACAGGGCGATCACCCCGGCCACGATCAGGCTGTTGATCATGGCCTTGCCCATCGCCGCCTCGTCCCAGGCCCGGGCGAGGTTGCTGAAGAGGTTCGGGCCGGGCAGGAACGGCGGCGGGGTCTGGCTGACCCGGGTGTTGTCGGTGGAGGCCGCCACCATCGTCCAGTACAGCGGGAAGATGGACAGCACCGCCATGATGACGAGCAGGACGTAGGCGAGCGGGCCGGCGTGGTGCCTGTCTCTTATACACATCTCT
>KL568522.1:45221-49566 GCA_000715605.1 Streptomyces speibonae | reverse complement strand
GGCCGGCTTGCGAGCGGGGGTGCGGTCCGGGGCGTCCGTCCGGACCGGGAGGCTTTGAGTGGTCATGACGACTCCAGGTCAGGACGTGCGGGAGCGCAGCCGCTTGATCAGGCGCTGTGCCACGAAGGCGAGGACGAGCAGCAGGAACATCGCCCAGGCGACGGTGGCCGAGCGGCCCATCTGGTAGTTCTTCCAGCCCTCCTCGTACAGCAGCAGACCCAGCGTCTGGTACTGGTTGTCCGCGCCGCCGGTGATGCCGTTGGGCCCCTGCCCGAAGATCAGGGGTTCACCGAACAGCTGGGTGGCGCCGATCGTGGAGAGCACGATGGTGAAGACGATGGTGGAACGGATCCCCGGCACGGTGACATGGGTGAACTGCTTCCACCGGGAGGCCCCGTCGAGGGAGGCGGCCTCGTACCGCTCGGCCGGGATGGCCTGCATGGCGGCCAGGTAGAGCAGGGCGTTGTACCCGGTCCAGCGCCAGATGACGATGGTGGAAATGGCGACCTGGGCGGGCCACTTGTCGGCCTCCCAGTTCACCGGGTCGATACCCACCGAGCCGAGCGCCCAGTTGATCATGCCGAAGTCACGCTCGAAGATCATGGTGAAGACGAGCGCGGCGGCGGCCACCGACGTGGCGTACGGGACCAGCGAGGCGACGCGGAAGAACAGCGAGGCGCGCATGCGGTAGTTGAGCAGATGCGCCAGGCCGAGGGCCATCATCAGCTGCGGCACCGTGGAGATGACACCGATGGTGATGGTGTTCTGCAGCGCGTTCCAGAAGCGCGAGTCGCCCCAGAGCTCGACGTAGTTGTCGAACGCCACGAACTCCATCACGTCGAGCGTGGACAGCTCCACGTCGTGCAGGGAGATCCACGAGGTGTAGACGAGGGGATAGAAACTGAACGCGAGGAAGATGATGAAGAACGGCGCGATGAACGCGAACGGCGCTCCCTTGACGTCCAGCCGGTGCAGCAGCGCGCCGCGACGTCGGGCTGTTCCCTTTCCTCCCGTTGTGCGGGGCGGGCCTGGAGGCTCCTCGCCTGCCAGGGCCTTGGTGGTGGAGGTGGCCACCGGATTTCCTTCCTGAGTGCGGATGGGTGAGCCGGGGTCCGGGCCCGCCTGCGACGGCGGGCGGGCCCGGACGACCGCGGGGACCTACCGGTCAGCCGACCGCCTTCTCGATGCGCTCCATGGTGGTGCTCCAGGCCTTGTCACGTGCCGTGCCCTGCTCGACCAGCGCCAGACCCTGCGAGAACGTGTCCTTGATCGTGCCGTCCTTGCGGCCGAGGACCTGCTTGTCCGGGATCTCCTGCGCGGCCGCACCGAAGATCTCGCCGATCGGCGCGTCGCTGAAGTACTCCGACTTGGCGTTCTTCACATCGGCCATCTCCAGCGCCTTCTGCGAGGACGGGATGTTGCCGATCTCCGTGAAGATGTGGGCCTGCTGCTCGGGCGCCGTCAGCCAGGCGACGAGCTTCTGGGCCTCCTCCTTCACCGGGCTCTCCTCGACCACGCCGAGGAAGGCACCGCCCCAGTTGGCACCCTTGGGCGCCGGGGCGACGTCCCACTTGCCCTTGTTCGCGTCGCCGGCCTTCTCACTGATGTGGCTCAGCATCCACGCCGGGCACACGGCGGTCGCGAACGTTCCATTGGCCAGGCCCGGGTCCCAACCGGGCTGGAACTGGCGCAGCTTCGCCGTCAGGTCCTCCTCGGCGGCATCCGCGGACAGCTCCCAGGCGTCCTTGACGACCGGGTTCTTGTCGTGGATCAGGTCGCCCTTTTCGTTGTAGTACTGCTCGGAGTGGCCGTAGACCATGGCGTTGAACAGGCCGCTCGCCGAGTCCATGTACGCGACGTCGTCGCCCTTGAAGCCCTTCTTGAAGTCGCGGCCGACCTCGACGTACTTGTTCCAGTCGCCTTCCCACAGCTTGCCGACCTCTTCGCGGTCGGTGGGCAGGCCCGCCTGCTCGAAGTAGTCCTTGCGGTAACAGACGGCCATCGGGCCGATGTCGGTGCCCAGACCCAGCACCTTGCCGTCGGCGGTGGAGATCTGGGACTGCTTCCAGGGCAGGAAGTGGTCGGTGCCCGACATGCCGGCGAAGTCCGCGAACTTGTCGGCCTGGGTCTCGGTGATCTCCTTGGCCCGGCCGATCTCGATGCCCTGGATGTCCTTCAGACCGTTGCCGGCGGCCAGCCTGGTCTGCAGAGCGGTGTAGTAGGTCTGCTCGTCACCGGCGATCTCAGCCTTGATCGTCACATTGGGGTTCTCCTTCTCGTACTGCTCGAGAAGCCCCGTCTCCTTGATGCCCATCACGCCGAACAGGCCCATCGTGATGGTGACCTTGTCGCCGTCCTTGCTGCCTCCGGTGACGGAGTCACCACCGTCACTGCACGCGGCGACGAGTGCCAGCGCGCCGACGGCCGCGACTGTCGCCACGGCCTTTCTGCGCAACGAACCGAGAGTGCCCATGGATCTCCTCCTAGCGACGGCGCTGACACATCGGAGTGACGAGTTCTGCGATGACTACAGCGGCTCTGATAGAAGTGGGAACGTGCCCAATTTCGGGTGGGCACGTTCCCACCGGTCCTGGAAGACTCCTTGCTCATGGATGGATCTGTCAATAACTTGAAAGCAAGAAGACATCACGAACCGGACACGGCCCGCCGGGGCCGGTGCGGGAACGGCGCCATGCCCGCGGCGGCGTCTGCAAGAATTGCCGCTGGTCACCTCCGCGGCAGTCATCACCGCCGCGGCCGCCGAGGGGGGAGTACATGACCGCCAACCGCCGTCCCACGATCAAAACCGTCGCGGCCCGCGCCGGTGTGGGCCGCACCACGGTCTCCCGTGTCGTCAACGGTTCGGATCTCGTCAGCGACGAGGCGCGGGCCCGCGTCCTGGCCGCGATCAAGGAGTTGAACTACGTTCCCAACTCCGTCGCCCGCGGTCTGGTGACCAACCGGACCAACGCCGTGGCGCTGGTGATCCCGGAGTCGGAGAGCAGGCTGGGTTCCGAACCGTTCTTCGCCGCGCTGATCCGGGGCGTGAGCGGCGCCCTCGCCGAGAGCCGCACGCAGCTCCAGCTCATGCTGGTGCGGGACCAGGCCGAGCGGGACCAGCTCACGGAGTCGGTGGCGACGCGGCGCGTGGACGGTGTCCTCCTGGTGTCCGTCCACTCCGAGGACCGGCTGCCCGGGATGCTGGAGGCGATGGGCCTGCCCACCGTGCTCGCCGGCCGCCGTCACGCGGGCGAGCAGCTGAGCTACGTCGACTCCGACAACGCCGGCGGTGCCACCGAGGCCGTCCGGCACCTGCTGGGCAGCGGCCGGAGGCGGGTCGCCACGATCACCGGCCCCCAGGACATGGACGTCGGCCGCAGCCGCCTCGCCGGGTGGCGCGCCGCTCACGAGGAGGCGGGCATTCCGGCCGACGAACTGCTGGTGGAGGCGGGCGACTTCACCGAGGAGAGCGGCAGCCGCGCGATCCGTTCGCTTCTTGAACGCGCCCCTGACCTGGATGCCGTATTCGCCGCTTCCGACCTCATGGCGCTCGGCGCCCTGGCCGAATTGCGCCGTCAGCGGCGGCAGGTGCCCGGTGATGTCGCGGTGGTGGGCTTCGAGGACTCCGTCCTCGCCCGGCACACCAATCCGCCGTTGACGACGGTGCGTCAGCCGGTGGAGGAACTGGGCCGCACGATGGCCCGGATCCTCACGGACATAACGCTGCACGGCGCGCCCCGCCGACAGCTGACCCTGCCCACGGAGCTGGTGGTGCGCGACTCGTCGTGACGTCGGGCCGGGAACCGGAGCGGGCACACACGGAAGGGCGTTGGCGGGTCTTAGGACCGCCTGCGTTCACCGGTCGGCAGGGCGGCCGACCGGACGGCGTCTCCTGCGCGTGCCGCTGCCGCGCTCCCGGGACCGGACGGGGGCCTCTCCTGAGGGTTCCTCCGCGCCCTGCACCCCGCACGAAAAAAGGCAAGGAGACCTGGCTCCTCGCCACTCTCAACGTATAGCGCACGGGGGGCCTTGCGGCAAGGCCCCGTCGGTCCCGCAGAATCGGCGGCCGAATGCCCGGACCTGCACTTGGGGGTACGCAGTGCGCGTGCTGTTGACCACGTACGGATCGCGCGGGGACGTCGAGCCACTGGCCGGACTGGCGCTGCGATTGCGGGAGTTGGGCGTGGAGGCGCGGGTGTGTGCGCCGCCGGACGAGGAGTTCGCGGCGTTGTCGGCGCGCGCGGACGTTCCGCTGGTTCCGCTCGGCCCGCCGGTGCGTCCGGTGGTGACCGGTGAGCGGCCGCCGACACCTCAGGACGCCTTCCGGCTCGCCGCCGAGCTGGTC
>KL568522.1:43877-45046 GCA_000715605.1 Streptomyces speibonae | reverse complement strand
TGTATAAGAGACAGGAGCTGGTCACCGCCCGCTTCGGCACGCTCACCGAGGCGGCCGAGGGATGTCAGGCGGTACTGGCCACGGGGTTGATGCCGGCCGGTGTCCGGGACGTGGCGGAGAAGCTGGGGATTCCCTACGTCTTCGCCTGCTTCCACATCTACGGGCTGCCGTCGCGGCACTTCCCGCCGGGCGCGCGCCCGGGCACCCCGCCCGCGCCGGCCGGGACCGGGCTCAGGGAGTTGTGGGAACAGGATGCCCGGAGCGTGAACGCGCTGTACGGCGACGCCCTCAACCGTCATCGCACCGGGATCGGCCTGCCACCCGTGCCGAACGTCCGTGACCACGTCCTCACCGACCGGCCGTGGCTTGCGGCGGACCCGGCGCTGTGTCCCGCGGAGGGGATGACGGAGTTCGACCTCGTGCAGACCGGACCGTGGCTCCTGCCGGACGAACGTCCGCTGCCCGCCGGGCTGGAGGAGTTCCTCGGCGCCGGGGCACCACCGGTGTACGTGGGCTTCGGCAGCATGGGCGCCTACGCTCCGGAGGGCATCGCCCGGGTGGCCGTCGAAGCCTGTCGCGCGCAGGGGCGCCGTGTGGTCCTCGCTCGCGGGTGGGCCGGGCTGACTCCGGACGACGGCGGTGCCGACTGCTTCGCGGTCGGCGAGGTCAACCAGCAGGCGCTGTTCCGCCGGGTGGCCGCCGTGGTGCACCACGGCGGGGCGGGGACCACGACGACGGCCGCCCGCGCGGGGGCGCCCCAGGTGGTGGTTCCGAGGATCGCGGACCAGCCGTACTGGGCCGGGAGGGTGAGCGACCTGGGCATCGGCTCGGCTCATCCCGACCCGGCGGTGACCTTCGGCTCCCTGTCCGCCGCGCTGACGACGGCTCTGGCACCCGAAGTCCGGGCGCGGGCACGGACGGTGGCGGGCACCATCCGCACGGACGGTGCCTCGGTGGCCGCGCGGCTCCTCGTCGAGACCGCCGACCGGGCGGGGCGGCCGGTGCCCCCGTGACACGCGGGGCGCGCGCCGGGGCCGGCAGGCCCCGACGGGCCCCGGCGGTCCGGGTCCGCGGGCGGAACACTCTCTCGGGGAGTCCAGCCCCTTCGGCACCGTGAGCCCTCCGCGGACCCCCACGTCCGCCCCGCCCACCAGCAGCGACACCGCCGT
>KL568522.1:41246-43685 GCA_000715605.1 Streptomyces speibonae | reverse complement strand
CCGTGTCGGCCGCTGCGCGAGCAGCCGGCCCGGCAGCAGATACTCGGCGATCCTCATACTCGCCGCCACCCGCAGCCGCGAGTCCCTGCGATGCCGGCTGGGTCGGCGCCTCCGGTGGGCTGCACAGCCGTCTGGAGGCGCTGTGCTCGGCGGGCGGCAGCGTCTGCGCACTCGCGCCGAAGGCTTCAGCCGCCTCTGCGGTCCGCCGCGCCCGGTCCGTGACCAGTTCTCTCCCCCCACGTCCGCGAGCCGCGCGGCGAGCGGGTCGACCAGGGCCACGTCCGACCGCCGTTCCCTCGACCTCACGCTGCTGCTCGCGGGGCTGGATGATGCCGGCCCGCCGCGAGCAGCCGCGCCACCGTCAGCAGCTCCAGCGCCCTGGCACACATCCGGTCCGGCGACGGCAGACGCACGCACGCCGAGCCGCATCGGCCCGCCACCCGTCTCGGCCTGCCGAGGCCCGTCGGTAACCCTCGACAACCTCCCCGGCGCCGTCCGCAGAGGATCGGCGACTCTCCACGGGTCCGCCGCCTCGCCGCACCAACCCACTGCCGCCGGAAGCGCGCCCCGCCCTCCGACAACACGCCTCCCCGCGCGGGGCGGCCGGTCGTCCACGTGGCGAGCGGCCTCGCCGGACCACGACCGCCCTGTCACGGGCCTCTCGGTGCCCCACCGGCACGCGTCACAGCCAGGACGGGACCCACCGGCCATCCATCGCCGTCGCGACCGACCGCCCCACTCCCCCAAGGGCGGCACACCTCATCGGATGCGCCACCGGCACGGAGCCCGCCACGTCCTCCGGTCCCCACACACCGTCGGCGGACAATCGCACCCCCGCGCCCTGCCGAGCAACACGCCTCGGCGGGCGGTGATCCCCGGCGCCCCGGGCTCCGGCCCGGAGCGGCCGGGGCGCAGCGAGCCGGGCGCGGATACAGGCGTCCGGTGCTGCGAGGCCTGCCCCCCCTGCTCTGAGCGGTCCGAACAGGACGCCCCGGTCACCCTGCCAGGTTCCGGCAACGTGGCGGCCCGCAAGGCTGCCGACCCGCTGACCGGTCCCGCCCGGGGGAACTGCCTATGGTCGCGTCTGTGTGCCGGGAATTCCGGGTGACGTCCGGTTCGTCCGTCCGGGGCCTTGGTGACCCCGTGCTGACCGGTCGCACGGCGAGTACACCGCGCCGTGCGTCTTCGCGGCACACGCCGCCCTGCTCTCCTGCCCTCCCGGATGCCCGAACCATGCCGCACCTGCCCGAATCCCGTGAGCCCTCTCCTGCGACCCAGGAGCTGATCGACGAGGTGGTCCTCCGCTTCGACGCCTACGCCCGTGCCCGGGCGGCGCGCGACAGCCTCTTCCCGACGGTGCGGGCGACCCCGCGCCAGGAGCAGCAGGCTTTCGACGCCCTTCAGGCCGCCGTCGTACGCCTGCGCGGCAGGCTCGGCTGAAACCGCGCCCTGCCCGTCACCGGACGGTCCGCCGCCCGGAACCCGGCTCGTGGTCGAATACTGGGAGCAGGAGGCTCTGCGGACGGACTGGGGAGCGCACGTGAGCACACCACGGGTTGACTACCGGACGTTGTTCACCGCGACGCCCACCCCCTATTTGGTGCTGGCGCCGGATCTGGTGATCGTCGAGGTCAACGACGCGTACCTGAAGGTCACCGGGCGGACCAGGGACGAGCTCGTCGGCCGGTTTCTCTTCGAGGCCCAGCCGGGCAATCCGGCGGATCCGACCGCCGACGGCGTGAGTAATCTGACCGCCTCCCTGGAGCGCGTGCTGCGCACCAAGGAGCCGGACACGATGGCCGTGCAGAGGTATGACCTTCCCGTCGCCGGGCGGCCCGAAGTGTTCCAGGCGAGGTGGTGGTCCCCCGTGAACACACCCGTCCTGGGGCACGACGGCGAGGTCCAGTGGATCATCCACCGCGTGGAGGATCTGACGGAATTCATGCAGTCCCGACCGCTGCGCGGCGAACCGGGAGCCGTGGACGGCGTCGAGGAAGGACTGGAGGCGGAGCTGTTCACCCGGGCGCAGGACCTCCAGATCCTCAACGAGGAACTGCGCGGCGCCCACGCATGGGAACGCCGTACCGCGCTGGTCCTCCAGGAGGCCATGCTGCACTCGCCCGACCTCGCCGGCCACCCCGAGATCGCTCTGCGTTACATGCCCGCCACCCGGTCGCTCAACGTGTGCGGCGACTGGTACGACGTGGTCGATCTTCCGGACGAGAAGTTCACCATCGCGGTCGGTGACGTGGTGGGCCACGGCCTGGAAGCCGCCGCGGTGATGGGCATGCTCCGCAGCGCCCTGTCCGCGGCCGTCCGTGCCATTCCCGAACCCGGCAAGGCCATGGACGTCCTCAGCGGCTACGCCCGCACGTTCGAGGGGGCACTGGCGACGACGGCGGCCAAGGCCGTGGTCGACCGCCGCGACCGCCGCATCAC
>KL568522.1:38042-41018 GCA_000715605.1 Streptomyces speibonae | reverse complement strand
ACCTACACGTGCGCCGGCCATCCCCCGCCCGTCCTGGCCCGGGCCGACGGCACTGCCGTACTGCTCGACCAGGCCACCGACCCGCCCCTGGGTGTCCTGTCCGACCAGACGCCGCGGCCCCAGGCCACGGTGCCGTTCGCGCCGGGCGACACCCTGGTGCTGTACACCGACGGTCTCATCGAACGCCGTGGCGAGGACATCGACGCGGGACTGCTCCGGCTCACCGAGACGGTGGCCCGACACGCCCGGCTGAACTCCGACGACTTGGCCGACACCCTGCTCGAGCGTCTCGGTGTGTCCGACGGCGGCACCGACGACATCGCCCTGATCGTCGTCCGGCTCTGACGAGAAGCCCTCTGTTCGTTAGCACCCGCGGCCGGGTTGCGCCGTCACGCCTCAATAGCCGATCCCTTGTGGTCGGTTGCGACTACTGGGGATCGGTGACATGGCCGGGCGGAAGATCTCCTTCTGCTGCGGCCGGACGGGCACACCGCCCGGCTGAGCACCGCCGGTCACGACGACGCCGCCGGACTCCCCCACGCACTGGGGCACTGGTACGGCCCGGCGGCCCCGTCCGACGCCGTGCTCGCGGCGCCTTCCCCTCGTAGGCACCCGACCCGCCCGGGGATAGCACCGCGTTATCGCCAGGTGTGAGTACCGCCGTTCCACGACCCTCCGGAATCCTGAGGGCTGCCCGCCGCGAACTCGCCTGTCACGGGGACGAGTTCGGGCCGGCGCGGCCCATCGGGCCGTTCACCCCCACACCCGCACGCCCCTGCGGCGTGTCCGAGGAATCGAGGAACCTTGCGCATATCACGGCTCTTCCCCGCTCTCACCGCGGCAGCGGTGACCGTCCTCGCGCTGCTCTCCCCCACCGCCGCCGCGGCCGAGGCCCCGGCTGCTCCCGCCACCAAGACCGTGCAGCCCATCATCGGCGGCGGGTACGCCAACAGCGGCCCGTGGGCCGCGCGGCTGTTCTCCAACGGCAGCGAGACCTGCTCGGCGACCATCATCGCCCCGACCTGGATCCTCACCGCCAAGCACTGCGTCACCGGTGGCGGTCTTTCGTTCCGTATCGGCAGCCTGGACCAGCACAGCGGCGGGACGCTCGCCAACGGCGTCCAGACCTACACCCACAGCGCGGACCTGGCGCTGGTGCGTCTCGACCGGTCGGTGCCGGCGACCTACGCCACGCTCGGCCGGTCCGGCTCGGTGCGGGTCGGCCAGAGCGTGCAGGTGTACGGCTGGGGGGCCACCTCGCGGTGCGGGTCCGAGGCCACGTGCCAGTCGCGCTATCTGAAGGTCGCCAACGTCACGGTGACCGGCGGGTGCGGCGACGCGTACGGCGGTTCGGCGATCTGTGCGCGGCGCGGCGACGGCATCACCGCCGGCGGTGACTCGGGCGGCCCGATGATGGCGGGCGGCGTCCAGGTCGGTGTCGCCTCCACCAGCGACCGGCAGACGACCACCGCGTACACCAACGTGACGGCGTACCGCTCCTGGATCCAGTCGGTCGCCGGCGTCTGAGCCGCGCGCTCAGGCCGTTCCGTCCCTCGGTCATCGGGCCCCGTACCACGGTGCGGGGCCCTTCGCCGTGCCGGAACTTGATAGGCAAGCGTTCACTTGCCTATGGTGGGGGTGTGGCCGACGAACTGTACAAGGCACTGGCCGACCCCACCCGTCGCACGATCCTCGACGAGCTCACGGAGCAGTCCGGACAGACCCTGTTCGAAATCTGCTCGCGGCTCGCCATGAAGCACCGGCTCGACATCTCACGCCAGGGGGTGTCCCAGCACCTCGCCGTGCTGGAGGCCGCGGGGCTCGTCGAGACCCGGCGGGAGGGCCGCTACAAGTTTCACGACCTCAATACGGCCCCGCTGCGGCAGATCACCGAGCGGTGGCTCGGCACCGACCCTTCCGGACCGGACAAGGAGAACCCATGAGGATTCGTCTCACCAGCGTTTTCGTCGACGACCAGGCCGAAGCCCTGCGCTTCTGCACCGAGGTCCTCGGCTTTGTGAAGAAGCACGATGTCCCGGTGGGCGAGAAGGACCGGTGGCTGACCGTGATCTCGCCCGAGGACCCCGACGGCACGGAGCTCCTGCTGGAACCGGCCGGCCATCCGGCCGTCAAGCCCTACCGTGACGCCCTCGCCGCGGACGGCATCCCGCTCGCCCAGTTCGCCGTCGACGACGTCACGGCGGAGTACGAGCGGCTGCGCGGCCTCGGCGTCCGCTTCGTCCAGGAGCCCGTGGAAATGGGCCCGGTCACCACCGCAGTCCTCGACGACACATGCGGCAACCTCATCCAGATCGCGACGCAGGCCGGGTAGCCGACCGCGGCACCGTGGGCCGAGGTAGGACGCCATTCGCCCCGGGGTACAGCCCGGGGGCACGCTGTGGCCGACCCCAAGTCTTCCCGAAGAGTGCCCCCCGGGGGGGGCGGCGTTCGACCACCGGTGCTCGCGCCCGCCGGCCCCCGCGGACCGCGGGCGGCCCGGGCACGTCCGCTTCGAGCGGCGCGCTGCGCCTCGTGGCTCGAATACGCCGAGCCGGGACACGAGGAATTCCCCTTTCCCTGGCCGGCTCCGTCCGTCCGCCGCATCCGGACGCGGCCGGGGTCCCCCTCCCAGCGGCCCGCGCCGGGCTCCGCTCGGGTGCCGAGGAGTTGCCCCCTGCACGACAGGCGGTCCCGGGCGCCCCGGGGCCGTAAGATCTATTGATCTCGTGGGGGGTGGTCATGGGCAGGCAGCGTCCCGGCACACCGACGCTCGAGGAGGTGGCCGCGCTCGCCGGTGTCGGGCGGGGCACTGTCTCCCGGGTCATCAACAACGCGGCGGGCGTGAAGGATTCGACCCGCCGTGCCGTGCAGCGGGCCATCGCCGAACTGGGGTACGTTCCCAATCTGGCGGCCCGTTCGCTGGCCGGCCGGCGTGCCGACGCCGTGGCGCTGGTGATGACGGAGCCGGACTGGCGG
>KL568522.1:32332-37855 GCA_000715605.1 Streptomyces speibonae | reverse complement strand
GTTCGGCGAGCCGTTCTTCTCCGAGATCGTCCGGTCGGTCGGTGACGCGCTCACCGACACCGAGATCCAGTTGCTGCTCACCCTCGTCCGCACGGACGCCGAGCGGCGGCGTCTCGTGGAGTACGCGCGCGGCGGCCGGGTGGACGGCGTCATGCTGATGTCCGTGCACGCCGAGGACGCACTGCCGGACATGCTCGCCGAAGTGGGGCTGCCCACCGTCCTGCTGGGCCGGCGCTCGGGCGACGAGGCGGTGACCTACGTCGACGCGGACAACACCGGCGGAGCCCGCAGCGCGGTGGCGCACCTGCTCGAGACAGGCCGTCGCTCGATCGGGACCATCACCGGGCCGCCCGACATGTACGTGGCCCAGTGCCGTCTGCGCGGCTACCGTGAGGCGCTGGAGCGCGCGGGCGTCGAGGCCAGGCCCTCCTGGACCGCGGAGGGCGACTTCTCGGCGGACAGCGGACACCGGGCGATGGCCGAACTCATCGAGCGTGCCCCGGAGATCGACGGCGTGTTCGCCGCGTCGGACACCATGGCCGCGGGCGCGCTCGGCGCCCTGCGCGCGGCGGGGCGCCGGGTGCCCGAGGACGTGTCGGTGATCGGCTTCGACGACTTCCCGCTCGCCCAGCACACCGCTCCCAAGCTGACAACGGTGCGTCAGCCGCTGGAGGAGATCGGCCGCACGATGGTGCGGCTGCTCCTGGAGGAGATGGAGGCACCGGCGGTGGCCTGGCGGCACGTCATCCTCCGTACGGAACTGGTGCTCCGCGACTCGACCTGACATCCCCCACCCCCGTCGCACCCGCATCGCATCACGCTCCCGGCATGCCCCGGCACCGCAACATTTCGGGAGCGCTCCCGAAGCGCGGCACCCCTTCTTCACCACCTCGCTGACCTGCGGTTCTCAAATCGATTCGACGCTTCCGTACGCACCCCCTTGTCAGGAACATGTGAACCTTCTACAGTCCCGTTCCGAAACACCAATGGGAGCGCTCCCATCAAATGGGGAGACGGGAGCGCTCCCTCCGTCCGGCCACCCGCACCCTCTTGGAGAGGTTCCCCCCAGATGCGACGGTTACGGCACCAACACCACGCCCTGCGCGGCCTGTTCGCGACGTTGCTCACCGCACTCGCCGTGGTCGCGGCGCTGGTGACCGCGACGGCGCCGGCCCAGGCCGACACCACGATCTGCGAGCGGTACGGATCGACCACCATCCAGGGCCGCTACGTCGTCCAGAACAACCGCTGGGGCACCAGCGACACCCAGTGCGTCACCGCGACGGACACCGGCTTCCGCCTCACCCAGGCCGACGGCTCCGTGCCCACCGACGGCGCCCCGAAGTCGTACCCGTCGGTCTTCAACGGCTGCCACTACACCAACTGCTCGCCGGGCACGCAGCTCCCGGCCCAGCTCAGCAACATCTCCAGCGCGCCCAGCAGCATCTCCTACGGCTTCGTCGGCGACGCCGTCTACAACGCCTCGTACGACATCTGGCTGGACCCGACGCCCCGGACCGACGGTGTGAACCGGACCGAGATCATGATCTGGTTCAACAAGGTGGGCCCGATCCAGCCGATCGGCTCCCCGGTCGGCACCGCCACCGTGGGCGGGCGCAGCTGGCAGGTGTGGTCGGGCGGCAACGGCACCAACGACGTGCTGTCGTTCGTCGCGCCCTCGGCGATCAGCGGCTGGAGCTTCGACGTCATGGACTTCGTCCGGGAGACCGTCGCGCGCGGCATGGCGCGCAACGACTGGTATCTGACGAGTGTCCAGGCGGGGTTCGAGCCGTGGCAGAACGGTGCGGGGCTCTCGGTGAACTCCTTCTCCTCCACGGTCAGCCTGGGGGACGGCGGGTCCGGTGATCCGGGTGGGCCCGGTGAGCAGGCCGCGTGCACGGTGTCGTACGAGACCAATGTCTGGCCCGGCGGCTTCACCGCCGACGTCACCGTGCGCAACACCGGTTCGTCCGACATCGACGGCTGGGAACTCGCCTTCGCCCTGCCCTCGGGGCAGAGTGTCACCCATGCCTGGAACGCCTCCGTGACGCCCTCCTCGGGCAGCGTCACGGCCCGCCCGGCGGACGGCAACGCACGGATCGCGCCCGGTGCCGCCCAGAGCTTCGGCTTCCAGGGGGCCTACAGCGACTCCTTCGCCCGGCCGGACACCTTCCTCCTCAACGGCGCCACCTGCACCGGCGCCTAGCACACCCGGCGGATACGCCATCGCGACTCCGGGGCCCGTTCTTCCTCCCTGCGCCGACAGGCGGGCCCCGGCTCCCGCCCCCCGATCCCCCTGCCCTTCCGGCCGACACCCCTCCCCCGGACGGGCAGGGTTCCCACCCCTCCCGCCTCCCACCCCCGCACCAACCGACTACCGGCACAGGAGATCCCCATGGCCTTAAGGAGCAGATTCATCACCCTGGCGGCGGTTCTGGCCACCCTCCTAGGAGGACTCGGCCTGAGCTTCCTGTGGCAGAAGAACGCCGAGGCGCACGGCGTGGCGATGATGCCCGGCTCGCGCACCTACCTCTGTCAGCTGGACGCCCTCACCGGAACCGGCGGCCTCGACCCGAGCAACCCGGCGTGCCAGGACGCGCTGAACCAGAGCGGCTCCACCGCGCTGTACAACTGGTTCGCCGTGCTCGACTCCAACGCGGGCGGGCGCGGCGCCGGTTACGTTCCGGACGGCACGCTGTGCAGCGCCGGCGACCGGTCGCCGTACGACTTCTCCGCCTACAACATGGCCCGCGACGACTGGCCCCGGACCCATCTGACGTCCGGCGCGACGATCAAGGTCCAGTACAGCAACTGGGCCGCCCACCCCGGTGACTTCCGGGTCTATCTCACCAAGCCCGGCTGGTCGCCCACCTCCGAGCTGGGCTGGGACGACCTGGAGCTCATCCAGACCGTCACCGACCCGCCCCAGCAGGGTTCCGCGGGCACCAACGGCGGTCACTACTACTGGAATCTGAACCTGCCCTCCGGACGCTCCGGTGACGCGCTGATCTTCATGCAGTGGGTGCGTTCGGACAGCCAGGAGAACTTCTTCTCCTGCTCCGACGTCGTCTTCGACGGCGGCAACGGCGAGGTCACCGGCATCGGCGACTCCGGCAGCACGCCCGACCCGGACCCGACGCCCACGGACCCGGATCACGAGGGTTCCTGCATGGCCGTCTACGAGGTGGTGAACTCCTGGGACGGCGGCTTCCAGGGCTCGGTCGAGGTGATGAACCACGGCACGTCGTCGCTCAACGGCTGGGCCGTGCAGTGGAAGCCCGGTGACGGGACCCGTATCGGCAGCGCGTGGAACGGCTCCCTGTCCACCGGCTCCGACGGCACGGTGACGGTCACCAACGTCGACCACAACCGGGTGATCCCGCCGGACGGCAGTGTGACGTTCGGCTTCACCGCCACCTCGTCGGGCAACGACCTCCCGGCGGGCACGATCGGCTGCGTGGCGCCGTAACCGGCCACGCCGGCACGGACCGTGCGGGCCGGGGCGCCGTCCCCGGCCCGCACGGCCGTGCACAACACCCCTCGGCCGGGCCGTCCGCCCTGGCCCGGCACGGTTTCGGCCGCGCGGGCGGGGCGGCACAGGTCAACGGAAGATCACCTACCGGTCTCGGTGGACCCGCTCCGTGGCCTCTTCGAGACGCACCTGCAACCCTTCGTACCGCACGTTCCGGGCCGCCCCGCCGTCACAGTCACAGAAGTCGGCGACAACCGAGGGGGAACGGACGATGAAGTGGCATGGAGCACGACGGCCGGTGGGGGTGCTGCTCGCGCTCACGGCGGCGAGCGGTCTGCTGCTCAGCGGATGCAGCGGCACCAAGGCGACGGACACCTCACACGACCGCGGGGGCGGTGACCGCTCCGCACCGCTGCCGGCCCCCGACCGGGGCACGGGCGGGCAGTACGGCGACGACCGGCGCGAGGGTGAGCAGGACTCCGGCGAGTTCGCGCCCGCGCCGGACTACCTGTCGACCTTCGCCCTGGACGTCGACACGACCTCCTACGGCTACGCCCGGCGCGTGCTCTCCGAGGGCAGGCTGCCCGATCCGTCGGCCGTCCGCCCCGAGGAGTTCGTCAACAGCTTCCGGCAGGACTACCCGCGTCCCGACGGCGACGGGTTCTCGGTGACCGTGGACGGCGCCCGCACCGAGGACGGGGACTGGTCCCTGGTCCGCGTGGGCCTGGCCACCAGGGCCGCGGAGTCCGTCGACGAACGGCCGCCCGCCGCCCTCACCTTCGTCATCGACATCTCCGGCTCGATGGCCGAGCCGGGCCGTCTCGACCTGGCCCAGGAGTCCCTGGGCACGATGACGGACCAGCTCCGCGACGACGACTCGGTCGCCCTCGTCACCTTCAGCGACGAGGCGGAGACCGTGCTGCCGATGACCCGGCTCGGCGGCAACCGGGGCGAGATCCGCGACGCCATCGACGGCCTGCGGCCGGCCCAGTCCACCAACCTCGGTGCCGGTGTGGAGGACGGGTACGAGACCGCCGTCGACGGGTTGCGCGAGGGCGCCACCAACCGGGTCGTGCTGGTCTCGGACGCCCTCGCCAACACCGGGGAGACCCAGGCCGACGCGATCCTGGAGCGCATCGAGTCCTCCCGCCGCGAGCACGGCATCACCCTGTTCGGCGTGGGCGTCGGCAGCGACTACGGCGACGCGCTGATGGAGCGGCTCGCGGACAAGGGCGACGGGCACACGGTGTACGTGTCCGACCGGAAGGACGCCCGCGAGGTGTTCTGCGAGCAGCTCCCCCGCAACATCGAGCTGACGGCC
This sequence comes from Streptomyces speibonae, assembly GCA_000715605.1. Classification (GTDB taxonomy): domain Bacteria; phylum Actinomycetota; class Actinomycetes; order Streptomycetales; family Streptomycetaceae; genus Streptomyces; species Streptomyces speibonae. The sequence continues at coordinate 33,062 of KL568522.1, read as the reverse complement.
CGTGACGCGAAGGCGCAGGTGGCCTTCGATCCGGAGACGGTCTCCGAGTTCCGTCTCGTCGGCTACGACAACCGGCGGGTCGCCGACGAGGACTTCCGTGACGACGGCGTCGACGGCGGCGAGGTCGGCCCAGGGCACACCGTGACCGCCCTGTACGCCGTGCGCACCCGCCCGGGCGCCGAGGGGCACCTCGCGACGGCGACCGTGCGCTGGCTGGACCCCGACAGCCGCACCCCGCACGAGGAGACCGGCGACGTGGAGACCGACGGGCTGGCCGGCTCCGTCTGGCGGGCGCGGCGCGGTCTGACGGTGGCCGCGACGGCCGCCTACTTCGCCGACGCGCTGCGCTCCGCCGACCACCGCTACAGCGCCCTGCCCGGTGCGCCGGGTCTCGGCGAGCTCTCCGAGCGGGCCGGATCCCTCGCACGCCGGACCGAGGACGAGGACGTCCGCGAGCTGGCCCGGGTGATCCGCACGGCGGACCGTCTGGACTGACCCGCCCCATTGACTGATCCTTACGCACCGGTAAGTTGACCCTCGAGTAAGTAGGCACGGCAGCACCAGCACGAGAGCCTCAGCCGCACCGGGAGCCGTCATGGGCGTACGCAAGGATCTGAAACGGGCGAAACGACGCACCGATCTGGCGCGGCGGACCGGCGTCGAGACGGTCCGCGACGAACGTGGCGTCGTCCGCGAGGTGCGGACGGCGCCCCTCGCCCCGCGGCCGGGC
>KL568522.1:29397-32129 GCA_000715605.1 Streptomyces speibonae | reverse complement strand
GGCAGCATCGCCGACATCCCGTTCACCAACGCGGCCGAGGCGCCCGGCGCGGTGGTCGTGCGCCGCGAACGGCACGGCGCCTGGCACCCGGTCACCGCGGCGGAGTTCGCCCAGGAGGTCACCGCCGTGGCCAAGGGACTGATCGCCGCCGGTCTCGAGCCGGGCGACCGGGTCGCGGTGATGTCCCGCACCCGGTACGAGTGGTCGGTCCTGGACTTCGCCATCTGGTCCGCGGGCGGGCAGAGCGTGCCGGTCTACGCCACCTCCTCCGCAGACCAGGTGGAGTGGATCGTCCGTGACTCCGGCGCCCGGTACGCCGTCACGGAGACCGCGCAGAACACCGACACCCTCCGCGAGGGCACCGCCGGTCTCGCCGCGCCGCCGCGCCTGTGGGAACTGGACGCGGGTGCCCTCGCCGACCTCACGGCGCTCGGCGTGGGCGTCGCCGACGAGGAGGTCACCAAGCGGCGTACCGCTCTGACCCCTGACGCCGTCGCGACCGTCTGCTACACCTCCGGCACCACCGGACGCCCCAAGGGCTGCGTCCTCACCCACGCCAACCTGCACGCCGAGGCCGCCAACACCGTCGAGCTGCTGCACCCGATCTTCAAGGAGGTGACGGACCAGGTCGCCTCCACCCTGCTGTTCCTCCCGCTGGCCCACATCCTCGGCCGGACCCTGCAGATCTCGTGTCTGATGGCCCGCATCGAGATCGGCCACTGCCCGAGCATCAAGCCCGACGAACTGCGGCCCAAGCTCAAGGCGTTCCGTCCCACGTTCCTGGTGGGCGTGCCCTATCTGTTCGAGAAGATCCACGACACCGGCCGGGCCACCGCGGAGAAGATCGGCCGCGGTGCCTCCTTCGAACGCGCCCACCGCGTCGCGGTCCGTTTCGGCGAGGCCCATCTCCACCGCTTCCTGGGCCGCGGCAAAGGGCCCGGCCCCGGCCTGTACGCCGCGTGGGCGCTGTACGACCTGCTGGTCTACCGCCGGGTCCGCAAGGAACTCGGCGGGCGCGTGCGGTACGCCATCAGCGGCGGCTCCCCGCTGGAGCGCGACCTCAGCCTCTTCTTCTACGCGGCCGGGATCATGATCTACGAGGGCTACGGGCTGACAGAGACCACCGCCGCCGCGACCATCGTCCCGCCGCTGGGCCCGCGCCCCGGCACCGTCGGACTCCCGGTGCCCGGCACCGCGGTGCGGATCGCCGACGACGGGGAGGTGTGCGTCAAGGGCGGCATCGTCTTCGGGGAGTACCGGGGCAACCGGGAGGCCACGGACGAGGTGCTCGACGACGGCTGGTTCACCACCGGCGACCTCGGCTCCCTCGACGAGGACGGCTACCTCACCATCACCGGCCGCAAGAAGGACATCATCGTCACCTCCGGCGGCAAGAACGTTTCCCCGGCCATTCTGGAGGACCGGCTGCGCAGCCGTCCGCCCGTCGGCCAGTGCCTCGTCGTCGGCGACAACCGGCCCTTCGTGGCCGCGCTGATCACCCTCGACCCGGAGACGGTCGCCCACTGGCTGGCGGTGCGCGGGCTGCCCGCCGACACCCCGATGTCCGAGGTGGTGCGCGACCCGAGGATGCGCGCCGATGTGCAGAAGGCCGTGGACTACGCCAACGAGGCCGTCTCCCGCGCGGAGTCCATCCGCGCCTTCACCCTGGTGGAGGGCGAGTTCACCGAGGAGAACGGGCTGCTGACCCCCTCGCTCAAGGTCAAGCGGCGGGCCGCGCAGGAGGCGTACGCGGCGGAGATCGCCGCGCTGTACGCGTGACGGGCCTTTGCGGCCCGGTCAGCGCAGGTCGAGGCGCATCAGGACGCGGGGGTGGCCGGCCAGGACCGAGGTCGTGTCGGCGGCGTGGGTGAAACCGGCCCGCTCGAAGTTCTTCCGGAGCCCGGGGTAGGCCATCGTCTGGTCGACGCGGGCGTCGCCGTTGTCGAGGGGGTACGCCTCGACGGCCGGCGCGCCCTGGGCACGGGCGAACTCGACCGCGCCCGCGATGAGGGCGTGCGAGATGCCCTGCTTGCGGTGACCGGGGCGCACCCGGATGCACCACAGCGACCAGACCGGCAGGTCGTCGACGTGCGGGATCTTGCGGTTGCGTGCGAAGGAGGTGTCCGCGCGGGGTGCGACGGCGGCCCATCCGGCCGGCTCGTCGCCGTCGTAGGCGAGGACGCCGACGGGCGTGCCGGAACGGATCAGTCCGGCGACGTACTCGCCCCTGGCCGGTCCGCGTAGTTCCCGGTTGAGCTTCGACGGGATCCGGTAGCTCAGGCACCAGCAGACGTTCGCTTCGGGCGACTTCGGTCCGATCACGGCGCGGACGTCCTCGAAGACGGCGGCGGGGCGGACTTCGACGGTCATACGCCCACGATGCCACGTCGCACGGGGCGCTGCCGCGCGGTGCGGGTGTGACGGCGACGCGCGCAGGCCGCGCGCGCCGCGCCGGACGGCGCGGCCCGGTCGGTGAGCGGAGGGTCGGCAGGCCCCCGTCACGATGTCCCGGTGCACGGCGAGGGCCCCTGCCCACTGACCGGGTGCCGCAGCGGGTGCGGGTGGGCGAAGCCCTCGACGACGGGCGGGCGGCAGCTCGCCATGACGGTGTGCCGGCCTCGCTCCCGCACCCCGGGGTCGCCCCGTCGGCCGGGACGGCAGTGAAGCCGCCGCGCCGTCCGGCCTCCCACCGGAGCCCGGCGTCCCCGGCTGCCTGTCTCTTATACACATCT
>KL568522.1:28259-29191 GCA_000715605.1 Streptomyces speibonae | reverse complement strand
CGGCCGGCACAGAGGCTCCGGGGCGGTCGCGCCGCGCACGGGGCAGCTCAGGGCGCCGGCGTCACCCGTCGGTCCGCGGCGTCCGGTCCAGGAACTCCGCCAGACCCGCCAGGAGGCGGTCGACGTCCTGGCCGTCGGTGTACGGGGCCGTGCCGATGCGCAGGCCGCCGGTGTCCCCGAGACCGAGGTGGCGGGACGCCTCCAGGGCGTAGAAGCTGCCGGAGGGCGCGTGGACGCCCCGGTCGGCGAGGAAGCGGTGGGCGTCCTCGGTGCGGCGGCCCTCGAGGGTGACCAGCAGGGTCGGGGTGCGCCGGGCGGCCCGGGAGCGGAGGGTGACCCCGTCGAGGGCGGTCAGGCCCTTCTCCAGCCGGTTCCGCAGCAGGTTCTCGTGCGCCTCGATCAGCTCGAACGCCCTGCCCAGCCGTGCCCGCCGGCTGCCCCTCTCCTCCCCCGAGGGCCCGGCCGGTCCGGCCAGTCCGGCGAGGAAGTCGACGGCGGCGCGGGTGCCCGCGAGAACCTCGTAGGGCAGGGTGCCGAGCTCGAACCGCTCGGGAACGGCGTCCGTGGAGGGCAGCAGCTTGTCCGGGCGCAGCGTCTCCAGCAGCTCCGGGCGGGCGGCCAGCACGCCGTGGTGCGGACCGAGGAACTTGTACGGGGAGCAGACGAAGAAGTCCGCGCCGAGCGCCTCGACGTCGACCGGGGCGTGCGCGGTGTAGTGCACGCCGTCGACGTACAGCAGGGCGCCGGCCTCGTGCACGATCCGTGCGATCTCGGCGATCGGGGGGATGGTGCCGATCAGGTTGGACGCGGCGGTGACCGCGACCAGGCGGGTGCGCGCGGACAGCCGCGCGCGGATGTGGCCGGCGGTGAGTTCACCGGTGCGCGGGTCGAAGTCCGCGCGGCGGACGGTGGCGCCGGCCCGTGCGGCCGCC
>KL568522.1:26324-28053 GCA_000715605.1 Streptomyces speibonae | reverse complement strand
CCTGTACCCAGGGGCGGATGTTGGCGTCGTGGTCCAGGCGGGTCACGACCACCTCGTCGCCGGGTGACCAGCCGGCGGCGAGCGTGCGGGCGAAGTCGTAGGTGAGCTGGGTGGCGCTGCGGCCGAGGACGATGCCCTCCGGGCGGGCGCCGAGGAGGTCCGCCATGGCGCGGCGCGCCTCGACGACGAGCGTGTCGGCATTGCGCTCCCCGGGCAGTGCGTCGCCCCGGTTGGACAGCGGACGGGACAGCGCCGCGGCGATCGCCTCGATGACGGGCAGCGGGGTCTGGGTGCCGCCGGGACCGTCGAAGTGGGCGGTGCCGGCGGCCAGGGCGGGCACCTGGGCGCGCAGTGCGGCGAGGTCGTAGGTCACGGAAGGCCTCCTCTCGGAGCGGGTCCGGGGGCACGGTGTGCCGGTCAGGTGGGCGAGCCCTCGGCCTCGGGTTCCCGGGGCGGGTCGGTGAGCTGCTCCCGCAGATAGTTCCAGACGACCGCGATCATGGCGGCGACGGGGACGGCGAGCAGGCTGCCGACGATGCCGGCCAGGCTGCCGCCCAGGGTCACCGCCAGCAGCACGACGGCCGCGTGCAGTCCGAGACCGCGGCTCTGGATCATGGGCTGGAACACATTGCCCTCGAGTTGCTGCACCACGACGATGACGGCCAGCACGAGCAGCGCGTCCATCAGCCCGTTGGACACCAGCGCGATCAGCACCGCGACCAGTCCGGCGAACAGGGCGCCGATGATGGGCACGAACGCGGACACGAAGGTCAGCACGGCGAGCGGGAGCACCAGCGGGACGTCCAGTATCCACAGGCCCAGGCCGATCAGTACGGCGTCGATCAGTCCGACGAGGGCCTGCGACCGTACGAACGAGCCCAGGGTGAGCCAGCACCGCTCGGCCACCGCGGGGATGTCCGTGGCGAGCCGGCCGGGGAGCTGGCGGCGCAGCCAGGGCAGGAAGCGCGGACCGTCCTTGAGGAAGAAGAACATCAGGAAGAGCGCCAGTACGGCGGTGACCACACCGTGGAAGATGGTGCTCACGCCGCTGACCGCGGTGGTGGCGATGGCACCGGCGCTGTCCTGCACACGCGCGGTCGCGGCGTCAAAGGCATCCGCGATCTGGGCGTCGTCGATGTTCAGCGGCGGCCCCGCGGCCCACTCGCGCAGCCGCTCGACGCCTTCGACGACACCGTCGCCCAGCTCGCCGGACTCGGACGCCACGGGCACCGCGATCAGCGCCACCGTGCCCGCGGCCGCCAGCAGGAACAGTACGGTCACCAGGGACGCGGCGAGCGCCGGCGGCATGCCGCGCCGGCGCAGGAAGCGGGCCGGGGGCCAGGTGAGGGTGGTGAGGAGCAGCCCGACCACGAGGGGCCAGACCACCGACCACATCCGGCCCAGTGCCCACACGACCACCGCGGCGGCCACCGCGACCAGCAGCAGTTCGGCGGAGACGCGCGCCGAAGTGCGCAGCGCGGCACGGGTTCTTCCCGTATTCAACGTGGGAGGCATGGAGGCACTTTACGGGGCGTGCCCGCCGGCGTGATCACCCGGGACCGGGACCCGGGGCGGTCGTCGCCCGCCGGGGCCCGGATCGGCGCGCGGGTCCGCCGCCGTCCGCCGGGCCGGAAGGACCCGGAGGACGGCGGCGGAGTGTCACCGGTGTGTCCTGCCGTGCGGGGGCGGTCAGTTGAACGGCTCGAGTGTCATGGACGCCTGCCGCGGG
>KL568522.1:25257-26135 GCA_000715605.1 Streptomyces speibonae | reverse complement strand
AGCGACTCGTGGTGGCCGACGTCGTCGAAGGCGAAGCCGTACGCCTTCCCGTCGGCCATGTGCGCGTGGATGATCCGCGAGTAGTGGTTGGTGACGGGCTCCTGGTAGAAGCCGGCCGCGCTGGAGTCGGGCTGGTTGGGGTTGGACAGCAGGGTCGTGCGGTGGAATCCCGCGCACAGGGTGCGCGAGATCGGGCCCCGCACCTGGTCGTTCGGCGCGTCGAGTTTGCGGTGACAGCCGAAGACCGACGAGGAGTCCGGCTTCTCGAAGCTGGTGACGACGGCGCCCGAGGTGTTGGTGAAGTGCATCATCCCGCCGGAGACCCGTCCGGTGTACTTGATGTCGGGCCGGTCCGCGAAGGGCGTGACGGTCAGGGTCGAGCCGGAGTACTTCTGCCAGACCCGGTTGATGTAGTCATCCATGATCGACGCCGGCAGGGCGCCCGTCTCCACCCCGTACAGCGGGGACAGGGCGCGCAGCACGGTCCCGTCGGACCGGGTCTGGATCAGGTTGCCCCAGCCCCCCGGCTGTGACCGCAGGGCGTTGAAGACCCCGTTGTAGCCACCGGGCTTGAGCTTGCCGGCGGTCACCGTGCCGCCGTCGCCGCGCTGCACCGCCACCGAGTAGGGCGCGGAGAACATGTCGACCTGGGTGCTGTTGATCCACAGGCCGTCGTCGTTGAGCGTGTACTCGGACCAGTTGAACAGGATGTTCCGGTTGGGGTCGGTGGGGTTCTGCACGGCGGGCTGCACCAGTCCGCCGGTGGTCAGCTTGAACACCATCTTCTGGCCGTAGGAGAAGTAGATGCGGCCGGAGAACTTGGGGACGCGGATGGTCTTGGTCTGTCCCGCCGCCGGGCCCGCTATCGAGGCGTCGGG
>KL568522.1:24129-25025 GCA_000715605.1 Streptomyces speibonae | reverse complement strand
ATCGAGGCGTCGGGGGCGGGTGTCGGCGGGTTGCCGCCCGCGGGCCAGGGGTGGAACGTACCGTTCCCGTCGGCCCAGCCCTGCCGGCCGGACGACAGCTGGGTGCCGAGGTTGTAGACGTACACCTGCTCGCCGCGGCCCGAGTTGTTGGTGATGGTCAGCGGGATGGTGTCGGGGACCGCGGCCTGGGCGGGGGACGGCACTCCGGCGGCGAGCAGCGAGCCGCCGAGCACCGTGGCGATGCTCAACCCCGCCGCCGTCAACCGGCGTTTGAGTGTGCGCAGCATGCTCCTTCTCCGTTCAGCTGTGGGGGGAGTCGTTTGTGCCCGGGGAGTCGATGCTGTGAGCGCTCTCGGACGCGATGCGCACTCTGAGAGCGCTCTCACAAAGAGAGTCCCGCCCTGGTGTGGACCTGTCAACAGTTTGGGAGTTCAAGGTTCCTGATTCACCCAACGCGGCGCCCGTCAGGCCTCGTTCGGCTGCACCACCCCGCGCGTCGAGAAGATGACGGGCGCCCCGGAGGTGAAGTCGCCCGGGGGGATGCCCGGATGGTGCTCCTCGGACCGGCGCGGCCGGTCGGCCCCCGGTCCGAGCGTCAGCCGCGAGACGATGCGGTAGCGGTCGCCCCGGTAGACGGAGTGCACGTACTCGACCGGACGTCCCCCGGTGTCGGTGGTGAGACGCTCGAACAGCAGGGCGGGCGACAGCTCGGGGACGTCGAGCAGATCCGCCTCCGCGCGGGTCACCACGGTGGGCTCGATGGACTGCACCGCTTCACTGACCTGGACTCCGTGCCGGTCCCGGAAGTGCTCGTAGAGATCGCCCTGTTCCAGTTCCTCGCCGGTCAGGTCCGGCACCAGACCGGCCGGGACGTGCAGATGCTCGATGGCCATCGG
>KL568522.1:20143-23877 GCA_000715605.1 Streptomyces speibonae | reverse complement strand
ACATCCGCAGCCTGCGGCCCACCCGGGCACCGGCCGGCAGGACGCGGGACTCCAGGATCCTGCTGGTCCACACGCCGTCCGCCCGCGGCACGGTGAAGGAGCTGCGTTCCGACACCAGTTCCTGGGTGATCTTCTCGGCGGCCACGAACATCCCCCGGCCGTGCTCGCGCACCAGCAGTCCCGCGACGACGAGTTCGTCCACCGCGGCACGCAGGGTGGGGCGCGACACGCCGAGCTGGGCGCAGAGACTGCGCTCGGAGGGGATGGCGTCGCCGGGGCGGCGGGCCTCGATGAGTTCGAGGATCGCGTCACGGACGCGTTCCCGCTTGAGCACGGCGCCTGAGGCGGCGGGATCGATCTCCATGGAGGGCTCTCGTTCGTCGTCGGGTGAGCGGGACACCGGGCAACTGGTATGGCCTCGACCATAACTGGTCTGCCCCGGCGGGCAGGCCGGGTTACCCCATCCCAATGCCCTTATATGCAAGAAGGGTTGACGCACACATTGGTCTATGCCACCTTCTCCGACACCAACTGGTAAAGCCCGGCGGGCAACTGGTCAATCCGGAGGGCCGGGTCGCCCCCGTGAGCTCACCGCCGTTGCGGCACCCCCACGCACGCCGCACCGGCCGTCATCCGCGTGCCACCCCCACCGCGAAAGGATCACGGATGAACACTCGTCCCACCGGCCGCCGCACCCGCGCGGCGCTCGCACTGACCGCCCTGCTGGGCAGCACCGCCCTGGCCGGCCTCTCCGGCCCGTCCGCCGCAGCAGCGGACGGCTCCGTCAGCGTGCAGTACCGCACCAGTGCCGTCGGCGCCACCGCCGATCAGAGCGAGCCCTGGTTCAAGGTCCGCAACACGGGCTCCTCCCCGGTGCAGCTGAGCCAGGTGAAGATCCGTTACTACTTCAAGGCCGACTCCCCCGGTGCCGCGTACCGCTTCGCCTGCTCCTGGGCGGTGCGGGGCTGCTCCGGCATCACCGGCACGTTCGGAACGCTCACCAACCCCACCGCCACGGCCGACCGCTACCTGGAGATCGGGTTCACCCCGGCCGCCGGCTCGCTGGCCCCGGGCGCCGACACGGGCGACATGCAACTCCGCTTCCACCGGTCCGACTGGCAGACGCTGCGGCAGAGCGACGACTACTCCTTCAGCGGCTCCCGGACCTCGTACGCCGACTGGAACAAGGCCACCGCCCTCCTCGCCGGCGCCACGGTGTGGGGCACCGCCCCCGAGGGCAACGACCCGACCGACCCCACGGATCCGACCGACCCGCCCGGCGAGGGCGGCCAGACCCTGTTCGACGACTTCGACTACACCTCGCACACCGACCCCGCGCTCGCCGCGCACGGCTGGAGCGTGCGCGGCAACTCCGGCGGCCCGGGCGTGCCCGGCGCCACCTGGGACCCGTCCAAGGTCACCTTCAGTTCCTCGGGCGGCAACTCGCTGATGAACCTGGAGAGCTCCACCGCCGGCACCGGCGCCTCCACCACCCACACGGAAGTGCTCACCCGGAGCATGAAGTTCAAGAACGGCACCTACGCCGCCCGCGTCAAGTTCTCCGACGCGCCCGCGTACGGCCCCGACGGCGACCACGTCGTCCAGACCTTCTTCACCATCAACGACCTCAAGGCCCCGATGGCCGACGACTACGCCGAGTACGACTTCGAGTACCTGCCCAACGGTGGCTGGGGCGAGCCGTCCAACATCCTGTACACGACCTCCTGGGAGACCTACAACCCCGACCCCTGGCAGGCCGTCAACCAGCACAGCGAGAGCCGGCGGAGCTTCAACGGCTGGCACGATCTGGTCGTCACCATCGACAACAACGCCATCACCTACTACGTCGACGGGCAGCACTTCGGCACCCACGACGCCGCGTATCTGCCCGAGCGCCCCATGTCGATCAACTTCAACCAGTGGCTGATCGACCTCGACGGCCAGACGTCCACCACGCCCCGGGCGTATCACCAGCAGGTCGACTACGTGCTCCACGTCAAGGACGAGGTCCTGACACCCGCACAGGTCACGGCGAAGGTCGGCGAACTCCGCGGGGCCGGCACCTCGTTCGTGGACGAGGTGCCCGCTCCCTGACCGCCCGCGCGCCGGCGCGCCACCCGATTGACCCGCCGGGGGCCCGCATTCGGGCCCCCGGCCGCGTCGCCGGACGGCACCCGGCGTCGCACGGAATTCATCCGGTCTTCTCCCAGGCCTTCCCCCGGCGAGCCCGAGACGCTCAAATATAGGCCCGCGCCCTCTCGGAGGGTCGCCGACTGACAACGTTGTCAACATCAGGGAAGGCAGGAACACCGCCGTCATGTGGACCGCCGCAGAGCCGCCCCCGCCGGGCCGGCGCAGACTTCTCACCACCGCCCTGGTCCTGGGCGCGCTGGTCGCCGGGCTGACGCCCGCCGCCGGCGCGGCCGCCGACCGGGGCCACCGCGACATCGCGGCGTTCGACGCCGTCGACCCGTTCATCGGCACGCGCCTGGACACGTCCCAGAACAAGGGCAACAGCGCGTACGGCAACACCTGGCCGGGGGCCACGGTGCCGTTCGGCATGGTGCAGTCCTCCCCCACCACGTACCGCTCCTCCGACGGGGACCAGAAGGGCGGCTACGAGTACACGGCCGACAAGATCCGCGGCTTCGGCATGACCCGGCTCTCCGGGACCGGCTGCGAGGGGCGGTTCAGCGGCTTCGACTTCCCGGTGCTGCCCTACACCGGCGAGCTCACCGACGGTGCCCTGCCGGTCAGCCCGGCCGAGCGGATCACCGACTACTACGTGGGCTTCGACCACGACGACGAGAAGGCCGACCCCGGCTACTACTCCGTGGACCTGGCCAACGGCGTGGAGACGGAGCTGACCGCGACCACCCGCACCGCGGTGAGCCGCTTCGACTTCCCCTCGAAGGGCGGCTCGGCCCTGCTGTTCGACGTGGCGGGCTCCAACAACCGGGTGTTCGACAGCGAGGTGAAGGTCGACGGGGACACCGTCAGCGGCTGGGTGGAGGCCGCCTCGGTGTGCGACGAGGGCGGACGCTACCGGGCGTACTTCTCGACCACCTTCGACCGGCCGGTCAGGTCCCACGGCACCTGGCAGGGTTCCGGCGTACGTCCCGGCTCCGACGGCGCCTCCGGCGGCGACACCAAGCACGGGGCCGGCGCCTACCTCGTCTTCGACCGGGGCGCGAAGGTCACCGCGAAGACCGGTCTGAGCTATGTGAGCGTCGCGGGCGCCGCGCGCAACGCGGCCGCCGAGACCCGCGGCCGGTCCTTCGACCGGGTCCGCGCGGAGTCCGCCCGGGTGTGGCGGGACGCGCTCGGGACCCTGAAGGTGGACGGCGGCACGCGGGAGGAGCGGGTGAAGTTCCACACCGCGCTCTACCACTCGCTGCTGCACCCGAACGTCTTCGACGACGTGAGCGGCGAGTACCGGGGCTACGACGGGAAGGTCCACCGCGTCGCCAAGGGCCGCCACCACTACGTCACCTACGCGGGCTGGGACACCTACCGCAGTCAGGCCCAGTTGGTCGCGCTGCTCTTCCCCGAGGTCGGCAGCGACATCAACCAGTCGATCACGGACATGGTGCGCCAGACCGGCAGGTGACCCAACTGGCCGCATCTCAACCAGCCGCAGCAGAAGATGAGCGGCGACTCGCTGCAGTCGGTGGTCGCCTCGATCGACGCGTTCGGCAGCACGGACTACGACCGGCGCGCCGCGCTGGAGTCGA
>KL568522.1:19428-19914 GCA_000715605.1 Streptomyces speibonae | reverse complement strand
CGCCTACCAGTACGCGACGGTCGGCTTCATCGAGAACCGCAAGGGCGACTCGGCCACGTCCAAGACGCTCGAGTACGCCGTCGACGACTTCGGCATCGCCCAGCTCGCCCGGCGGCTGGGCGACAAGAAGACGTACGACCGCTACATGGTGCGGGCGCAGAACTGGCAGAACGTGTTCGACGACGCCAGTGACCACATCCGGCCCCGCGAGCGCAACGGCTTCGACCGGTCCTTCAACCTGGGCGAGCGGGGCAACCAGTTCGAACAGGCCACCGGGTACCAGTACGGCTGGATGGTGCCGCACAACGTGGGCACCCTGATCGAGAAGCGGGGCGGGCTCGAGGCCACCACAAAGGCCCTGGACGAGCACACCCGTGAGCTCGACGCCGGTGTCTACAACACCACGGGCGCGTATCTGAGCAACCAGCCCAGTTTCACCATGCCGTTCGTCTACAACTGGCTGCGGCACCTGTCTCTTATACACAT
>KL568522.1:15716-19237 GCA_000715605.1 Streptomyces speibonae | reverse complement strand
AGATGTGTATAAGAGACAGGCCGTGGACGGGATGTACGACACCTCGCCGTCGGGGCTGCCGGGCAACGACGACCTCGGTTCGCTGAGCAGCTGGTACGTCTGGGCGGGCATCGGGCTCTTCCCGGCCGTTCCCGGCACCGCCGACCTGGTGGTGAGCGGGCCGATGTTCGACCGGGTGGTGGTGGACAGCGCCGACAGCCGGCGGAGGATCACCCTCGACGCGCCCCGGGCCGGCACGGCGCCCTACGTGAAGACGCTGAAGGTGAACGGGCGCGCCACCACCCGTTCCTGGCTCCCCGCGGACTTCACCCGCAAGGGCGGCAGGCTGAGCTTCCGGATGGCGTCGGAGCCGGGCACCTGGGGCACCGGCGCGCGGGACGTGCCCCCGTCGCACACGGACGGCACGAACGCCCGGAACAACATCGGCATCACCCCCGACGGTCAGGGGAACCTCGGCTCCCTCGACCTCAGCGACAACTCCCTGTCGCGGGAGCGGCTGGCGCAGGAGGGAGCGGCGCCCGGCGCGAAGCTGCGGCTGGGCGACACGGGCGTGGAGTTCACCTGGCCGGACACCGGGCCGGGTGAGCCCGACAACTGGATTCCGCACGGTCAGCGCATCCCTCTGGGCGGGAAGCGGGCCACCGGGATCTCGTTCCTGGGCCTGGCCACCAACGGCCCGTCGCAGGGCACCGCGGTGGTGGAGTACACCGACGGCTCCACCCAGAACGTGCCCGTGGGCTTCACCGACTGGACGCCCGGGACCGACTACCGGTTCGGCAACGAGCCGCTGGTGACGACGACGGGCCGCAACCGGGCCTCGGGCGGCGCCGACACCGTGCAGACCAAGGTCTTCGCCACACGCCCCCAGCTGCTGGATCCGGACAAGCGGGTGGCGGCCGTCGTCCTGCCGCAGGGCACCGACCGCGGTGTCATGCACGTCTTCGACGTGGCGCTGACGAGCAAGCCGGATCTGGAGGTTCCCGGCGCGGTGCCCTCGCGCATCGTGCTGACCCCGACCGAGCAGCCGGAGTCGTCCCAGGCCGTCACCTGGAGCACCGCGGCGGCCCTCACGGACGGGGAGGCGCACGTCCGCAAGGCGGGCACCGAGAAGTGGCGGACGGTGGCCGCCCGCGCCAACGAGGAGCTGAACACGGGCGGCGAACTGGTGCGCACCCACTCGGCGGTGCTCGACCGGCTCTCCCCCGGCACCGAGTACGAGTACCGGGTGGGCACCGGCGGCCGGTTCAGCCCCGCGTACCGGTTCACCACCGCCCGGCCGGCGGGCGAGGAGTTCACGTTCCTCTACTTCGGCGACGCGCAGAACGAGCTGGCGGCGAAGTGGGCGCCGGTGGTGAAGCAGGCCTACGCGCGCTATCCCGACGCCGTCGGCAGCGTCAACGCGGGCGATCTGGTCAACTCCTCGGGCAACGACAGCGAGTGGCGCGACTGGTTCGGGGCGATGGACGGCTACAGCCAGACGACCAACGTCATCGCCGCGCCCGGGAACCACGAGTACTCGGGAGACACCTTCCTCAAGAAGTGGAAGTCGACCTTCGAGTACCCGGCCAACGGGCCCCGCGCCGCGCGGGCGGGCGGTGACACCCCGGCCGAGCGGCAGCGTGCCGCCTACGAGGCGCACATGGCGAAGGCGCTCACCGAGACGGCGTACTACACCGACTACCAGGGGGTGCGGTTCATCACCCTGAACGCCAGCACGCACGACGCCCGGTCGCTGATGACGCCGGACGATCTCCCGGCGTGCAGCGAGGACTGCCCCGACCCCGAGAAGCTCTGGCTGGGCATGCAGGGCCGCTGGCTGGACCACATCCTGGAGAACAACCCGAACAAGTGGGCGGTGGCCGTGTTCCACCAGCCGGTGTTCTCCGGCGCCGAGGGGCGCGACGAGAAGCCGGTGCGTGAGGCCTGGCTCCCGGTGTTCCAGCGCAACGACATCGACCTGGTGCTGATGGGACACGACCATGTGTACGCCCGGGGGTACGTCGACTCCGACGCCACGTCGACCCCCGGCGTGACCACCGGGCCCGTGTACACGGTCGCGGTCTCGGGGCCGAAGTACTACGAGCTCGCTCCCGGGGACGACAACGTGTGGACCCGCAACGGGGCGACCCAGGTGGTCCGCGCGGGGCACACCTCCACGTTCCAGGGGATCAGGGTCACCGAGGACACGATCCGCTACGAGGCGGTCGTCGCCGCGAAGTGGGACGACCGCTCCACCACGGACAAGGAGGTGGGTGAGGTCCTGGACGCGTTCACGATCACCAAGTACGACGACGGCACGAAGTACGTGACGGAGGACGGGGTGCCGGTGCCGTCCGGCCCCTCGGCCGACGACTGACCAACCCTCTCGGTCAGGCCCCCGTCCGGTCCCGGGCGGGGGCCTGTCTTGCCTGTGGCGCACGACGGGCGCAGTCTTGTCCCATGGGTGCGAGCCCGACGCTCATCTCCTCCGTGCAGCGGGCCTTCCGGCTGCTGGAGGCGGCGAGCGCCCATCCGAACGGCGCTCCCGCGAAACAGCTGGCGCGGGAGACGGGACTGCCCCCGGCCACCGCGTACCACCTGCTGCGCACGCTCGTGCACGACGGGTATCTGCGCAAGATGGACGACGGCACGTTCGTCCTGGGCGACCGGTTGCAGACGCTGCACGTGGCGAGCGGCGGGCAGGCGCTACTCAGCCGGGTCCGGCCGGTCCTCGCCGCGCTGCGGGACGAGCTCTCCAGCGCCGCCTACCTCACCTTCTACGAGGACGGTGAGATCCGGGTCGCCGAGATCGTCGACGGGCCGCGCGCGCCGCGGACGGACCTCTGGGTGGGCTTCGAGGACGCGGGGCACGCCACCGCGCTGGGCAAGGCGGTGCTGCGGGAGCTCGACGACGAGGCGCGCAGCGAGTACCTCTCGCGGCACCCCCTCAACGACCTCACGCCGCGGACGATCACCACGGCGGCGACGCTGATCCGCCGGCTCGAGACCTCGGACCTGGCTCCGGCCGTCGCGGATCTGGAGGAGTACGCCGTCGGCACCGTCTGTGTCGCGGTGCCGGTCCGCAGCGGCGACACGCTGGGGTCGCTCGGTGTGTCGATGCCCCGAAGGCGGCTCTCCCGGCTCGCTGAGGTCCGCGCCCGGCTGCTGCCCACGGCGGACAGGGTGACCCGGACCCTGTCGCTCACTATTTGAAAAGCACATCCTTGTGACGCAGCTGACGATCACCTTTGCTGATTAAGCAGACATTTCCGGTACGCGCGCTCGTCGCGCAAAGGTGAGGACAGCGGACGACACATGAGTCAAGGCCGTCAGCATGGACGCGACCACTGGACGAAGCGGCCGTTCCAGCCCGGCGTCAAGCGCACCTGGTCGCCTCCCGTCCGAGCGGTGGCGCACTGGGCCGCCGGCACTCCGGCCCTGTCGATCCTGATCATCTTCATCATCGTCTCCATCGACCTCTTCGCCGGGACGGGCAAGATCTGGCTGCCGCTCCTCGCCGTGGGACCGGCGCTGGGGGGCGG
>KL568522.1:10549-15539 GCA_000715605.1 Streptomyces speibonae | reverse complement strand
ATGTGTATAAGAGACAGCTCGGGGTCCTGGGGGTCGGTCTCCTGGCCCTGGTGCTGGGCGCCGGGATCGGCGCCCGCCACGACGTGCCGACCACGCATCTGCTCGTCGTGCTCGCCGCGCAGGCCACCGTCACCCTGGCCGGCGCGCTCGCCAGTGCGCTGCGCGCGCACCGCGAGCGAGTGCTCGCCGCCGTCCGCTCGGTGGCGGAGACCGCGCAGCACGCGCTGCTCAGGCCGGTTCCGGAGACCGTGGGCCCGTTCCAGGTGGCGGTCCGCTACAGCGCCGCCGCGGCCGAGGCCCGGATCGGCGGCGACCTCTACGCCCTCGTACCGACCCCGTACGGGGTCAGGATGATCGTCGGCGATGTGCGCGGCAAGGGACTGCCGGCCGTGGGCACGGCGGCCCTCGTACTCGGTGTCTTCCGCGAGGCGGCCTACGACGAGCCGGATCTGCTGGACGTCGTCGGCCGGGTCGAGCGGAGCCTGGCCCGCAATCTCGCCTGCGACGACTTCGTCACCGCCGTGGTCGCCGGGTATCCGGAGCCCGGGCGCCTGGAGATGGTCAACTGCGGCCACGCTCCCCCGTTGCTGATCCGAGGCGATGAGGTGGTGCCGGTGGATCCCGTCCGTCCCGCGCCGCCGCTCGGCCTGCGCGCCCTGTCCGAGGACCGTCCCGGCCTCCAGGTGGTGCCGTTCGGCGAGGGCGACCAGCTGCTGCTCTACACCGACGGCGTCACGGAGGCGCGCGACGCCGGCCGCGAGTTCTACCCCCTGGCCGAGGGCCTGGCCCGCCATCTGTGCGACGAGCCCTCCCGGACCCTCGCCGCGCTGCACCAGGAGTTGCTGGACCACGTGGGCGGACGGCTGCACGACGACGCGGCGCTGGTCCTGCTGCGCAAGCCCGCCGCCGCCGTCACGGAACCCGAGGATCCCGCGGCCGACGGCAGCCCCGTCGTCCGGTCGCTCACGAAGCGACGGGAACAGGGCGCGGCGTAGCTCCGGCGGTGCGGGTGCCGGAGCGACGGCCGGATCAGGTGCCTGGGTGGCTGCCGGGGCCGTTGCCGGGGCCCGCCAGGGGGGTCGGTGAGAGGACCGCGGGTTCCTCACCGGCCTCGAGCAGGGTGTCCGCGGCGCCGACGATCAGCGGGTCCGGCTTGCCCAGCGCGCCGTGGTCCTTGGCCGGGTAGTCGCAGCGGTCGAGGAGGCTGCGCATGGCCTCGAGCCGGCCCCGGCGCTTGTCGTTGTTCTTCACGACGGTCCAGGGCGCGTGGGGGGTGTCCGTGGCCCGGAACATCTCGACCTTGGCCTGGGTGTACTCGTCCCAGAGGTCGAGGGAGGCCAGGTCCATCGGCGACAGCTTCCAGCGCCGCACCGGATCGACCTGCCGGATCGCAAAGCGGGTCCGCTGCTCGGCCCGGGAGACGGAGAACCAGAACTTCACCAGCAGGATGCCGTCGTCGGTGAGCAGTTGCTCGAACATGGGGGTCTGGTCGAGGAACTTGCGGTACTCCTCGTCGGTGCAGAACCCCATGACCCGCTCGACCCCGGCGCGGTTGTACCAGGAGCGGTCGAAGAAGACGATCTCGCCGCGGCCCGGCAGATGGGCCACATAACGCTGGAAGTACCACTGCCCGGCCTCCCGCTCGGTGGGCTTCTCCAGGGCCACGACGCGGGCACCGCGGGGGTTCAGCCGTTCGGTGAACCGCTGGATGGTGCCGCCTTTGCCCGCCGCGTCCCGGCCCTCGCAGACGACCACGATCCGCTGGCCGGTGTCCTTCACCCACCGTTGCATCTTCAGCAGTTCGATCTGAAGGAGGCGCTTGGTGCGCTCGTACTCCTTGCGGCGGATCCTCCGGTCGTACGGGTGGTTCTCCCGCCAGGTCTCGATCGGGTTGCCCTCCCCGTCGAGGAGCACGGGCCGCTCCGGACGCCGGTCGTCCACCTCCAGGCCGTCGAGCAGATCCCTCTCGGCCGTGCCCGAGGGCGGCGCCCCGTCCTCCGTACGGCCTTGTGGCGTGTCCGAGTGCTCGGCCGTCACGTGGTCTCCCGTCTTCCAGGTGTGCTGCGCTCTGCCGTCGGGGGCCGTCTTCCCCGCGCAGCGGTGCCCTAGCAGCAGCGTATGCCTCCTGGGTGATTTGCGGTGATTCGAGCGGGAAGTACTCAGTCCGACGCATCCACGCAGAGGGGACCCACGACGTGCAGATCGATCTGAAGGGCCGTACGGCACTGGTCACCGGTTCCACGCAGGGCATCGGGGCGGCGATCGCCACCGGTCTCGCCCGCTCGGGCGCCCGGGTCGCCGTCAACGGGCGTTCCGCCGAGCGCGTACGGGAGGGTGCGGCCGCCATCGAGCGGGAGGTGCCCGGCGCCGAGGTGGTGCCGGTGGCCGCGGACGTGACCACCGAGGAGGGCGCAGGGAAGGTCGCGGAGGCGCTGCCGCGGGTGGACATCCTCGTCAACAACCTCGGTGTCTTCGGTGCCGCCGACCCGCTGGAGATCACCGATGCCGAGTGGCGCCGCTACTTCGAGGTCAACGTCCTGGCGGCGGTCCGGCTGACCCGGCTGTTCCTGCCCGGCATGACAGAGCGCGGCTGGGGGCGCGTCCAGTACATCGCCAGCGACTCGGCGATCGTCACACCGGCCGAGATGATCCACTACGGGATGTCCAAGACCGCGCTGCTGGCCGTGGGCCGGGGGTTCGCCAAGCAGGCCGCCGGCACGGGGGTGACCGTGAACTCGGTCGTCGCCGGGCCGACCCGCACGGGCGGGGTCGAGGACTTCGTCCACGCACTGGTGGGCGAGGACCTTCCCTGGGACGAGGCGGAGCGCGCCTTCATGCGCGAGCACCGTCCGCAGTCGCTGCTGCGGCGGCTGATCGAGCCGGAGGAGATCGCCCACATGGTGGTCTACCTCAGTTCCGACCAGGCGTCCGCCACGACCGGCGGGGCGCTGCGGGTGGACGGCGGCTACGTCGACTCGATCCTGCCCTGAGCTCCCGCCCCGCGGCGCGCGGGGTGGCGGTTCAGCCGGTGGGGAAGCTGTCCGGGGTCCTGATCCGGTCGCGGATCCACACGCCGGCGGGCTTCAGCGAGGACGTCCCGGTCCAGGGGCCGTCGGCGGCGCAGGTGCCGGTGCGGAAGACGGCGCCGGAACGGTGGTCGTCGGAGAAGTTCCAGTTGACCCAGCTGATCCTCCTGTCCGCCATCAGGTCCAGGTAGCGCTGGGACATGGCGAAGTCGTCGGCGCCCTCACCGGCGTGGTTCTGGGTGCCGAACTCGGTGACGAACACCGGGATGCGGTCCGCGGCGCGCGCGAGGACGGCCAGGTAGTCGTCCCGGTGGGAGGCGGCGTAGAAATGGAAGGTGTACATGATGTTGGAGGCGTCGACCGGGTTGTTGACGACCTCCGACTCGTCGGCGCCCTCGGGGATGCCGAAGGAGGACCAGGCGCGGGTGCCGACCAGGACGGGCGCGTCGGCGTCGATGTCCCGGATCACCGGGATGATCTGTTCCGCGTAGCTCTTGATCCGCGGCCAGCTCACTCCGCTGGGCTCGTTGGCGATCTCGTAGAGGATGTTGTCGCGGTCCTTGTGGCGCCGGGCGATGTCGGTGAAGAACCGCCGCGCGTTGTCGAGGGTGGCCATGGGGTCGCCGGGGTCGAGCATGTGCCAGTCCACGATCACGTACATGCCGCGCGCGCTCGCCTGCTCGATCAGGGAGTCGGCCAGTGCGGTGAAGTGCGCGGGGTCGCTCTCGTAGCCGCCCTCCTGCACATAGGTGGAGACGCGCAGGACGTCCGCGTTCCAGTCGTCGGCGAGGGCGTCGAGGGAGCCGCCGGTCAGACACCGGGCGTACCACTGGGTGCCGTGGGTGCTCATGCCGCGCAGCTGGACGGGGTTGCCGTGCTCGTTGCAGAGCTTGGTGCCGCACACCTGGAGCTGTCCGTTGACGTCGACCGGGGTGCCGGCGGCCGGCGGATCGGTGGGCGGGTCGGTCGGTGTGCTGCCGCCTTCGCAGGGCCGGCCGTTGACGGTGCAGTTCAGGGGCAGTCCGGTGCCGAGGGCGTTGAATCCGAAGGTCTGCCGGCCGCCGGGGGCGACGGTGGCGTTGTAGGAGACATGGGTGAAGCGGTAGTGCTGTCCCTGCCGGGTCATGGCGGCGGACCAGTGGCTGCCGACCGTGGTTCCGGCGGGCAGGTCGAACTCGATGGTCCAGCCTTCCGCGGCGGTGTCGCCGTCGTTGGCGATCGCCACGTCGGCGCCGTATCCCGTCTCCCACGCCGACGTGCGGGTGATCCGTGCCGTGAGCCGGTCGGCCGCCGCGGTAGTGCGCGCGGCGGTGTCCGCGGCCGTGGGGGCGGGCGCGGCGGGGGCCTCGGTGGCGGTGGTCAGGGCGAGGAGGAGGGCACTGGCGAGGGCCGCGGCGGCCGCGGCGGGGCGTGACGGAAGACGTGCCGGTGTCATGTGGGGGGGCTCCGTCCTGGATGGTTAGGAAAGTTTCCTAACCTGAAGGAACCAGAACCGGCCTTCCATTGCAAGGTGCACGACAACAAGTCACCGGGAGGTGCGAACGACGGCCCGCTCAGCGCAGCAGCAGCTGGACGAGGGCGACGGACCCGATCACGACGATGAGGGCGCGCAGCACAGCCGGGCTGAATCTGCGGCCCGTCGCCGCCCCGAGCTGGCCGCCCAGCGTGGAGCCCGCCGCGATGAGTGCCACGGCCGTCCAGTCGAAGTCGGCGACGAAGAGGAAGAAGGTCGCGGCGACCGCGTTGACGATCGCGACGAGCACGTTCTTGACGGCGTTGAGGCGTTGCAGGGGCTCGTCGAGGACCAGGCCCATCAGCGACATGTAGATGATGCCCTGGGCCGCGGCGAAGTAGCCGCCGTAGACACTGGCGAGGGTGAGTCCGGTGAACAGCGGCCATCCGCCGTCGCGCCGGACGGGACGCTCCTGGGGACGACGGCGCTCGCGCACCCGCCTGCCGATCAG
>KL568522.1:7169-10311 GCA_000715605.1 Streptomyces speibonae | reverse complement strand
GCAGGGCGACGAGGACCAGGGCGAGCCCCACCAGGACCGGCACGATGGTTTCGAACGCCTCGGCGGGCAGGGTCAGCAGGAGCGTGGCGCCCGCGAGCCCGCCCAGGGCCGAGCCGACGCCGAACCTGCGGACGCGGCGCGCCTGGCCTGCCAGCTCGCGCCGGTAGCCGATGGCTCCGCTGACGGCGCCGGGGACCAGGCCGAGGGCGTTGGAGACGGTGGCGGTGACGGGGGACAGTCCCGCCGCCAGCAGCACGGGGAAGGTGACCAGCGTCCCCGAACCGACGACCGCGTTGAGGGCACCCGCGCCGACGCCCGCCGCGAAGACGCCGAGCATCTCCACCGGCGTCACGCCGCTGTTCCGGTCGTGTCGTCGCCGCCCGGGGAGGCGGGAAGCGGGCCGGGAACCGAGGGAACGTTCATGGCAGGACGCTAGCCCGTGGACCCTTCGGCACGCGTCGAAGGGTCCACGTCCCGGCACTCGCCGCAGGGTCCGCGTCCGGCTCGTGGCCGTCGTGCCGGTACGCGGTCGCGGCGGCGCCGTGGGCTCTCAGGCCGCGCGGTCCGAGGCGGTCCCGGTCCGTGGCCTGCGGCGGCGCTGTGTCTCGCCGGTGCGCCGTGCCTGGGCGGTGCGGTCCTGCGCGGGCCGCTCCCCGGTGGTGCGGCCGCGCCGTGCGGTACCGCCCTCGGCGACCGGGGCGGCGTCGCCCGGGCGACGCCGCGCGGCCGGGAGGTTCTGCGCGTCGCGCCCCTGCTTCGTACGGCCCCGGGCACCGCGGCCGCGGCCACGGGAGGCGGAGGCGGCGCGGCGCGGGGGCTGCTCGGCCGGTGCCGCGATGACGACCGGCACGCCCGAGGGGGTCCGGGCCCCCGTGAGGCGGCTGAGCTCCGCGTCGCCCGACCGCACCTGCGTGATGCGCGGGCTGATGCCCGCTTGTGCCATCAGCCGGCCGATGTCGCGCCGCTGGCCGGGCGTCACGAGCGTGATGACGCTGCCGGACTCGCCGGCGCGGGCCGTGCGTCCGCCGCGGTGCAGATAGTCCTTGGGGTCGCCGGGGGGATCGACGTTGACGACCAGGTCGAGGTGGTCCACGTGGATGCCGCGCGCCGCGACGTTCGTCGCCACCAGCACCGTCACCTGCCCGTCCTTGAACTGGGTGAGGGTCCGGGTGCGCTGGGGCTGCGACTTGCCGCCGTGCAGGGCCGCCGCGCGCACACCGCTGTTCAGCAGGTGCTTGGTCAGCCGGTCCACCGCGCGCTTGGTGTCCAGGAACATGATCACTCGGCCGTCCCGTGCCGCGATCTCGGTCGTCGTGCGGCGCTTGTCCGTGTCGTCGATGTGGAGCACGTGGTGCTCCATCGTCGTGACCGCGCCCGCGGACGGGTCGACGGAGTGGACCACGGGGTCGCTGAGGTAGCGCCGTACGAGCCGGTCGATGTTGCGGTCGAGCGTGGCCGAGAAGAGCAGCCGCTGGCCGTCGGACCGCACCTGGTCGAGGAGCCTGGTGACCTGCGGCAGGAAGCCCATGTCGGCCATCTGGTCGGCCTCGTCGAGGACGGTGACGGCGACGTCGTCCAGCACGCAGTCCCCGCGGTCGATGAGGTCCTTCAGCCGCCCGGGCGTCGCGACGACCACCTCCGCGCCGGCCCGCAGGGCACCGGCCTGCTTGCCGATGGACAGCCCGCCGACCACGGTGGCGAGCCGCAGCCGCACCGAGCGGGCGTACGGCGTGAGCGCGTCGGTGACCTGGCCGGCCAGTTCGCGGGTGGGGACGAGGACGAGGGCGAGCGGACGCCGTGGCTCGGCGCGACGGCCCGCGGTGCGCGCCAGCAGCGCCAGCCCGAAGGCGAGGGTCTTGCCCGAACCGGTGCGGCCCCGGCCGAGCACATCACGGCCGGCCAGGGAGTTCGGCAGGGTGGCCGCCTGGATGGGGAAGGGCACGGTGACGCCTTCCCGGCCGAGGGTGGCCAGCAGTTCCCCGGGCAGGGCGAGTTCGCCGAAGGTGTCCACGGCGGGAAGCGCGGGGGTGGTGGTGACCGGGAGGGCGAACTCCCCGGAGCGGGCGCGGGCCGTTCGCTTGTTCGCGCGTGCCTGTGTCAAGTGGAACCTTCCTTGATGTGGCACGTATCAAGGAATGCCCGCCGCAGTGGTACAACGCAGGGAATTGCAAGAACGAGCCGGAGTACTGGGGGGTCACGTCGGCCGTTCCGCCCCGTTCATGGGACGAGACCACGGCGTAGGGACGGTGTTGCCACCCCTGCGGTTTGCCGATGACCACGGCTACAACTGAGATCGACAGTAACACGGCACGACCGGGCCCGTATCGGGGAGCCGTGCGGGTGACCCGGCCGCGGTGATGCCGGTCACCTCGCCGTGGAAGACACCGGTGGCCCGGTCGACGGCGTCCGTGGAGGCCGGGGCGCGCGGGCGGTGTCAGCGCAGACGGGCCACGCCCGCGTAGATGCCGCTGTCCTCGGACTCCGGTGCGGGAGAGGACCGGAACCACTCCGGTGCCGTCACCAGACCGGGCTCGAGGAGGTCGAGGCCGTCGAAGAAGCGGGCGACCTCGGTACGGGTACGGAATCCGAGGCGGATGCCCGCCCGGGCGTACTCGGCGGTGACCTGCTCGGCCAGCTCCGGGAAGAGGTCGGACGCGGCGTGGGACATCACCAGGTAACTGCCGGACGGCAGCGGGGCGAGCAGCTCGCGGACGATGCCGTAGGGGTCCTGGTCGTCGGGAAGGAAGTGCATGAGCGCTATCAGGGACAGAGCGACCGGGCGTTCGAAGTCGAGCACCCTGCGCGCGTGCTCGACGATCTCGCCCGGGCGGCGCACATCCGCCTGGACGTAGTCGGTGGTGCCCTCCCGGCTGCTGATCAGCAGCGCCTCCGCGTGCCGCAGCACGATCGGGTCGTTGTCCGTGTAGACGACCTTCGCGCCGGGGACCACGCCCTGCACGATCTGGTGCAGGTTGGGCTCGGTGGGGATGCCCGTGCCGACGTCGAGGAACTGGTCCACGCCCTGGCTCGCGAGCCAGGCCGCCGCCCGGTTCATGAACTGCCGGTTCTGCCGGGCCGCGGCACGCGCCTCGGGCGGCAGCTTCTCCCCCACGGCCTCGTCCACCGGGTAGTTGTCCTTGCC
>KL568522.1:6268-6986 GCA_000715605.1 Streptomyces speibonae | reverse complement strand
CGGGTAGTTGTCCTTGCCGCCCAGCAGCCAGTCGTAGACCCGCGCGGGGTGCGCCTTGCTGGTGTCGATGCGCGGGGGTTCGGGGGTGTTCACCGACATGAAGGGCTCCGTCCCACGGGTGGATCACGATCGCTGGTGATCATCAGTTTCGCACAACGGCTCGGGTTTGGCGGAATGTCATGTATGTGGGTCCAAGGAGGAGTTGGGCATGGGCGCACGTGCCGCTGGCTCATCCGGCACCCGGTCCTCCGCCGATGGTCACCACGCGCGCCCAGTCGGGCGGGCGGGGCGGTACGTACTCCGGGTTCTCCTCGCTCCAGGAACGGCGGGCGGTCCGCCGGGGGAAGAGGCCGACCACCGTCCGGCACGGCGGCCGTGAACCCGGCCAGCGCGTCTGGCCGTCGGTGAGGACGACGACGACATCCGGCCGGGGCCGCGAGGAGAGCGCCCGGGCGAAGCCGGTCCGCAGGTCCGTGCCGCCGCCGCCCACCAGGGGGATCCCCTCGGCACGGCACAGCCGGTGCACGTCGTGCGCCGCCGCGTCGCACGGCACCACGGAGACCAGGTCACGGCGTCCGCCGACGGCACGGGAGATCGCCGCGACCTCCAGCAGCGCGCTGCCCAGTTCGGCGTCGCTGACCGAGCCCGAGGTGTCGACGACGACCGACACCCGGGGCGGCGTACGGCGCAGGCTCGGCAGTACGGCGCCGTGCACCCC
>KL568522.1:4282-6072 GCA_000715605.1 Streptomyces speibonae | reverse complement strand
TAGCTGTAGTCGTCCCCCGCGCCGGAGCAGGCGACCGCCGAGCGCAATGCGGCGCCCAGCAACTCCCGCCAGGGCTGCGGCGGATGGAACGCCTCCTCCGCCCACCGCCGCCACCGCCGGGGAGCGTTGCCGGGCCGGGCGTTGATGCCCTGGGCCACCCGGAAACGGACCGCGTCCCGCTCCTGGTCGGTGAGGCCGTGCGCGCCGTCCGGGCCCAGGTCCCACTCCCGTTCCAGCCCGTCGGCGCCGCTTCCGCAGTCCAGCCAGACCATGCCCCGGGTGTACGGGCCGAGCCGGAACTGACGCAGATAGTCCTCCATCAACTCCCCTGGTTCCAGGCCCAGCGTCTGCGGGCGGACCACGTCGTCGGGCGGCCGCAGCCCGTCCCCGTACACGTCGTCGTTGATCTCGCAGTCGGCGGCGATGTTCATGCGCAGCCGCTCCCCCGGTCCGTGCAGTCCACGCTCACGGGCCACCCGGTCGCTGCGCCCGTGGTGGTCGCGCAGCAGATGGGACACTTCGTGCACCCAGACGCCGGCCAGTTCCTCCACGGGCGTGGCGTCGACGAACACCGGTGAGACATAGCACCGCCAATACCGGTCGACGGCCATCGTGTTGACCCGCCGCGACTCGACGGGGTGCAGCGCGAACAGTGCCGTGGCGAGATAGGGCCGGGCCCGGGCGGCTTGCAGGCGGGCGGCCAGGAGCTTGTCGAGGTCCAGTGCGGGGGCCTCGGCGGCGGCCACGCTCCGCGCCGGGGACGGGCTCGTGACCGTGGTCATGCTCGTCGCCGAAGCCGAAGCCGAAGCCGTGACCGGGAGCGCACTGCGCGTGGGGGCCGTGCTCGTCGTCGAGGTCGGGGTCGCAGCCGGGGTCGGGGTCGGGGTCGGGGTCGGGGCCATGGTCGCGCTCACGGCCGAGGTCGGGCACGTGTCCGAGGTCGCGGTCGCGGACGACGTCGTCGTCGGGGTCGGGGGCGGGGTCGCGGACGAGGTCGTCGTCGGGGCCGGGGTCGGGGTCACGGACGACGTCGTGGTCTCGGACGAGGTCGTGGTCGTGGGGGTCGGGCGGTGGTTCGTCATCGGGTTGCCTTGGTGCGGGTCGCGGCGTGGTCGGCGCGCCGGGAGAGGGTCACGGCCGAGGTGAGGCGTTCGATGGCCGGCGGTACGTCCCAGTCCTGCCGGCGCAGGGCGGCGAGGGTGGTCGCGGGGACGACGACGAGGTCGGGCGGGCCGGTCTCGACGGCGCGGGCCAGGAGTGCCCAGGCGGCGTCCCAGCGGGGCTTCTCGGGACGGGCGCGGACGGCGGCCACCACCGCGTCCAGCGCGGCCTGGCGCAGATCGCCCCGCTCGGGCAGCAGCTCCACGCCCGCCGGGTCGGCGAGCAGCGCCTCGGGATCGGGCAGGTCCATCCGGTCCAGGCTCGCCAGCAGCTCGAGGCCCGGACCGTCACCGACGGTGCCGCGGACCAGGAGGGAGAGGACGTCGCGGGAGGATCCGGCGGCAGTCGCGAAGGCGATCAGGCGCAGCGTCATCTCCCAGCTGCGCGGCGAGGGCCAGGGGCCGCCCCGCCGCGTCTCGCTGTTGGGCAGCCGGTGCACCAGGGGCGGCCGAGCGGTGAGGAATTGACACACCGCCCTGCGGGCGAACGTCACCGCCTCGGGCAGCCTGTCCGGATCGAGTTGGGGCAGGGCGGCGCGGGGCCAGGTCCCGCCGAGGCCGCGGACGACGACCTCGGGGTCGTGGGTCCAGTTCAGATGCACGAACCGGTTGGCCAGCGGAGGGCTGAGC
>KL568522.1:1505-4072 GCA_000715605.1 Streptomyces speibonae | reverse complement strand
GGTTGGCGGCGGCGACGATCCGTACGCCGGGCGGCAGACGGAGCGCGCCGATGCGCCGTTCGAGCACCAGCCGCAGCAGGGCGGCCTGCACGGCGGGCGGGGCGGTGGACAGTTCGTCGAGGAACAGCAGCCCCCGGCCGGCCCGTACCAGACGTACGGCCCAGTCCGGCGGCGCCATGGGGACGCCCTGTTCGGCGGGGTCGTCGCCGACGATGGGCAGTCCGGAGAAGTCGGACGGCTCGTGCACGCTGGCGATCACGGTGGTGAGGGGCAGGTCGAGGGCGGTCGCCAACTGGGTGAGCGCGGCGGTCTTGCCGATCCCCGGCTCGCCCCAGAGCAGGACCGGCAGGTCGGCGGCGACGGCGAGGGTGAGCGCCTCCAGCTGGATGTCGGGGCGCGGTTCGGTGGTGGTCTCGCGCAGCAGGGCGAGCAGGTCGCCGGCGACGTCGAGCCGGGAGCCGGCGGTGAGGGCGGGTGCGGGCACGGGGCATCACCTGTGGGTGTGTGGAGTGGGTGAAGGGTGTGCGGGGAGCGCGTTTCCCCGGGAGTCAGCGGGTGGTCGCGTGGCGGGGGCGGGTACGGCCGTCGCGGGGCCGGGCGCGCGCGGGAACGATCCGGTGGTCCGCGTGGCCGGCGAGGCCCGACCGGTACAGCCCGTGGTCGAGACGGCGCCGCGCCGCCGCGGCCAGTTCGTCCCGCAGCGGCCCGCAGCGCAGCCGCGCGTCGGGGCCGAGCAGGTTCTCCACGACGGCCAGCGCGCCGGTGACGTCGCCGTGGTCCAGCCGTTCGCGAACGCCGGTGAGGCAGTCCGGTCGCCGGTGCGCGCGGTCGATGGCCTGCAGGCAGGGCAGCGGTGTGCCGGTCAGCGCGGCCAGCAGTTCCTCCCGCCGGATCTCGTCCTCGGCGTGGTCCAGAGGGACCAGCACGCCGTCGACGAGGCCGATCCGGTGCCGTGCGCCGCGGCAGTCCACGATGTGCGGCTGCCCGCGGTCCGGTACCGGCGGGGGTCCGGACGCCGGGTGGCCGGGGACGAGTGCGGAGGCGACCAGGGGATGCAGCCACCCGGGCTCGACGGCGCCGGTACGCAGCAGTTCGAGGTCGGGAAGGACGTGGGTCGCCGCGTCCGGCAGTACGGGCAGCGGGGATCGTCCTCGGGTGGTGTCCGGTGGCCCGATGTGCATCGTGGGTACGGTGGTCGCGTCGTCGTCACCTGCGCCGTCGCGTTCGCCTTCGCCGTCACCGGACAGGGTGAGGACCAGCCGGTGCCCGTCCCCGGTCCGTACGGCCACGGAACCGGCCGTACGGCCCGCGTCGCGGAGTACGGTACGGGCCTCGTCCGCCCAGCGGTCCACGGCACAGCGGTGCCCGGGCGGAAGCAGCCCGGACGCCACGGCGTCCCGCGCCTCGGGGCCGTCGGCGCTCGGCCGGTCCGCCCCGGAGCGGTGCCGGAGTTCGGGCGCGCGGCGGGCGTCCCACAGGTGGCGGTGGAGGTCGAGCCGGAAGCGCGGGCCGGGCCGTGGGTGCGGATGCCGGCGCGCGCCGTCCCGCAGCCGCGCGCCGTCCCACAGCGCGAGGCTCATGCGCTGGCCGCCGCCCGCCCACGCGGGCGGTGTCCGGACCACCAGGTGGACCGGGCGCGGCCGTGTCCCGCCGGGCTCCTCCGCGTGGTAGCGGGCCAGGGCGACGGTCAGGCCGGGGCGCAGCAGTCCGTCCGGGGCGATCCTCGGCATGTGCCAGCGCAGCAGGTCGGGCGCCAAGTGGCGTAGGTCGGCGCGGACTTGTGCCGCGAGGTCCCTGCCATGGGTGCGGGCCAGCCCGCGCAGGCTCAGGTCGACGTCGACGCCCGCGGCGGCGCACGCGCCCGCCCAGTCGCCGACGCGTCGGCGGGCGGTCGCGGTCTCGATCACCGCGGCCGGCACGGCGTAGGCGCGCACGCGCGGCCAGAAGGAGCAGAAGGAAGGGCGGGAGTTCCCGTCCGGTGCGGGTGTGTGCATCAGCACTCACCTTGCGCGGACGGGACCTCCAATCTGTGCACGGAGTGAGTGGTCATCGCGGCGAGCATAGCTGTCGCGTCACGCGGTGTCAGGCGGGTTTTTCCCGCCCTGGTACGTGAGTTCGGCGGTCCGCCCGCCGCGACACCGGGGTGTGGACTACAGCGGCACGTCTCCGCACAGGTGCACCTCGACGCCGAGTTCCGCGAAGAGCGCGGCCTTGGCGCGCAGTGCCTTGTCGGCGGTCTCCGCGTCGGGGGCGTAGGCGACGTTGAGGTGGTTGGCGCGGTGCCGGGCCATGAACTGGTCCCGGTTCACGCCGTGCAGGACGGCGTGCATGATCGGCCACTGGTGGTTGGTGGCGTCGAGCCGGCGCCGGGTCTCCTCCTCCGGCAGTTCGACGGCGCTCGCCCGGCCGAGGTCGACGTGCAGTCGGCCGTCCATCAGGAACACGCGCGACCAGACGATCTCCCCCGGCTTGGAGACACCGCTGAGGGTGCCGCCGCCCAGCGGGAAGAACATCGGGGGCTGGCGCATGCTGTACGACTTGTCGTAGCCGCCGTTGTGGGAGGCGGG
>KL568522.1:0-1336 GCA_000715605.1 Streptomyces speibonae | reverse complement strand
GATGTGTATAAGAGACAGGGCGGGTACCGAGCCGGAGATCTCGAAGACCCAGACGAATCGGCCCTTGTACTCCTCGCCCCAGCGGATGTCGTGCAGCGTGGTGGCCGGGTCCAGGCCCATCGCCGTCCAGATTCTGTTGGTGACGAGGGAGTCGACGGCTACACCCTCGTCGACCTCGTTGAAGTGCGGCAGGGGTGCGTCCGGGTAGAGCTCGCGGGCGCCGTCGCGGCTGCGTACGGGCGGGCGCCGCACGTTGTTCAGCAGGCCCTCGGCGAGATCGCTGGCCGGGACGGTGTCCTTGAGGCCCTGCTGGTACTGGATGCCGACCGCGTCGAGCCCGAAGTCGTCGGAGATGCGCAGCGCGGCTATGTACATCTTGAACTGGCTGAGCAGCTGGGCGTCGGTGAGTTCGGTGGCCTCGTCGGTGCCGGTGTGGAAGGTCATGCCGGCGTCGTCCAGCCAGGCGCGTACGGCCTGGGCCTCCTCGTCGGAGACCCTGTTCATCTCGGCGACGAGGGCGCTCTGGGAGAGGCGTTCCTTGTAGATGCCGAGGGGGTTGAGGAGTTCGTCGTCGATGATGGCGTTGTACATGCCCATGCAGCCCTCGTCGAAGACGCCGATGATCGCCTTCTCCTCGCGCAGCTGCCGGGCGAGCGCGGTGCCGAGTTCGGTCTCCGGGTCCTTCGGGAGCGGCGGAAGGGGACGGACGTGGCTGCTGTCGTGGGTGAGTTCACCCGTCTCCAGCCAGGTGCGCAGTCCGTCGCGGGCCCAGGTGTCGGTGAAGTCGGGGCTCCACAGGACGGAATAGTCGCGGCCGGCCTTGGTGAGGCTGCCGGCGAGGTTCAGCAGGCCGACCAGGCCCGGGAATTCGCCGCTCCAGTTGGCGACGACCAGGATCGGGCCCTCGTGGTCGCGCAGGCCGGCGAGGACGTGGTGGCTGTACTGCCAGACGGCCTCGACGACGATCAGCGGGGCGTTCCTGGGCAGGTTCTTGAAGACCTCGATGCCGGCGCGCTGGCTGTCGATGAAGCCGTGGCCCTTGGCCTCGTCGACGGGGTGACCGCGGCGGACCGTCCAGCCGAGGTCGGTGACGGCGGCGGCGAGGTCGTTCTCCAGCTTCTCCTGGGTGGGCCAGCAGGTGGTGTTGGCGGCGGGACGGAGGTCGCCGCTGGCCACGGTGTAGACGGTGTTCGGCTCGGCGGCCGGCGGCCGGCGGAGCTCGGGCAGGGTGTACGCGGTCATGCGTTCTCCGTTGGTAGTGCGTCCGGCCCGGGTTGGTGCGGGCGGAGTTCTGACTTGCTGGTGGTCTTGGGAGGGGCGCCGGTGGGGGGTGGGC
>KL568521.1:47251-50660 GCA_000715605.1 Streptomyces speibonae | reverse complement strand
CCTAGTCTTCTGAGTCAGGAATTCTGTTCAGATAGCTGGCGAGGCGTTCGAGGATCTCGTCCGCGGTCTTCGTCCAGACGTAGGGCTTGGGGTCGGTGTTCCATGCGGTGATCCAGGTACGGATGTCCCTCTCCAGCGCCTGGACCGATCTGTGGACTCCTCGCCGTATCTGCTTGTTCGTCAGCTCGGCGAACCACCGCTCGACCAGGTTGAGCCAGGACGAGCCGGTGGGGGTGAAGTGCAGGTGGAAGCGGGGGTGGGCGACCAGCCAGGTCTTGATGGCCGGGGTCTTGTGGGTGGCGTAGTTGTCCAGCACCAGATGCACGTCCAGGCCCGCCGACACCTCCCGGTCGAGTTTGATCAGGAATTTTTTGAACTCCTCGGCCCGGTGCCGGCGGTGCAGCGAGCCGATCACCTTGCCGGTGGCCACCTCCAGGGCGGCGAACAAGGTGGTGGTGCCCGCGCGGACGTAGTCGTGGGTGATCCGCTGTGGAACCCCCGGCATCATGGGCAGCACCGGCTGGGAGCGATCCAGCGCCTGGATCTGGCTCTTCTCGTCCACGCAGAACACCAGTGCCCGCTCCGGCGGATCCAGGTAGAGGCCGACTACATCGTGGACCTTGTCGATGAAGTACGGGTCGGTCGACAGCTTGAAGGTCTCGGTGCGGTGGGGCTGCAGGCCGAAGGCCCGCCAGATCCGCGACACGGTCGACTGCGACAGGCCCATCTCCTGGGCCATCGCCCGCGTCGACCAGTGCGTGGCGTTCTTCGGCGTACTCTCCAGCGTCTTCTGCACCACCGCGGCGACCTGCTCGTCGGTGACCGTCCGGGGCCCGCCCGGGCGCGGCATGTCGCCCAGGCCGGCGATCCGGTGCTCGACGAACCGCTTCCGCCACCGGCCCACCGCATGCGGCGTCGAACCGAGCTGAGCGGCCACGTCCTTGTTCGACGCGCCGGTGGCGCACGCCAGGATGATCCGGCACCGCAAGGCCCACGCCTGCGGCGTGGAACGGCGCCGCACCCAGCCCTCCAGCGCGGCCCGTTCCTCATCCGACAGGATCAACTCGGCCTTCGGCCGCCCAGTACGCACCACCCCGCAACTCTACACATCTGAACAGGATTCCTGACTCAGAAGACTAGCGGTAGTTCACGAACTGCAGCGCGAAGTCGAAGTCCTTGCCCTTGAGCAGGGCGATGACGGTCTGGAGGTCGTCCCGGCTCTTCGAGCTCACCCGCAGCTCGTCGCCCTGCACCTGCGCCTTCACGCCCTTCGGGCCCTCGTCCCGGATGATCTTCGCGACCTTCTTGGCGTTCTCCTGCGAGATGCCCTCCTGGATCGACGCGAAGATCTTGTACTCCTTGCCGGAGAGCTGCGGCTCACCCGCGTCCAGGGCCTTCAGCGAGATGCCCCGCTTGATCAGCTTGGACTGGAAGACGTCGAGGACAGCCTTCACCCGGTCCTCGGAGTTCGCCTCCATGAGGATCTTCTCCCCGGACCACGAGATCGAGGCACCCACGCCCTTGAAGTCGTAGCGCTGCGAGATCTCCTTGGCGGTCTGGTTGAGGGCGTTGTCGACCTCCTGCCGCTCGACCTTCGAGACGATGTCGAAACTGGAGTCGGCCATGTCCTGTGGCTCCTTGGATCAGGGTGCGTATCGGGCTGCGCACCGAATGCGTACCGGCATGGATGGGCGGCCCCCGAGCACGGCATCGGCCCCGGACCGCATCCGGGCCAGCCTAGTCACCCCCCGGCCCCCGGGCGGCGATCAATCGGGTGGCGAAGCACCCCTGCCCATCGGGTATTGTTTACGTCGTTGCCACGGAGCACCGCCGCAAGGCGGTACAAGGCGGCAACCCCGGCGGTGTGCCCGAGCGGCCAAAGGGAGCAGACTGTAAATCTGCCGGCTCAGCCTTCCCAGGTTCGAATCCTGGCGCCGCCACAAGTGGGGAAGACCCCCTTCGGACTCCGGTCCGGAGGGGGTCTCTTCGTGTGCGTCGGGGCAGGGGCGGGGCAGACTGGCCGTATGTCGTCGCGTCGTCGTCCGTGTCCCGAGTGCCGTCGTGAGATCGCCGTGGTCGCCGGGCGGTATGCGCGGCACGACCCGCCCGGTGCCCGGGGGAGCGGGGAGCTCACGTCGTGTCCCGGGTCGCGCAGGCGGGCACCGCTCGGTGCGGAGCAGCCTTCGCTGGACGGGCACGTGGTGCCGGACTTCCCCGGGCAGATGTCGCTCTTCTAGTGCGCGGCCGTGCTCAGTTGCCCGCCACCGACTTGACGGCGACCGACGCCGGGGCGGACCCGCTGATGAGTTCCAGGGTCAGTCCCGCCGTCGCCGGGGTGTCCACCAGTTCCGCCAGCACGGCGGCCACGTCGTCGCGCGGGACCGGGCCGCGGCCCGTGTGCGCCTCCAGGCGGACCAGTCCGGTGCCGGCGTCGTCGGTGAGCTGGCCGGGACGCAGGATCGTCCAGTCCAGGGCGTCCAGACTGCGGATGTACGCGTCCGCCTCGCCCTTGGCGCGCAGATACACGTCGAAGACCTCGTCGCCCTCGTGCGCCGGGTCCGCGCCCATGGACGACACGATCACGAAACGCCGTACGCCCGCGCGGACGGCCGCGTCGGCGAAGAGGATCGCCGCCGCCTTGTCCACCGTTTCCTTGCGGTCCACCCCGCTGCCCGGGCCGGCGCCCGCCGCGAACACGGCGGCGTCCGCGCCCTCCAGGCACTGTGCGACCTCCTCCACCGACGCGGACTCCAGGTCCAGCACGACCGGTTCGGCGCCCAGCTGCCGCAGTTCGTCGGCCTGTTCGGGTTTGCGGATGATGCCCGCCACCTCGTCCCCGCGCGCGGCGAGCAGCCGCTCCAGCCGCAGCGCGATCTGACCATGACCACCAGCGATGACAATGCGCATGCTTCCGACCGTACGCCGGGGCGGCACCGTCCGCCGCCGCTACGCGGGTCCCCGCCCCTGCCGGGGCAGCCCGGGTCCCACCGCACCCGTCGAATCGCGGTACTCCCGTACCGCGCTCGTCCGCGCCACCACTCGCCCCCCGTGCACCACGATGCGGCTGTACGCCAGGGACAGCGCGCCCGGCAGCCCGTCCCCGCGGACGGCCAGCAGTTCGGCCGGGAAACCCGCCTCCACCCGCACTTCGGGCAGCCCCAGAGCGGCCCGCGCCGACGTGCTCACCGCGGCGTAGGCGTCCTGCGCGGGCAGGCCCTGGTGCGAGGCCAGCAGATAGGCGGCCTCCAGCGGGTCGCCGCGGCCCACCGGATTCGACACGTCCCGCAGGGCGCCGCTCCCCGCGGCCACCCGCACCCCCGCCGAGCGCAGCAGCCGTACCGGGGCCGCGCCCCGGCCGTCCGCGGCCCCGCAGCCGCCCTGCGGCAGGCACACCACCGCCACCCCGGCT
>KL568521.1:45978-47085 GCA_000715605.1 Streptomyces speibonae | reverse complement strand
GCACACCACCGCCACCCCGGCCGCCGCGAGCCGGTCCGCGGTCCGCGCGGCCACGTCGTCCGGCAGCCCGGCCAGAGCGCCGCACGGACCGAGCACGACCCCCGGCCGCAGCCCGCCCGCCATGGCCGCGAACCGGGCCAGCCGGGCGGGGTCGGCGGCGTCCGTGTGCAGGTCCACGGGGCAGCCGTGCTCGGAGGCGACCTCGAGCACCGCCTCCACATAGCCCGTGGGATCGGGATCGAGGTCCGGACAGCCGCCCACCACGGACGCTCCCATCTTCAGCGCGTCCCGCAGCACCGCGAGCCCGTTCGCCCCGGCCACCCCGGTCAGCACCCGTGGCATCGCCACCGTCGTCAGCTCCGTCAGCCCGCGCAGCGAACGCCCCGCCCGCAGGACGGCCGTGAGCGCGCCGAGCCCGGCCAGATCACCCACGCGCACATGCGCCCGCAGCGCCGTCGCGCCGTGCCCGAGCTGGAGCAGGGCCGCCTCCGTGGCACGGCGCTGCACGTCCTGGGGGCCGTCCGGAACGGGGCCCTCGCCGCCCGCGGTCAGGGCGGTGTCCGCGTGGGCGTGGGGCTCGGCGGGCGCCGGCAGCAGGAGATACCCGGTGAGGTCCACGCGTGTGACGCACGCGCGCGTGCCGTCCGCCGCCAGGCTGCCGGCCGTACCGACCGCCTCGATGCGCCCGCCCCCCAGCCGCACGTCCACGGTGCGCCCGTCGGTGAGCCGTGCGCCGCACAGCAGGACCGGGGCCGGGTCGGCCGCACCCGGGCCGGGGAGTGACGGCCAGGGGCCGGACGGTGGCTGCGGCTGGCTTTCGGGCATCGCGCTCCTGGGGCTCGGGCCGTGCACGGGGACGCACGTCACGCGGAGACAAGATC
This sequence comes from Streptomyces speibonae, assembly GCA_000715605.1. GTDB lineage: Bacteria > Actinomycetota > Actinomycetes > Streptomycetales > Streptomycetaceae > Streptomyces > Streptomyces speibonae. The sequence goes on along the minus strand of KL568521.1, from coordinate 46,204 downwards.
ACGCAGAGTGAGTCGAGCCTAGGATGGCCGCCCGCCGCTCGCCGGGAGGAGCGCAATAGTCGTACCGGCGTGGTCCCCCGGGCCTGTGCGCCACGTGGACGGGCGGCCCTCGGACGCCGCCGCGCGGTCCCCTCATGACGGGACAGGGGGCCCGAAACGGATTTGGGCGAACGGCGGCGGACCGTGTAATGTCTTCATCGCTCGCCCCAATAGCTCAGTCGGCAGA
>KL568521.1:42899-45686 GCA_000715605.1 Streptomyces speibonae | reverse complement strand
GGGGCTCTGGTGAGTGAGGTTCCCGTCGCGAGGCGGGTCCCGATCGCATCAAAGCGGTGTAGCTCAGTCGGTAGAGCAAGCGGCTCATAATCGCTGTGTCACCGGTTCAAGTCCGGTCACCGCTACTGACAGTAGCCGATTGCGGGGTCGGTCCTTCGATCGGCTACTCTTCTTGCGTTAATACAGTCCATCCGTTCGTCAAGGAGCACTCACGTGGCTGCCACCGACGTCCGCCCGAAGATCACGCTGGCCTGCGTGGAGTGCAAGGAGCGGAACTACATCACCAAGAAGAACCGGCGTAACAACCCGGACCGTCTTGAGATGAAGAAGCACTGCCCGCGTTGCAATGCGCACACCGCGCACCGCGAGACGCGATAAAACAGGCTCGTACACGAGGCCGTCCCCCCACTCGGGGGGCGGCCTCGTGTCGTTTCAGTCAGATACAGGAGGTGCCGCGCGCATGGCGCTCGACCAGTCCTTCGTGGGGCGGAGCTACCCGCCCACCGAGCCCTACGAGGTGGGCCGGGAGAAGATCCGTGAGTTCGCCGAGGCCGTGGGGGACGCCAACCCGGCGTACACGGACGCGGAGGCGGCCAAGGCGCTCGGTCACCCCGATGTGATCGCCCCGCCGACCTTCGTGTTCGCGATCACCTTCAAGGCGGCCCAGGAGGTCGTCGCCGACCCGCGGCTCGGTCTCGACTACAACCGGGTCGTGCACGGCGACCAGAGGTTCGAGTACCGGCGCCCGGTGCGCGCCGGTGACCGGCTGAGCGTGACCTCGACCATCGAGAAGATCAGGTCGATGGCCGGCAACGAGGTGCTGGACATCCGCGGCGAGGTCCACGACCAGGCCGGTGAACACGTCGTGACCGCCTGGACCAAGCTCGTGGCCCGCGCGGCCGAGGAGGCGTGAACACATTATGACGGCGAAGATCTCCTACGCCGACGTCGAGGTCGGCACCGAACTGCCCGCGCAGACGTTCCCCGTGACCCGCGCCACCCTCGTCCGGTACGCGGGCGCCTCCGGCGACTTCAACCCCATCCACTGGAACGAGAAGTTCGCCAAGGAGGTCGGTCTCCCCGACGTCATCGCGCACGGCATGTTCACCATGGCCGAGGCGATCCGCGTGGTGACCGACTGGGTGGGCGACCCGGGCGCGGTCGTCGAGTACGGCGTCCGCTTCACCCGCCCCGTCGTCGTCCCCAACGACGACCGGGGCGCCACCGTCGAGGTCAGCGGCAAGGTCGCCGCCAAGCTCGACGACCACACGGTCCGCGTGGACCTCACCGCGACGCACGACGGACAGAAGGTCCTGGGCATGTCGCGCGCGGTCGTCCGGCTGGCCTGACCCGGACCGGCCGGGGAAGCGGGGCCGAGGGCGCCGTCTCGTACTCTTGAGCCCGTGCAGGAACTCCATGACGCCCCCCTCGCCCCGCTGACCACCTTCCGGCTGGGCGGCCCCGCGACCCGGCTGGTCACCGCGACGACCGACGACGAGGTGATCGCCGTCGTCCGCGACGCCGACGACACCGGCACCCCGCTGCTGATCATCGGCGGCGGATCCAACCTGGTCATCGGCGACAAGGGGTTCGACGGCACCGCCCTCGTCGTCGCCACCCGCGGCTTCCGCCTGGACGGCACGCGGCTGGAACTGGCGGCCGGAGAGGTGTGGACCGACGCCGTCGCCCGCACCGTCGAGGCGGGGCTGGCCGGTGTCGAGTGCCTGGCCGGCATCCCCGGCTCGGCGGGCGCCACCCCGATCCAGAACGTCGGGGCGTACGGCCAGGAGGTCTCCGCCACCATCACCGAGGTCGTCGCCTACGACCGCCGGGCCCGACAGACCGTGACGCTGGGCAACGAGGAGTGCGCCTTCTCGTACCGCCACAGCCGCTTCAAGTCCGACCCCGAGCGCTACGTCGTGCTGCGCGTGCGCTTCGCGCTCGAGGACGCCGGGGGCCTGTCCGGTCCCGTCCGGTACGCCGAGACCGCCCGCGTCCTCGGTGTCGCGCCGGGGGAGCGGGTACCGCTGGACACCGCCCGCGAGACGGTGCTGAAGCTCCGCGCGGGCAAGGGCATGGTCCTCGACCCCGAGGACCACGACACCTGGTCGGCGGGTTCCTTCTTCACCAACCCCATCCTCGAGGACGGGGCGTTCGAGGCGTTCCGCGCCCGGGTGCGGGAGCGGCTCGGTGAGGGCGTCGAGGCCCCGGCGTACCCGGCGGGGCCGGGCCGCACCAAGACCTCCGCGGCCTGGCTGATCGACAAGGCCGGCTTCACCAAGGGCTACGGCGACGGCCCCGCCCGGATCTCCACCAAGCACACCCTCGCCCTCACCAACCGCGGTGACGCGACCACCGAGGACCTCCTGGCGCTCGCCCGCGAGGTCGTCGCCGGGGTGCGCGAGGCCTTCGGCATCACGCTGGTCAACGAGCCGGTCACGGTGGGCGTGAGCCTGTAGATTCCCGTTGTCGCCGGGGCCGCCCGCCCGCGATCACGGGGCCGTGAGGCCCCTCGTATGCGCCTGAGACTGCGCCGGTTCCGCCCCCGCACGGGGCCGCGCGAGCACCGCGTGGTCCAGCCCCTGCACCCCCTGCGGCACACCTCGCCGCGGGCTCCCGAACCGATCGGGCTGCTCATCGGCGACCATGGCCCCGCCCGCGCCGGTACGGGGCGGGGCTGACCGGTGGCCCCGCTACACCGGTGACGTGAGCCAGTCGTCCACGCCGGACAGGAGCTTGGCCTTGATGTCCTCCGGGGCCGCCGAGCCGCGTACCGACTGGCGGGCC
>KL568521.1:41962-42633 GCA_000715605.1 Streptomyces speibonae | reverse complement strand
CGATCTCGTACTGCGCCGCCAGCCGGGAGCCGAACAGCAGGGGATCGTCCGCGCCCAGCGCCAGCGGCACCCCCGCCTCGAACAGCCTCCGCAGCGGTACGTCCTCGTGCTTGTCGTAGACCCCCAGCGCCACGTTCGACGCCGGACAGACCTCGCACGTCACCTGGCGGTCCGCGAGCCGCTGCATCAGCCGGGGGTCGTCCGCCGCCCGGACCCCGTGGCCGATCCGGTGCGCCTCCAGGTCGTCCAGACAGTCCCGTACCGACGACGGCCCCGCCAGCTCGCCGCCGTGCGGCGCCGACAGCAGCCCGCCCGCGCGGGCGATCGCGAACGCGCGGTCGAAGTCGCGGGCCATCCCGCGCCGCTCGTCGTTGGAGAGGCCGAACCCGACCACGCCCCGGTCCGCGTACCGCACCGCGAGGCGGGCCAGCGTGCGCGCGTCCAGGGGGTGCTTCATCCGGTTGGCGGCCAGCAGCACCCGCATGCCCATCCCGGTGTCCCGCATCGCCGACTCCACCGCGTCCAGGATGATCTCCAGCGTCGGGATCAGCCCGCCCAGCCGGGGCGCGTACGACGTCGGGTCGACCTGGATCTCCAGCCACCCCGACCCGTCGGCCACGTCCTCCTGCGCCGCCTCCCGCACCAGCCGCTGGATGTCCTCCGGCTGCCGC
>KL568521.1:23818-41772 GCA_000715605.1 Streptomyces speibonae | reverse complement strand
TCCTCCGGCTGCCGCAGACACGAGCGCGCCGCGTCGTACAGCCGCTGGAAGCGGAACCAGCCGCGCTCGTCCGTCGCGCGCAGTCTCGGAGGCTCCCCGCTGGTCAGCGCGTCGGTCAGCGCCTCGGGCAGGCGCACCCCGTACTTGTCGGCCAGCTCCAGCAGGGTGGCGGGCCGCATGGACCCGGTGAAGTGCAGGTGCAGATGGGCCTTCGGCAGCTGAGAGACATCACGTACACGCTCCATCGGTCGATCGTGCCGTACGCCCCGGCCGGCCCGGTAGCGCTTTCCCCATTCGTGGTCTTGCTCGCACAAAGGAACGCGCGGCAACGAACAGGGGCGCCCGGAGTGCGTCCGGGCGCCCCTGTGCCGACGCGGAGGTCAGTCCCGCGCCTCCGCCAGCAGCTTCTGGATCCGGCTCACGCCCTCGACGAGGTCCTCGTCGCCCAGCGCGTACGACAGCCGCAGATAGCCGGGCGTGCCGAACGCCTCACCCGGCACCACCGCGACCTCGGCCTCCTCCAGGATCAGCGCGGCCAGCTCCACGCTGTTCTGCGGCCGCTTGCCCCGGATCTCCTTGCCGATCAGCGCCTTCACCGAGGGGTAGGCGTAGAAGGCGCCCTCGGGCTCCGGGCACACCACGCCGTCGATCTCGTTCAGCATCCGCACGATGGTCCTGCGCCGCCGGTCGAAGGCCTCGCGCATGGCAGCGACCGCCTCCAGACCGCCGGAGACGGCGGCGAGCGCGGCCACCTGGGCCACGTTGGAGACGTTGGACGTGGCGTGCGACTGGAGGTTGGTCGCGGCCTTGACCACGTCCTTCGGGCCGATGATCCAGCCGACCCGCCAGCCCGTCATCGCGTACGTCTTGGCCACACCGTTGACCACGACGCACTTGTCGCGCAGCTCGGGCAGCAGCGCGGGCAGGGACACGGACGACGCGTCGCCGTAGACCAGGTGCTCGTAGATCTCGTCGGTGAGCACCCACAGGCCGTGCTCGACGGCCCAGCGGCCGATCGCCTCGGTCTCGGCCTCGCTGTAGACCGCGCCGGTCGGGTTCGAGGGGGACACGAAGAGGACGACCTTCGTCCGCTCGGTGCGGGCCGCCTCCAGCTGCTCCACGCTCACGCGGTAGCCGGTCGTCTCGTCGGCGACCACCTCGACCGGGACACCGCCGGCCAGCCGGATGGACTCCGGGTACGTCGTCCAGTACGGCGCCGGGACGATGACCTCGTCGCCCGGGTCGAGGATCGCGGCGAAGGCCTCGTAGATGGCCTGCTTGCCGCCGTTGGTGACCAGGATCTGGGACGGGTCCACCTCGTAGCCCGAGTCGCGCAGCGTCTTGGCGGCGATCGCGGACTTCAGCTCGGGCAGACCGCCGGCCGGTGTGTAGCGGTGGTACTTCGGGTTCTTGCAGGCCTCGATCGCGGCCTCGACGATGTAGTCCGGCGTCGGGAAGTCGGGCTCACCGGCGCCGAAGCCGATCACCGGTCGCCCGGCGGCCTTGAGGGCCTTGGCCTTGGCGTCCACGGCGAGGGTGGCGGACTCGGAGATCGCGCCGACTCGGGCGGAGACCCGGCGCTCGGTGGGAGGGGTTGCAGCGCTCATGGGGCCCATCGTTCCAGACCCGGATCCCGCCGGGCACGAGGGTTTCACCGACTGAACATGACCGGGCAAACCTGTGGACACCAGTCCGGATCCACCGCGCCGCGGCCGTGTGGCCAGGACGATCTTCCCCCGTTCCGGCTCCGGGGCGGCCCGGCGCAGGGACTTTCTGTTCGACGCCCGGCCCAGGAACACGTACACTCTCACCTCGTTGGCCTTCAGCGGCCCGCACTCAGCCGGTGCACACCAAGCATCCGGCCGGATGCGGTACGTTGGGGAGCGCACAAAGGGTCGTAGCTCAATTGGTAGAGCACTGGTCTCCAAAACCAGCGGTTGGGGGTTCAAGTCCCTCCGGCCCTGCTACACACACCATCGCCAGGATGTGTGCGCATGTACGTACAGCAATGCACCGCCGTGCGGGCTCAGACCGGGCGCGGCACGGCCACGACCCGGAATCAGGTGAGGACGAGTGACGGACGCCGTGGGCTCCATCGACATGCCTGATGCCCAGGACGAGGCTCCTGACTCCAAGAAGAAGACCCGCAAGGGCGGCAAGCGGGCCAAGAAGGGCCCGCTGAAGCGCCTGGCGCTCTTCTACCGTCAGATCGTTGCGGAGCTCCGCAAGGTGGTCTGGCCGACCCGCAACCAGCTGACGTCGTACACGACCGCAGTGATCATCTTCGTGGTGGTGATGATCGGCCTGATCACCCTGTTCGACTATGGCCTCAGCAACGCCGCCAAGTACGTCTTCGGCTGATCCCCGAGCGAAGAGCGCCGAGGTACCCGGCGCTCCTTTCGCATGTTCCACCCCTCTGTATCCAGGAAGAAGCAGCCACCGTGTCTGACCCGAACGTGAACGACGCCGTTGAGCCTCACGGCGAAGGGGCCGAGTCCGCCGAGGACGCGCTCGCCGCCGCCGAGGGTGCGGACGTCGAGGACACCCGGGCCTCCGCCGAGGCCGAGGCTGCCGGCACCACCGCGGACGAGACCGCCGAGGCGGACGGCACCGCCGAAGCCGGGGAAGCGGCCGAGGAGGCCGGGGAAGAGCCCGAGGACGACCGCGACCCGGTCGAGAAGCTCCGCGAGGAACTGCGCACGCTCCCCGGCGAGTGGTACGTCATCCACACCTACGCGGGCTACGAGAACCGGGTGAAGACCAACCTGGAGCAGCGCGCCGTCTCGCTGAACGTCGAGGACTACATCTTCCAGGCCGAGGTGCCGCAGGAGGAGGTCGTCCAGATCAAGAACGGCGACCGCAAGACGATCAAGCAGAACAAGCTCCCGGGCTACGTCCTGGTCCGCATGGACCTGACGAACGAGTCCTGGGGCGTCGTCCGCAACACGCCCGGTGTCACCGGCTTCGTGGGCAACGCCTACGACCCGTACCCGCTGACGCTGGACGAGATCGTCAAGATGCTCGCCCCGGAGGCCGAGGAGAAGGCAGCCCGCGAGGCCGCCGAGGCCGAGGGCAAGCCGGCCCCGCAGCGCAAGGTCGAGGTCCAGGTACTGGACTTCGAGGTCGGCGACTCGGTCACCGTCACCGACGGCCCGTTCGCCACGCTCCAGGCGACCATCAACGAGATCAACCCCGACTCCAAGAAGGTCAAGGGCCTGGTGGAGATCTTCGGCCGGGAGACCCCGGTCGAGCTCTCCTTCGACCAGATCCAGAAGAACTAGCGCTTCTGTGATCGGCTGACACACAGCTTCCGCGCAGGTCAGGCAAGCGCTCGCGCGTTTGTCTGACCTGCTCGGTTTTTAGCCGCACATCCATACCCGTTATCGTTGTGCGGTATGCCTGCGTCCGGGTTGTCCCCCTGACGCGGGCAGGACCCGAATCGAAAGGACCCGGAGAGCCATGCCTCCCAAGAAGAAGAAGGTCACGGGGCTCATCAAGCTCCAGATCCAGGCCGGTGCCGCCAACCCGGCCCCGCCGGTGGGCCCCGCGCTGGGCCAGCACGGCGTGAACATCATGGAGTTCTGCAAGGCCTACAACGCCGCGACCGAGTCGCAGCGCGGCTGGGTGATCCCGGTGGAGATCACGGTCTACGAGGACCGCTCCTTCACCTTCATCACCAAGACCCCGCCGGCCGCCAAGATGATCCTCAAGGCCGCGGGCGTGGAGAAGGGCTCCGGCGAGCCGCACAAGACCAAGGTCGCGAAGATCACGCGTGACCAGGTCCGTGAGATCGCCACCACCAAGATGCCCGACCTCAACGCCAACGACCTGGACGCCGCCGAGAAGATCATCGCCGGCACCGCCCGTTCCATGGGCGTCACGGTCGAGGGCTGACCGCCACCCCCGTACGCCAAGCAGTAGTGGCAGGGCCTGCTCGGCCCGGACCACGACTCCTCAGATTCCACAGGAGCTTTCAGTGAGCAAGCGCAGCAAGTCTCTCCGCGCTGCGGACGCCAAGATCGACCGGGAGAAGCTGTACGCCCCGCTCGAGGCCGTCCGTCTCGCCAAGGAGACGTCCACGACCAAGTTCGACGGCACCGTCGAGGTCGCCTTCCGTCTGGGTGTCGACCCGCGCAAGGCCGACCAGATGGTCCGTGGCACCGTGAACCTCCCGCACGGCACCGGTAAGACCGCCCGGGTCCTGGTCTTCGCGACCGGTGACCGTGCCGAGGCCGCGCGTGCCGCGGGCGCCGACATCGTCGGCGCCGACGAGCTGATCGACGAGGTGTCGAAGGGCCGTCTGGACTTCGACGCCGTCGTCGCCACCCCGGACCTCATGGGCAAGGTCGGCCGCCTCGGCCGCGTGCTCGGTCCCCGTGGTCTGATGCCGAACCCCAAGACCGGCACCGTGACCCCGGACGTCGCCAAGGCCGTCAACGACATCAAGGGCGGCAAGATCGAGTTCCGTGTCGACAAGCACGCGAACCTGCACTTCATCATCGGCAAGTCGTCGTTCGACGACACCAAGCTGGTGGAGAACTACGGCGCGGCGCTGGAGGAGATCCTCCGTCTGAAGCCGTCCGCCGCCAAGGGCCGCTACATCAAGAAGGCCGCCATCAGCACCACGATGGGCCCCGGCATCCCGCTCGACCCGAACCGCACCCGCAACCTCCTCGTCGAGGAGGACCCGGCCGCGGTCTGAGCCGGGCGGGCCGGCCGGCCCGCACCGCCGTTCGAGAAGCCCGTCCCCGCACCTCGCCAGGTGTGGGGACGGGCTTTCTCGTACGACAGTGTCCGTGGCGTGGGTTACCGTTCTTCTGATCGCACAGACGTTGCACAGCGAAAACAGAACACAGGGGTGGGACTCATGGGGATGTCCGCATGGAAGCGCGCGGGTGTCTGTCTGACGGCCGCGGCCGTCGTCGCCGGCGTCGCCGGATGTGGTGGGGGTGACGAGGGCGGCAGCGAGAAGAAGGCAGCCGACTCGTCGCAGTCCGAGGCGCAGACGCAGAACCAGATGACGAAGGTTCTCCAGGCCGCCTTCAAGAACACCTCGGAGGCCAAGTCCTCCAAGGTCCGCATGACGATGGAGATGCCGGCCGGCCTGGAGGGCGGCGGCACCATGGAGATGTCCGGCGTCCAGGGCTGGGACCCGGCCGTCCTGGACGTCACCATGAAGGGTTCCGCGCTCACCGCGGGCAGCCCGGACGCTCCCGAGCAGGTCCGCATGATCATGGTGGACCAGGCCATGTACATGGACATGGGAGCGGAAGCGGCCGCCGACATGGACGGCAAGCGCTGGATGAAGATGGACTTCGGTGCCATCGCCGAGGCGTCCGGCGACCCGGAGATCCAGAAGCAGTTGACCGGGGGCATGGAGAACATGAACCAGGACCCGGCGCAGCAGCTCGCCCTGCTGCTCGGGTCGAAGAACCTGAAGCACGTGGGCCCGGAGAAGGTCGACGGCGTCCAGACGCAGCACTACAAGGGCACGCTGACCATCGAGGAGATGCTCGACGCCAACAAGGCGCTCGACGGTGTGTTCACCGAGAAGGAGCGCGAGCAGCTCGTCGCCAACATGAAGAAGACGGGCCTGAAGGGCTACGACACCGAGGTCTGGGTCAACGAGGACAACTACCCGGCCAAGATGACTGTCGGCCTGCAGATGAACGAGGGCGCGATGAAGATGACCGCGCACTACTCCGACTACGGCGCGGCCGCCGACGTCGAGCCCCCGGCGGAGAAGGACACCTTCGACTTCATGGAGATGATGAAGGAGCTGGAGGGCCTCGGAGCGGGCGCCTAGGCGATTTGCCTGACACCGATCCGTTCGCGTACTCTTCCACGGAAGCCAAAGACCGCTGGTCGTTGCCGTGCGCTCGTCAGAGGGCGCGGTGGCCGAAGGATCCGCTGAAATGCGGACGACCCGCGCAGGTGTCAGTGGAAGAGTTCCCGGAGTTCGCCGCCGTGAGGCCGTGAGCAGCCGGTTGAGCTACGCCCCGTGCGCCTGCGCCCGGGGCGTTTCGTTTTCCCCAGTCCTCCTTCGGGTCCGCGCGGTCCGAATCACCCGGAAGGAGGCCGAGGCTCATGGCGAGGCCTGACAAGGTCGATGCCGTCGAGGAGATGCGGGACAAGTTCCGTGACTCCAACGCTGCTGTCGTTACCGCGTACACCGGTCTCACCGTGGCGCAGCTCAAGCAGCTGCGTCGTTCGCTCGGTGAGAACGCTCAGTACCGTGTGGTGAAGAACACGCTGACCAAGATTGCGGCCAAGGAGGCCGGGATCACCACGCTCGACGACCTGTTCGCGGGTTCGTCGGCGGTCGCCTTCGTGACCGGTGACCCGGTCGAGGCGGCGAAGGGTCTGCGCGATTTCGCCAAGGAGAACCCGAATCTCGTCATCAAGGGCGGCGTCCTTGACGGCAAGGCGATGTCCGCCGACGAGATCAAGAAGCTTGCGGACCTCGAGTCCCGCGAGGTTCTGCTCGCCAAGCTGGCGGGCGCTTTCAAGGGCAAGCAGACGCAGACTGCTCAGGTCCTCCAGGCGCTCCCCTCGAAGCTCGTCCGCACCGTGGACGCGCTCCGTGCCAAGCAGGACGAGCAGGGCGGTGCCGAGTAATTCGGCTCGCTTCCCGATCCTCGCCGCGTGAACCGCACCAGGTGAGGGTCGACGCGGGCCCGACGTACGCCCGCCTCACCCCGTACATCCGGCACCAGCCGATTTAGTGGAAGGACCGCCATCATGGCGAAGCTCAGCCAGGAAGACCTGCTCGCGCAGTTCGAGGAGATGACCCTCATCGAGCTCTCCGAGTTCGTGAAGGCGTTCGAGGAGAAGTTCGACGTCACCGCCGCCGCCGCGGTCGCCGCCGTGGCCGCCCCGGGCGCCCCGGGTGCCCCGGTCGAGGCCGAGGCCGAGAAGGACGAGTTCGACGTCATCCTCACTGGCGCCGGCGACAAGAAGATCCAGGTCATCAAGGTCGTGCGTGAGCTGACCTCCCTGGGTCTGAAGGAGGCCAAGGACCTCGTCGACGGCACCCCGAAGCCGGTCCTCGAGAAGGTCAACAAGGAGGCCGCGGACAAGGCCGCCGAGTCCCTCAAGGGCGCCGGTGCCTCCGTCGAGGTCAAGTAGTACCCCGCGGGTCCGGCAGGATCCGTGAACACGTCCCGCGGGACGTGTAACGCTCAAGCGCCGAGGAGCGATCATCCATCCGGGTGGTCGCTCTTCGGCGTACCGGGGGTCCGGCGGCGGCTGCCTTGCACCCGGGACGGCGGGGGGTATGGTGATCTTCGTTGTGCCTCCACAGGCCTCGGAGAATCGCCTCGTGGCAGGCGGTCGGGGCAAGGGGGGCCTTGACGAACCGCACGCAGCGCGCAATTCTCAGGACGCGTCGTCACAAGGATCCGAATCCGAGGCATGGATCGACGGCAAAGAGGGCAGTATCACGGTGCGTTGAGGGCAGCGCCTTGTCGCAGGAGTTGAGTACAACGAGGGCCTCCACCCGGTCTCGTACACCGCACTGGACATCAGTGTGCCAAGTGGCTACACTGACCCTTTGCGCTGCCTGTTAGCTGTCCCCTGCCCGTCACCAGGGGCATGCCCTCGCTCGAGCACCGACGACAAGATGATCTCTGACCTGGGGTTCTCACCCCGGTGGAGGATTCTGTCCCTGTGCACGGTGGGGGGCCGGTACGCGCGTAGTGAGTCCGAGCCCTCGGAAGGACCCCCTCTTGGCCGCCTCGCGCAACGCCTCGACCGCGAATACGAACAACGGCGCCAGCACCGCCCCGCTGCGCATCTCCTTTGCAAAGATCAAGGAGCCCCTCGAGGTTCCGAACCTTCTCGCGCTGCAGACCGAGAGCTTTGACTGGCTGCTCGGGAACGACGCCTGGAAGGCTCGCGTCGAGGAGGCTCTCGAGAACGGGCAGGACGTCCCCACCAAGTCCGGTCTGGAGGAGATCTTCGAAGAGATCTCCCCGATCGAGGACTTCTCCGGGTCGATGTCGCTGACCTTCCGCGACCACCGCTTCGAGCCGCCGAAGAACTCCATCGACGAGTGCAAGGAGCGCGACTTCACGTACGCCGCCCCGCTCTTCGTCACCGCCGAGTTCACCAACAACGAGACCGGCGAGATCAAGTCCCAGACCGTCTTCATGGGCGACTTCCCGCTCATGACGAACAAGGGCACCTTCGTCATCAACGGCACCGAGCGTGTCGTGGTGTCCCAGCTGGTCCGCTCGCCCGGTGTCTACTTCGACTCCTCCATCGACAAGACGTCCGACAAGGACATCTTCTCCGCCAAGATCATCCCTTCCCGGGGTGCCTGGCTGGAGATGGAGATCGACAAGCGCGACATGGTCGGTGTGCGCATCGACCGCAAGCGCAAGCAGTCCGTCACCGTCCTGCTGAAGGCGCTCGGCTGGACCACCGAGCAGATCCTCGAGGAGTTCGGCGAGTACGAGTCCATGCGCGCCACCCTGGAGAAGGACCACACCCAGGGCCAGGACGACGCGCTGCTCGACATCTACCGCAAGCTGCGTCCGGGCGAGCCCCCCACCCGTGAGGCCGCGCAGACGCTGCTGGAGAACCTGTACTTCAACCCCAAGCGCTACGACCTCGCCAAGGTCGGCCGCTACAAGGTGAACAAGAAGCTCGGCGGGGACGAGCCGCTGGACGCCGGCGTGCTCACCACCGACGACATCATCGCCACCATCAAGTACCTGGTGAAGCTGCACGCCGGGGAGACCGAGACGGTCGGCGAGTCGGGCCGCTCGATCATCGTCGAGACCGACGACATCGACCACTTCGGCAACCGCCGCATCCGCAACGTCGGCGAGCTGATCCAGAACCAGGTCCGTACGGGTCTCGCCCGTATGGAGCGCGTCGTGCGCGAGCGCATGACCACCCAGGACGTCGAGGCGATCACGCCGCAGACCCTGATCAACATCCGGCCGGTCGTCGCTTCCATCAAGGAGTTCTTCGGCACCAGCCAGCTGTCCCAGTTCATGGACCAGAACAACCCGCTGTCGGGGCTGACGCACAAGCGCCGTCTCAACGCCCTCGGCCCGGGTGGTCTCTCCCGTGAGCGGGCCGGCTTCGAGGTCCGTGACGTGCACCCCTCGCACTACGGCCGCATGTGCCCGATCGAGACGCCGGAAGGCCCGAACATCGGTCTGATCGGTTCGCTCGCCTCCTACGGGCGGATCAACCCGTTCGGCTTCATCGAGACGCCGTACCGCAAGGTCGTCGACGGCCAGGTCACCGACGAGGTGGACTACCTGACCGCCGACGAGGAGGACCGCTTCGTCATCGCGCAGGCCAACGCGCCGCTCAACGACGACATGCGCTTCGCCGAGAACCGCATCCTGGTCCGCCGCCGCGGCGGCGAGGTCGACTACGTCCCCGGTGACGAGGTCGACTACATGGACGTCTCGCCGCGCCAGATGGTGTCGGTCGCGACCGCCATGATCCCGTTCCTCGAGCACGACGACGCCAACCGTGCCCTCATGGGCGCGAACATGATGCGCCAGGCCGTGCCGCTGATCAAGAGCGAGTCCCCGCTCGTCGGCACCGGCATGGAGTACCGCTCCGCCGTCGACGCCGGCGACGTGGTCAAGGCCGAGAAGGCGGGTGTGGTCCAGGAGGTCTCCGCGGACTACATCACCACCGCCAACGACGACGGCACGTACATCACGTACCGCCTCGCCAAGTTCTCCCGGTCCAACCAGGGCACCTCGGTCAACCAGAAGGTCATCGTCGCCGAGGGCGACCGGATCATCGAGGGCCAGGTCCTCGCCGACGGTCCGGCCACCCAGAACGGTGAGATGGCGCTCGGCAAGAACCTGCTGGTCGCGTTCATGCCGTGGGAGGGTCACAACTACGAGGACGCGATCATCCTGTCGCAGCGCCTCGTGCAGGACGACGTCCTCTCCTCGATCCACATCGAGGAGCACGAGGTCGACGCCCGTGACACCAAGCTCGGCCCCGAGGAGATCACCCGGGACATCCCGAACGTCTCCGAGGAGGTCCTCGCCGACCTCGACGAGCGCGGCATCATCCGCATCGGTGCCGAGGTCATCGCCGGTGACATCCTCGTCGGCAAGGTCACGCCCAAGGGCGAGACCGAGCTGACCCCCGAGGAGCGTCTGCTGCGCGCGATCTTCGGTGAGAAGGCCCGTGAGGTCCGTGACACCTCGCTGAAGGTGCCGCACGGCGAGACCGGCAAGGTCATCGGCGTCCGCGTCTTCGACCGTGAGGAGGGCGACGAGCTTCCCCCCGGTGTCAACCAGCTGGTGCGCGTCTACGTCGCGCAGAAGCGCAAGATCACCGACGGTGACAAGCTCGCCGGCCGCCACGGCAACAAGGGCGTCATCTCCAAGATCCTGCCCATCGAGGACATGCCGTTCCTCGAGGACGGGACCCCGGTCGACATCATCCTCAACCCGCTCGGTGTCCCGTCCCGGATGAACCCGGGACAGGTCCTGGAGATCCACCTCGGCTGGCTCGCCAGCCAGGGCTGGGACGTCTCCGGTCTCGCCGACGAGTGGGCGCAGCGCCTCCAGGCGATCGGCGCGGACCGCGTGGAGCCCCGTACCAACGTGGCCACCCCGGTCTTCGACGGCGCCCGCGAGGACGAGCTCGCCGGTCTGCTGGACCACACCATCCCGAACCGCGACGGCGACCGCATGGTCCTGCCGTCCGGCAAGGCGCGGCTGTTCGACGGCCGCAGCGGTGAGCCGTTCCCGGACCCGATCTCGGTCGGCTACATGTACATCCTGAAGCTGCACCACCTGGTCGACGACAAGCTGCACGCGCGTTCGACCGGTCCGTACTCCATGATCACCCAGCAGCCGCTGGGCGGTAAGGCTCAGTTCGGTGGCCAGCGGTTCGGCGAGATGGAGGTGTGGGCACTCGAGGCGTACGGCGCCGCCTACGCGCTCCAGGAGCTGCTGACCATCAAGTCCGACGACGTCACCGGCCGCGTGAAGGTCTACGAGGCCATCGTCAAGGGCGAGAACATCCCCGAGCCCGGCATCCCCGAGTCCTTCAAGGTCCTCATCAAGGAGATGCAGTCCCTGTGCCTGAACGTGGAGGTGCTGTCCAGCGACGGTATGTCCATCGAGATGCGTGACACCGACGAGGACGTCTTCCGCGCTGCGGAGGAGCTCGGCATCGACCTGTCCCGGCGCGAGCCGAGCAGCGTCGAAGAGGTCTGACGGGAGTGGGGCGGCCAGGTGAACCCCGGGCCGCCCGCCCCAGGACCCCCGTATCAGACCCAAAGACTCACGACCCTGAGAGGGATTGACGCATAGTGCTCGACGTCAACTTCTTCGACGAGCTCCGGATCGGCCTGGCCACCGCTGACGACATCCGTCAGTGGAGCCACGGCGAGGTCAAGAAGCCCGAGACCATCAACTACCGCACCCTCAAGCCGGAAAAGGACGGACTCTTCTGCGAGAAGATCTTCGGTCCGACCCGGGACTGGGAGTGCTACTGCGGCAAGTACAAGCGCGTCCGCTTCAAGGGCATCATCTGCGAGCGCTGTGGTGTCGAGGTCACGCGCGCCAAGGTGCGCCGTGAGCGCATGGGCCACATCGAGCTGGCCGCGCCCGTCACGCACATCTGGTACTTCAAGGGTGTCCCGAGCCGGCTGGGCTACCTGCTCGACCTGGCCCCCAAGGACCTCGAGAAGGTCATCTACTTCGCCGCGTACATGATCACGTACGTGGACGAGGAGCGCCGTACCCGCGACCTGCCGTCGCTGGAGGCCCACGTCTCCGTCGAGCGCCAGCAGATCGAGAACCGCCGGGACGCCGACCTGGAGACCCGCGCCAAGAAGCTCGAGACGGACCTCGCCGAGCTGGAGGCCGAGGGCGCCAAGGCCGACGTGCGCCGCAAGGTGCGCGAGGGCGCCGAGCGTGAGATGAAGCAGCTGCGCGACCGTGCGCAGCGCGAGATCGACCGCCTCGACGAGGTGTGGAACCGGTTCAAGAACCTCAAGGTCCAGGACCTCGAGGGCGACGAGCTGCTCTACCGCGAGCTGCGCGACCGCTTCGGCACGTACTTCGACGGCTCGATGGGTGCCGCGGCGCTGCAGAAGCGCCTGGAGTCCTTCGACCTCGAGGAGGAGGCCGAGAAGCTCCGCGAGATCATCCGCACCGGCAAGGGCCAGAAGAAGACCCGTGCGCTCAAGCGCCTGAAGGTCGTCTCCGCGTTCCTGCAGACCTCCAACAGCCCCAAGGGCATGGTGCTGGACTGCGTGCCGGTCATCCCGCCGGACCTGCGTCCGATGGTGCAGCTGGACGGTGGCCGCTTCGCGACCTCCGACCTGAACGACCTGTACCGCCGTGTCATCAACCGCAACAACCGCCTGAAGCGGCTTCTCGACCTCGGCGCGCCCGAGATCATCGTGAACAACGAGAAGCGCATGCTCCAGGAGGCCGTGGACGCGCTCTTCGACAACGGCCGCCGCGGCCGCCCGGTGACGGGCCCCGGCAACCGTCCGCTGAAGTCGCTGTCCGACATGCTCAAGGGCAAGCAGGGCCGCTTCCGCCAGAACCTGCTCGGCAAGCGTGTCGACTACTCGGCGCGTTCCGTGATCGTCGTCGGTCCGCAGCTGAAGCTGCACCAGTGCGGTCTGCCGAAGGCGATGGCGCTGGAGCTGTTCAAGCCGTTCGTGATGAAGCGCCTGGTCGACCTGAACCACGCGCAGAACATCAAGTCGGCCAAGCGCATGGTCGAGCGCGGCCGCACCGTGGTGTACGACGTCCTCGAAGAGGTCATCGCCGAGCACCCGGTGCTGCTGAACCGTGCGCCCACCCTGCACCGCCTCGGCATCCAGGCCTTCGAGCCGCAGCTGGTCGAGGGCAAGGCCATTCAGATCCACCCGCTCGTGTGCACCGCGTTCAACGCGGACTTCGACGGTGACCAGATGGCCGTGCACCTGCCGCTGTCCGCGGAGGCGCAGGCCGAGGCCCGCATCCTGATGCTGTCCTCGAACAACATCCTCAAGCCGGCCGACGGCCGTCCGGTGACGATGCCGACCCAGGACATGGTCCTCGGTCTGTTCTTCCTCACCACCGACGGCGAGATGCGCGACCTCAAGGGCGAGGGCCGGTCCTTCGCCTCGGTCGCCGAGGCGATCATGGCCTTCGACGCGGGCGAGCTGTCGCTCCAGTCGAAGATCGACGTGCGCTTCCCGGTCGGCACCATCCCGCCGCGCGGCTGGACCCCGCCGGCGAACGAGGACGGCGAGGCCGAGGCTTCCGAGTGGCAGCAGGGCGACCCGTTCCGGCTGAACACCACCCTGGGCCGTGCGCTCTTCAACGAGCTGCTGCCCGAGGACTACCCGTTCGTCGACTACGAGGTCGGCAAGAAGCAGCTCTCCGAGATCGTCAACGACCTCGCCGAGCGCTACCCGAAGGTCATCGTGGCGGCGACGCTCGACAACCTGAAGGCGGCGGGCTTCTACTGGGCCACCCGTTCCGGTGTCACCGTGGCCATCTCCGACGTCGTCGTTCCCGAGGCGAAGAAGGAGATCGTCCGCGGCTACGAGGCGCAGGACGAGAAGGTCCAGAAGCAGTACGAGCGCGGTCTGATCACCAAGGACGAGCGCACGCAGGAGCTCATCAACATCTGGACCAAGGCGACCAACGAGGTCGCCGAGGCGATGAACGACAACTTCCCGAAGACCAACCCGATCTTCATGATGGTGAACTCGGGTGCGCGCGGCAACATGATGCAGATGCGTCAGATCGCCGGTATGCGTGGTCTGGTGTCGAACGCGAAGAACGAGACGATCCCGCGTCCGATCAAGGCGTCGTTCCGTGAGGGCCTGTCCGTGCTGGAGTACTTCATCTCCACGCACGGTGCCCGTAAGGGTCTGGCGGACACCGCTCTGCGTACCGCCGACTCGGGTTACCTCACCCGTCGTCTGGTCGACGTCTCCCAGGACGTCATCATCCGCGAGGAGGACTGCGGCACCGACCGCGGTCTGCGTCTCAAGATCGCGACCCGGGACGCGGACGGAGTGCTCCGCAAGGAGGGCGACGTCGAGACGTCCGTGTACGCGCGCTGCCTCGCCGAGGACATCGTCGTCGACGGGCAGGTGCTGGCCCCGGCCGGTACCGACCTGGGCGACGTCCTCATCGAGGAGCTCGTCTCCCGCGGCGTCGAGGAGGTCAAGACCCGCTCGGTCCTGACCTGCGAGTCCGCCGTCGGCACCTGCGCGATGTGCTACGGCCGTTCGCTGGCCACGGGCAAGCTGGTCGACATCGGTGAGGCGGTCGGCATCATCGCCGCCCAGTCCATCGGCGAGCCCGGCACCCAGCTGACGATGCGTACCTTCCACACCGGTGGTGTGGCCGGTGACGACATCACCCAGGGTCTGCCCCGTGTCGTCGAGCTCTTCGAGGCCCGTACGCCGAAGGGTGTCGCCCCGATCTCCGAGGCCTCCGGCCGCGTGCGGATCGAGGAGACCGAGAAGACCAAGAAGCTCGTCGTCACCCCGGACGACGGCAGCGACGAGACGGCCTACCCGATCTCGAAGCGTGCCAAGGTCCTGGTCGGCGAGGGCGACCACGTCGAGGTGGGCCAGCAGCTCACCGTGGGTGCCACCAACCCGCACGACGTGCTGCGCATCCTGGGTCAGCGTGCCGTCCAGGTCCACCTGGTCGGCGAGGTCCAGAAGGTCTACAACTCGCAGGGTGTGTCGATCCACGACAAGCACATCGAGATCATCATCCGGCAGATGCTGCGCCGGGTGACGATCATCGAGTCCGGCGACGCCGAGCTGCTGCCCGGCGAGCTGGTCGAGCGCTCGAAGTTCGAGACCGAGAACCGTCGCGTGGTCCAGGAGGGCGGACACCCGGCCTCCGGCCGTCCGCAGCTGATGGGTATCACCAAGGCCTCGCTGGCGACGGAGTCCTGGCTGTCGGCCGCCTCCTTCCAGGAGACGACCCGAGTCCTGACGGACGCGGCGATCAACGCCAAGTCCGACAGCCTCATCGGCCTCAAGGAGAACGTCATCATCGGTAAGCTCATCCCGGCCGGTACGGGCCTGTCCCGCTACCGCAACATCCGGGTCGAGCCGACCGAGGAGGCCAAGGCCGCGATGTACTCGGCCGTCGGCTACGACGACATCGACTACTCGCCGTTCGGCACGGGCTCCGGCCAGGCGGTTCCGCTGGAGGACTACGACTACGGTCCGTACAACCAGTAGGCGCCTCGCCTGATCCGAAGGGCGGTCACTCCGTACGGGGTGGCCGCCCTTCGGCGTGCCGGGACACGGAGATCACCCCGCACGGAAGGGCCGGTGGAACCAAACTGCCGGTACGGTGCGTTGAAGTGGGTGAAACCGAGAAAACAGCGGAAACAGCGCAGACGTAGAGCGGGGACAAGTGTCCCGGGCCCCGGGAGGCAGCCGTGTCGTACCCGACTCCGTGGCAGGGCAACCCGTTGCAGGGTCCCGGCGGTCCGCAGGGCCCCGGGGGTCCGCCGATGCTGGCCTCGCATGCCGACCGCGAGCGCGCGGTGGACGTCCTGCGGGCCGGGTACGGCGAGGGCAGGCTGGACCATCCCGAGTTCGAGAAGCGCGTCGCCCGGGCCTATGCGGCCCGCACCGTGGCGGAGCTGTCGCTGCTGGTCGCCGACCTTCCGCAGGGCCCGGTGCCGCAGCCGGCGACGGCCGCCGCCGCGCCGGTTCCGGCGACCTTCCTGGCCCGGCCGCAGCGGACCAACAGCAAGGCGATCGGCTCGATGGTCTGCGGCGTGCTCTGCGTGGCGACCGGCGGGCTCACCGGGCTCCCGGCCGTGATCCTCGGCCACATGGCGCAGTCGGAGATACGCCGCACGGGCGAGGGCGGTGACGGCCTCGCCCTGACGGGGCTGGTGCTCGGCTGGCTGTCGGTGGCCGGCTGGGCGGTGTTCCTGAGCCTGTTCGCCCTGCTGGCCGTGGCGGCCGGTTCCGGCTGACCGTCCGGCCGCCGGGCTCAGCGGCTCGGCTGGAGGTACGGCTGCAGGTGGTGCAGCCGGGTGTAGTAGTCGGGGTGCGAGGACAGCAGCTTGCTCACCGGGGTCTCGGTGGCCGGCGCGCCCCCGTTGACCGCGGCGATCGCCGCGGCCTGCTGCTGCTCCTGCTGGTGCAGCTTCTCCAGTACGGCCGCCAGCATCGGGGCGAAGCCGAGCGCGGCGGCGTGCTGGTCGGCCCGCAGCTCCGAGCGGCGTCCGACGGCGGCGAGCGCGTAGGGCATGGCGAGGATCAGCAGCGGCAGCCCGTACAGGGTGCTGATCGTGGCCAGCGCGATCCCGCCCACGACCAGGCCGAAGAACAGCACGCCGAAGCAGGAGAACACCCGCGACACGCGGAACATGAACCAGGTGACCGCGCGCAGCACCCGCCAGGCGATCCGGCCGGGCAGCGCGTACCAGTAGCCGAGCAGCCCGGACCAGGCGTGGCCGCCGACGTGGTGGCCCAGCTCGTGCGCCATGACGGCGGCGAGCTCGCCGTTGGGCAGCTGGTTCATGGCGAACCGGGTGACGCCGACGATGTGTCCGGCCGCGGCGACCGCGTTGAGGCTGTCGCTGTCCTCGACCCAGAGCTCGTAGTTCCGGCCCTCGACACCCGCGCGGGCGGTGACCTCGCGCCAGACGGGTTCGAGTTTGGCTCTTTCCTGCGGCGTGGGGTAGCGCAGACGGAGCAGATGGCGCGCGAGGGCGCTTTCGGTCGGGCGGTGGAACACGAGTGCGCCGCTGGCGAGCCAGGCGAGCACGATCAGGATGCCGAAGCCGCCGAAGACGAGCGAGACGAGGGCGACGACGACCAGGCTGCACAGGAAGTTCGGCAGGTGGAGGAGGAGATTGCCGAACGCGGTCGCGTCGGTGTGACGCTGCTGGCCGGCGATGTGAACCCGGCCCCGGTCGGTGCTGATGTGGTGCGGGTGCAGGGGGGAGTCGGGCGCCGGCGGCGGAGCGGCCTGCGGGTACGGCGGCTGCGGGGCCGGCGCGCCCTGGGGGTACTGGGGAGCTGCGGTGTTCTGCGGGTACTGCGGGTACTGCGGAGCTTGGGGGTAGGGCGGCGGGGCCTGCGCGGGGACGTGGGGCTGGGCCCCCGGGGTCGTCGGGTACGGGGGTGCCTGCGGATACTGCGGCGGGACGGCGGCCCCGGCCCCGGCCCCGGGCGGGGGCTGGGGCGTGGGATGGTGGGGGTACGAGAGCGGGTACTGCGGCGGGATCTGTGCGGCTCCCGGCTGGTCCGGCCCGGCGCTCGGCTCGGGGTACTCCGGCGGGGTCGGCGGCGGCTGGGTCATGGTGCTTCCTTCGCGTGACGTGAGCGGTGGCCGGCCCGTGGGTCAGCCGATCAGCAGGGAGGCGGGCAGCAGGAGCGTCCCGGTGCAGAAGGCGATCAGGCCGGTACGGATCCACTGGTGCTTGCGCCAGGCGATCCGGCTCGTCTCCGTGAGCGCCGCCGTCAGCCCGGTCACCGGGTCGGCCTCCGTGTCGGCGAGCGCGGTCTCCAGCCGGCCCGCCTTCACGGCCCGCTGGATGTCGCCGAAGTACGACAGCGGCTGCCCGAGGACCCACGTCCCGCTGCGATAGCGCGGCAGGACGGCCAGGAGCAGCGCGAACAGGGACAGGGCGAGGGAGAGGGTCCCGGCCCACCACACCGTCGCGCCCGGGGCCGACAGGGCGTCCGGCGACCAGTTCCGGCCGGCGAGCAGTCCGCTGAACACACCGGCGGTGATGCCGAGGGCGGCGACCAGAACGGCCGCCTTGCTGTCGGCACGCGCGATCTCCGTACGCAGATCCGCCAGCAGCCGCTCGCACAGGTGCGCACGGGCGGCGGCGGGAGGCGCGGACGCCGGGGCCGGTGCCGGAGCCGGTGGGGCGTCGGGGTCCCGGGTGCCCACGGTGGACGGAGCCGGAGCCGGAGCCGGAGCCGGTGCCGGAGCCGGAGCCGG
>KL568521.1:23186-23556 GCA_000715605.1 Streptomyces speibonae | reverse complement strand
GGCCGTTGACGCCGTCGGCGCGTGGCCGACGGACGGGGCGGCTGCCTGGTCTGGCGTGTAGGGCGCGGTGGGCGGCTGGCCCGGTGCGTAGAGCGCGGAGGGCGCCTGACCCGGCGCGTGGGGTGGTGCGGTGGCTGCCTGGTCCGGCGTGTAGGGCGGGGCCGGTGCCTGGCCCGGCATGTAGGGCGAGGAGGGTGCCTGACCTGGCGCGTGAGGTGTGGCGGGTGGCTGGCCCGGTGCGTGGGGTGGTGTGGTGGGGGTTTGGCCTGACGCGTGGGGTGTGGTGGGTGGCTGGCCCGGTGTGTAGGGCGAGGAGGGTGCCTGGCCCGGCGCGTGGGGTGTGGTGGGTGGCTGGCCCGGTGTGTAGGGC
>KL568521.1:22121-22877 GCA_000715605.1 Streptomyces speibonae | reverse complement strand
GGTGTGTAGGGCGGGGCCGGGGATGGCTGCGTCGGGTACGGGGTGGCAGGGGCCGGAGGTGGGGCGCCCGCGCCCCCGTCGGGGCCCGGGGGGAGGAGGGGTGGGTTCTGGGGGACGCCGGGGAGCCGCTGGTTGAGGATGTCGCTGACCGTGCGCAGCGCCAGCTGCTTGGGGCCCTCCAGCTCGAACTTCTCCGCGCCCTCCCCGCCCAGCAGCTCCTTCACCAGGTCCATCTGCGCCTGGATCATGCGCAGTTGGTCCTCCCGCATGCTGCTCATCACCAGGTGCGAGTCCTCCGGGTGCTGGGCCAGGTGGAGCGCCCAGGACTGCACACCGCCCTGCGACAGATGGTGCTGGTAGAACGCGATCTTCTGTTGCTCGATGCGTTGCAGCTCCAGCATCTGCTCCCCGCGCAGCATCGCCTGCTCGTGCTGCCAGCGCTGCTGTTGCAGGGCCAGTTCCTGCTGCCGCCGCCCGTACTCCATGGCGCGTTCCAGTTGCAGCCTGTCCTGCTGCCGGTGGCGCTGGTCCATCTCGACGTCGACCTGCATGCCCTGCTCCGCCGTGCGGATCTGCTCGGCCGCGGAGTGGTCGATCGCCTGGAGCCGCTGCTGGTGCTCGATGTTCGCCTGGTCACGGCGGAGCCGCAGCGTCCAGGTGACCTGGAGCCCCGCCGTCGCGCCGAGCGGGCCGACGAGCATGACCGCCCGCAGCAGCTCCCGCTCGGCCGCCGCGCTGTCGGCGATGGAGAAGCCG
>KL568521.1:20069-21922 GCA_000715605.1 Streptomyces speibonae | reverse complement strand
GCGATGGAGAAGCCGCGGGTGACCGGCCGGGCCGCCTGCTGCAACTCGCCGATCAGCAGCGCGGGCACGTCCCTGATGCCGCTCGCCACGAACCGCGCCGGGTCCAGCACCTGCCAGGAGACGTCCACCTCCGCCGTGAACTCGAACGCGTCGTTGTCGCTCGGCAGGGCGAGGGTGTCGCTGAAGGGGTGGACGCCCATGTCCACCTCGTACACCGCGGTGTACCGGCGGGCCGCGATCTCGCTGCGGCTCGGCCGGGTCGGCGGGGGATAGGCCTCGTACCCGCCCTTGGGTGTGGAGAAGACCAGCGCGTGGTCGATGCGGACCACGTGCTTCAGGGACAGCTCGAAGCGGGAGAGCTGCCGCACGGTGAGCACCGGGTCGATCAGCCGCGTATGCCGGTCGGCGGGCTGCTGCCATTCGGGCGGGCGGTGGAAGGAAGGCATGGGGCGTCTTTCGTCAGCGGGGTGGAAGCGTGCTCAGCAGTCGGGCGGCCACCTCCGGCGGGGGGTTGCCGTCCTCGCCGGGCATGGTGCGCAGCAGATGGCTCAGCCGCTGGTACTCGGTCGGGGTGGTGACGAGCCTCGGCAGCAGCGCGGCGAGGGCCCATTCCGTGGTCGTGGAGCGGCTCGCGGCGAGCACCCAGGCGCGCATCGATTCGAGCGCGAGCCGGGTGTACCCGGGGTCGCCGAGGGCTTCCCGCCACAGGCGCGCGATGCCCTCGGCCACGGTCCGGTCGCCCGCGGTGGCGGCGTCGGCGTACCACCGCAGGACCAGCGGGGTGCCGTACCGCTCGTCGCCCTCGGTCTGGCGGCAGGCGTTGACGAAGCCGCCGAGGGACAGGTCGCGCACGGCCCGTTCGTCGTCGAGGTGCCCGGTCAGGTCGTCGAGGACCTCGGAGGAGGCGGGGGAGAGCAGCAGCAGCTCCACGGCCTCGGCCAGTTCCCGCGCCATCTCCACGTCGAAGTCGTCCGGGTCGCCGAAGCGCTTGTACAGCTCGCGGGCGGCGGCGCGCAGCGCGGTGAGCGCCTGGCCCGGCCGCTCCGGGCCGATCAGCGCGTACGCCCGGACCGCCACCCAGCGCAGCCGGCGGTCCTCGGCCGCGGACCAGGCGTCGAGGATGCGCGGGACGTTGGGCGTGCCGATGTGGTGGGCCAGGGTGAGCGAGTTGACCGCGACGAGCCGGTGGCGGAACCGGTTCGAGGTCGCCCACGGCTCGATGACCAGCGCCATCGCGGACGGCAGATCGGTGCGGGCGAGGACGGCGACGGTGGACGCGGCGCGGGTACGCACCAACGGGCGCCCGTCGTCGGCCAGTTGGCGGAGCCACTGGATCAGTGCGGGCCGCGCCGAGGGATGGCCCGTCCACACCTCGCGCAGCAGCACCAGCGAGGCCCGCTCGTCGTGGAACGCGGCCTTTGTCTGGGTGACCGGGCCCCACTCGGTGTTCTCCTCGCCCTCGGAGAGCCGGGCGCGGGCGAGCTGGAGGCGCTTGCCGATGTGGGTGCCGAAGACGGGGATCTCGGCGGCCAGGGACCGGTTCTGGGTCTGCTGGAGCAAGCCGTAGAGCAGGTCGCTGAGTTCGGCGGTGAGCGCGTAGGGGCCGTCGTCGAACGCGGCGAGCGCGATGAGGAACGCCTTGTCCCGCAGGTGGACGGTGTCCTCGTCCTCCTCGAACCACTCGCGGACCTGGTTCTCAAGGGACACCAGCGAGAAGGAGGCGACCTCCTGTTCGGCGGCCTCGCCCGCGAAGTACCGGGCGAGGAGCTGGGCGAAGGCGGCGACCTCGCGCAGCTGGTGGCCGTGGCCGAGGAACTCCTTGACCGCCGGCAGGTCCAGCAGGCGCGGCACGG
>KL568521.1:19587-19792 GCA_000715605.1 Streptomyces speibonae | reverse complement strand
CGTACGCGTTCTGCTCGGCGAGCCGGTCGGCGGCGCCGAGCAGATGGGTCTCGCGCAGGGCGTTGCCGCGACGGGTCTCCAGGTCGCACAGCACGTAGCCGCGGGCGGTGTCCCGGCGGGTGCCCGCCCCGTCGCCGGTGTCGTCGCGTGCGGTGAACCGGTCGGCGAGGGAACCGGGGCTCGTCTCGCGGTCGAGGGCGACCAC
>KL568521.1:16902-19265 GCA_000715605.1 Streptomyces speibonae | reverse complement strand
GAGCCGCTCCAGGGTGGCGCGCGGGATCTCGCCCGAGGCGGACGCGGCGGTGGACAGGCCGGGGAACGACCAGTGGTGGACCGTCTTGGTGCCCATGACGACGTCGCCGGTGACGTGGCCGCCGGAGACGCCGTGCTGGTCGCCCTCGGTGTAGCCGCCGCCGAACCGGGAGCGCGTGCCGACCTTCATGGTGCGCGGGCTGTGGTCCAGCAGGTCGCGCCGGGCCGCCCACGCGTCCTGCGGCTGGTCGCGCTCCTCCGACTCCTCGGCCGAGCCGTCTCTCGGGGCCTCGTCGGGGGCGGGCTCGCCGGGCGCGGGGCCGGACCCGGGGGCACCGCCCGCCGCCGCACCGCCGCCGGCCGGGCCCGCGACCGGGGGTTCCGGTCCGCTCACGGCTGTTCACCCCCTTCCGTCTTGCTGCCCATGACGACGTCGCCGGTGACGTGGCCGCCGGAGACGCCGTGCTGGTCGCCGGCGACGTAACCGCCGCCGAAGCTCACCGTGCCGCCGCTGATGTTCAGGACCGGGCCCGGCGCCGGGGCTCCCCGATGTCCGGCCGGCGCCGGGCGGCTCTGGTGCGGACCCTCGTCCGGGGCGGACGGCGCCGGCGCCGGGCGGTCCCCCGAACCGCCCGGCGCCTCCCCCGCCCCCCGGTCACCGTGGTCCTGGGCATCCCCGCTCCGGTCGCCGGAGTCGGCCGGTACGGGGCCGTGCAGCCACGCCGTCAGCGGGCCGTTCTTGCTGTCCACCGTCACGCGGTGGAAGTCCGCGGCCGGGACGCCGGGGTGGTCGTGCCGTACGACACCGAGGTACACGGAGTCCGAGACGCACAGCGCGAAGTCGTCGGCGCGTTCGCGCAGGGCGGCGCGGAGCAGGCCGGCGTCCAGCAGCCGGCAGGCGTGGTTCAGGTCGGAGCCGACCCAGCCGTCGTGGGCGTCCACGGCCACGTATCCGCCGGCGACGACACCGCGCAGCCGGATCTGGGCGGAGCGGGACGCCATGCGGTTGACGGCGCGCAGTTGCTGCGGCACCTCGGTCAGCAGGGCCCGCAGCAGCGCCGTGACGGAGGCGTTGGCGTCGATCAGCTCCATCACGGAGTCCCCGCGGTCGGCACGCATGCGCAGGGTCTCGTCGATGCCGGCGGTCTCCAGGGCGCGGTCGGTGACGTCGTAGAGCATGCGCCGCAGATACGCCTGTTCCACGTCGTCCCGGTCGCTGAACCTCTCGATGTCCAGCAACAGGATCGTGCGGCTCACGGGGTCGGTCATGATCGCCCTTCGAACGGGTGGGGTGGCGGTGCAGGTCAGAAGAGTGGCGGGAGCGGGGGGTGGGGCGTGAGGGCGGATGACCCATTGGAAGTGTGTACGGGTACACAGAACGTGGCTGGGCCGGTGCCGTTCGCTGGGGCTGGGCGGGGGGTGTTCGCGCAGCCCGGCGTTGGCGGGGTGCCTCCCCGACTGCCCGCAGCTGCGGCGGAACGGCTGTTCGCAGCCTGTTGCGCGTGGTCATGCGATGCCGGATGTCGGCGGGTCGGTGGCGGCGATTCTTCGGAGGATGTGGGGGCGGAGGATCAGCAGGGTGCGGCGGCCGGTCGAGACGGCCTCCTTCTCGCGCAGTTCGCGCAGCAGGCGCTGGACCATCTCCCGCGACGCGCCGACCGAGCCCGCGAGTTCCTGCTTGCTCAGCGGGACGGCGAGCTCGATGCCCTCGTCGGTGCGGCGGCCGTGATTGCGGGCCAGATCCAGCAGCAGCACCGCGAAACGCTGGCGGACGCTCATCGAGGCGAACTCAAGGCGCCGCCGGTCCGCCGCCCGGGTGCGGTCCGCCGTGAGGCCGAGGAGGGCGAAGGAGACCGCGGGGGAGTGGTTCAGGAAGTCCCGGAAGCGTCCGTGCTCTACGGCCACCGCCCGCACCGGCTCCAGCGCGGTCACCGTCGCCGAACGGGGCCGCCCGGTCAGCGCCGCCGACTCGCCGACGACGTCGCCGGCGCCGCGCAGGGCGAGCAGCGCCTCGTAGCCGTTGGCTGCCGCGGCCGTGACCTTCGTCCAGCCCTGTACCAGGAACAGGACGTGCGAGGAGGGCTCGCGCTGGTGCAGCAGGACGACCCGGGGAGCGAAGCGCAGCTCGCGGCCGAGCGCGAGCAGTGCGGTCCGCTCCTGGCTCTCCAGGCGGGCCAGGAACGGCACCCGGTCCTCCAGACCAACGTCGTCCGGTCCGTGCGACGCCGATGTCATCAGGATGAACCCCCCGTTCGTCTGCGGCGGACGGATCAAAGTACTGACGGCCGGGCGTGTAAAGGGCGCGATTCGGCCAACATGGGATATCGGACACCGATCGGCCGTGGAGCTGTCTCTTATACACAT
>KL568521.1:9159-16639 GCA_000715605.1 Streptomyces speibonae | reverse complement strand
GTACGGAGGGATGCGGAGAACCCGCTGGGCGAAACAGGAGAAGTCCGGCGTGTCGGGCCGCGCTCCATTTGTTTTGACCGGAGTCCGTGAGCTGGGTACGCTCAGACCTTGTGCCTGGGGTGTGCCCTGGCCTTCGTGCGTGCCATCACACCGCACCGGAGGCTGTGAAACGGCCACCGCAATTCAGCGCCCCCTTCTGCCTTGCGGTGGGAGTCCGCCGGATTCGACACACCCGACCGCGTGGGTCGGCGTTGTTCCAGGTTAGCTGTACCCATCGGCACACAGAAACCGGAGAAGTAGTGCCTACGATCCAGCAGCTGGTCCGCAAGGGCCGGCAGGACAAGGTCGAGAAGAACAAGACGCCCGCACTCGAGGGTTCCCCTCAGCGTCGCGGCGTCTGCACGCGTGTGTTCACGACCACCCCGAAGAAGCCGAACTCGGCCCTGCGTAAGGTCGCGCGTGTGCGTCTGACCAGCGGGATCGAGGTCACCGCCTACATTCCGGGTGAGGGACACAACCTGCAGGAGCACTCCATCGTGCTCGTGCGCGGCGGCCGTGTGAAGGACCTGCCGGGTGTTCGCTACAAGATCATCCGCGGCTCGCTCGACACCCAGGGTGTCAAGAACCGCAAGCAGGCTCGCAGCCGTTACGGCGCCAAGAAGGAGAAGTAAGAATGCCTCGTAAGGGCCCCGCCCCGAAGCGCCCGGTCATCATCGACCCGGTCTACGGTTCTCCTCTGGTGACCTCCCTCATCAACAAGGTGCTGCTGAACGGCAAGCGCTCCACCGCCGAGCGCATCGTCTACGGCGCCATGGAGGGCCTGCGCGAGAAGACCGGCAACGACCCGGTCATCACGCTGAAGCGCGCTCTCGAGAACATCAAGCCGACCCTCGAGGTCAAGTCCCGCCGTGTCGGTGGCGCCACCTACCAGGTCCCGGTCGAGGTCAAGCCCGGCCGTGCCAACACCCTGGCGCTGCGCTGGCTGGTCGGCTACTCCCGCGCCCGTCGCGAGAAGACCATGACCGAGCGTCTGCTCAACGAGCTCCTCGACGCCAGCAACGGCCTCGGTGCCGCTGTGAAGAAGCGCGAGGACACGCACAAGATGGCCGAGTCCAACAAGGCCTTCGCGCACTACCGCTGGTAGTCGCAGTCCACATCGAGACCGAGAGAAGACTGAAGCCTTATGGCTACCACTTCGCTTGACCTGGCCAAGGTCCGCAACATCGGGATCATGGCCCACATCGACGCGGGCAAGACGACCACCACCGAGCGGATCCTGTTCTACACCGGCGTTTCGTACAAGATCGGTGAGGTCCACGACGGCGCTGCCACCATGGACTGGATGGAGCAGGAGCAGGAGCGTGGCATCACGATCACCTCTGCTGCCACCACCTGCCACTGGCCGCTGGAAGACGTCGACCACACCATCAACATCATCGACACGCCGGGCCACGTCGACTTCACCGTCGAGGTGGAGCGTTCCCTGCGCGTTCTCGACGGTGCCGTGACGGTGTTCGACGGCGTCGCCGGCGTCGAGCCCCAGTCCGAGACGGTGTGGCGTCAGGCGGACCGCTACGGCGTTCCGCGTATCTGCTTCGTCAACAAGCTCGACCGCACCGGTGCCGAGTTCCACCGCTGCGTCGACATGATCAGCGACCGCCTCGGTGCGCAGCCGCTGGTCATGCAGCTGCCGATCGGTGCCGAGGCCGACTTCAAGGGCGTCGTCGACCTGGTGACGATGAAGGCCTTCGTGTGGTCCGCCGAGGCGGCCAAGGGCGAGATGTACGACGTTGTCGACATCCCGGCCACGCACACCGAGGCCGCCGAGGAGTACCGCGGCAAGCTGCTCGAGGCCGTCGCCGAGAACGACGAAGAGCTGATGGAGCTGTACCTGGAGGGCACCGAGCCCACCGTGGAGCAGCTGTACGCGGCGATCCGCCGCATCACCATCGCCTCCGGCAAGAGCGACGAGACCACCGTCACCCCCGTCTTCTGCGGCACCGCGTTCAAGAACAAGGGCGTGCAGCCCCTGCTCGACGCGGTCGTGCGCTACCTGCCCTCCCCGCTCGACGTCGAGGCCATCGAGGGCCACGACCCGAAGGACGCGGAGCAGGTCGTCGCGCGCAAGCCGTCGGAGGAGGAGCCCCTCGCCGCGCTGGCGTTCAAGATCATGAGCGACCCGCACCTCGGCAAGCTCACCTTCGTCCGTGTGTACTCCGGCCGCCTCACGTCCGGCACCCAGGTGCTGAACTCCGTGAAGGGCAAGAAGGAGCGCATCGGCAAGATCTACCGCATGCACGCCAACAAGCGTGAGGAGATCGAGTCGGTGGGCGCCGGTGACATCGTCGCCGTCATGGGTCTGAAGCAGACCACCACCGGTGAGACGCTGTCCGACGACAAGCAGCCGGTGATCCTGGAGTCCATGGACTTCCCGGCGCCGGTCATCCAGGTCGCCATCGAGCCCAAGTCGAAGGGCGACCAGGAGAAGCTCGGCGTCGCGATCCAGCGCCTGGCCGAGGAGGACCCCTCTTTCCAGGTCCACTCGGACGAGGAGACCGGCCAGACCATCATCGGCGGCATGGGCGAGCTGCACCTCGAGGTGCTGGTCGACCGCATGCGCCGTGAGTTCAAGGTCGAGGCCAACGTCGGCAAGCCGCAGGTCGCCTACCGCGAGACGATCCGCAAGACCGTCGAGCGCGTGGACTACACCCACAAGAAGCAGACTGGTGGTACCGGTCAGTTCGCCAAGGTGCAGATCGCGATCGAGCCGATCGAGGGCGGCGACGCCTCGTACGAGTTCGTGAACAAGGTGACCGGTGGCCGTATCCCGAAGGAGTACATCCCTTCGGTGGACGCCGGCGCCCAGGAGGCCATGCAGTTCGGCATCCTGGCCGGCTACGAGATGACGGGCGTCCGCGTCACGCTCATCGACGGTGGCTACCACGAGGTCGACTCCTCCGAGCTCGCGTTCAAGATCGCCGGTTCGCAGGCCTTCAAGGAGGCCGCGCGCAAGGCTTCGCCCGTGCTCCTGGAGCCGATGATGGCCGTCGAGGTCACCACGCCCGAGGACTACATGGGTGAGGTCATCGGCGACATCAACTCCCGCCGTGGCCAGATCCAGGCCATGGAGGAGCGGGCGGGTGCCCGTGTCGTGAAGGGTCTCGTGCCCCTCTCGGAGATGTTCGGCTACGTCGGCGACCTGCGCAGCAAGACGTCCGGCCGGGCCAGCTACTCCATGCAGTTCGACTCCTACGCCGAGGTTCCGCGGAACGTCGCCGAGGAGATCATCGCGAAGGCCAAGGGCGAGTGAGGGACTCCGTTTAACGGACTCCGTTCTCACGCTTTAGGCTTGACCCCGGAGCCTGCAAGCGGGCATTCCGTCGCCAACCCGGCGGAATGCCCCGGGCCCGGGTTTCCCAGCAAAGATCACCTGGCGCCGATGAAGTAAGGCGTACAGAACCACTCCACAGGAGGACCCCAGTGGCGAAGGCGAAGTTCGAGCGGACTAAGCCGCACGTCAACATCGGCACCATCGGTCACATCGACCACGGTAAGACGACCCTCACGGCCGCCATTACCAAGGTGCTGCACGACGCGTACCCGGACCTGAACGAGGCCTCGGCCTTCGACCAGATCGACAAGGCTCCCGAAGAGCGCCAGCGCGGTATCACCATCTCCATCGCGCACGTCGAGTACCAGACCGAAGCGCGTCACTACGCCCACGTCGACTGCCCCGGTCACGCGGACTACATCAAGAACATGATCACCGGTGCGGCGCAGATGGACGGCGCCATCCTCGTGGTCGCCGCGACCGACGGCCCGATGCCGCAGACCAAGGAGCACGTGCTCCTGGCCCGCCAGGTCGGCGTTCCGTACATCGTCGTCGCCCTGAACAAGGCCGACATGGTGGACGACGAGGAGATCCTGGAGCTCGTCGAGCTCGAGGTCCGTGAGCTCCTCTCCGAGTACGAGTTCCCGGGTGACGACGTCCCGGTCATCAAGGTCTCCGCTCTGAAGGCCCTCGAGGGCGACAAGGAGTGGGGCAACTCGGTCCTCGAGCTGATGAAGGCCGTGGACGAGGCCATCCCGGAGCCCGAGCGTGACGTCGACAAGCCGTTCCTGATGCCGATCGAGGACGTCTTCACCATCACCGGTCGCGGTACGGTCGTCACCGGCCGCATCGAGCGTGGTGTCCTCAAGGTCAACGAGACCGTCGACATCATCGGCATCAAGCCGGAGAAGACCTCCACCACGGTCACCGGCATCGAGATGTTCCGCAAGCTGCTCGACGAGGGCCAGGCCGGTGAGAACGTCGGTCTGCTGCTCCGCGGCATCAAGCGCGAGGACGTCGAGCGCGGCCAGGTCATCATCAAGCCGGGCTCGGTCACCCCGCACACCGAGTTCGAGGCCCAGGCCTACATCCTGTCGAAGGACGAGGGTGGCCGCCACACCCCGTTCTTCAACAACTACCGCCCGCAGTTCTACTTCCGTACGACGGACGTGACCGGCGTCGTGACCCTCCCCGAGGGCACCGAGATGGTCATGCCGGGTGACAACACCGAGATGAAGGTGGAGCTCATCCAGCCCGTCGCCATGGAGGAGGGCCTGAAGTTCGCCATCCGTGAGGGTGGCCGGACCGTGGGCGCCGGCCAGGTCACCAAGATCAACAAGTGAGCTTGCTGATCTGACCTGGTAGCTCCCGCCGCGAGCACCGGAGAGGGCCCGCACGACTTCGGTCGTGCGGGCCCTTTCGCCTGTTCAGTGCTGTGCGGCGTCAATGCGACGTTGACGCCTTCACTCGATCGCGCGAAGAGCACCGCATATGCGCATGTCGTATGCCAAGCCGCCCCTACGTTCGCCTCATGGTCAGCTCATCCCATGAGGCCCTGCATCGGATCTTCCAGGAGGTCCCGGACCTCTTCGCCCGCGTCGCCAGACCTCTCGGCGCCGCGTTTCCCCCACCCCTCTCCTCCGCCGTGCTCTCCACCGACCTCACGGAGACCCGGCTGCTGGAGCGCAGGGTGGACACCCTGCTGAAAATGGACACCGAGGACGGCAGTTTCCTCCTGGCGGTCGAGTCACAGAGCAAGCCGGAACCGCGCAAGCCTGCGAGCTGGGCGTATTACCTCTCGTACGTGTACGCCAAGTACGGCATCCCGCCGGTTCTCCTCGTCGTCTGCCCCGACCGGGGTACGGCCGCGTGGGCGGCACGGCAGTTCGACATCGGCCCACCGCAGTGGCCCTCGCTCAGCCTGTGCCCCCTGGTCCTGGGGCCCGACGACGTCCCGGTGATCGACAGCCCCGTCGAGGCAGCCCGCGACATCCCGCTCACGGTTCTGTCGGCGGCGTTGCACAGACGGGATCCGGAGGCCGATGCGATACTGGCCGCACTGGCAAAGGCACTCAAGGGCCTGTCGGCCGACGACGAGAACACCGCAGTCTTCATCGAACTCACGGAACAAGGCCTCGGCAAGACGCCGGCCGCGGATCTCTGGAGGCACCTCATGGCCGTCGACCTCTCGTTCTTCCAGTCCCAGACCGCCCAGCAGCTCCGCGCGGAGGGCCATGCGGAGGGCCGGGCGGAGGACCTTCTCCTTCTGTTGGGGCATCGGGGTGTCGAGGTTTCGGATCGGGACCGGGAGCGCATTGTCGGTTGTGGTGATCCCGATGTGCTGGGCCTCTGGTTCAGAAGGGCTCTGACGGCCGAGTCGATGGCGGAGGTCTTCGCGGCCGATGGACAGGCCAGGGCCCAGGGCTGATGGACCTTTCCCTGTTCCAGTCACAGACGGCCCAGCGGCTTAGAGCCGAAGGCCGGGCTCAGGGCGGAAAGTGGATCAAGGAGAATATCTTCACCGGTTTCAAGCAGATGACCACCAGTTCAGGCCGGGCCAGGTCGGTCCGCGTCACGCCGGAAGGCGGTTCCCTTCGGACTGGGGGTCCCGCGCTGGTTCTGGCGCCCAGGGCGGCGGTACGGGAACCAGCAGCGGCTTCACAGGACCCGGGGGGAGTGGCGGATCACCGTCGACGGGTCCGGTGTAGTGCGTCGAGACGGGAGCCGTCGCTGATGGCCGCCGACGCTGAACGGGACGTCCCGGTGTAGGCGGTCGAGCTGGAGTTCCGGGCGACCCGGACCGAGCTGGCCGAGGTGTTGTGCGCGCGGTCGCGTCGGGCGGGTCCCCGTACGGCCCGGCGCGCCCCCGTCCTCCTCGGGGTGAGCCTGCTCCTGGCCGGCGCCGTCGCCCTGCCGTGGCCGCTGCGAGGGCTCGCGATCCTGGCGCCGGTGCCGTTCAGGGGGGGGCTGCTGGGGTCCCTCTTCCTCGAGTGGCGGCTGCGTCGCCGCGTGTCCGCGCTGGACCGGTGGGCGCGGAGCCATGGGCGGTACGCCGTGCGGGTGGACGACATCGGCGTCCACAGCCGCACGGCCGTCTCCTGACCCCGGCCGGTCGTCAGCGTGGGGCGCGCAGGCCGTCGACGAGGATGCCGGCCAGGCGGCGGGCGTCGTAGTCGGGGTCGCTCTCCGCGCCGATGCACAGGTTGCCGACGCCCCGCATGAGGGTGAGGGCGTCGATGTCGGCGCGGATCTCGCCGGCGGTGATCGCGGAGTCGAGGAGTTCGGCGCAGACGGGCACGAGGCGGTCGAGGAAGTACGTGTGCAGCGCCTCGAAGCCGGACTGGTCGGAGCGCAGGACGGCGGCGAGGCCGTGCTTGGTGACCAGGAAGTCGACGAACAGGTCGATCCACTGCCGCAGGGCGGCGTGCGGGGTCGCGGCGTCGGCCAGGAGGGCCGGGCCGGCCTCGGCGCAGGCCTCCACCTGGTGCCGGTAGACGGCGATGATCAGGTCCGCCCGGGTCGGGAAGTGGCGGTAGAGGGTGCCGAGACCGACCCCGGCCCGGGAGGCGATCTCGCGCACCGGTGCGTCCACGCCGGACGCGACGAACGCCTCGGCGGCCGCCTCGAGCAGCGTCTCCTTGTTGCGCCGGGCGTCCTTCCGCCGTGACGGGGCGGCGGGCCCGTTGTCCTCGTCGCTCTGGTTCACCGCGTCGTCCCTCCACCTCTCGTGCGCACCCGCATGGTCTCACGCGGGCCCGCGCCCACCCCGGGCTTGCGAAGCGGAACAGTGTTCCGTATCGTCGTCGACATACCGGAACACTGTTCCGTTTCCTGCCCCTCCCCTTCCCCTTCCATGACGAGGAGACACGTCATGCAGTACCGCACCCTCGGCCGGACCGGCGTCCAGGTCAGCTCCCTCGCGCTCGGCGCGATGAACTTCGGCGCCATCGGCAACACCACCCAGGAGGAGGCCACGGCCCTCGTCGACGCGGCCCTGGAGGCCGGCGTCAACCTCATCGACACCGCGGACTGGTACAGCGAGGGCCAGTCGGAGGAGATGGTCGGCAAGGCCATCGCCGGCCGCCGCGACGACATCGTGCTGGCCACGAAGGCCACCATGCCGATGGGCGGACGCAACCGGCAGGGGGG
>KL568521.1:7596-8918 GCA_000715605.1 Streptomyces speibonae | reverse complement strand
CGCCGCTGGCTGTTCACCGCGGTGGAGGACAGCCTGCGCCGGCTCGGCGTCGACCACATCGACCTCTACCAGATGCACCGCTGGGACCCGCGGACCGGCGACGAGGAGACCCTGTCGGCCCTGACGGACCTTCAGCGCGCCGGTAAGATCCGCTACTTCGGCTCCTCCACCTTCCCCGCGCACCGCATCGTGCAGGCCCAGTGGACCGCCCGTGAGCTGCGGCTGAGCCGCTACGTCACCGAACAGCCCAGCTACTCGGTCCTGCAACGCGGCATCGAGGCGCACGTCCTGCCCGTGACGCAGGAGTACGGGCTCGGCGTGCTGGTGTGGAGCCCGCTGGCCTCGGGCTGGCTGTCGGGCGCGGTGCGCAGGGGCCGTGACGTCACCACCCACCGCTCGACGGTCATGCCGGAGCGGTTCGACCCCTCGCTCCGCGCCAACCAGGACCGGTTCGAAGCCGTCGAGGCGCTGGCCACGGTCGCCGACGAGGCCGGCCTGACGATGATCCAGCTGGCGCTCGGCTTCGTGACCGCCCACCCGGGCGTGACCGGCGCGCTGATCGGCCCGCGCACCATGGACCACCTGCGTTCGCAGCTGGCCGCCGCGGACACCGTGCTCCCCGCCGACGTCCTCGACGCGATCGACAGGATCGTCGCCCCCGGCACCGACCTGGCCCCGCACGAGAAGCACGACGCACCGCCCGCGCTGCTCGACGCCTCCCTGCGTCGGCGCTGACCTCCGGAGGTACCGGCCCCCATGTCCAGCACACCCGCACCGCGGTTCGGCATCATGACCGCCCCCACCCAGGTCGCCTACGACGACATCCTGCGCGTCTGGCGCGAGGCGGACACCGTCCCGGAGATCGAGCACGCCTGGCTGTTCGACCACCTCATGCCCATCTTCGGCGACCCGCAGGGCCCGACGTACGAGGGGTGGACGCTGCTCGCGGCCCTCGCGGCGCAGACCCGGCGGCTGCGCCTGGGCGTGATGGTGACCAGCAACCGGTTCCGCCCGCCGGCGCTGCTCGCCAAGATCGCGACGACCGTCGACATCGTCTCCGGCGGGCGGCTCGACTTCGGTATCGGCGTCGGCTCCCGCCCGCACCCACCCCAGGCATGGCGCGAGTACCCGGCGCACGGCCTGCCCTTCCAGCCCCCGGCGCAGGCGGTGGAGAGCCTCGCCGAGGCCTGCACGGTGATCCGGCGGCTGTGGACCGAGAAGGAACCCTTCGACTTCCACGGCACGCACCACCGGCTGACCGGGGCGTTCGGCAGCCCGAAGCCCGTGCAGCGGCCCCACCCGCCGATCCTCGTCGGCGGCCG
>KL568521.1:6084-7411 GCA_000715605.1 Streptomyces speibonae | reverse complement strand
CCCGCCGATCCTCGTCGGCGGCCGCTCCGCGGCGACGCTCCGCGTGGTCGCCGAGCACGCTGACCTGTGGAACATCCCCGGCGGCGACATCGACGACGTGGTCCGCCGCAGCGCCCTGCTGGACCGCTACTGCGCCGAGATCGGCCGCGACCCGGCCTCGATCGTCCGCTCGATCCATCTGTCCGTCGATTACGACCGTCCGGGCACCACGCGGGAGGCGATCGGCGAGGCGGTCGCCGCGGGTTTCGGGCACATCGTCCTGGGGCTGGGCGCGCCGTACCCGGACGGTGTGGCGCGGTGGGTCGCCGACGAACTCGTCGCCCCGTTCCACGACCGGCGGTAACGGTCGCGCGCAAGGGTATTGACGCGCCGCTCGGGCGCGTCATAACGTCCGCCCCATCCCTAATGTTTCGGAGTCGACTTCGAAACATTCGAGAACGACGATGGGAATGAGACTCCCCGCATGAGATCCATTCGTTTCGCCACCGTGGCCGTCGCCACCGCCGCTCTGACCCTGCCGCTGACCGCCGGTACCGCCACCGCCCGCCCGTCCGAGGGCCCGAAGCCCCCGCCGCACTCCCACGCCAAGTTCGACCGGCTGCGCGCCGCCGCCCCCGAGGGCTTCGTGGTGGGCACCGCGGTGGCCGGCGGCGGCCACCACCTGGAGCAGGACTACCCCGACCCCTTCACGTACGACCGGGAGTACCGGAAGGTCCTGGGGCGCCAGTTCAGCTCGGTCTCCCCCGAGAACCAGATGAAGTGGGAGTTCATCCACCCCGAGCGGGACCGCTACGACTTCGGACAGGCCGACGCCATCGTCGAGTTCGCCAAGCGCAACAAGCAGGTCGTGCGCGGCCACACCCTGCTGTGGCACAGCCAGAACCCGGCATGGCTGGAGGAGGGCGACTTCTCCAAGGAGGAGCTGCGCACCATCCTGCGCGAGCACATCACCACGGTCGTCGGCCGCTACGCCGGCAGGATCCAGCAGTGGGACGTCGCCAACGAGATCTTCGACGACCAGGGCAACCTGCGGACCCAGGACAACATCTGGATCCGCGAACTCGGCCCGGGCATCGTCGCCGACGCCTTCCGCTGGGCCCACGAGGCCGACCCGAAGGCGAAGCTGTTCTTCAACGACTACAACGTCGAGGGCGTCAACGCCAAGAGCGACGCCTACTACGCCCTCGTGCAGGACCTGCTCGCCCAGGGCGTGCCCGTGGACGGCTTCTCCGTGCAGGGGCACCTGAGCACCCGTTACGGCTTCCCGGGCGACCTGGCGGACAACCTGCGCCGGTTCGACGCGCTCGGCCTGGAGACCGCCATCACC
>KL568521.1:5266-5901 GCA_000715605.1 Streptomyces speibonae | reverse complement strand
GAGCTGGACGTCCGCATGGACCTGCCGGAGAGCGGTGTGCCCACCAAGGAGCAGGAGCGGCAGCAGGCCGACTACTACCAGCGGATGCTCGAGGCCTGTCTGGACGTCGACGGCTGCAACTCGTTCACCATCTGGGGCTTCACCGACAAGTACTCCTGGGTGCCGGTGTTCTTCGAGGGCGAGGGCTCCGCCACCGTCATGACCGGCGACTTCAAGCGCAAGCCCGCCTTCTACGCCCTGCGGGACACGCTGAAGGAGGCGGCCCGGGAGGACGACTGCCACGGGCCCGGCAAGCACCACCGGCACGGCAAGGGCTGAGACCGCCCGCTCCCGCGAACGCCCCCGGACCGGTGGTCGGCTCCCGGTCCGGGGGACCTCCACGCGCGGGCCGGCCCGGGGGACCGGCCCGCGGTACGGCCCGGAGGACCCCGCCCGCGGCTCTCACGCCTTGCGGGCCACCGCCACGTACGCCCCGCTGTGGACGCCCTCCTGTCCGGGGACCGGCTCGCCCAGCTCCGGGTGCCACTCCTCGGCCGCCACGATGCCGGGTTCGACGATCTCCAGCCCCTCGAAGAAGCGGGTGAACCGCTCCCGGCTGCGCATGTCCATGGTGAGCCCGCCCGCCCGGTAGAGGT
>KL568521.1:4348-5048 GCA_000715605.1 Streptomyces speibonae | reverse complement strand
GGTGGAAGCGCAGCGCTCCACCCTCTGCGTCCGGTCCTGTGAGACAGCCGCCGCGCGTGCGCTGCGGCGTTGGGATCGTCTCCGAGCAGAGCGTGCCTGCGCTCGCGCCAGCTGTCGCCGGTCGTCACAGGCGCAGCGCTGCCATCAGTCGTCCCACACCCCTTGGGGACAACCGGAAGCGGTGAAGGAAGGCAGCACGTGAGTCCTGAGGGAGGTGCGGAACCGTTGCGGTCGAGGCTAGAGCGGGTGGGGTTTCGTTGTACGGCAGTCGCGGCAGAGCGATTCGGATGCAGGGGCGCGGAAGGCGTGGTCGCAGCCGTCGCAGTTGCGCAGGGGGTGGACCACGGGCGGGGGCGGGGTTGGTGTGCGGTAGGGGGGTGGTGGGGGGAGTTGTGCGGTGAGGCGGTGGGCGAGGAGGGCGGCCGGGCGGCGCAGGGGCTGGTCGGGGAGGTCGGAGGTGAGGGCGTGGCGTACGGCGGTGGGGGTGATGTCGCGTTCGAGCCAGGCGATGACTGCGGGGGCGAGGTGTTCGGTGTCGGTGGCGGAGAGCAGGAGGCGGGGGTCGTGGCGGCGGAGGGTGGTGAGGAGGTCGGTGGCCTGGTGGTGGAGTGCGGTGGCGGCGGCGCGGGTGGGCTGGGGGACGGCGGGGAGGGCCTTGCGGGGGCGGCGCTGGGGTGTGCGTTCTCTCGGCGGCCGGGGT
>KL568521.1:3231-4142 GCA_000715605.1 Streptomyces speibonae | reverse complement strand
GGGTGGGGCAGCCGGTGTGGGCCGGTTCGCGTCGGTGGCCGGGTTGGTTGCAGGAGATGGTGCGGGTGATGATGCGGCCGGTGGGGGTGCGGACGCGTTCGCGGCGGAGGTAGCCGTGGGTTTCGAGCTCGCGCAGGGCGGCGGCGATGCGGGTGGTGCCTTCCTTGAAGCGGGCGGCGAGGCTCTTGATGTCGGCGGGGGTGCCGGTGGGGAGCGACTGGATGTGGCAGCCGAGGCCGATGGCGAGGAGCGAGAGCTCCTTGTGCTGGGTGAGGTGGTTGCCGATCACCACGAAGCGGGTGGTGTGGCGGGTGTTGTCGTGGATGACGCCGCCGGTGTGGTGACGCGATCGGGTCGGATTGGCGTCGGCGGCTGACTGGGCGCGCGGGGGCGCGCTAGGGTTTTGGGTATCCATCGGGAAGGCTCGACTTCCTTGGTGGTCAGGCCCTCGCACTGGGATTGCCGTCCCGGCGGGGGCCGAAGTTTTTTTCGGTTGTGTGCGCCGAGCGTAGAGGCGACAGGGGCCCGAAAATCCAGCTGAGCCGGTGATGTTCACCCGCCCGAGTGATCGCGTGCCTCGGGCGGGAGGGGTGGGGCTTGGTGGGGTTCTTTCTCCCCCCGGTTCTTGCTGGGTAAGGCGCCGACGGCACCGGAGCTTCAGTTCCCGGGTTCCGGTGCCGCGAGGCGCAGTTCGGCCCAGACGGTCTTGCGCGGAAAGCGGTCCTCGGACACGCCCCAGCGATCCGCGAGCGAGTCCACGAGGAGCAGACCGCGGCCCGACTCGGCGTCAGGAGCGGTGTGCTGGCGCCGGGGGAGCCGGTCGCTCCGGGTGTCGGTGACCTCGATACGGAGCGTGTGATCCACCACGGAGAACGCGAGCCGGAAGTCCCGGCCCGGCACGCGGCCGTGGG
>KL568521.1:0-3029 GCA_000715605.1 Streptomyces speibonae | reverse complement strand
GGCCGTGGGTGACGGCGTTGGCGGCCAGTTCGGCCACGACATGGCGTGCGGCGTCCGAGTCGTAGCCCCAGTCGCGGAGTTGGGCGTCCGTGAGGAGCCGGGCGAGGCGGGCACTGCGCGGGGTGGCGGACAGCAGCACGCTGAAGTGGGGGAAAGGGCTGGTCGGTTGAGCCGTGATGCCGGCGGTTTCCTGATGCACGGCACTCAGAGTGATGGGTCGCATCCGTCACCATGCGCGATTACGGAGGCGAGTGCCGTCACTCTCGGTGATGTGTCCGAGGCTGTCGGCGCTGTCGGCTCGTCCTGCGCCGGGACTCTCCTCCCTGACTCAGGGAGGAGAGTCCTCACGTCAGTGTTTGGGAACCTGAATGCTGACGTGCCAGCGAACGGACTCCTCTGTCACCACGGTGAAGTGGAGCTTTCGCGCCGAAGACAGGTTCATCTGGTTCGCGGTCTTCTCCACTTCCACGCCGGAACATCCCAGGGAGAACCCTCCGATGCCTTCAAGGGAGAGTTTTAGATCAACCGGCTTCGAGCGTGAAATGCAGTTCACCTTGATCCAGGATTCTCCCTTCGGCAGTTCAATCGTGCCGAATTGCTGGACACCGCGATGAGGGCCCTCGGAGAGGATTTCCTTGTACTCGGCGTCCACCTCTGGGGCGGTCAGCGGTTCCTGGGGCGGCGGCGCGACGCTCGACGGAGTCGGATCCGGAACGGTGGGCTTGTCCGAGCCGTCCTCGCCCGTGCAGGAGGTCAGCAACCCGCACAGGACGGTCGCTGCGGCGAAGGCCGCACGACTGGATCGCATCAAGAACTCGTTTCCCAGAACTTGAACCCGACGGTCTTGTTGGCGACGTCAGCGGTCCCGTAGGAGATCTGGGTCTTCTTGCAGTTGGGCAGCTGGTAGTACTTCTGCCACTTGACGTAGTGACCCCATGAGCCGAACTGTGCGTTGCCGTACTTGTTGCGGTGTATGTCGCGCCGGTACTGGTGCTGTGTGTCCCAGGACACCTCCTTGACCGACTCGCGACTCACCTCGGCCTTCGCCTCGGCCACGATGCCGCTGACGGACGCCCCTCCGCCGGTCGTGATCTTGGTCGCCACGGACCCCGACTTCACGCGCGTCAGAACCATGGTCCCCCCACGGCCGTCCTTGTAGATCGGTCCCCTGCCCAGGTGCTTCGTCGACTGGGCATAAATATCGGTCTTCCATCCTCCGTCGCAGACGCGCAACGGTGCAGGTTCCGGGGAATCCGCGGAGGCGACTCCCGGAGTCGCGACAGTAATGACGCACATGGCAACGACTGCGAATGCAGTGCGCTTCATTTGTTCCCCCAAGTAGGACTTGCGTGTGGCCGAGGGGTGGTCAACCCGCCCGGCCTATCGGTCGTGATCACATCATGTCTTGATTCACATTGGGGGGTATCCGCCCGTCACGTTATTCATTCGTTATCGCTTGAGTTTCTCTTGAGCTTTCACGAGAGAGGAATTGATGATCCCGCTTCCTCTGCTTCAGAGGAGTAATTCAATTCAATAGTGAAATGGCTCGCGAGGTGTGGTCTCGCAGGGGGAGTGCGTAAAAGTATGAATTATGAGCTTCTCTCACTGGTGGGCCTGTCGCGATCTAGCGTGAGTGGTGGCGGATCTCCCTGCGTGTGCTGACTGTCCGCTGGTTGTCCGGTGCTGTCCGGGCTGTCGGGGTGGTTGGTACGAGTAGGGCGCCGCGGTACGGCGCGGGACGACGGAGGGTGCGGCATGTCGGTGGACGGTGAGGCGGTACGGGTCAAGCGGGAGGCGGATGAGCCGGGGTGGGAGGTGGATCCGGATGACGAGTGGGGCGTCGCGGTCATCACCACGGTGGGGCGGCAGTTGAAACTGCGGCGCGAGGCGGCGGGGATGCGGGCCGGCCAGTTCGGGGCGGCGATCGGGTACGGGGAGGACCTCGTCTACAAGGTCGAGGGCGGGAAACGGATCCCTCAACGGGAGTATCTGGACAGGGCCGACGAGGTGTTGAGGGCGGGTGGGCTGCTCTCGGCGGCATGGGAGGACGTGAAGAAGGTCCGGTATCCGAAGAGCGTGCGGGCGCTGGCGGAGCTGGAAGCCAAGGCGGTCGAGCTGGGTGTGTACGTCGGGCTCAGCATCCATGGGTTGTTGCAGACGCCGGAGCATGCGCGGGCCTTGTTCGACGCATGGCAGCCGCCGTATTCGGAGGAGGAGGCGGAGAGCCTGGTTGCTGCTCGCATGGCTCGAAAGTCGATCTTCGAACGATGCCCTGCTCCAGCTCTGAGCTTCGTCCTGGAAGAGGCGACGCTACGTCGGTGCGTTGGGGGCACAATGGTGTGGCGACGGCAGCTCGAACACCTTCTGGAGGTGGGGCGGTTGCGTAATGTCACGTTGCAGGTGATGCCTATCAGTGCAGGTGCTCACCCTGGACTGGACGGCAGGATCGAGGTGCTGAAGTTCGCCGACGGTACGGCAGCAGGTCGTTCCGATGGCGCGTTCGGCGGTCGACCGACCTTCCATCCTAAGCAGCTACGGATCCTTGAGCTGCGGTATGGGGCGATCCGGGCGCAGGCTCTCACCCCTCGTGAGTCGCTGGCCTTTATCGAGCAAGTGCTGGGAGAGACATGATCCGCAAGGCTTCTACTGGGGACGTTTCTGAACTGGCTTGGTACAAGAGCAGTTACAGCGACGGACCCGATGGCAACTCCTGCGTCGAGATCGCGATAGCGCCCAGCGCCATCCACGTCCGCGACTCCAAGAACGCGGAGGGTCCTCGGCTGGCACTCACTACTGTTGCGTGGGCGGACTTCTTGGCGTACGTCTCGGAATGCTGACACTTCAATGGCCCGCCCGCCCCGGTTGTCACCGGGGCGGGCGCGTTGGCGTGTGACTCAGAACAACGCGTCGGGCTTGGGCCCACGCCTGCACCCGGCCCTACGAGTGGCAGCCCTGCGCTGCTTGGCCTCGGGTGTGTGCAAGCCCGTGTCCAGCTCCTCTTTGCAGCGGGCGTGATGCAGCTCCAAGAG
>KL568520.1:18134-37098 GCA_000715605.1 Streptomyces speibonae | reverse complement strand
AAGCGCCGGGCCGCGCGAACACCCCCCGCCCCGCGCCCACGCCAGTACACCCGTCCCGCCCCGGCCCACCGTCCCCGCCCTCCCCGCTGAGGCCCGCCCATCGGGCCTGTCAGGAAGGGAAGTTACGGATCACCGCAGGTAACCCGCGTCCCGCCGGGGGACTCACTCCGGGGGTAGCTCTCAAGTACTAGGGGTATGACACACCCCCGCCGCACCCCAACACCCCCGCTCACCACGCCAGCTGCGCGATCTCCTCCGCCACCACCGCACACGCATCCGCCCCCGGATCGATCAGCGGAAAGTGCCCGACGTCCTCCAGCAACGTCACCCCCACCACCTCCCCCGCCTTCGCCGCCGCCTCCGCATACGCCTCGGCCACCGCCTGCGGAACGTCGATGTCGGTGCGCCCCTGCACCAGCGTCGTCGCGATCCCCGTCGGCACCAGCAGCGCGGGATCCGCGTACGCCCGCCGCTCGGCGA
The DNA here is from genome assembly GCA_000715605.1 of Streptomyces speibonae. Lineage (GTDB taxonomy): Bacteria > Actinomycetota > Actinomycetes > Streptomycetales > Streptomycetaceae > Streptomyces > Streptomyces speibonae. The sequence continues at coordinate 36,618 of KL568520.1, read as the reverse complement.
AGTGATCGTCCCCGCCGAGAAACTCCCGCACCGCCCCCTCGCACGAACCGAGCTTGTCGGCGACCGCGAAGTCGGCGAGCGGGGCAAGCGCGACGACCCCGCGCAACGGCGAAGGCCCCTCCGTGCGCCACGCCGCGCCCTCGGGCAGCAGATGCCGCGCCGACGCCCACAGCGCCAGCTGCCCCCCGGCCGAGTGCCCGGTGAGCACGACCCGCCGAGGATCGGCCTGCGGCAGGTGCTCCCGGATCAGCGCGGGCAGCGCGTCCATCGCGGCGGCGACGTCGTCGAACGTCTCGGGCCACCGCCCGGCGACCGGCGCACCACCACCCGTCTCCCCCGCCCCGCGCCGGTACTCGACGCTCGCCACGGCGAACCCCCGCCCCGCCAGGAACGCGGCGAACGGGCTGATGTGCCCCCGGTCGTACGGCGCGCGCCAGGCACCGCCGTGCAGCACCACGACGACGGGCACGGGCCCCTCCGCCCCACCGCGCGGCGCGTAGAAGTCGATCAGCTGGTCCGGGTCGTCGCCGTACGTCGCCGTGGCGTCGGGGGGAACGGGCGGGTGGGAGAGCGCCGACTTCTCCTCGGCGGCGGCCCGGGCGGCTGCGACGTCGTCCGTCATGCTCCAACCTCTCAGCGATAGAACGCGGGTGACGGACCGGCGGACACACGGCCGTTCGGCCGGGACGGTACCAGGACGGCCACGTCCCCCGACATGGGGATGTCACGCTCGGTCAGCGGGCCGGGGGCGGCGGCCCGGGCGACCCCGTACGCCGTCACCCCCGGCCCCCGGGTCACACCGGCACCTCCTCCAGCACCTCCGCCAGCACCCGCGCCGCCCGCTCCACGTCCGCGAAGCCGACGTACAGCGGGGTGAAGCCGAAGCGGAGCACGTCCGGGTGGCGGAAGTCGCCGACCACGCCCCGCCCGATCAGCCGCTCCATGACCTCACCGGCGTCCTCGCAGCGCAGCGCGACCTGGCTGCCCCGCTCCCCGTGCGGACGGGGCGTCAGACACGCGACCCGGCCCTCGGCGACGTACGCCTCGACGCACTCCAGGAAGAAGTCCGTGAGCGCGAGCGACTTGGCGCGCACCGCGTCGACCGGCACCCCGTCCCAGACGTCGAGGGCCGCCTCCAGGGCGAGCATCGAGAGGATGTCCGGGGTGCCGACCCGCCCGCGCGGCGCGCCCGTCGCCGGCCGGTACTCCGCGCGCATCCCGAAGGGCTCCGCATGCGAGTTCCAGCCGGGCAGCGGGGAGTCGAACCGGTCCTGGAGATCCGCCCGCACGTACAGGAACGCCGGTGCGCCGGGCCCGCCGTTCAGATACTTGTAGGTGCAGCCGACCGCCAGGTCCACGCCGTGCTCGTCCAGCCCGACCGGCAGCGCGCCCGCGCTGTGGCACAGGTCCCAGACGACCGGCGCCCCCGCCGCGTGCACGGCGGCCGTCAGCGACGGCAGGTCGTGCAGCCGCCCGGTGCGGTAGTCGACGTGGTTGAGCAGCACGGCCGCCGTGCGCCCGCCCAGCGCGCCCGGCACCTCGGACGGCGCCACCGGGCGCAGTGTGCAGCCGGTCATCCGGGCCGCCGAGCCGGCGATGTAGCCGTTCGTGGGGAACGTGGTCGCGTCGACCACGATCTCGTCCCGCCCGGGGCCGGTCTCCCGCGCCAGCCGGACCGCGCCGACCAGCGCCTTGAACACGTTGACACTGGTCGAGTCGCCGACCACGATCTGCCCGGCCGCCGCGCCGACCAGCGGCGCGATCCGGTCGCCGATCCGCTCCGGCGCCGTCCACCAGCCGCTCTCCGTCCAGGACCGGATCCGCAGCTCGCCCCACTCGCGGCGCACCACGTCCCCGACCCGGCCGGGAACGGCCACGGGGAGCGCGCCCAGCGAGTTGCCGTCGAGGTAGACCACGTCGTCGAGGACGAACTCCCGCCGCTTGGCGGCGAGTTCGTCGGACGCGTCCAGCTTCTCCGCCCTCAGTGCCAGTTCAGACATGGGACCGCGCCGTCCACAGCTCGGGGAACACGCTCTTGCCCGCCCGCTTCTCCAGCCAGGCCACCCCGGCGGAACCGCCCGTGCCGGTCTTGGCGCCCATCGCGCGCCGCGTGGCGGTCAGGTGGTCGTTGCGCCAGCGCCACACCAGCTCGGCGACATCGGTCAGGGCCTCGCCCAGACGGGCGACCTCGTCCCGCTCGTCGCCCGCGTAGACGGCCGTCCAGACCGCCTCCACCCCGGCCGACGGCTCGTACCTCAGCGACACGTCGCGCCCCAGCACCTCCTCCGGGACCGGGTGCCCGCGCCGCGCGAGGAACCGCAGCACCTCGTCGTAGAGGCTCGGCTCGTGCAGCGCCTTCTCCAGCTCCGCGTGGACGCGCGGCGCGCCCCGGTGCGGGACCAGCATGGACGCCGACTTGTCGCCGAGCAGGAACTCCATGCGCCGGTACATCGCCGACTGGAAGCCGGAGCCCTCGCCGAGCGCGCCGCGGTAGGAGTTGAACTGCGCCGGGGTGAGGCCGCTCAGCGGCCGCCAGGAGGCGTTCAGCGCCTCCAGCTCCCGCCGCGACCGCTTCAGCGCGTCGACCGCGGTGGGTACGTCGTCCTCGCGCAGCGCCTGCGCCGCGGTCTCCCACTCGTGGACGATGACGGTGAACCACAGCTCCATCACCTGGGTGGTGACCAGGAAGACCATCTCTCCGGGATCGTCGGAGAGGGTGTGCTGGAGGTGGGTGAGGACATCGGCCTTGACGTAGTCCTCGTACGGGGTGGTCCCCTCGAAGTCGAGATGCGGGGTCTCGGGCTCGTGAGCCTCGTGGGACATCGCTGTCTCCTGAAATGTACTCCGGGTAGCGGTCCGCCCCTGCCGTTACCGGCACGGGGGCCCCGGTCCCCACCCCGCATCCTGCGTAATCGTCGCAGGAAACCGCAAGGCCCGCCTGGTCACAGGCGGGCCCGGGGCGGGTCGTCGCGGCTCAGCCCAGGACCTGGGCCGCCGTCGGGGAGGAGTCCTTGAGGAACTGCGAGCAGCGCTCGTACTCCTCCTGCTCGCCGATCGCCTCGGCGGCGCGGGCGAGGGCGTGCAGGGCGCGCAGGAAGCCCCGGTTGGGCTCGTGCTCCCACGGCACCGGGCCGTGGCCCTTCCAGCCGTTGCGGCGCAGCGCGTCCAGTCCGCGGTGGTAGCCCGTACGGGCGTACGCGTAGGACTCCACGACGCCGCCCCGCTCGAACGCCTCGTCGGCCAGCCGCGCCCAGGCCAGCGAGGAGGTGGGGTGCTGTGCGGCGACATCGGCGGGCGAGGTGCCGGAGGCGAGGAGTTCGCGCGGGCCGGGGTCGTCGGGGAGGTGGGTCGGGGGCGGGCCCCCGAGGAGGTTCTCGTGAATGGACATGGGTCCAGTCTCGTACATCAGCCGGCCTCACCGCCCGCCTCCAGCGGGGGCACCGCCACGCCACCGTGGGTGCGGCACTCGGGCCTGCTGCGGCCCGGGGCCGGGCAGCGCACCGTCGTGAAGGCGATGGCGGAGCCGATCCCGGCGAGCGGCGCCGGCGCGGCCACCGCCACGCGTCCGGCCGCGCGGGCGGCGGCGTTGTTGATGCCGCTGGCCAGGCCCGCGCGGGCGGTGTCCACCGAGGCCAGGACGGTCGCGGTGAGCGGGGCCACCAGGGTGACCATGCCGAGGCCGAGCACCAGCAGCGCGGGCAGCACCTCGGTGGCGCAGGAGGCGCCGGGGAGCGGGAAGTACCCCCACGGCGAGCATACGGAAGAGCCCGGCACCGCGGACGGGTGCCGGGCTCACACTCCGAGCGGTGTTACTTCAGGCGGGTGCCGACGGAGCGCAGGTTCCGGCAGGCCTCCACCACGCGGGCGGACATGGACGCCTCGGCCAGCTTGCCCCAGGTGCGCGGGTCGTAGGTCTTCTTGTTGCCGACCTCGCCGTCGACCTTCAGGACGCCGTCGTAGTTGCGGAACATGTGGTCGGCGACCGGACGCGTGAACGCGTACTGGGTGTCGGTGTCGATGTTCATCTTCACCACGCCGTTCTCCAGCGCGGTGAGGATCTCCTCCGGGGTGGAGCCGGAGCCGCCGTGGAAGACGAAGTCGAACGGCTGGGAGCCGGCCGGCTTGCCGTACTTGGCGGCGACGCCCTCGTTGAGCTCCTTCAGCAGCTCGGGACGGAGGACGACGTTGCCCGGCTTGTACACGCCGTGCACGTTGCCGAACGACGCGGCGAGCAGGTAGCGGCCCTTGTCGCCGAGGCCCAGGGCCTCCGCGGTGCGCACGGCGTCGTCGACCGTGGTGTAGAGGGAGTCGTTGATCTCGTGCGAGACGCCGTCCTCCTCGCCGCCGGTCGGGGTGATCTCGACCTCGAGGACGATCTTCGCGGCGCGGGCGCGCTCGAGGAGCTCCTGGGCGATGCTCAGGTTGTCGGCGAGGGTCTCCGCGGAGCCGTCCCACATGTGGGACTGGAACAGCGGGTTGCGGCCGGCCTTGACCCGCTCCTCGGACACCGCCAGCAGCGGACGCACGTACCCGTCGAGCTTGTCTTTCGGGCAGTGGTCGGTGTGCAGGGCGATGTTGACGTCGTACTTCTCGGCGACGATGTGCGCGAACTCGGCCAGCGCGACGGCGCCGGTCACCATGTCCTTGCTGTGCTGGCCGCCCAGGAACTCGGCACCGCCCGTGGAGATCTGGACGATGCCGTCGCTCTCCGCCTCGGCGAAGCCGCGCAGTGCCGCGTGCAGGGTCTGGGACGAGGTGACGTTGATGGCCGGGTAGGCGAACTTCTCCGCCTTCGCCCGGTCGAGCATCTCGTTGTAGACCTCGGGGGTTGCGATGGGCATCTGTCCGCTCCTTATGCGTGCGGTATGGCGTACTGCGTACGGTCGGCCCTGACCTGGAACCTTGGATGCGACGTCATTGTCGGGCCCATCTTCCCAGACTTGTCCGGCTGGTCGACGGTGCAGGTCAAGTCGTTATGTCGGGCGATGTCCGGCACGTGCGGTCCGGTCCCGCCCCACGGCCTCAGTCGAGGCCGAGTTCGTCCTTGGAGTAGGCGAACAGGTACGGCACCCCGGCGCCCTCCTCGATCTTCTCGGCGGCGCCGGTCGCCCGGTCGACGATGGTCGCCACGGCGACGACCTCCGCGCCGGCCTCGCGCACGGCCTCGACCGCGGTCAGCGGGGAGCCGCCGGTGGTGGAGGTGTCCTCGACGACGAGCACACGGCGGCCGGCGATGTCCGGGCCCTCGACGCGGCGCTGGAGCCCGTGCGCCTTGGCGGCCTTGCGCACGACGAAGGCGTCCAGCCTGCGGCCGCGCGCCGCGGCGGCGTGCAGCATGGCGGCCGCGACCGGGTCGGCGCCCATGGTCAGCCCGCCCACCGCGTCGAACTCCAGCTCCGCGGTCAGGTCCAGCAGCACCTGCCCGACCAGCGGGGCGGCCTCGCCGTCGAGGGTGATGCGACGCAGGTCGACGTAGTAGTCGGCCTCCAGACCGGAGGAAAGAGTCACCTTGCCGTGCACCACGGCCTTGTCCTTGATCTGCTGCAGCAGCGCGCCGCGTGTGTCCGTCATGGCAGCCAGCTTAAAGGCGCCTCCAGCTCCAGGTGGTCGAGGCCTCGAGCGGCTCCAGGGGCGTGACCAGGCGCGGGTGGGTGTTCAGCCCGTTGGGCGGTCCGGTCTGCGGCTCGACACAGACGGCCTCACGCTGCTCGTCGTAGATCACGACCCACTCCTCGCGGCTGGTCACCCTCAGCTCCAGCCGCCCCGGCCAGGTGAGGGTGACGTCCACGCCCTCGGGCATCCCGAAGCAGTCGTCCCACGGGCCCGGCCGCGGGTCGGTCCGCCGGCCGGTCGGCAGATGGTCCTCCCCGCGCTCCTCCTGCCAGGCGGGCGCGAAGTCGATCGTCACGTCCTCGCCCTTCTCGCCTTCCTCACCTTCCTCGCCGCCGAGGTTGCGCAGGAACCACGGGTGCCAGCCGAGCTGCGCCGGGAACGACGACCCGTACGTCTCCACGCCCATCGTCAGCGTCAGCGCCCCCTCGGTGAGCGTGACCTGCTGGGTGACCCGCCCCGGGTACGGCCACGGCTCCGCGAGGTCGTACGTGAGCACGGCCTCGTCGGTGCTCTTGCGGGCGGTGCGCCAGGCGGCGTCGCGTGCGGTGCCGTGGATGGCGTGCGGCGGGGCGTTGAGCGGCATCCGGTGCACGGCGGCGCCGTCCCGGAACCGTCCCTCCCGGATCCGTCCGCACCAGGGCACCATCGGGAAGCACCCGAACCGCTCCCCCTGACGGAGCAGCTCGACGCCCGCGATCCGCAGCCCACCGATCCGCCCGCCGTTGCCCGGCAGCACGTCCACTTCCGCGTCCGCCGCGGTCAGCGTGATGTGTTCGTCACTCACGTACCCGACCCTACTGGGACGATCAAGCGGGCGTGCCGCGCCGGGGCTCAGCGGCGCCTGCGCAGGGCCCGGAACGCCACGACCGCCGACGCCACCGCCAGGGCCGCCGCGGGGGCGGCCCAGCGCAGCGAGGGGGAGGACGAGACCGTCTGCGGTGCGGGAACGGGCGCGTAGCGGCCGCGGGGCGGGGCGTGGTCCACCTCTTCGGCGCTCCGGCCGATCATCGTCCGCCGCGCATGCGCCGCCTCCGCGACGGAATCCTCGTCGTCCATGCCGTCGTCCATGCCGTCCTCGTCGTCCTCGAAGTCCGCGAGGGAGGGCGGCGGAATCTCCGCGTCGAACACGGAGGAGCCGTCGGCCTCCGCGTCCGAGGGCGGCGGCGCGTCCTCCGCGTCCGGCGTGGTCTCGAAGTCACTGGTCGCCCGGGCCTCGAAGTCCCCCGTGGACAGCAGCTCGGGCGACTCGGGGGCTTCTGCCGCGTCCGAGGCGTCAGCCGGCTCGGGGGCTCCGCCGGCCTCCGCGGGCTCCGGAGCACCGCCGGGCTCCGGGGACTCCGCCGACTCCGAGGGCCCGCCGGACACCGAAGAACCTCCCCGCTCCGGAGACACATCGGCCTCCGGGGAACCACCGGCCTCCGCGGAAGCATCGGCCCCCGGGGACTCCGGTGCCTCCGGCGACTGCGGAGCACCTGACGCCGGCGACGTGGAGGTCCCGTCGGGTGCCGGGGACGTACCTGCCTCGTAGGAGCCGTCGGTCTTCACGGGCCGTTCGTCCGCCGGGCGGGCGGTACGCTCCGACGCGCTGGTGCCCAGGTTCTCCGCGAAGCGGGTCAGCAGGCGGGTCGCCGCTGCGGTCACCGCCTCCGGGGGGAGTTCCGTGACGCGTCCGGTGGCCGTGGCCGTACCCGTGACGCGTACGGTCGTGCCGGTGTCCGTGGGGCGCAGGCGCAGCCGGAGCGCCAGCTTCACCGCGCCGCTGCCGCGGGCCTCCGCCGCGTCGCCCTCGACGGCGTAGGAGCCGTCGTCGCGCGCGGACACCCGTACCGTTCCGCGGTAGGTGACGGAGTGGCTGCCGACGCGGACCTTCAGGCGGCCGGCGACGGGATCCGCGCCGGCGTCGTGCTGGAGCCCGGGCACCGCCCGGGCGACCCGCGCGGGGTCGTCCAGCACCTCCCTGAGCCGCTCCTCCTCGACCGGAACGAACACCTCGTGCTCCATGAGTGCGGAGCCTACCCAGCGGACGCCCGGCTGCACCCCCGTCCGCCGGAAGTCGCGGCGCGTCGGCGCGGGGCACGCACGGGGCTCAGCCGGTGTAGCGCGGGTGGGGCAGCGTGGACGGCGGCAGACCGCGCACCCGGGTGTCCTCGGCGGCCCGGACGTCCGCCGCGAGGGAGGCATCGGTGAGGGTGTCCGGGCGGGGACCGGACGGGTCGAGGCGCGGCTCGGGGGCGTACCGCCCGGCCAGCACGAACCCCCAGTCGCGGTGGACGTGGACGGTGTCCACGGAGCTCCGGTCGGGCCCGGGGGCGTAACCGGCCCGCCGGCCGCGCACGCGGTAGGCGGCCGTGTCGAACCCCGCCGCGCGGAGCGTGGCGTCCACGGTCCAGAAGTCGCGCGGGCGGCTCGCCACCGTGCCCCCGTGCACCACGAGCCGCCCGCCGGGCGCCAGCACCCGCCGGGCCAGCCCGTAGAACTCCTGCGAGTACAGCTTCGTACTCGCGGTGATCCCGGGATGCGGCAGATCGGAGACGACCACGTCGTACGCGGCCCGGGGCGCGCTCCGCAGCCAGTCGAAGGCGTCGGCGGTGGTCACCCGGACGCGCGGGTCGTCGAGGGAGTGCGCGTTGAGCGCGGACAGCGCCCGGTCGCGGCGGGCCAGCCGCACCAGTCCCCCGTCGAGTTCGACGACGTGCACCCGGCGGACACCGCTGTGGCGCAGCACCTCCCGCACGGCCAGCCCGTCGCCGCCGCCGAGGACGAGCACGCGCGCGTGCGGCCCGTTCATCGCGGGGTGCACCAGCGCCTCGTGGTACCGCAGTTCGTCCCGGCCGCTGACCCGGAGCCGCCCGTCGAGGAACAGGTTCAGCGGCCGCCCCCCGCTCCCGCCGGTGAGCAGCACCTCCTGCACGTCCGTGTGCAGGGCCACCCGGACGTCCGCGCCGTACATCGCGTGCCGCGCGGCCCGTTCGAAGTCGTCGACCAGGACGGCGGCGGAACCCAGCACGGCGAGCACGCACACATTGGCGGTCACCAGCATCCGCCGGGCCCGGGGGGTGAGGTCCTGCCGGAACAGCCCGAGCACCAGCGCACCGCCGACGACCGCGTTGACCGCGCCCGTGATCAGCGCGCCGGTCAACTGGCCGAGCAGCGGCAGGAGAAGAAAGGGGAACGCGAGCCCGCCGACGAGCGCGCCGACATAGTCCGCCGCGGACAGATCGGCCACCGCGCCGCCCGCGTCCTGCCGGTGGATCCGCTGGATCAGCTCCATCAGCAGCGGCACCTCGGCCCCGATCAGCAGCCCGGTGGCGAGGGAGAACGCCACCAGCAGCGCGCGGGGTCCGCTCGCCCACAGTCCGCCCCAGTCGCCCGTCCAGGCGAACACGGCGTACAGCGCCATCGCGCTGCACCCGCCGACCAGCGCCAGGGCCGCCTCCACGGCGCCGAACCCGGCCGCCGCGTGCCGCCGCAGCCGTTTCGCGGCCAGGGAGCCGATGCCCATCGCGAAGACCATCACGGACAGCACGACGGACGCCTGGGTGACCGAATCCCCCATCAAGTACGTGGCCAGCGCGACGAGTTCCAGCTCGTACACCAGTCCGCAGGCCGCGCAGACGAACACCCCCGCGAGGACCAGGAACCGCCCGGTGCCCTGCCGCACGGGCAGCCGCAGCGCGCTCCCCGCGTCGCCGTCCGAGCCGTCCCGACAGTCCGCGGAGCCGGGCGGAGCGGGGGCCTGCGGTTCGATCACCTCAGCGACGTTACGTCACGGCCTCACCGCACAACGTCACCCACACGCGTGATATTTGTTTACGCCCGGCCCACGCTGATATGCGCCAACTCCCGTACCCCCACCCGTGTCCGCGTCGCCACCAGCTGCCCGTCCTGCGGGTAGGCGTGCCAGGTCCGCCAGTGCACCTGGCCCTCGTGGCGCTGGGCGAGCAGCGCCGTGAACGCGTGCGGACTGCCGGGAAAGACACCGGCCAGGCCCTGGGGGTGGTCGGAGACCAGGGCGAGCAGCTCCTGCGCCCGGCCGGCGAAGGACCCCGGGGGCAGCTCCTCGACCCGGGCGGCGAACTCGTACTCCCAGTCCCCCACCCGCTTGGCCACGCCCAGCGGCAGCGGTGTGCTGCTGCCCGGAATGCACGCCACCGTCTCGCACCACTGTCCCCGCTCCTCCTCCACCAGCACCTGGTGGGAGGCGCCCAGCAGCCGCAACTGCAGCTTCACCCCGCTCAGATCGAGATCGAGCGTGGCCAGCGCGGGAAGCGGCTCACGCCCCAGATCCCAGGCGAGGTCGGCCGCGCGGGTGTCGGAGTAGGCGGTGTTCAGGGTCGTGAGCATGGATCGGCTCCGCAAGCACACAAGGAGAGGGAGATACGGCTCCGCGCGCCCCGGCCGCGCCGGGGAACTCGGCCCGTCAGCCCGGTCGCCCGGCCGGAAGAAAGGTCCGCGGGGGGTCCGAGGGCTGCGCTGGTGATTTATAGGGAATCATGAACTGTGGCGCCACCACAGCGTTTTTACCCAACTTCGTGGGCTTTCCATCCCCTCGGGGGCTCCCCAGCTCAACTGTTCAACCCCTGAGTACGCCCCTGAGATACGGCGTACGCCTCCCCCGCGCGCCACCCCCGACGCCAACCGGAACCGGAGTCCCGGCCACCGCTCAACGCCGGAGCGGGGCCCGCCCCAGGTGCGGACCCCGCTCTCGCGGATGCGGCATCTCCCGAAGTGGAGCCGCGCTGCCCCGTGTCAGCCGCCTCCACCGCCGCATCCGCCCCCGCCTCCGCACGACGACCCGCCTCCGCAGGACGAGCCTCCGTCGGAGGACGATCCACAGCCGCCGGCGCCCGCGCCACCGTGCCCGCCGGCCCACCAGCCCTCGCCCCCGCCCCGGCCGCGGCGGCGTCCGGACCGCTCGGCCTTGCGGCCCGCGTTGCGGGCACCGGCCCAGCCGACCCCGAAGAACAGCACCGCCAGCACGATCGAGATGACGCCGATCTCCATGGCCCCACTCCCCTTCCGGTCCCCCGTGATCCCCCTGAAGCAGCCCCCCGTGGGCTCCCCTCAGGTGCGTGCCCGGGAGATGCCCCCCGCCCGCCCGGCCCAAAGCAGAGTTGAGGAACTCCAGAGGTTCGGCGCAGGATGGCCGCCATGACCTCCAGCGCGCGCCCCCTCCTCAACCGCCGGCTCGCCGAGTTCGGGACGACGGTCTTCGCCGAGATGTCGGCCCTGGCCCTGCGGACCGGGGCCATCAACCTCGGGCAGGGCTTTCCCGACACGGACGGGCCCGAGGAGGTCAGGGAGGCCGCCGTACGGGCGCTGCGCGACGGCCTCGGCAACCAGTACCCGCCGGGCCCCGGCATTCCCGAGCTGCGCACCGCCGTCGCCGCGCACCAGCTCCGCCGCTACGGCCTGTCCGTCGATCCCGACACGGAGGTGCTGGTCACGGCGGGCGCCACGGAGGCGATCGCGGCGTCGCTGCTGGCTCTCGTCGAGCCCGGCGACGAGGTGATCGCCCTCGAGCCGTACTACGACTCCTACGCCGCCTGCATCGCCATGGCGGGCGGCACCCGTGTCCCGGTCACGCTCCGCCCCCGCGAGGGCCGCTTCCGCCTCGACCTCGACGAACTGCGCGACGCGGTCACCGACCGCACCCGCCTGCTGCTGATCAACACCCCGCACAACCCGACCGGCACCGTCCTCACCCGCGAGGAACTGGCGGCGATCGCCGAGCTGGCCGTCGAGCGCGACCTGCTGGTGGTGACGGACGAGGTCTACGAACACCTGGTGTTCGACGACGTGGCGCACATCCCCCTGGCCACCCTCCCCGGCATGCGCGAGCGCACGGTGACCATCTCCAGCGCGGGCAAGACCTTCTCCTTCACCGGCTGGAAGGTCGGCTGGGTGACGGCCACCCCGGAACTGGTCACGGCGGTCCGCTCCGCCAAGCAGTACCTGACGTACGTCTCCGCGGGCCCCTTCCAGTACGCGGTCGCCGAGGCCCTCGCGCTGCCCGACGCGTACTTCGACGAGTTCCGCGCGGACATGCACACCAAGCGGGACGTCCTGGCGGCGGGCCTTGAGGAAGCGGGGCTCACCGTGTACCGCCCCTCCGGCACCTACTTCATCACCGCCGACATCCGCCCCCTGGGCGAGACCGACGGCATCGCATTCTGCCGGGCACTCCCGGAACGCGCGGGCGTCGTCGCCATCCCCACGGCGGTCTTCTACGACCACCGGGACATGGGCGCGCCCTTCGTCCGTTTCGCGTTCTGCAAGAGGATCAGTGTCCTCGAGGAGGCGGCCCGCCGCCTGAAGGCAGCGGGAACGAGCTGACGCCGGGGCACCGGCCCGCGCACGCCCCCACCCCGCCCCCGCCCACGATCCGCGAAGAGTGCCTATGCAGGAGCGGGGTTGCTCCCCAGCTTCCGGCGTTCCCACCGGTTCGGGTGGCGGATCACCACGCCCGCCACGCCCCCGCCGCCGATGAGCTTGATCAGGGGGGTGCCCGGCAGGCGGTCCGGCGTGGTTTTGTCCTTCAGGCCGCCCATGCCGGGGTCCATGCCGGTCGTGTCCGCCGCCCAGCCGTCCGGGATGACGATCGTGACGCCCGCCGCCTCCCCGTACGCCTCCACCGTGACCTCCGGCAGACGGCACACGGCGCGGCTGAAGTCGAGCTTCACGCCCGCCATGCCGCCATGGGCCACGACCCGCCCGGGGACCTCCCAGCGTCCGGGGCCCCGGGACGCCCCGTGCAGACCGCCCTTGAGCACCAGGGGCGGCAGGTCCGCGGCGGTCTCGCGCCTCGGCAGGTCCGCGGTCAGGGCGTCCAGCTCGGCATAGGTCTTGGCGGTCAGCGCCTGCTCCAGGCGCGTGTCCAGCTCGTCGAGGTCGATGCGGCCCTCGGCGGCCGCGTCGCGCAACTGCTCCACCACGGCCTCCCGGTCGTCGTGGGAGGCGCGCAGGGCGCCGGAGGGCCGGGAGGTGGGCTCCGGAGGCTGGGCTGTCATGGTCACAAGAATAAGCAGCCGCCCACCGGACGGACCGGGCCGCGGACGGATCCGGCTCCGTCGGTTCCGAGCGCGCGAGAGCCCGGCCCCGGCAGGTGACCCCGTGGGTCGCCGGCCGGGCCGGGCTCCTCCCGGGGACGGCGCGTACGTCGCCGTGTCCGCCGCACGCGCCGTGCCCCAGGGGCGGGCTACTGGCCGTCGTCCGGCTTGTCCGCCTCGTTGATCTCCTTCTCCAGGCCGAGCTGCTCGACCAGCCACCGGTCGAACTCGATCGCGGCGCGTACCCAGCTCACCGTCGACGAGACGAAGTGCTCGAGGCTCACGCCCGTGCCGATCAGCATCTGCGCCTCACCGATGAGACGGACCGTGCCGTCGTCGTGGGTGTGCGTGTAGAGCTTGGGCCACAGCGTGCGCCGGTTCCAGTCGTCGATCGACTCGAGCAGCTGCGGCTTCTCGTCGATCTTGTGCGGCCGGTCGTAGAACGTGCGGACGGAGAAGATCTGCTGATCGCCCTCCCCGCGGAACATGAAGTAGGTGCGGAACTGCTCCCACGGCGCCGCGAGGTCACCCTCTTCGTCAACGACGTACTTCAGCTCCATCTGATCGAGGAGCTGCTTCACGAGGTCCTGATCCGGGACGACGGGGCCCGCCGGTCCTTGGGGCTGCGGCTCTGGCTGCTGGCCCCCGAAATTCGGAATCGAGGACGGGTCGATGGTCACCGTGATTTTCCCTTCGTACGGATCCCGCCATCCTCCCTTATGCGGGGAGGGGGGTGGCAAGCCCCGACGGGCCTGTCAGCCGAGGGCTGACTCGATCCGGTCACTCCCGAAGTACCCGGTGATGCCCGGGCCCAACGTCCCGCGGGGACATCGGGCCCGGAAACGGAACCGCGGGGACGCCGCTCAGAGCGACTTGCCGGTGGCGGGACCCACCAGGAGCCCGTCCTCGAAGCGGTCCACCCGCACCGTGTCGCCGTCCTTGATCTCCCCGGCCAGGATCTCCTTGGCGAGACGGTCGCCGATGGCCGTCTGGACCAGGCGGCGCAGCGGGCGGGCGCCGTAGGCCGGGTCCATGCCCTCCTCGGCCAGCCAGGCCAGCGCCTCGGGGGTGACCTCCAGGGTGAGGCGGCGTTCGGCCAGCCGGCGGGCCAGGCTCTCGATCTGGAGCTGCGCGATGCGTTCCAGTTCGGGCTTGGTCAGGGCGGAGAAGACGACCAGGTCGTCGAGCCGGTTGAGGAACTCGGGCTTGAAGGAGGCCCGCACCACTTCCAGCACCTGCTCCCGCTTCTCCGCCTCGGTGCTCACCGGGTCCACCAGATACTGGCTGCCCAGGTTGGACGTCAGCACCAGGATGGTGTTGCGGAAGTCCACGGTGCGGCCCTGGCCGTCGGTGAGCCGGCCGTCGTCGAGCACCTGGAGCAGGATGTCGAAGACCTCGGGGTGCGCCTTCTCCACCTCGTCGAGCAGGACGACGCTGTAGGGGCGGCGGCGGACCGCCTCGGTGAGCTGGCCGCCCTCCTCGTAGCCGACGTACCCGGGCGGCGCGCCGACGAGCCGGGCGACGGAGTGCTTCTCGCTGTACTCCGACATGTCGATGCGGACCATTGCGCGCTCGTCGTCGAAGAGGAAGTCGGCGAGCGCCTTGGCGAGCTCGGTCTTGCCGACACCGGTGGGGCCGAGGAAGAGGAAGGAACCGGTGGGGCGGTCGGGGTCGGCGACCCCGGCCCGGGAGCGCCGCACGGCGTCGCTCACCGCGCGGACGGCCTCGGTCTGGCCGATGAGGCGCTTGCCCAGCTCGTCCTCCATGCGCAGCAGCTTCTGCGTCTCGCCCTCCAGCAGGCGGCCGGCCGGGATGCCGGTCCAGGAGGCGACGACGTCGGCGATGTCGTCGGCGCCGACCTCCTCCTTGACCATGGTGTCCCGGGCCGCCTCCTCCTCGGCCTCGGAGGCGGCCTCCAGGTCGCGCTCCAGGGTGGGGATCTCGCCGTAGAGCAGCTTGGAGGCGGTGTCGAAGTCGCCGTCGCGCTGGGCGCGCTCGGCCTGCCCGCGCAGTTCGTCGAGCTTCTCCTTCAGCTCACCGACCCGGTTGAGGGACTGCTTCTCCTTCTCCCAGCGGGCGGTGAGTCCGCGCAGCTCCTCCTCCTTGTCGGCGAGGTCCCGGCGGATCTTGTCGAGGCGCTCGCGGGAGGCGGCGTCGGACTCCTTGCCGATCGCCAGCTCCTCCATCCGCAACCGGTCGACGGCGCGCTGGAGTTCGTCGATCTCCACGGGCGAGGAGTCGATCTCCATGCGCAGGCGCGAGGCGGCCTCGTCGACGAGGTCGATGGCCTTGTCGGGCAGGAAGCGGGAGGTGATGTAGCGGTCGGAGAGGGTCGCGGCGGCCACCAGGGCGCTGTCGGCGATCTGCACCTTGTGGTGGGCCTCGTAGCGGCCCTTGAGCCCGCGGAGGATGGCGATGGAGTCCTCGACGGACGGCTCGGCGACCAGCACCTGCTGGAAGCGGCGCTCCAGTGCCGGGTCCTTCTCGATCCGCTCGCGGTACTCGTCGAGGGTGGTGGCGCCGACCATGCGCAGCTCGCCGCGCGCGAGCATGGGCTTGAGCATGTTGCCCGCGTCCATGGCGGAGTCGCCGCCGGCGCCCGCGCCGACGACGGTGTGCAGCTCGTCGATGAAGGTGATGATCTGCCCGTCGGAGTCCTTGATCTCGGCCAGGACGGTCTTCAGCCGCTCCTCGAACTCGCCGCGGTACTTGGCGCCGGCGACCATGGCGCCCAGGTCCAGGGCGACCAGCCGCTTGTCCTTCAGCGACTCGGGGACGTCGCCCTTGACGATGCGCTGGGCGAGGCCCTCGACGACGGCGGTCTTGCCGACGCCCGGCTCACCGATCAGCACGGGGTTGTTCTTGGTGCGGCGGGACAGCACCTGCACCACGCGCCGGATCTCCTGGTCCCGTCCGATCACCGGGTCGAGCCTGCCCTCGCGGGCGGACGCGGTGAGGTCGGTGCCGAACTTCTCCAGCGCCTTGTACTGGCCCTCGGGGTCCGGTGTGGTCACCCGGCGGGCTCCTCTCGTCTTCTGGAACGCTTCCTGCAGCTTCTTGGCGGTGGCGCCCTGGTTCGCGAGCACCTCGCCGGCGGCGCCTCCCTTGGCGGCGATGCCGATGAGGAGGTGCTCGGTGGAAAGGTACTCGTCGCCGAGGTCGCGGGCGCGGGCCTGGGCGTCCGCGATGACGGCGAGCAGTTCGCGGTTGGGCTGGGGCGGCGCGACCGTGGACCCGGTGACGCTCGGGAGGCCGGCGAGGACGCGTTCGGCCCCGGCGCGTACGGCGGCCTGGTCGGCGTCGACCGCGGCGAGCAGGTCCGTGATGTTCTCGTTCTCCTGCCCGGCGAGCAGGGCGAGCAGCAGGTGGGCGGGGGTGAGGTCGGGGTGGCCCTCGGTCACGGCCCGATTGCCGGCGGCGCTGAGCGCGTCCCGGCTCCGGTTGGTCAGCTCGGCGTCCACGTGTCCGTTCTCCTTCTCGATAACCCTGTGACCCTTCAGTGACCCTCAGCGGTCCTCATGACCGTCACTGGCCTTCGCGGCTGACTCGGCCAGGCTGCCTCGAACAGCGTACACAAACTTGAGTCTATTCCGCTCAAGGTAGTCCGCGGGAGTGCGACGGGTTAAGTTCCGGTCCATGGCCACCACGTACTCCGTCGATCCGGGCGATCCGGACGCGTCATATCTCAGCTTCTGGCGCGAGAAGCACCTGTGCACGCTGACCACCCTCCGCCCGGACGGCACCCCGCACGTGGTACCCGTCGGAGTGACATACGACCCCGGGGCGCGGCTTGCTCGGGTGATCGCGAGCAAGGCGAGCGCAAAGGTGCGCCATGTCCTGGCCGCGGGGGCAACGGGCGCGGCCGTCGCGGCCTGCCAGGTGGACGGCCGGCGGTGGGCGACGCTGGAGGGACGCGCGGTGGTCCGCACGGAGCGGGAGCACGTCGAGGAGGCGGAGCGGCGCTATGCGGAACGCTACGGACGGACGCCGTCGCCGAACCCGTCCCGGGTGGTCATCGAGATCGCGCTCACACGGGCGCTGGGGCGTGCGTGAGGCGGGCGGTGCCATGCGCACCGGCGAGCGACCGCTTCCGGCCATCACCCGATCCGGCCGATACCCGGAAATGTCCCACAAAACTGCAGCGGCGTCACCGTGTTCAGGTCACGGTGACGCCGCTGCGGGGGGAAGCACCTGCGCGATCTGTTACGACGGGGGAATCGCGTCAGGCACTGCGGGGGGTGGCCGAAATGGTCCGGGGGGCGGGGGAGTCGGACTCCACCTGCCGATGGTCCCGCTGGTCCAGGTTCACAAAGATCATTCCGTACCGGATGGCACATCGCACGGGCTTCGGAGCACCCCTGGGCCGCCGCAGGCACCGGTACGCCCGTACGTCGCCGTCCTCGTCCCGCGTGACGACGACCGGCTCACCGAACACGGTCACCATCAACGAGTCACCGCTGTGAGGGAGGGCGGTGACCAGGTCGATGAAGTGCCATCCGGATCGGTAGGCGGTCGCCATCTCACGGCGGAAGGATCGGTCATCGGGTGGGGTGGTCATCGCTCAGCCCCACGTACTGTCGTCGGCGAGCCGCGGTTGAACCACGCCCCAGGTGCTGTCAGGGGGTGCGGACTTCTCCGCCGCTACCGGCCCCCAACTGCTGTCAGCCCGGACGTCGCCCTTCGTGCCGGCCAGGCCACTCAGCACTCCGAAGGCCATAACGGCAGAGAAGGCGGCGACAAGTACCGAGCGAAGCGTTCTCTTGCGCATAGTCGGCTTCGTCCTCACTCGAAAGTCACCCTTCCCCCGTCAAGTACGACGATGGCTCATTCGGGCACGTCATGGCCACACAATCGGTGCATCATGTTCCTGCATGTTCAGGACCCTGGGGGGTGGAGATTTGACAACGAATCGGACCAATGAGACGCATCCCCATGCGGTGACCGAACTGTGTGAGGCCGGGAGCCGTCTCTATGCCGACGCACTGCGCGCAGGCCGGATCCCGCGCGCGGACGCGGATCCCGCTCCCTGTCTGATGGAACTCGCCCTGCTTCACCCCGATCCCGACGACCCCGCCTGGCTTCGTCCGGTTTCCCCGGCGGTTGCCCTGGCGCAGCGGCTCAACCCCCTGGAGCGGGAGATCACCGAACGCCGGCGGATGTCCATCGAGCTCGCCGACGCGTTCGAGCCGTTCATGGCCGTCAGCGCGCAGACCACGATGAGTACCCATTCGATGACCGTGCTCGAGGGGTTCGACCGGATCAACGCCGCCCTTGACCTGGCCACCTCCCAGTGCCGGTTCGAGATGCTCTCCGTCCAGCCGGGCGGCCGCCGTCTGGAGCACACCATGGCCCAGGGGCTCGAACGCGACCGGCAGATGACCGAGCGCGGGGTGCGCATCCGGACCCTCTACCAGCACACCGCCCGCCACAGCCCCGAAACCCTGGCGTACGTCGCCCAGTTCGACGCCGCCAAGGTCGAGTACCGCACCATCGACGAACTCGTGGAGCGGCTCATCATCTGCGACGAGACCGTCGCCTTCATCCCCACCCGCGACGACCGGCAGGTGGCCCTGGAGCTGCGCCACCCGGGCCTCGTCCGCTACCTGATCAAGGTGTTCGAGTTCATGTGGACCCGAGCGGTCTCACTGAACGCGGGCGCCCCGTACGAACCCGCCCCCGACGGCCTCACCGACATCCAGCACTCCATAGCCAAGCTCCTCGTGGAGGGCCACGTCGACGAGGCGATCGCCCGCCGTCTCGGCATGAACGTCCGCACCTGCCGCGCCCACATAGCGAAACTGGCGTCCGCCCTCGGCAGCGGC
>KL568520.1:15119-17887 GCA_000715605.1 Streptomyces speibonae | reverse complement strand
GCGCCCGCCCTCGGCAGCGGCAGCCGCGCCCAACTCGGTTATCTGATCGCCCAGTCGGGGATCCTCGAAAACGATGGCGGCTCCAAGTGACCGGCGTGGCACACGCGGAGCACCCCATGGAGGAGCTCTGCGCTGCGGGCGCCGAACTCTACGAGAGAGCCCTCACCCACGGACGGCTGACTCCCCAGGAAGCACAGCAGGCGCCCTGCGCGGTGCACCTGGGCCTGCTGCGTCCCGCCGTCGAGGACGTGGGCCGGCTGGAGCCCGTCGCGCCGACCGTCGCCCTCCAGCGGCTGCTGCGCCACTCCGAGGAACGCATAGCCGAAGAACGGCGCCGCGAAGAACGACTGGCCGAAACCTTTCATTCGCTCATGCGACCCGGCGCACCGGCGGCGCAGGCCGAGAGCACGCCGACGCTCAGCATCCTCAGCGGAAAGGAGCAGATCAACGAGGCGATCGCCGAGGAACTGACCCGGGCCACGGATCAAGTCCTGGCCATCCATCCGCACAGTGGGCACAACGGCCCACTCACCCACATCCACCAACTGGCGTTGCAGCGGGACCAGGCGTTCCTCGACCGTGGCGGCCGCATCCGCACGCTCTACCAGCACACGCTGCGGCACTCACCCACCGTGCTCGCCCGCTACGAACTCCTGTCGGGCGACGTCCAGGCGCGCACCCTGGACGAGGTCACCGAACGGCTGATCCTCTTCGACCGCACGGTGGCCTTCGTCCCCGCGAACGCCGAGCGCACTCTCGCACTCGAGGTCCGTCATCCCGCCCTGATCACCTTCTTCATCACCGCGTTCGACCGCCTGTGGCACCTGGCGACCCCGATGTACCCCCAGGCCGTCCAGCCGCCCTCACCGGACGGGATCAGCCTCCGCCAGCGCTCCATCGCCCGCCTGCTGGTCGAAGGCCACACGGACGCCGTCATCGCCGACCGTCTCGGCATGAACGTCCGCACCGCACGCGTCCACATCGCCAAACTCGCCGCCACCCTCGGCAGCAACAGCCGGGCCCAGCTCGGTTACCTCATCGGGCAGTCCGGGATTCTCGAGCGGTCAGAGTGACCGTGGGGTCGCGGGAGCCGTCGAGGCCCGCCTGGGCGATCCGCACGCCCAGTTGCGTACGGCTCGCCGCCCCCAGCGTCTCCGACAGGCGGGCGATGTGCGCCCGGCACGTCCGCACGCTGATGCCCAGCCGCTCCGCGATCACCGCGTCCTGGTGCCCCTCCGCGAGCAGCGCCGCGATGGACTGCTCCCGGTGCGAGATGCCCTCGATGCCGGTGTCGGGCAGCGGGGCGGTCAGCGGGATGGCGAGCCGCCACAACCGCTCGAAGACCGTGCCCAGGTACTCCACCAGCGCCGGGTGGCGCAGCTCCAGCGCCATGGTGCGCTCGGCGTTCGCGGGGATGAAGGCGACCGTGCGGTCGAAGAGGATCAGCCGCTCGATCACCTCGTCCAGCGTGCGCGCCTCCACCGCGTCGCCCATCAGCTCCAGATAGGAGAGCAACCCGTGCCCGTGCCGGGCGACATGGGTGTACAGGTCCCGCATCCGCACGCCCCGCCCGCGCAGCGCCATCGCCCGGTGCAGGCCCTCCGACAGCTCCGCCTCCCGCCGGATGCCGCCGGGCTGGACGGTGAGCACCTCGCTCGTGCACGCCTGCGTCGCCTCGTCCATGGCCGCCTGGATCCGCGCGAGCCCGTCCAGCACCCGGATCGCCGGGCCCTCCGCCGTCGACGGCGCCGCGGGCACCTGACGGCCCAGTCCGGCGTACCACTCGACCGCCGCCACGGCCGAGCCGACCCGGCGCTGACTCGCGCTCACCTCGTCGTACATCCCGCGCAGCAGCCGGGTCATGACCTCCTGCGGAGCGGTCGGCACGAGCCAGTCCATGTCGTCCGGGTCCGGGTGCAGCAGGGCCAGCTCCAGCAGGCACGGCACCGGTTCCGCCTCCCGGCGCGGCAGCCGTCCGCGCCGTACGGCCCGGGAATACACGCGATCCCCGGCCTCGCACAGTCGGTCAGCACCGTGTGGATGCCCGTCCGTCCCGTGCCCGGCCATCGCCCATCCCACCCCCGGTTCCAGCTCCTCGGTCGGTCGGCCCCGCCTCGGAACGCCAGCCCTTTCCGCAGGCGCAACTATGCGCGGACCGTCCCCGCTCCCGCAACGTGACTCCGCACCGCACCCGCCCCGGAATGCCACGCAAAGCGTGCTTTGTGAACCCCACCGGGATGGCGAGATGGGCGTTGGCAGCGATGTCGCCGCGTTGTCCGGGGACCATTCGGGCCGTTCTTGACGGATGTGTCACCTGCGCGGGAAACGGCGTGAAAAAGCCACCCGCCGGTTCGGGGACCGGAGGGTGGCCGGAGGTGGGGCGGGGGCTACTTCAGCTTGATGTCGTCGCAGGCGGACTTGAAGTCGGCCGTGCAGATGTCGCCGATCTCGTAGATGCCGTCGGCGATGACGGTTTCCTTGATGTTGTCCTGCGTCAGGGCGACCACGGGGACGAGCTGGGCGGGGATGTCCTTCTCGGTGGGGCTGTCCACGCGGTCACGGGTCAGGGCGTCGAACTGGATGTCGCGGCCCTGGACCCTCGCCACCGCCATCTCCGCGGCGCTCTCGGCCTCCTCCGGGTACGACTTGTACACGCTCATGTACTGCTCGCCGGTGATGATGCGCTGCACCGCCGCGAGTTCGGCGTCCTGGCCGGTGATCGGGGGCAGGTCGGTCACGCCGGCCGCACGCAGGGCCTTGACGATGCC
>KL568520.1:10823-14874 GCA_000715605.1 Streptomyces speibonae | reverse complement strand
CCTTGATGTCGTCCACGCCGATCGCGTTGATCGCCTCGGTCATGTTGGCCTGGGCGTTCTCCGGCTTCCAGTCCTTGGTGTCGTAGGACTTGGCGACCGTCACCTTGCCCTTGAGCTCGGAGAGCGCGCCCGCCTTGAACTGCTTGGCGTTGGGGTCGGTCGACGAGCCGTTCATCATCACGATCTTGTCGCTGACGCTGAGGTCGCCCTCGAACGCCTCCAGCAGACTGCGCGCCTGCACCTCGCCGACGAGTTCGTTGTCGAAGGAGATGTACGCGTCGATCGGGCCCTCGGCGAGCCGGTCGTAGGCGATGACCGGGATGCCCGCTTCCTTGGCCTTCTTCACCCCGCCCGCGATGGCGTGGGCGTCCACCGCGTCCAGCACGATGACGTCGACCTTGTCGTCGATCATCCGCTGCAGCTGGCTCTCCTGCTTGTCGGCGTCCGCCTCCGCGTTGGCGTACTCGACCTTGCCCTGGCTGTTGGTGAGTTCGCCCACCTTGCGCTTGAAAATGGGGTAGTCGAACTGCTCGTACCGCGTGTTGGCCTTCTCCGGGAGCAGCAGCCCCACGGTGATGTAGTCGCCCTTGGCCGGGCTCGCGTCGTCGCTGCTCTCCGCCGCGTTGAGCACACCGCAGCCGGCGGCGAGCATGACGGACATCGAGGTGGCGGCCACGGATATGGCGATACGACGCATGCGAGGGCTACCTTCAGGTGCGTTTTGGACGTGGGCACAGCTTTGCGACCCATGTGACTGAAAGCCAACGCTTTCGCCCCCGCCGGAGTCAAGGGCGACCACTTAACGAGATGGACACAGCACCGTGCGCTGAACTCGTGTGCGGCCCGCGAAGGCACAGCGTGGATCATCTGGACACGCAGCCATACCATAGTCACAGATGTGGCCGGACAGAAGGGAAGGGGCCCGGTGCCACGACGAGTTCGTCGTGGCACCGGGCCCCTTTTCCGAGGTCAGGCGCCGGTCAGTCGGTCTGCTGCCGTTTCGGCCGCCACACCACCAGCGCACTGGTCTGCTGCACCTCCTGGTACGGCACCAGGTCCCGGCGGTACGACGCGTGCACCGCGGCCTCGCGCTGACGCATCGTCGCCGCGGCACCGTCCAGCGCGTCCTCCAGCTCCGCGACCCGCGCCTGCAGGGCCGCGACCTGGTTCTCCAGTTCGATGATGCGCTTGATTCCGGCCAGATTGATACCCTCGGTCTGCGACAACTGCTGCACCTGACGGAGCAGTTCGATGTCCCGGGCCGAGTAGCGCCGGCCCCGGCCGGCCGTACGGTCCGGGGACACCAGCCCCAGACGGTCGTACTGGCGCAGGGTCTGCGGGTGCAGGCCGGAGAGCTGGGCCGCCACCGAGATGACGTAGACCGGGGTGTCCTGAGTCAGTTCATACGGATTACGTCGACGGCCGTCCATCTGAAATCAAGCTCCCTTCGCGGCCTGGAACAGCTCCGCCCGCGGATCCTCGTCCGCGGTCGCCTCGCGATACGCCTCCAGCGCGTCACGAGCCTTCCCCGACAGGTCCTTGGGAACACTCACCTCGACGGTGACCAGCAGATCACCGCGCGTGCCGTCCTTGCGGACCGCGCCCTTGCCCCGCGCCCGCATGGTGCGGCCGTTGGGCGTGCCCGGCGGCAGCTTCAGCGTGACCGGCGGACCCCCGAGCGTCGGGACCCGGACCTCGCCGCCGAGGGCAGCCTCGGCGAACGTCACCGGGACCGTGACGGTCAGGTTGTCGCCCTTGCGGCCGAACACCGGGTGGCTGCCGACGTGCACGACGACATACAGGTCGCCGGCCGGTCCGCCGCGCTCGCCCGGCGCGCCCTTGCCGCGCAGCCGGATCCGCTGCCCGTCGCTGACGCCCGCGGGGATGCGTACCTGCATCGTCCGCGAGGACTTGGCCCGGCCGCTGCCCTTGCAGACCTCGCAGGGGTCCTCCGCGATCAGACCGCGGCCCTTGCAGTCGGGGCACGGGTCGGTGAGCGAGAAGCCGCCGCCGGAGCCCCGCGCCACCTGTCCGGTGCCGACGCAGGTCGGGCACACGCGCGGTGTGCCGTTCTTGTCGCCGGTGCCCGAACAGGCCTTGCAGGCCGCCTGCGAGGACATCCGCAGCGGGACGGTCGCGCCCTCGATCGCCTCGGTGAAGCTGAGCGTCACCTCGGACTCGATGTCCTGACCGCGCCGCGGCTGGGTCCGCGTGGGTCCTCCCGCGCCGCCGCGGTTGAACAGGCCCCCGAAGACGTCACCCAGGCCGCCGCCGAAGCCGCCGCCCGCCTGGCCGCCGGGCTGGCCTCCGAAGAGGTCACCGAGGTCGAAGTTGAAGGAGCCGCCGCCCGCGCCCGGCCCCGGACGGAATCCTCCGTTGCCGAAGAGCGCGCGCGCCTCGTCGTACTCCTTGCGCTTCTTGGGGTCGCCGAGGACGTCGTGCGCCTCGGAGATCTCCTTGAACCGCTCCTCCGCCTTGGCGTTGCCCTTGTTGGCGTCCGGGTGGTACTCGCGGGCGAGCTTCCGGTACGCCTTCTTGATCTCGGCCTCGGTGGCGTCCTTGGGGACGCCGAGGACCTTGTAGTAGTCCTTCTCGATGAAGTCCTTGGTGCTCATCCCCGACGTCCCTCCTTTCCTGCGTCAACTCCCGCGTCAGCCCTCGTCCGGGCCACCGCTCTCCTTGTTCTCCGATCCGTCCTGCGCCTCGGCGGGCTCCTCGGCCGGCTGCTTGACCGTCTGCGCGCCCGGCTGCGGTTCGGCGACGGCCACCCGCGCGGGGCGGATGGTGCGCTCGCCGATGCGATACCCGGGCTGCAGGATCGCCACGCACGTCGTCTCGGTGACGTCCGGCGCGTAGCTGTGCATCAGGGCCTCGTGGATCGTCGGGTCGAAGGGCTCGCCCTCCTTGCCGAACTGCTGGAGGCCCAGCTTGGCCATCGTGGTCTCCAGCGACTCCGCGACGGACTTGAAGCCGCCGACCAGTTCACCGTGTTCACGGGCCCGGCCGATGTCGTCGAGCACGGGAAGCAGCTCGGTCAGGAGGTTCGCCACGGCGACCTCCTTGACCGCGACCCGGTCCCGCTCCACCCGCCGGCGGTAGTTCTGGAACTCCGCCTGGAGACGCTGGAGGTCCGCCGTGCGCTCGTTGAGCGCCGTGCGCACCTGGTCGAGCTGCGCCACCAGAGCCGCTTCGCGGTCCGTGTCCCCGGCCGGGGCCGCCGTCTCCTCCGCGGGAGGCGTCTCGGCGGCCTTCGGCTCGGCGTCGTCGGAGGTGGCGCCGGAGGGGACGTCGGGCTGCTGCGACTGCTCGTCGAAGCCCGGGGTCTCCTCGGTCACGCCGCACCGTCCTTCCGGTCCTCGTCGACGATCTCGGCGTCGACGACGTCGTCGTCGGCCTTGGCCTCTCCGGCACCGGCGGACGCGCCGCCGGCCGCCTGGGCGCCCTGCGCGTCGGCGTACATGGCCTGGCCCAGCTTCTGGGAGACGGCCGCGACCTTCTCCGTGGCCGTACGGATCTCGGCGGTGTCGTCGCCCTTGAGCTTCTCCTTCAGCTCGGCGACGGCGCCCTCGACCTCCGTCTTGACGTCGCCGGGGACCTTGTCGGCGTTGTCCGCGAGGAACTTCTCGGTCTGGTAGACGAGCTGCTCGCCCTGGTTGCGGGACTCGGCGGCCTCGCGGCGGGCGTGGTCCTCCTCCGCGTACTTCTCGGCCTCCTGGCGCATCCGGTCGACCTCGTCCTTCGGGAGCGAGGAGCCGCCGGTGACGGTCATCTTCTGCTCCTTCCCGGTGCCGAGGTCCTTGGCCGTGACGTGCATGATGCCGTTGGCGTCGATGTCGAAGGACACCTCGATCTGCGGGACGCCGCGCGGCGCCGGCGGCAGACCGGTCAGCTCGAACATGCCGAGCTTCTTGTTGTACGCGGCGATCTCGCGCTCGCCCTGGTAGACCTGGATCTGCACGGACGGCTGGTTGTCCTCGGCCGTGGTGAAGATCTCGGAGCGCTTCGTCGGGATCGTGGTGTTGCGCTCGATCAGCTTGGTCATGATGCCGCC
>KL568520.1:7605-10575 GCA_000715605.1 Streptomyces speibonae | reverse complement strand
GCCGGCCTGGAGCGCGGCGCCGATGGAGACGACCTCGTCCGGGTTGACGCCCTTGTTGGCCTCCTTGCCGCCGGTCAGCTCCTTGACCAGGTCGGCGACGGCGGGCATACGGGTGGAACCGCCGACGAGGACCACGTGGTCGATCTCGTTGACGGAGATGCCGGCGTCCTTGATGACGTTGTGGAACGGCGTCTTGCAGCGCTCGAGCAGGTCAGCGGTGAGCTGCTGGAACTGGGCGCGGGTGAGCTTCTCGTCCAGGTGCAGCGGGCCCTCGGCGGAGGCCGTGATGTAGGGCAGGTTGATCGTCGTCTCGGTGGACGAGGACAGCTCGATCTTCGCCTTCTCGGCGGCCTCGCGCAGACGCTGCAGCGCCATCTTGTCCTTGCCGAGGTCCACGCCGTGGCCCGACTGGAACTGCTTGACCAGGTAGTCGACGATGCGCTGGTCCCAGTCGTCACCACCGAGGTTGTTGTCACCGTTGGTGGCCTTCACCTCGACGACACCGTCGCCGATCTCCAGCAGCGAGACGTCGAACGTACCGCCACCGAGGTCGAAGACCAGGATGACCTGCTCGTCCTTGTCCAGGCCGTACGCCAGCGCGGCGGCCGTGGGCTCGTTGACGATGCGCAGCACGTTCAGACCGGCGATCTCACCGGCCTCCTTGGTCGCCTGGCGCTCGGCGTCGTTGAAGTACGCCGGAACGGTGATGACGGCGTCCGTGACCTTCTCGCCCAGGTACGACTCGGCGTCGCGCTTCAGCTTCTGCAGCACGAAGGCGCTGATCTGCTGCGGGTTGAAGGGCTTGCCGTCGAGCTCGATCTTCCAGTCGGTGCCCATGTGACGCTTGACCGACCGGATGGTCCTGTCGACGTTCGTGACCGCCTGGCGCTTGGCCACCTCGCCGACCAGCACCTCACCGTTCTTGGCGAAGGCGACGACGGACGGCGTGGTCCTGGCGCCCTCGGCGTTGGTGATGACGGTGGGCTCGCCGCCCTCCAGAACGCTGACGACGGAGTTAGTCGTGCCCAGGTCGATGCCGACCGCAC
Organism: Streptomyces speibonae; assembly: GCA_000715605.1. Taxonomy (GTDB): domain Bacteria; phylum Actinomycetota; class Actinomycetes; order Streptomycetales; family Streptomycetaceae; genus Streptomyces; species Streptomyces speibonae. Next base: position 9,529 of record KL568520.1, on the reverse strand, counting down.
GTGCCATTTCGATTCCTCCAGCTGACTTGAGTGGAACGGACTCAAGCATGCATGACGGCCGCCGCAACGGTCAACAGAACTGAGTCGGCCTGACTCAACTCTTATCCGTTCCTTACACGCAACTGCCCTGTGACCTGCGACGACACGCTGGAAGAGCGTTGACGCGGACGGAAAACAGGGGTGACGGGCAGACGGACGAACGCGAGGACGATCACCGCCGCGACCGCCGCCACCCACAGCACCGCGCTCCCGGGCACCCGCCCGGCGTGCACGGCCACCCCCACCAGTACCCCGCCCAGCGAGGCCGCACCGATCAACACCGTCACCGCGCGATGGGCGATCCCGAGCCGCCGCAGCCGGTGCCCCAGATGGTCCGGCCTGCCGCGCGTCACCGGCCACCGCGCCAGCCGCCGCGCGAGCACCACCAGCACGGCGTCCGCGCAGGTCACCGCCGTCAGCGCGTACAGCACCCCGGCCCCGGCGCCGATGCCCTGCCCGGCCCGCACGAACACCGCCGCCGAGGCGATCACGAACCCGGTGAACAGGGACCCGCCCGCCCCGAGCGCCGCCCGCGCGGGGTGCCAGTTGTGCAGCAGGAACCCGGCGAGCGCGGCGGCCAGCACGCTCACCAGCACCGCGAGCCCGTCCATCAGCTCGGCCGCCGCGCAGGCCGCCACCCCGAACGCGGTCACCGCCCCCACCGTGCCCGCCACCCCGTCGGCGTGGTCCAGCCCCCGGAAGGCGGCGGTGACGGCGGTGATCCACCCCGCGGCGAGCACCCCGCCCGGCACGCCGGTCCACTCGTACGGCACCACGAGCGCCGCCGCCACGGCCGTACCGGCGAAGGGGACCCACCAGCGCAGCCGCCACAGGTCGACGGCGAGCCCGAGCACGCCCACGCACGCGCCCGCCGCCAGCAGCCGCCCCACCCCGTTCCCGAGCGGCGCGACACCGGCCGCGTCCCCGCCGGCCGCGAGCAGGCCGGTGACCAGGCCGACGGCCACTCCCCCGGACAGCGGCACCGGGCGCCGCCGTCTGCGGTCGAGGATGCCCAGGCGCAGGGCGGGGACCCGCAGCACTCCCGTGAGGAGGGCGGAGAGCAGCAGGGCGGTGGCGGCGGCGGCGATCCCATAGAGCACGGATATAAGTTAGGTGCGTATGGACCGATTTCGCGCGAATAACACGATCGGATCCTGGACGCCATCCGGGACGCCCGCGAGGGCCGCCCCGGTAGGCGACCCTCAGCGATTCAGATCACTCCGTGCCCGGCTACAGTGCGGCCGGGGATCGGGGTAGTCTCGTACGGACTGCATAAGTTACCGCTTAGTAATCTCGGGTAAGCCGTAGTGGAGCCCCCGAGGACACCAGGAAAACCCTTCCCAACCCTCCCCAAACCCTCGCAGGCCCGAGGAGCCCCCATGCAACTCGCCGCGATCATCGTGTCGCTGGTCCTGACCGTGGTCGGCGTTGCGCTGCTCGCACGCGCGATCGGCCAGTTCGTCCGGTACTTCAAGCTGGGCCAGCCGGTCCCGGCCGGCACCCGGACCGACAACCCCTACCAGCGCAGTGTGACCCTGGTGCGGGAGTTCCTCGGCCACACCCGCATGAACCGGTGGGGCATCGTCGGCATCGCCCACTGGTTCGTCGCCGTCGGCTTCCTGACGCTGCCGCCGACCCTCGCGCAGGCCTTCGGCCAGCTCTTCCAGGCCGACTGGGTGCTGCCGGTCCTGGGCGGCTTCCTGCCGTTCGAGATGTACATCGAGTTCATCGGCGTGATGACCGTGCTCGGCATCGCCGTACTCATCGTCATCCGGCTGCTGAGCCTGCCGTCCCGCCCCGGCCGCAAGTCCCGCTTCGCCGGCTCCAAGGCGGGCCAGGCGTACTTCGTCGAGTACGTCATCCTCACCATCGGCCTGGCCATCTA
>KL568520.1:5412-7416 GCA_000715605.1 Streptomyces speibonae | reverse complement strand
CAAGGCGGCCAGGCGTACTTCGTCGAGTACGTCATCCTCACCATCGGCCTGGCCATCTACGTGCTGCGCGGCCTGGAGGGCGCCCTGCACCACGTGGACGCCTACGAGGCGTCGTACTTCGCGTCCTACCCGCTGGTCCTCGCCTTCGACAACCTGTCCGTCGGCACCCTGCAGAACCTGGTCTACCTGGTCGCCATGATCAAGATCGGGACCTCGTTCATCTGGATGATCGTGGTCTCGCTGACCCCCAACATGGGCGTGGCCTGGCACCGCTTCCTCGCCTTCCCCAACATCTGGTTCAAGCGCGAGGCCGACGGCGGCACCGCCCTGGGCGCCCTGCAGCCCATGACGAGCGGCGGCAAGCCCATCGACTTCACCGACCCCGGTGACGACGACGTCTTCGGCGTCTCCCAGGTCGAGCAGTTCTCCTGGAAGGGCCTGCTGGACTTCTCCACCTGCACCGAGTGCGGCCGCTGCCAGTCGCAGTGCCCCGCCTGGAACACCGGCAAGCCGCTCTCCCCCAAGCTCCTGATCATGTCCCTGCGCGACCACGCGCACGCCAAGGCGCCGTACCTGCTCGCGGGCGGCGGCAAGACCATGGAGGGCGAGGAGAAGGCGTCCGAGGAGCAGCTGGCCGGCGTCCCGGCCGCCGCCCTCGCCGAGGCCGAGCGCCCGCTGATCGGCACCGCCGAGCCCGTCTCCGACAGCGGCTTCGCCACGGGCGGCGTCATCGACCCCGACGTCCTGTGGTCCTGCACCACCTGCGGCGCCTGCGTCGAGCAGTGCCCGGTCGACATCGAGCACGTCGACCACATCGTCGACATGCGCCGCTACCAGGTCATGATCGAGTCCGCGTTCCCGTCCGAGGCGGGCACGATGCTCAAGAACCTGGAGAAGAAGGGCAACCCCTGGGGCCTGGCGAAGAAGCAGCGCCTGGAGTGGACCAAGGAGGTCGACTTCGAGGTCCCCGTCGTCGGCAAGGACATCGAGGACCTCTCCGAGGTCGAGTACCTGTACTGGGTCGGCTGCGCCGGCGCCCTGGAGGACCGCGCCAAGAAGACCACCAAGGCCTTCGCCGAGCTGCTGCACATCGCGGGCGTCAAGTTCGCGATCATGGGCGGCGACGAGAAGTGCACCGGTGACTCCGCGCGGCGCCTCGGCAACGAGCCCCTGTTCCAGGAGCTCGGCATGGAGAACGTCGCCACGCTGAACATGGCCTTCGGCGAGGAGACGGACGACGAGGGCAACGTCACACCCGAGTCGAGGAAGCCCAAGTCGGCGAAGAAGATCGTCGCCACCTGCCCGCACTGCCTCAACACCCTCGGCAACGAGTACCCGCAGCTCGGCGGCGACTACGAGGTCATCCACCACACCCAGCTGCTCCAGCACCTGGTGGACGAGGGCAAGCTGATCCCGGTCACCCCGGTCGAGGGCCTCATCACCTACCACGACCCGTGCTACCTGGGCCGCCACAACAAGATCTACACGCCTCCGCGCGAGATCATCGGCAAGGTCCCGGGCCTGCGCAACGAGGAGATGCACCGCCACAAGGAGCGCGGCTTCTGCTGCGGCGCCGGCGGCGCGCGGATGTGGATGGAGGAGCGGATCGGCAAGCGCATCAACGACGAGCGCGTCGACGAGGCGCTGGCGCTGAACCCCGACATCGTCTCCACGGCCTGCCCGTTCTGCCTGGTCATGCTGACCGACTCGGTCAACGGCAAGAAGAACGACGGCAAGGCCAAGGAGTCCGTCCAGGTCGTCGACGTGGCCCAGTTGCTGCTGGAGTCCGTCAAGACCCCGGTCGACCCGGCGGGCGACGAGGAGAACGAGGACGCCCCGGAGCCGGAGCCAGTGAAGTAACGCGCGCATACGCGGCACCGCCGCGGTGCACGAAGGGGCCGCCCGGGTGGGCGGCCCCTTCGGTGTGTTCGGGGGGTGCTGGGGGTCTTCGGGGGGTGTCGGGGGTGTACGGACGGCTCGCTCGCGGCGTTACACCCCTCCCCG
>KL568520.1:4830-5210 GCA_000715605.1 Streptomyces speibonae | reverse complement strand
TGTCGGGGGTGTACGGACGGCTCGCTCGCGGCGTTACACCCCTCCCCGCCAGGCACCCCTCGCATCCAGGCCGGGCACCCCGTACTTCGGCTCCGACTTCGCCGACTGACCGGCCCCGCGCCTCCGTCCTCCGTAGGACCGGACCGACCCGCCGCCCTACGGAGGACGGACGCCCGGCCTGACGACCCCTTAGGGGATGTCACAGCTCGGCCGCAAACCCCCGCCCGAAAGCGGGGGTCCGGCACGCCGCCGCCACGGACCAGGTACGTTCGATGACGTGGCTGGATTCAGGATGGGACGCGGACGGAACAACAACGGCGCGCCGCACGGACAGCAGACGCCGCCGGCGCCGTCGTACGGCTACCCGCAGGCGCCGCAGC
>KL568520.1:1670-4570 GCA_000715605.1 Streptomyces speibonae | reverse complement strand
GTCACGGCGAGCCCGAGTACTTCGGCGACGGCGCCCACCCCCACGGCGGCGCCCCGCACGATCCGTACGCGGCGAACAACCCGGGCCACACCCAGGCCTTCTCCATCGACGACTCCTACCATCAGGGCGAGACCTACCGCGCCGGCTCGGCCGCGCCGCCCGGACCGGTCGGTCCCCGGCTGCACTGGAAGGACCTGCTGAAGGGCATCGTCCTGTCCCCCGCGCAGACCTTCCTCCAGATGCGCGACTACACGATGTGGGGCCCCGCCCTCATCGTCACCTTCCTCTACGGCCTGCTCGCCGTCTTCGGCTTCGACGGCGCCCGCGAGGACGCGATCAACGCCACGCTCTCCAACGCGGTCCCGATCGTCCTGACGACGGCCGTCGCGATGGTGATCAGCGCCTTCATCCTCGGTGTGGTCACCCACACCCTGGCCCGCCAGCTCGGCGGCGACGGGGCGTGGCAGCCCACGGTCGGCCTCTCCATGCTGATCATGTCCATCACGGACGCGCCCCGCCTGGTCTTCGCCATGTTCGCCGGCGGCGACGCGGCCTTCGTCCAGATGCTCGGCTGGGCCACCTGGGTCGCGGCCGGCGCCCTCCTCACGGTCATGGTCAGCCGCTCCCACGACCTGCCCTGGCCCAAGGCCCTGGGCGCGTCCGCGATCCAGCTGGTCGCCCTGCTGTCGATCGTGAAGCTGGGCACGTTCTGACCCACGCTCGGCACATGAGACGAGGGGCCCCTCGCTCGTGGGGCCCCTCGTCTCATGTCCGGGAAGAAGCCTCTACGCCCCCTCACCCGCCCTCAGGCGTCGAGCACCTGCCCGTCCCGCCGCACGACCGGCGGCTGAACGCTCCACGGGAAGTTGATCCACTCATCGGTCCGCTTCCACACGTACTCGCACTTCACCAGCGACTGCGACTTCTCGTAGACGACGGCGCTGCGCACCTCGGCGACCGCGTCGAGGCAGAAGTCACGGACGAGCTTGAGCGTCTTGCCGGTGTCGGCGACGTCGTCCGCGATCAGCACCTTCTTGTCGGTGAAGTCGATGGCGTTGGGCACGGGGGCGAGCATGACGGGCATCTCGAGCGTCGTCCCCACGCCCGTGTAGAACTCCACGTTGACCAGATGGATGTTCTTGCAGTCGAGCGCGTAGGCGAGCCCGCCGGCGACGAAGACCCCGCCGCGGGCGATGCTGAGCACCACGTCGGGCCGGTAGCCGTCGTCGGCGATGGCCTGGGCGAGCTCGCGGACGGCGACGCCGAACTGCTCGTAGCTGAGGTTCTCGCGCACGCCGCTCACACCTGCGTCCGGTGGAAGTTGAGGAACGACCGCGAGGCCGTCGGCCCCCGCTGCCCCTGGTAGCGCGAGCCGTACCGCTCACTGCCGTACGGGTGCTCGGCGGGCGAGGTGAGCCGGAACATACAGAGCTGCCCGATCTTCATACCGGGCCAGAGCTTGATCGGGAGCGTGGCGAGGTTGCTCAGCTCGAGGGTGACGTGCCCGGAGAACCCGGGGTCGATGAACCCGGCGGTGGAGTGGGTGACCAGCCCCAGCCGCCCCAGCGAGCTCTTCCCCTCGAGCCGCGAGGCGAGGTCGTCGGGCAGCGTGATGACCTCGTACGTGCTGGCCAGCACGAACTCCCCGGGGTGCAGGATGAACGGCTCGTCCCCCTCCGGCTCCACCAGCCGGGTCAGGTCCACCTGCTCGACGGAGGGATCGATGTGGGGGTACCGGTGATTCTCGAACACCCGGAAGTAACGGTCGAGGCGTACGTCGATGCTGGACGGCTGCACCATGGATGCGTCGTAGGGATCGATCCGCACCCGCCCGGCGTCGATCTCGGCCCGGATGTCCTTGTCTGAGAGAAGCACGCCCCGAGAATACGCAAGGCGCGCGCAGCGGCCACAACCGGCCGCCCCGCGCGCCCACGCCCTCTGTCTGCCTTCCCCGCGCTACCGCTTCTGCAGGCTGACCGGCACGACACTGCGAAGCCGCGCACAGCGCGGACACCGCAGAAGCCGGCCGGGGCCGAGTCGCTCGGCCTGCTGCATCGGGAACGAGGCGGCGGTGAACACGTGCCCATCGGCACAGCGGACGACGGTGCGCTCCATCAAGTCCAAGAGTCCCTTCCCCAAGAGCCGCGTCTGGCTAACTGCCCTGACGACAAAAGCCACGTTACGGGATCAAAGGAACGACCCTCCAGGCGGCACCCCGCACGCGCGCCTCCGCTTCACGGTACGCCCCGACGACTGCCCCCCGCAGCCGCATCCACGCCTGAAACACAGTCAGGCCCCCAGGGGTTGATACACCGGGAGCCAGGCATGAGGTAGAGTGAGCACGCGTCCGGACGCGGTCGGTGCGACGGGGTCTGGAGCTTACGCGGGTGTAGTTTAATGGTAGAACATCAGCTTCCCAAGCTGAGAGCGCGAGTTCGATTCTCGTCACCCGCTCCATGCGAAACCCCCAGGTCATCGACCCGGGGGTTCTTTGTTGTCCAGACCGGTGAGCGGGTGCCGCACCACAACCGCACCATAAGGCGTAGTCGCACCTCTAGCTGATTGCCGGAAGCATCGGCTTGAGCCCCAGCTCTCTCGCCGTGGAGCGCAGGAGCTGCTTCCGCGGCTTCCCATTGACCATCTCGTCGAATGCCCGGCCGGCCCAGATCAGGCACATAGCCGTCGTCACCTCCACCACCGAGGACGAACCCTCCTTCGGCTCGCTCCTCAGACTGGGAGGCTCAGTGCCGAGCTCGATGAAGGCGAACGCACTGACCGAGCTAGGGTGCGCATAGCCACAGAGATACCGGTACACGGTGTAGAGCTGTTTTTGCGGGTCGATCTCATCGCACTGCGCCTGGAAGCGGCGGAAGATCTCGCTCTCGTCGGTCTTCTCTACC
>KL568520.1:0-1414 GCA_000715605.1 Streptomyces speibonae | reverse complement strand
GGCGGAAGATCTCGCTCTCGTCGGTCTTCTCTACCGGGGGAGTGTTCAATGATCGGCGGATCCGATGATCAAGGAGACGCCAGATGAGCGACACCACCATCGAGCAGATACCGGGCAGCGAGCCGACGGCGGAGACCGTGGCGGCGAGTGACGAGCAGTTGGTTGCGATGCTCTTGGACCGGGCCCGGTCGGAGGGTCTGCAGCTGACCGGGGAGGGCGGCCTGCTCCAACAGTTGACCAAGCGGGTCCTGGAGTCCGCCCTGGAGGGCGAGATCACCGATCACCTCGGATACGAGAAGCACGATGCCGAGGGTCGGGGCAGCGGCAACAGCCGCAACGGGACGCGGGCGAAGACGGTGCTGACCGATGTCGGCCCGGTCGAGGTCAAGGTGCCCCGGGACGTGGCCGGAACGTTCGAGCCGGCCATCGTGAAGAAGCGGCAGCGCCGCCTGTCCGGGGTGGACGAGATGGTGCTGTCGCTGTCCGCGAAGGGCCTGACGCACGGCGAGATCTCCGCCCACCTGGCCGAGGTCTACGGGGCGAGCGTGTCCAAGGCCACCATCTCCACGATTACCGACAAGGTGATGGACGGCATGGCGGAATGGTCCAACCGCCCGCTCGACAGCGTCTACCCGGTCCTGTTTGTCGACGCCATCAACGTCAAGATCAGGGACGGGCAGGTCGCGAACCGCCCGATCTACGTCGTCATGGCCGTGACCGCCGAAGGACACCGCGACATCCTGGGCATCTGGGCAGGCGACGGCGGCGAGGGCGCGAAGTACTGGCTGAGCGTCTTCACGGACCTGAAGAACCGGGGCGTTGATGATGTGCTGATGCTGGTCTGCGATGGACTGAAGGGCCTGCCCGAGGCCGTGGAGACCGTCTGGCCCCGAACGATCGTTCAGACCTGCGTCGTTCACCTGCTGAGGAACAGCTTCCGGCACGCGGCCCGTCAGGACTGGGACAAGATCGCCAAGGCGCTCAAGCCCGTCTACACGGCCCCGAACGAGGCCGCCGCGACCGAGCGGTTCAGCGAGTTCCAGGAAGCCTGGGGCAAGAAATACCCGGCGGTCATCCGGCTCTGGGAGAACGCCTGGGCCGAGTTCGTGCCCTTCCTCTCCTTCGATGTCGAGATCCGCAAGGTCATCTGCTCGACGAACGCGATCGAGTCCGTCAACGCCCGAATCCGCAAGGCCGTCCGGGCCCGCGGACACTTCCCCAACGAGGCCGCGGCCATGAAGTGCGTCTACATGGCCCTCATGAGCCTGGACCCGACCGGCAAGGGCCGAAAGCGGTGGACCATGCGCTGGAAGGCACCCCTGAACGCCTTCCAGATCGCCTTCGAAGGCCGGCTCACCCCGGCCGCCAACTGACCACTACAAAAGCTGGATCAGCCGTCTACTGGACACACCCG
>KL568519.1:71618-74212 GCA_000715605.1 Streptomyces speibonae | reverse complement strand
GGGTACCACATCGCTGCGCGATGTGCAAGCGAACAACCGCGCTGCGCGCGGTTGTTGCGCTCCCGCTCCGCGGGAGCGCTGGCGGGACGCTGCGCGTCCCGCACAACCCGACTGCTGCGCAGTCGGGTTGACGCTCCGTCCGCTGCGCTCCCGGAGCAGTAGGACTTCGTCCTGGACCCGGCCCTTCGCTGACGCTCCAGGCCGGCCGGGCGGGTCCGCTGCGCTCCCCTGCCCTCAACGGTCCTTCCGGCTGCGCCTCCAGTCCCCTCGGGCCCGCTAGTGCGGGCCTGGCTGGCTACGAGGGAGGGGTCGCGCGCTCAAGTCGGGCTGACATCGAATTTGATGCAGCATGTTCTATTGGCAGTACTTGGTCACTCCCTCTCGATTCTGAAGTGGCCTGCGAGATGTCTCAGTGCGCGGTGATTTAAATGTGAGACGCATATCAATAGGCGTTGGGCATATGGCCATGATCGCCAGAGGCGCAGCTTGGGCTGTCCTCGCCTGGGCGTGCTTCCCCTTGGCAGGATGCCGCTGAGGGGGTGTCCATGGTCAAAGGGCCGTGCAGCCATGGGAAGACGCTGGAGGAAGTTGCCCGGGAGGTCCGGGTGGAGCTGATGCGCATCGACCGCAGACGCAAGCGTTTTCGATCAGCCGAGGAGAACGGCTTGCGTGAAGCACGCAAGCGTGTGGCGGAAGCCGTTGCCGCTGGGGTCAGTGCTGAGGAGGCCGCCCTTGCGGCCGGTTATGCGCTGAAGACCGTGCTGCGGTGGCTGGCTAAGAAGAAGGGTGGGGTGCGGGCTGTCTCCATTGAGAGGGCCTGGGATCAACTCCGTAGGGTCGATGAGCGGCGTCGACATGCCGCTGTGACGGAACGGAAGATTTCGGCTAAGGCCAGGGGGCTGGTCCGCAGGGCGATGGAAGTCGGCATCGTGGCCACGGAGTTCGCGGAGACAACCGGGTACACATTGAAGACCGTGACCAAGTGGTTCGCGTCCGTTCGTCATTCCTTGGAGCAGGCTCAGCGGCAACGGGAAATCACTTCTGTCCGGCGGGGCAGAGCGAACCGGCCCCCTCAGCATCTGTCCCCTGTCGAGTACGACCGGTGGCTCGTGCAGGCGGAACGGGAACGCAGGCGGGTCCACCGCCGTCACGGCGTGGGCACCAGAGGAAATCTGGGGGGTGAAGGCGGCTGGCTTGAGGTGCCCGCAGCGTCCCCTCGACGCAAAAAGTCCCTGAGAGGTAAGGCGGCAAGGCGGCGGAAGCGGGCCCGGAGGTGAACTCCGTCACACACGCGCACTCGCGCGCGCGGGTACGCGCACGCGAAGTCGCTGAGCTATTTCCTACTTGTCGGTAAGTGCCTTGCTTTCGAGCACGAGGTGACGGTGTGTCTGGGGCTACTGTCGGTGCCCTCCCCAGCGGAGTACGGCCCGTCCGGCCACCACGCCTCAGGACGGACATCCACCTCAGAAGCTCGGCCCACCAGGCCACAGCCTCAGGGGCGAAAGCACCGCATCAGCGTTCCCGGCGCAGCCGCGCCGGGGCACGAATCGGGGCCTGCCCGTCGGAATCTTGGCGGATCGTGGCGAGCAGGCCCCCAGACCCTTGGAGGGCCCGTCCATGACGGTACACACCAACGAACAGCCCGTACCTGCAGCCAGCAGTGCGACCGGCCACACCGTCGCCACCTCGCACCCACAGACCACCACGGTCAAGGTGCTGGCGGTGCTCCTGGCGGTGATGACGGGGGCTGCGGCCGCGCTCGCCGCCTACATCGTCGGCGACCACGTGACCAAGAACGCAGCCGAACCCATCGTCTGGGCCGCGATGACATTCGTAGCGGCGACCGGTCTGCTGATCCTCCTGGAGGAGAAGACCGGACTCCTCAGGTAGCGCAACCTTCGCCGGCACTGGGGCGACGCCCCAAGCGGAGACCCTGTACGGCGATCTGACGGGCAAAGAGGCAACATGCCGCGGGAGGACCTCCGCCGCGGGTCGAACGCCCATCAGAACGCCGTACAGCGCGTTTTCTGAGGCTTCTGAGTCCAGCCCTCAGGCATGCCGCCGCAACGGACGGTGCACCAGCAGGCAGAAGGGGGTGCCTGCGCACTCGCTCCGCGCGTCGCGGTGCTTCCTGAAGCGGTATGCCACGCCAGCTCGACAGGGTGATGACAGAACACGGTCCGCATTCAGGGCGCCGCCTTCAGGCACAGAAGGCGCATGTGCCAGATCCTGCTGACATCTTGATGGATAATCCCTTCCATGCTCGATATCCAGCTCCGAGAACACCGGGTGGAGGAAGATTCCAGAAATCAAAAATTGGCTGGATTCTCTGCAAGATCATCTGGGGCAGTCGATGGGGCTCGCGCCACGCTGGTGTCAGCGACCGGTTACGGGAATTACGGCCGCAGGGGCAGCGCTGGAGTGATTCTGCAGCAAGCGAGTCCTCGTCCCAGGAGAACAACGCAGTGTCATGCCAGCTCAGGCATGCGCCTGAAGAAGCCCCGCGGTTGCTCCCCGGCTCTGCGGTCACGAGATGCAGCCCCAACTGAGCGTGGCAGGTCATGCTGCGGCTGCTGTGCCAGCCGATCCGAAGA
>KL568519.1:67034-71375 GCA_000715605.1 Streptomyces speibonae | reverse complement strand
CCAGCCGATCCGAAGACGTCGTCGAAGCGGTGCGCTCGCTCTGTACGTACGAGGTGGAAGGCGCCGCTGCGGTGGCGTAAGGCGTGAGCGGTGTAGTGGACGACTTCAGCCGGGGTGAGGACCTTGAGGTCACCGAAGACGTAGTACAGCGGCGTCGGGGCGTGTGCCGCAGTGAAAAGGAGGCCGGCGTTGACGGTGTCGGTGCTGATGGCGTAGCGGTCGGTGTCGGTGCTGGGCATGCGGTCTTTGGCGTCGATGGTGATCAGGTCGCTGCCGCGTGCGGCGATCAGGTCGGGGAACTGCCGCAGGGCGGAGCGGGTTCGGCGCAGGGCCTCGCGTACGGCGGGCGGGTAGGTACCTTGTCCGCAGGGGTGGACGGTCCAGCCGCGTGCGCGCAGAGCGGCTGCCACCCGCCGTTCGTGCGCATCGCCTATCGCCTTGCGGTCCTGCCACTGCTTCACTGCGGTTCCCCCTCGAGTAAGTCCCGAAAGCCACGCCCGTGATACGAAGCATTCACTGTTCGTACTACCCATTCGGTAGCTATGATGCCCCTCATGGCGGCATACGTTGACCCACGCTTTCGTCCCACGCTCTGGCCGGGAACTCCCGTGCCCGCACCGGAGTTGCGGCCCGTCCCCGGCGCAAGAGCCGACGGCGAGTGGATCGTCTGGGAGCCCCATCTGCGATCCGAGGGAGCAACCGTTCCGCTGCCCGAGGACTTCTATCTGCGTGAATTCATGGAACTTGACCCCGCAGATCTCAACGCCGTGGCCACCCTGATGCGCACCTACGGATACCTGGGCGGCAGCATCAACACCGGCAGCTGGGACGAAGAGGAGTACGAGCGGCTCAAGGAGCTCACCGAGCGCGAACACCCGAGGAGCGGGACGTTCTCCCTTCACGGCGAACTGGCCACGCTGTACGTGACGCAGGCCCAGGCGGCCATCACTACCTGGCTGGCCCTGCGCCGCGAGGGCGGACTCGACGCGCTCATCGAGCCGGAGGTACGCGAGGAACAGCTGGCGCAGTGGCAGTCCGAGAACACACACCGGGACGAAGTGTGGCCGCGCGACCTGGACCATATGCGCGAGATCGTCCTCGGAATGAGGATCAGCGACCTCGTAGATGAGCTGAACGCCGCGCTCAAGCCGTTCAGCATCGGCATCGGCAGCCTGACGGACCGCTACCCCAGCATCCTTTCGGTCGTCTTCCTGCAGCTGTACAACCACCTCGCCGAAGACGCCACGATCCGCGAGTGCGCTAACGAGACCTGCCGCCGGAACTTCGTACGCCAGCGCGGCCGCGCCGAGTACGGGCAGAACCGCACCAGCGGCATCAAGTACTGCACCCGCGAGTGCGCCCGTGCCCAGGCGCAGCGCGAACTCCGCCGGCGCCGCAAACTGCAGGCCCCGCCACTCCAGCAGCCGCCAACCGACAGTCTGGCGATGCAGGACGGTCCCGAGCCCGTCGGCCAGGCGGGAGACGAGCGATGATCAGTCTGCGAGAACACCAGGTGGAGGCCGTCTCGCAGATCCGCAGGTGGGCGGGGTTCCCCGTGCGGGCGTCTGCGCCCGCTCAGGGGCTGCGTGGAACGGTGGTCTCCGCGACCGGCTCCGGAAAGACGATCACGGCTGCGTGGTCGGCGCTGGAGTGCTTCCGTGGCGGGCGGATCCTCGTCATGGTCCCCACCCTCGACCTGCTCGTGCAGACCGTCCAGGCGTGGCGGAGGGTCGGCCACACGGGGCCGATGGTCGTGGTGTGCTCGCTGGAGAAGGACGACGTCCTGGAGCAGCTGGGCGTACGGACCACCACGAACGCGATCCAGCTCGCTCTGTGGGCAGGGCATGGGCCGGTGGTCGTGTTCGCCACGTACGCCTCCCTCGTGGACCGCGACGACCCGGAGGACCCTCTGGGTCAGGGACGCGTTCGCGGGCCGCTGGAGGCTGCTCTGGCAGGCGGAGAGCGGCTGTACGGACAGACGATGGCCCCGTTCGACCTCGCCGTCGTCGACGAAGCCCACTCAACCACCGGTGATCTTGGGCGGCCGTGGGCGGCGATCCACGACAACACCCGCATCCCGGCGGACTTCCGGCTCTACCTCACCGCCACCCCCCGCATCCTCGCCTCCCCCCGCCCGCAGAAGGGCAAGGACGGGCAGGAGTTGGAGATCGCGACCATGGCGTCCGACCCGGACGGCCTCTACGGCGAGTGGATCTACGAGCTCGGGCTGTCCGAGGCTATCGAACGCGGCATCCTCGCCGGGTTCGAGATCGACGTGCTGGAGATCCACGACCCCTCCCCCGTCCTTGGGGAGTCGGAAGAGGCGCAGCGGGGCCGGCGGCTGGCGCTGCTGCAGACCGCGCTCCTGGAGCACGCCGCCGCGCGGAACCTGCGCACGGTCATGACCTTCCACCAGCGGGTCGAGGAAGCCGCCGCGTTCGCGGAGAAGATGCCACAGACGGCCGCCGAGCTGTACGCGGCCGAGGTCTCCGACGAGGATCTGGCCGACGCGGAGGCCCTGCCGAAGTCGTCGATCGACGCTGAGTTCTACCAGCTGGAGGCCGGCCGCCACGTACCCCCGGACCGCGTCTGGTCGGCATGGCTGTGCGGCGACCACCTCGTCGCCGAACGACGCGAAGCCCTACGGCAATTCGCCAACGGCATCGACACCGCGGGCCGCCGCGTACAACGCGCCTTCCTCGCCTCCGTGAGGGTGCTCGGCGAAGGCGTCGACATCGTCGGCGAGCGAGGCGTGGAAGCGGTGTGCTTCGCTGACACTCGTGGCTCCCAGGTGGAGATCGTGCAGAACATCGGCCGGGCCCTGCGCCCGAACCCCGACGGCACGGCAAAAACTGCCAGGATCATCGTCCCCGTCTTCCTTCAGCCCGGCGAGGACCCGACCGACATGGTCGCCTCCGCCTCGTTCGCACCCCTCGTAGCCGTCCTCCAGGGCCTGCGCTCACACTCGGAACGCCTCGTCGAACAGCTCGCCAGCCGGGCAATGATCAGCGGGCAGCGGCACGTGCACGTGAAGCGGAACGAGGACGGGCGCATCATCGGCACCACAGCCGAAGGCGAGGGCGCGCAGGACGAGACCGAGGGCGCCGTGGAGTCCGCGCTGCTGCACTTCTCCACCCCGAGAGACGCGGCGACGATCGCGGCTTTCCTGCGCACCCGGGTGTACCGGCCGGAGTCCCTGGTGTGGCTGGAGGGCTACCAGGCCCTGCTGCGCTGGCGGAAGGACAACCGCATCACCGGCCTGCACGCCGTCCCCTACGACACCGAGACCGAAGCCGGCGCCACCGAACACTTCCCGCTCGGGCGCTGGGTCCATCAGCAGCGGCGCGTGCACCGCGCGGGCGAACTCGATCCCCACCGCAAGATGCTGCTCGACGAAGCCGGAATGGTCTGGGAACCCGGCGACGAAGCCTGGGAGAACAAACTCGCCGCGCTGCGCTCCTTCCACCGCGCCCACGGTCACCTCGCCCCCAGGCGCGACACCGTATGGGGCGATGCCGACAGCGAACTCGTCCCGGTCGGGGAACACATGGCCAACCTCCGCCGCAAGGACGGCCTCGGCAAGAACCCGCAGCGCGCCGCAGCCCGCGCCGCACAACTCGCTCAGATCGACCCGGACTGGAACTGCCCGTGGCCGCTGGACTGGCAACGCCACTACCGCGTCCTCGCCAGCCTCGCCGTCGACGAACCATACGGCCGACTCCCCGACATCCAACCCGGTGTGCAGTTCGAAGGAGACGACCTCGGCAAGTGGCTCCAGCGGCAACGCCGCAGCTGGGCGGAGCTCTCCGAAGAGCAACAGCAGCGGCTCGCGCGGCTGGGTGTAACGCCCGCCGAGCGGCCCGCCCCGGTCCCGGCGGCCAAGGGCGGCGGGAAGACGCCAGCCTTCCAACGCGGTCTCGCCGCCCTCACCCAGTGGATCCAGCGCGAGGGCGTCCATAAGGCAGTCCCGAGAGGACACGTCGAACGCCTCGTCATCGACGGCCAGGAACACCAACACAAGCTCGGCGTATGGATCTCCAACACCAAGAGCCGCCGGGACAAACTCACGCACGACCAGCGCACCGCACTCGCCGAACTCGGAGTCGAGTGGGCATAGCAGCAGGGTCTGTCGGGTTGCTGGGCGTGGCGTGTCCTGCGGGGTGCCTGGACCCGCCTCAGCGGTTGGTGTTCTCCTCTCGGATCATCCGTCGGAGGCTGGTGCGTGCTGCCGCCAGGTCTGTTTCCAGGGTGCCCACGCGGGCCTGGAGCCGGTGGTTGTCGTCGGTGGCCTGCTGGAGGCTGTCTTCGAGCCGTTGGTTGTTCCGGGTGAGTTTGTCGACG
>KL568519.1:65419-66795 GCA_000715605.1 Streptomyces speibonae | reverse complement strand
CGGGGTCTGTATAGCAAACGGTGGAACTCGGTCGGATTTCTTCAGCGGCGTCCGGCGGTGAGCCGGCCGTCGAAGGTGATGTCGAAGGCTTGGAGCGCGGCCTTCCAGCGCATGGTCCAGCGTTTGCGTCCGGTGCCGGTCGGGTCCAGGCTCATGACGGCCAGGTAGACGCACTTGAGCGCGGCCTGGTCGGTGGGGAAGTGTCCCCGGGCCCTCACGGCCTTGCGGATCCGTGCGTTGATGCTCTCGATCGCGTTGGTGGTGCAGACGATCTTCCGGATCTCGACGTCGAACTGGAGGAAGGGCACGAACTCCGCCCACGCGCTCTCCCAGAGCCGGACGATCGCCGGATACTTCCCGCCCCAGATGTCGGTGAACTCCACGAACCGCTCCAGGGCGGCGTCCTCGGTCGGCGCGGTGTAGACGGGCCGGAGCGCCTTCGCGATCTTCTCCCAGTCCTGCCGGGCCGCGTAACGGAAGCTGTTCCGCAGCAGGTGAACGACGCAGGTCTGGACGATCGTCGCAGGCCAGACGGTGTTCACTGCGTCCGGGAGCCCGGTCAGGCCGTCACAGACGAGCATCAGGACGTCGGCCGCGCCGCGGTTCTTGATCTCGGTCAGGACCTGGAGCCAGTACTTCGCGCCCTCACCACCGTCACCGATCCACAGGCCCAGGATGTCCCGGTGCCCCTCGGCAGTGACCGCCACCGCCATGTAGACCGGCCGGTTGGCGACCTGCCCGTCCCTGACCTTCACGTTCACGCAGTCGATGAAGACGACCGGGTAGACGCTGTCCAGCGGACGGTTCTGCCATTCGGTCATGCCGGCCATCACGCTGTCGGTGATCGTGGAGATGGTGGACTTGGAGATCTCCGCCCCGTAGACCTCGGCGAGATGCGTGGAGATCTCCCCGTGCGTCAGCCCTTTCGCCGACAGGGACAGGACCATTTCGTCCACACCGCCCAGCCGGCGCTGCCGCTTCTTGACCAGCTGCGGTTCAAACGACCCGGCCCGGTCCCGCGGCACCGCGATCTCGACCGGCCCCGACTCGGTGATCACAGTCTTCGACCGGTGCCCGTTGCGGTAGTTCTCCCGGCCGCCTTCGGCCCGCTCACCGGGCTCATGGCCCAGATGGTCGGTGAGCTCGCCCTCCAGCGCGGACTCCAGCACCCGCTTCGTCAGCTGCTGCAGCAGGCCGCCCTCCCCGGTGAGCTTCACCCCACCGGCCTGAGCCCGGGCCACCAACTCGGCAACCAGCCCGTCATCCACGGCGCCCGTCCCACTCACCACGGCCTCCCCGGCCTCCATGTCACTCGCCACGTCAGTCATCAACTGTCGCTTCCAGCTCGGGAGTTACACCGCTCACCGTACAGACCC
>KL568519.1:63260-65208 GCA_000715605.1 Streptomyces speibonae | reverse complement strand
GACCCTCTTCACCAGCAGGTGCGGCAGACGCAGGACGCGGTGGTCGGCGCGTTCACCGGGTCGGCGGCCGCCCCGCGCACGCTGCTGCTGCTGGGCCGGTACGACGACGCCGGCCGGCTGCGCTACGTCGGCCGCAGCACGACCCTGCCCCGGGCCGCGGGCCGCGCCGTGGCCGCTCTGCTCAGCCCTGTCCCCGAGGGGCATCCCTGGACGGGCTGGACGTTTTCCGCCGGCTGGAGCTCGCGCGAACCGCTGCACGTCACCCTCGTCGCACCGGAACTGGTGGTGGAGGTCGGCGTCGACGTCGCCCGGGACGCGTCCGGCCGGTGGCGCCACCCGGCCCGCTGGCACCGCGCCCGCCCGGACCTGTCCCCCGCCGACGTCCCGCCCTTCGCGTCCTGACCCGCGCGGTCAGCGCCCGGCCGGGTGTTGTCCTCCTTGCGGTGACTCGCCGCGTGGCGACCCGCCCTGCACCCGCGCTACGCGATCAGAGGCGGCGGAGGGGAGCCGTGCTGTCGGCCCAGTGCCAATTCACCGGTTGCCACTGCCGCTTGAGGAGAGTGCGTTCCTTGGCATAGGAGCGCAACGCGTCCTCCACCACCTGGCCGAGGTCGCCGAGAGACGCGGGGCAGGGGATGCGGAGCAGCAGGTGCTGCGTGCGGTGAACCAGGATCAGCTCGCCCGCACGGTTGCAGTCCATGAGCCTGAAGTGCTTGAGCAGCTTGTACCGCTTGTCCTCCAGGTCGAGGCGTTGGGCGCGCACGCCCGTGGCCGTCCAGGCGAAAAGCCCGTACCGGTTGAGGTGGTAGATCCGCTCGCGTGCGGGGTCAGCGGCGATCTCGAAGCAGAAGCCGGTGAAGGGGCTGTCGCGGTACAGGTCCATGCCTCCGAGCTGGCCGACGATCTCGCCCTTGTCGCTGACCAGGACGAAGGCGAACCGCTGGCCGCGGCTGCCGCCCCGGAAGATGTGCCCGAAGACCGGGACGACGAACAGGTCCTCCCGCACCACTGCGGGCCTGCCGAGCCGGGCGTTGTGCCAGTCCCACTGATGCGCGGTCTGTTCGAGATCGGTGAGGTGTTCGGTCAGCGAGGGCCGCGGCCGGTGGTCCATGCCGACCGGCTCGCCGTTGAACAGGACGTCCGGCCGCAGGTCGGCTTCGGTGTGCTTGACGGGTTCCGCCTCCATGGACGCCAGGGCCCGCAGCGTCGGCTTCGAGGTAGGGGTGAGGGGCTGGTCGGTGATCGACACGATGTTGTCGAGCAGGTTGCCATAGTTGTAGAGCCCGTACTCGCCGGTCGTGCACAGCATGCGGCCGGCCGGGGTCATGCTGATCCAGGAGGCGAACGGGTTGCGCGGGCCGTCGTCGTACCTTCTGAGGGACGCATGGTGGCGGGCGGTCACCGCCGTGAGGTCCGCGGTGACCAGATGGGTCTGGTCCCCCGGCCCGGTGACTGCGAGTGTTCCGTCGGGCAGGACGCACAGGCCCTTGGCCCACCACAGGTCTTCGCCCAGCCCAGTCGTGGGGCCGCCGAACGTGGTGTCCTGGCGCAGGTACTCGCTCTGCCCCGACACCGCGGTGGCCAGCAAAGTGCCGTCGGGGGCGTACCTGGTCAACAACGAGTAGCCGAAGTCCGCCGTCGCCGGGTCGGCTTCGTCATCACTCACGCCGTAGGTGTGACGGTGGACGCCGTAGAGGGCGTAAATCTCACCTGTGGGCGCGGTGGTGACGTCGTCAACCCTCACGCCCCAGCCGTCGGTGTACTTGCGCTCCAGGTCGACCGCATGGTGATCGACGAGTGCGGACGGCAGCGGCACGGGCATGGCGTGAGTCATCCCGCCATGCTCACAGACCCCACTGACAACAAGACTGACGCAGTGTCTGCGACCCTCTGTGGCCGGGAGAGATGCGCCCCCTCGCGGGGGAAGGCAGGGCTGACCTCGTTCGGA
>KL568519.1:62783-62981 GCA_000715605.1 Streptomyces speibonae | reverse complement strand
CCCACGCCCGACGGCGGTGCCGACGGAGACGGAACGGCGCTCCCGGGCACGGCGAGCGGGCCAGGCGCGCCCGGCGGACTGGCATGCCCGGACGGGGGGCCGGGCGTCACGGTGGTGCAGCCCGTGAGGACCACCAGGACCAGGCCCAGCAGCGGCAGGGGAAGGAGACGGCGCACCGGCTCACTGTGCATCTCTGCG
>KL568519.1:62240-62455 GCA_000715605.1 Streptomyces speibonae | reverse complement strand
TATCCGAACGGCCCGGCCGCAGCACCGGACCGGGCAGATGCGCGACCTGTGCCGCCGGGCCGACGGTGCTGCCTCCCCCGAGATCGTGCGTCTCTGCCGCCAGACCTGGGGATAGGCGGCTCGCTTCGCACACCATGGTGGGGCGCTGCAACCACGGGCGCGTGCGCCGTGTCTCCTCCCGCATGACAGGTAACCGCCGATGGCAGCAGCGGCCC
>KL568519.1:61153-62004 GCA_000715605.1 Streptomyces speibonae | reverse complement strand
TTGCGGCTGTGGAAGGTCGGGCGGGCATTAGGCGTCACGTTCGCGGCGGCGCTCCTGGCCGCGGGCGGCATCTTCTACGGCCTGGTCCACCTGCTGGAGATCAAAGAGATCGACAGCACGGCCAAGCTGGATGCCAAGACGCTGTTCGACCTGGTGAAGTTCTCCTTCGGCGTGGTCGCCGGAGCCGGTGCCCTCGTCGCCCTGGTCGTCGCCTACCGCCGCCAGCGCGTTGACGAGGCCGGCGCCCACCGGGAGGCCACCCGTCTGCACACCGAGCGGTTCTCCCAGGCCGTCGACAAACTCGGCTCCGACTCCCCCGCCGTCCGCCTCGGCGGCGTCCACGCCCTGGCCGGGCTCGCCGACGACGCCCCCGACGACAGCCTGCGCCAGACCTGCATCGACGTCCTGTGCGCCTACCTCCGGCTGCCGTTCCCCGCCGATCCCGGAGACCTGCCCGTCCTGCCCGACGGGTCCCCGCCCCCCGAGGACCAGCGCGACGCCCACCAGGACAGGAAGGACCGGTACCGCGCCTTCCGCGAGGTCAGGCATACGATCCTGCGCCTCGTCGGGGACCACTACCGCATCCCTCAGGGCACTCACCGCTCCTGGCAAGGCTGCGACCTCGACCTCACCGGGGTCACCATCGACGGCCCCCTGGATTTCACCGGCGCGGAGTTCGCCGACGGCAGCGTGGACTTCCGGGGTGCGACGTTCTCCGGTCTCCTCGTGCGCTTCGTGGGGGCGGTGTTCTCCGGCGGCAGCGTGAACTTCGGCTTCGCGAAGTTCGCCGGCATCGTCGACTTCGACGATGCGGTGTTCTCCGGCGGCGACGTGGGCTTCGGCTGGGCGGT
>KL568519.1:60657-60880 GCA_000715605.1 Streptomyces speibonae | reverse complement strand
ACTTCGGCCACGCGAAGTTCTCCGCTGGCATCGTGGCCTTCAAGGGTGCGAAGTTCTCCGGCGGCCGCGTGGACTTCGGCGCAGCGGTGTTCTCCGGCGGCCACGTGGCCTTCGAGGGTGCGGTGTTCTCCGGCGGCGACGTGGACTTCGGCTGGGCGGAGTTCTCCGGCGGCCACGTGGCCTTCGAGGGTGCGGTGTTCTCCGGCGGCGACGTGGGCTTCGG
>KL568519.1:59294-60389 GCA_000715605.1 Streptomyces speibonae | reverse complement strand
ATGGGCTTCGGCTGGGCGGTGTTCTCCGGCGGCCATATGGACTTCTCGGCAACGACTGGACCTGCTCCCCTCATGCTGCTGAGGGCGGTCGGTACCCCAGTGCCTCCCGAGGTCCGCCTGCGCACCGACTGGCTTCCCGCCGGACCATAGGACGGGCGGTCACCTCGTCGGAGGTGACCGCGCTTCTGCTGACCAGCAAATCCCCACCGTCCCTACGACAGTCCCTTCCTCACCCGGAGCAGTGGAACCCGGCGTCCACCTGAGACGACGCTCGGGCCCTCGGCCTGTACCGCCGCAGCCCTCAGCGCGCAAACGGGCCACCGGCTCCGTCGGCGGCCCGTCCCGCAAGATCGAGGTTAGGGGGCCTTGGTGGCCTGGCTGTCCCTGTGCTGGATGAGAAGGTCAAGCATTCTGTTGAACTCGTCCGGCGGCATTTTGTTGATGAGGTAGTAGGCAGCGGACTCACCGTCCCCGTATGGGAACTTCTTCAGTGCTGGCCTGGCCTGTTCGGCCTGGTCTGGCACGTCACTGCGCTTTGCGAGTTTTTCTCCGGTGGTGTCGGGGGATGCAGCGGCTGTACGTGAGCCAGTACGCGGCTCCGGAACACCGTCGGCATGCGGCTCGTGTGCCAAAGCTCCCCGGGCGATTACGGCGTAATCAGTGCCGGCCCCCATGTCCTCTGTGGTTGGTGTGGGGTGCGCTGGCTGTCTCGTGGGCTTCGCTTGCTTCGAGGCTTCCCTTTTAGCCCGGTCTGTCTTGAGTTCGTTGAGCGCTGCTTCCTGCTCTCGGTGGGGCTTGTTGCCGACAGCCCGGAGAAGGTCGATTGGTTCCTCGCCGATGCGTGCCTGGAGTTCGGGTGTCAGGTTGAGCAAGGCGAGGCGTTGTGAGATCCAGCCTTGTGAGCGGTGGAGTCTCTTCGCGAGGGCTCGCTGGCTGCCGTGGATGGCGAGGAGGCGTTGCAGTGCCCGTGCCTCGTCGAGTTCTTCTAGGTCTTGCCTGTGGATGTTGGCTACGAGGGCTGATTCGAGGAGTTCCTCTGACGTGGATCCCTGGTCGTCGCTGACCATGACTTTGAGGCTGGTCAGACCGGCTTTC
>KL568519.1:56459-59063 GCA_000715605.1 Streptomyces speibonae | reverse complement strand
CAGTCGGCTGCTGCCATCGATGACGACGTGTGTGGTGTCGGGTTCCAGGTCGGTCTGCCGTTCGGGGTTGGCCTTGATGTAGGCGTCGCGGTTCATGACCGTGATCGCTTGCTTTTGCCCGTGAGTTTGGAGACTTCCTGCGAGGTCGGTGAGGTTGCCGAGACTGGATCGAGGGTTGTCTGGGTTGAGGCTGATTCGGTCGACGGGAAGTTCGGTTGGGGGTACGACGCCTTCGGTCGGGACTCCGGTCGCGGCGGCTACGGCCTGTCGACGTGCACTCACTGAGCGGACTGCACCGCCGAAGCGGCCAGCACCCAGCTGATCGGCCTTACTCACAGCACCTCCCTTGCCAGCGCACGCATGGCCACTGCCTGCTGTGATTTGGGTGCGTATGACAGGAGTGGTTGCTTCACTCGGACAGCTTCCTTTTGTTCCTTGAGGTCACCGATTAGACCGACGACGCGGGGGTCCTTTATGTCGACCCACCCCTGAAGAGAGGAGGTGGCGATGTAGCCGCGGCGGGAGTCGTAGAGGTTGACGACGATGCCGAGATAGTCGATGTCGACTTGGAGGTCATTGCGCAGGTCGTCGATCTGCGTGGTGAGGAGTTCGTATGCGTCTGCTGAGCTGTCTTCGGCCTGGACGACGATCAGGGCGCCGGATTGTCCGGGCCCTTCTCCGTCCCGGCGGCGCCCGTAGTAGGCCGCAGCGTCCATGCTGAGGCCGAGGCTGGGCGGGCAGTCGACGATGATTACGTCGTAATCAGCCTCCAGTGGTGCGAGCGCCCGCTCGAGGGCTGCCTCTCTGGCACGTACGGCGGAGAGACGTACGTCGAGCAGGAAAGCGTCGTTACAGGCTGGCAAGAGATGGAGTCTTCCGTCGAACGTGCTGTCATCGATGGAGACGATGAGGTCGCGGATGTCTCCCTTGGCGTCGCCTGCCATGTGGTTGGTGAGGCTGTCGCCGTTCATCGGCAGGGGGGTAGCGCCGAGTTGGTTGGTGAGATGGCACTGGGGGTCGAAGTCGACGAGTAGTACCTGCAGGCCTGGACCGGGAAGGTTCTCGATGTCGAGTGGGTCGGCCGATGGTGCGGCTTCTGTCGTGTGCGTCTCGCTTGCCCGCAGGGCTTTGGTGAGTGCCTTGGCGACGCGAACTGGGTGTAGGTCGTTGGGGTCTTCGGCCAAGGCCTCGCCCAGGCCGGCCGTGATAGCGGTCTTCCCTACGCCGCCCTTCTGGTTGCAGACGACGATGCGGCGGGTGATCTCTGGGCGGGCGACGTCGGGGGCAGGGTTGGTGTCGATCCACAACTGGACGGATTGGGCGAGTCCCTGAATGAGGGAAACCCGTCGTTCAGCCGCGACCTGTCGAAAGTCGTCCCACTGTCCGGAGGGCAGGAAGGTGGAGAACGAGTCGGCGCCGGCGGTGTCGATGGTTGCGGGCATGGAAGCGAGGCTGCTCCAGTCCCTGATGCCCTCTTCGACCGCCGTCTGGATCTCGATGCCGTGTTGCGCGGCTCTGATCTTGAGGTTTTGCCGGAGCCATCCCGGCAGTTTGGAGACGACCTTCTCGCGGTCGCTGGCGGTGGCTGGCGTAGTCATGCGGGACACCATACTAACGCCCTAGATCATCTACAGCTCTGACACGTTAGTTAGGTCCGGTCGACGGTGGGCAGGCCGCCGCGGGGTTGATTACGGCGTAATCAATCCCGCGGCGGAGTCAGGAGCGCCACGGCGTCGGCCTCGTACGGGTCGGCGAACCGCTGGTGGTCGCTGACGTCGAACGGTCCGAACCACCTTGCGGAGACGCGGTGTCCGGGCACGAGGGTGGTCTCGCGTCCGTCCAGCGCGGTGGCGAGCCGGTCGTAGTCCTGCTGAGCGTGCCGGATCTGGGTGTACGGACCGAGGCACAGCAGGGTGAAGCCGTCCAGGCTGTCGTCGCGCTTGCGAGCCTCGATGTAGAGGGCGTAGTGCGCGGGTCCCATGCCGACGTCGTCAGGCAAGGGCAGCCCGGCGGCGGCGTGGGTGAGCATCGCGTAGCCCGGCTGCCAGAAGCCCAGGATCGACGTCGTCTCGCAGCGCAGCCAGCCGCGCTCGGTGTAGCCGAGCTGGCGGCCATGGAGGTAGGCGCCAGCGTGTGGGGTGTCTGGATGGACCAGGGCGACGGCGATCATGTCGGGGTCGTGGTCGTCACCGGGCCGGGTGTGTGCGCGCTCGATGAACGGCCCGACCCACACGGCGATGTCCCTAGCACTGCCGGGCGTCCAGGGCTGCGGGTTGCGCAGGGCGGTGAGCATCGCGCGGAACTGGTCGACGACGACCTGGTCCTCGGGTGTGAGGGCGCCTGGGGCGTGGCAGCAGCGGCGGAAGCGACGGATCATCGGGCGGTCTCCTGCTCGGTGTTGGCGGTGCAGGGGCCGGCGGGCGTCTTGAGGACGCGCGGCAGATGGACGTGCAGGTGCTCGACTACGACACCGCGGCCGCGGTCGCGGAGTTCTCGGGCAAGGAGTTCGGTAAGACCGCTGGCCCTGTGCCTGCCGCCCGCGCAACCGATGGCGATGCGGCTGGGGCCGGCGGGCAGGTCGGCGTAGTCGGCGAGGTTGGCGAG
>KL568519.1:55833-56253 GCA_000715605.1 Streptomyces speibonae | reverse complement strand
GCGAGTAGCTCGCGGGCGCCGGGGGTTGCGAGGACGACGTCCTGGACGCGGGGGTTGAGACCGTCGAGCTCGAGGATGTCGCGGGCAGCGGCGGGGTCACGGAGCCGGTCGCGGACGTCTTCAATCCGGTCGGCAGCGGGCGGGACGGGGGAGCCGTCCGGGCCGGTGGGCAAGTACAGGTAGCCGAACGAGGTCAGACGGATCGGGCGCAAGGGTGAGCCTCCTGCTCGGTGGTGAGGGGCGGGAACACACGGAGCGCCGCGCCCGGCCGGGAAGGGCGGGTGCGGCGCTCCGGGGTGGTGCTACTGGGTGGTGGTGTCGGTGACCACGAGGAACTGGTCGGTGCGCAGGTCCATCTCGACCTGAGCGTTGGTGCCCTGGGCGCGTTGGGCGGCTGCGTACTCTTCGGCCGGCCAGGAG
>KL568519.1:54612-55613 GCA_000715605.1 Streptomyces speibonae | reverse complement strand
GAGCCGCGGGGAGCTCCGGCGGGGAACCGCTCCAGGATCGTCCGGGTGGCGTGCGCGGTGGTGGCCATCAGGCGTCGCCGCCGTTCACGCGCTCGTGGATGTCGATGAGGGTGGCGATGGCGTCGGGGTTGTCCGCCAGGCCGACCCACTGCCCGTGCGCGGTGAAGACGGGCACGGCGTCCGTGTCTCCGTCGAAGATCACGACGTAGTCGCCGTACCTGTCGAGCACCATCTCCCGCAGGACGGGGACCAGTGCGGTGTCCAGGACCTCCAGGGCGTCGACGGTGAGCCGGGCGTGCTCGCCGGGCGTGGGCGGCTGGACCAGGGTGCCGGTCGCGCGCAGCAGGTCGCCGGGCTGTATGCCGTTCAGCAGCTCGTGGGTGATGCGGGGGTCGCCGCTGGTGCAGGTGATGACCGTGTCGGGGGCGTCGTCGTCGAGCGCGTCGATGTCGGCGGGCCGGACGACCAGGTCGAAGGTGACGGTGTCGCGCGGGCCGGGGACGGGGATCGCGTCGACCCAGCCGTCAATGGCGCAGTGCTTGGTGTCCATCAGTTGGCCTCCGCCAGGGTCTTGGTGGGGCGAGGGGAGCGGGGTCGGGTGGTGCGCTGGGCGATGTCCAGCAGCTCGCGGTTGCGCCGCTGCTGGGCGGGCGTGAGCGGGCGGGCCTTCGCGCCGTGGCGGTGCCAGAGCGGGGAAGCGGGCGGCTCGGGGTAGGCGAGGGCGTGGTCGACGTCGCGGTCGGTGCTGCTCATGGAGGTCCTCCAGGTGGAGGTCAGGCGTGGTCGCCTTGGCCCTTGGACTTGGGCTTCGGCGCGAGGTCGGAGGCGAACCGCCCGAGGCGGGCCTCCACGGGGTTGGCAGTGAGCCAGTCCTCTGCACATGCCTTGTGCGCGGGCTCACCGGCGTGGGAGCGCATGGGCGTAGGCTGGCCGCACAGCGTGCAGGGGAGGTCCTGCCAGCGGTCGAAGTGCTGGCCGTCGCGCCAGACGAGAAGCTCGCC
>KL568519.1:54054-54363 GCA_000715605.1 Streptomyces speibonae | reverse complement strand
TCGCCGGGAGCCGGGATCAGGCCCGGCTCGGACGGCGCCTTCTCCTTCTTGCGTCCCGTGCGGGTCACGGCCGGAAGTCGGGCAGTTGCTGGAACACCTGCGCCACCAGGTCCGGCTTCGGCTTCCAGGCCGGGAGCGCGCCCGTGGCGGGCACGGGCAGAGCGAGCTCCTGGACGTCGTCGAGGACTAGGTGGTGCGCGCCGCGCTCCGCCCAAGGGCTCGTGCACCTCTCGGGCCCCTGATCGGGGTGACAGCCGGTGAGGCGGGCGACGCCGATGACCGCACCCAGGTGCAGTTCGCGGCCCCGGA
>KL568519.1:52016-53817 GCA_000715605.1 Streptomyces speibonae | reverse complement strand
CGGATCGCGGTGGCGACCAGCGGGTCGCGCAGCACGACGGGCTCCGGCTTCGCCTTCCCGGCGTGGATGAGGACCCAGCCCTCCCACGACCAGTGCACCGGCCTGTTCTCCGGGTTCTTGCCCGCAAGGATGCACGTGGCCCACGGCTGACGGATCGTGATGCCGCGGATCCAGTCGCCTTCGGGGAGAGTGATCACGCTCATGCGACTCGCCCCCATACCGCGGTGCCGGGGCGCCGGGCGCGGCGGCCGTTGATGGACGGCACCGTGGTGTGCGCGAGCGAGGCGACGGCGGCGCGGCCCGAGTGCTTGCCGTCGTACAGGGCGGCGTCGGCAGCCCGCTGCAACACAGTCAGGTCGCGGGTGCCGAGGACACCGGTGCTCGCGGCGCCGACCGAGGCGGCGACATTGACGGTGCGGCCGTCCTCGAGGACGACGGGGGCGTGCAGCGTCCGGACCAGCTGCGCGAGGCGCTGCTCCAGGCGCGCGGCGGGCACCTGGACGACGGCGGCGAACTCATCGCCTCCGAGGCGGCCGACGGACGCGCGCGGCCCCGCCCACGCGGTGAGCCGGGCGCCGAACGCGGCGAGGACGGCGTCCCCGGCCGGGTGCCCCATCGTGTCGTTCACGGCCTTGAAGTGGTCGGCGTCGACCATGACCACGGCCAGGTTGTCGCGGCGGGACAGGAGCCGGCGGGCGCGGGCGGTGTAGGCGTCGCGGCGCAGCAGGCCGGTCAGTGGGTCCTTGTCCTTGCGGGCGAGCTGCTTGAGCAGCACCGTCGCGTGGACCGCCCAGCCGGTCAACGGCACGGCGGCGGTCGTCAGTAAGAGGGTGCGCTGGCCGATCCGGCCCTGAACACGCAGGAGGGGCGACATACTTGGGTTCTCCGTCTCGTCTCGTCTCGTACGGGATGGATGGGCCCGGGGCAGCCGACGAAGCCGCCAAGCAGAGCGGCTGTCCCGGGGCGGAGCTACAGCGCGAAGTCGCTGCGGCTGGTCCAGCTGACGGGGTTGTTCCAGAGGCCGGCCGTCGCGGCGGGCCACTCCATCTGCCAGCCGGGCCGAAGCCCGCGCGCTCCCCAGCTGTCCGGCTGTTTGCCGGGGATCTCAAGTCCGGCCGTGTGCGCGGCGAGCGCGGCGTCGTACACCTCGTGCGCGCGGCGCAGGGCCGCGGCGGGGGAGTCGGCGACGCCGGTGAAGACGTGCACGCCGCGCCGGGCCGGGTCGGTGGTGTCGTGTATCGGGACGTCGACCTCGTAGATCCGCAGGCGCATGACGTCCATCTCCTTCCTGACTGTCCGGGGTTGAGGGGCCACTGCGACCGCCCCGGCCTCAAGGTGCGGGGTCGGGGCGGCACAGAGTGCGCTCAACTCGCGGTTCAGCCGGCGGTCGCGATGGCGTCACGCAGGTGGGTGCGTGCCCAGGCCAGAAGCGAGGGCTGGTCACCGGCGGGGCTGGTCAGGGCGTCGGTGAGGTAGGTGACGGCGGAGTCCAGGTCCTCGCTGGCGTCCTGCCAGTTGCCGAGGCTGGACGCTCCGAGGACGTCGCGGACTTCTTCGACCAGGTCGATGAAGGCGTTCGGGGTGTTGCCGCGCGGCGACTGGTCGCCGATGAGGGCGGCGAGGTCGGCGGCGAAGCAGTCGCGGAGCGCGGCGAAGGTGTCGGCCTTGGTCTGGGTGCTCACGGGTGCCTCCTGGTCAGTGGTCGAGCTGGATCGTGATGGGCCGCCGGGGATCACCGGCTTGGGTGTGGACGGTGCGGCGGTGCGCGGCGAGGCCGGCGGCACCGCCCTGGATCGGCAGG
>KL568519.1:49337-51815 GCA_000715605.1 Streptomyces speibonae | reverse complement strand
GGCAGGTGGCAGTCCCGGCAGCCGTGCCACCACTCGTCACCGGCCGGGAGTTCTGTGAGCGGGTGTGGGTGCGGGCCGTCGGCGGCGCGGCTCACGCGACCGCGTCCGCGTACTGCGCCTCGAGGTCGGCGCGGCCCTCGGGGTCGTCGTCCTGGTCGTCGACACCGTGGACGCTGCAGACGATGTCCGGGTCGCTGTCCATGGCGCCGGTCAGCGCCTTGTACAGGTCGGTGACCGAGTAGACCGGCGCCCACGCCTGGCCGGCGCACTCCGCGTCGAAGGGGCAGGGCAGCAGGACATCGAAGCCGAAGTCGCCCTCTCCGTCGACGTCGTCGCGGAACGCCAGGGTGAGGTACTGCTGCCCGAGGCGGATCTCCGCGACGCGGTCCCGGCCGGTCACCAGGTCCGAGCCCGGCCGCCACCGCCACAGCGGCAGGATCTCCGAGCCGAAGAAGCGGCGGACCAGCAGCAGATCACCCAAGCCGTCGCTGCCGTCGCGCCCGAGTTCGGCCTCCCGGACCTGGGAGAGCCGCTTCAGGAACGGCTCCAGGCGGTACAGCGCGTCGGCGAACACGATCGTGTTGAAGCCTTCGGCGGCCAGCCGCTGATGCGAGTGAACCATCGCCTGGTGCTGGGAACGGACGACGTCCTCGGGCACGCGCCGGTTGTCCGGCCGCGGGCCCTGCCGCTCCAGACAGACCGGCAGCGGCGTGGCGACGACGACCGCGACGGTCGGCATGCCGTGCCGCTTGGCAGCCATCACCAGCTCCACCCGCACGGACTGTTCGACGTTCGTCGCGTCGATCACCGTGTTGAGCTTCCGGGCCATCCGGCGCTCCAGGATCAGCTTGAGGACGTCGGCGGCATCAGCCGTGGCGTCCTGCCGACCAGGGTCATCACTGACCACGCCCCGCAGACCATCCAGCGAGAGGACCTGGGAGGCCGGCCAGGTGCGCGCCAGCGTCGACTTGCCCGCGCCGGAGGCGCCGATCAGCACGATCAGCCCGTTCTCCGGCAGGTCCGGGTACAGCACCGAGGTCATTCGACGTCTCCTTGCGGGTCGAGGGAACGGGCAGCCCAGTTCAGGCGCTGCCCGGCGTTGTCGGTGATCAGGGCGGCGGCCTCATGCAGCGGGCAGGAGGCGTCACCGTCGCGGTCCGGCTCGATCTGCTCCGCCCGGCGCGCTGCGGTGCTGACCACCTGCGCGAGCATCGGGAAGAGACCGCCGGGGACGTCGACGTCCTCCTGGAGCTCGCGCAGGATCGCGGCGAGCTCGCGGGCGTCGACGTCGTCGGCGTTCAGGTCGTCCTGAACCTGCTGGAGGGCGAGCTGGGCAATGCCGACCGAGGCACGCACCCGGTCCAGACGCGTGCGGGAACGGCCGGTCATCGGGTGGTCGCCTTGGTGGTGGCGACCACGGCCGCGACCGTCTCCCAGCCGTGGTGCCAGGCGGAGTCGAGGTGGAATGCGCCGTTCATGCCGAAGTCGGCGAGCTTGTAGAAGCCGCCCTTGCCGGTCTTGGTGGCGATCTTCTCCAGCAGGCCCTTGCCCGGGACGCGTCGGTCCGCGGCGTAGTGGGTGCCGAAGGAGATGGCGAGCGCGGCCGCGGCGGCGGCCGGGTGGACCTGGATGCCGAGCGCGCGGGCGCCGGCCCCGGCGACGATGGCCTGGGTGGCCGTGTAGGTCAGGCAGTGCGTCAGGCACGCCTTACGGCCGTCGGCCGTGCCGTGGGTGGTCTTCTCCTCGGTGGCCGGGTCGACGTAGGTGACCGGGTGGTCGTCGGAGGCGCCCTTCACACGGGCACAGAAATCCGACTGCACCCAAAAATCTCCGATCGCGCTCCCGGCGCGGGTCAGTCCGAGAAGGGCGGCGAAGACGGCGGGACGATGCTGCATGCTGGATCTCTCCTGAGCTCGAAGGGGTGAAGGAGCGGGCGGCCGGCCTTTGCCGGTGCTGCGGCCGCCCGGTTGTGCGGGCCCCGTCCCGGCCTGGACGGTCGGGACGGGGCTGGCTCACGCGGCCAGCCGGTGAACGGCCGGGGCCGGGAGGGTCATGAGGCTGCTGGGGTCGACGGGCGTACCGTCGAAGCACTCCAGGCAGCAGCCGAGTTTCTTCGAGAGGCAGATGTAGAACCGCCTCCCGCACTGGCCACAGGTCTGC
Source organism: Streptomyces speibonae (assembly GCA_000715605.1). Lineage (GTDB taxonomy): Bacteria > Actinomycetota > Actinomycetes > Streptomycetales > Streptomycetaceae > Streptomyces > Streptomyces speibonae. The sequence continues at coordinate 49,655 of KL568519.1, read as the reverse complement.
CGAGCTGCCATCGCCTGATCGAGGGCCCACTCCTGAGCGAGCGTCGGCGTCCTCTTGGGCTTGGCCAGGTCGACGCGGAGCAGGTAGCCGCGGGTGGGGTGACGGCAGGACCACTGCGGGCGGGTCGCGCACAGCCTGCACCGCAGGATCGCGACCGGGCCCTCGTTGTCGCCGGGGCTCAGCCCCATCTCCCGTAACTGCCTGCGGGTGACCAAGCCTTCGGGCACCGTGCTGCGGTCGTACTCAGGCAGGGCCGCGTCACTGCGCGGCACCCGGGTCACCTCGCGACGGCGCTTCTTCCTCGGGCGCGGCATCACC
>KL568519.1:48466-49117 GCA_000715605.1 Streptomyces speibonae | reverse complement strand
GGGCGCGGCATCACCTGCTCCAGGCGCCGGGCAGCCGGTCGGGGCGGTGCGGGTAGCGGGGGCCGGGACGCTGCGGGCGAGGCCGGCCGATCCGGCGGCGCGGGTGGGGAATGAGCACGAGCAGTTCCTCCAGTCGTCGGTGGACAGCGCTGCGCCCCGCCGGCGTCGTGCTGGGGTCGGCGGGGCGCAGCGGGTGGTGCGGCTGGGTTATGCGGCGAGGCCGTGGGCCGTGTGCGTGGGGTGCTCACCGGGCGCAGTCGGCGCGGGCGTGGTGTGGCCCGGCCGGGGTTGCTGGTCCGGCTGCTGCTGAGGGGCACCGTGCAAGTGGGTGCCGACCAGGTAGCCGATCAGCAGTCCAGTGACGCCGAAGACCTTGTGGCGGTTGACCTTCCACCAGGTCGGAGCCGGGGGCTCGGTGAGCACTCCTATGACGGTCGGGGCTTTCGCCAAGACTGGGTCTCCTTCTCTCGTAGGCGGGGTGGTGCGTGCGGCCGGGCGGCCTGTCCGGTCCTCGCCCGGCCCTGGGTGCGGGGCGGGCGAGGACCGGGCAGGGCGTCAGGTCAGCGGGCGGTGCGGAAGCGGCGGGCGGCCCACGACCGGAGCCGGTCGAAGCGGGTCGGGTGGGTGTGCCGCCAGGCGGTGGGCCACACG
>KL568519.1:45970-48236 GCA_000715605.1 Streptomyces speibonae | reverse complement strand
GCCGTGCTCGGTGGGGAAGGAGCGGGACGCGCCGCACGTGCACGTCCAGACGTACGGCTCGGGGCGGGTGTCGTCACGGGTCGCGGTGACCTTGGCCTTGGTGCCGTCGTGGCTCCCGTGGAAGGTGCCGACCCAGAACTCGGTGTCCTCCAGCTGCGGCTTCATCAGGTTCCCTTCGTGCGCGGTAGTGGTGCGGGACGGGGGCGGTGCTGGTCAGCGCTGGAGCGGGTGGACGTTGTCGGGACCGAGGTCGTCGCCCGCCGGGGTCGGGGCGGGGATCGTGGCGTGCAGGTGGAGCGCGGGGTTGAACTGGTACTGCGGCGGGTGGTTGTGAACGACGGGCCGAAGCGTGAGGCCGCGCAGGGCGAACATGCTGGCCAGGGCCCACATGAGGGCGGCGAGCCCGGTGGCGGCGGCGCGGCCTCCGGCCGGGGCGGCGGACCAGATCATGGCCAGGCTTCCGATCCCGAACAGCAGCCAGGCGATGCGGGCGCCGGCGTTGCCGAAGAACCCGCCGACCAGGCCGACCAGGCCGGTCAGCTGCCAGAACGCGTACAGGGCGGCCGGGGCGACGGCCAGGTGCGCGGCCTGGTCGGCGAGGAAGACCCGGACGGGGTGGTCGACCGTGCCCCACAGGCCGCCACCGTCGCCGCCGCTGGTGGCCGGGACGGCGGACAGGCCCTTGAGCGTGGCGGAGGCGATGTCGCCGGCGGCGTCCAGCATCAGCACGATGAGGCTGAGCCCGCCGAACAGCGCGGCGGCCTTGATCCAGTTGGCGACCTCGTGCCAGCTGGCGTGCCGGGCCTGGAAGACCTCTTCCCACCGCTGGTAGAGGAAGCCGCCCTCCTCCCACGACTCCTTCCACGCGGCGCGCAGCCGCGCGAGCCGCCTTGGGCCGGGCTTGCTCTGCAGTTCGGGGGCTGGCGGCACGGGCGGCAACTCGTTGAGCAGGTCGAGGAAGGACGGGCTGTCCTGGCCGTTGATCGGCTTGTCGTTGTGGGTCATGGCGTGGCTGCTCCTTCTGCCGGAGGGCGGTGGTGGGCGGGTCAGCGGATCTCGTTGCGGGTGCGGGCGAAGAACGCCCCGCGCGTGGTGCTGTTGTTGTGGATCTCGGTGTGGTGGGTGACCGGACCCTCGAAGACGTTCTTGGTGACGGCCGCGCGGGCCTTGCTGATCGCGCCGCCGATAGCGGTGGCGGCCATGGCCAGGCCCGCGAACGGCAGGGTGACCATGAGGACGCCGTTCAACGTGACCGAGGACAGGCCCTGGAGCACGAGCCAGGCACCGCAGCCGATGCCGGTGATCCCGGCGCCGACGCCGATGGAGGCCACCGCGATCCCGGCCGCCCAGGCCGGGACGATCCGGTGGTCCTCCTGCCGCACGGGCGGGGTGGTGCCGAAGGCCGGCGTCTCGGTGTCGTCGCGGAACGAGGTGGGGTGGTGGCGTACGGGCTTGCCCGCCCACTCATCGAGCAGACGGCGGGCTTCGGCCGCGGCCTCGGACTCGGGCATGCCGGACTGGGTGGTGTTCAGGGGGTCCATCGGGGTTCTCCGATCACGCGGGAAGGGGCGCGCCCTCCTGGCCGTGACGGCTGGGAGGGCGCGTGGGGGAGTGGCCGCGCGCAACGGCGAAGGGCGTCGCCGGAGTCGTGTCCGGCGGCGCCCTTCGGCGTTGTGCAGCAGGTGAGTTGAGGCTGACGGGTGGGTAGTCACCGCACCGGCGCCCCGGGCATCCTCGATCCGACAGGCGCGGTGGAGGGAATCGGGTGGAGTTCGTCTTCGAGTGCGGATGGTGCGGCGGGGACAACTACTTCGTCGGCAAGCAGGTCGGCTTCTGGGTCGACAAGTGGGAGATCCCGTCGGAGTGGGACTGCCGCTTCTGCGACGGGCTCAACTACACGCCCGACCCGCCGTGGACCGAGGCGTAGTTCAGAAGCTGGAGATCAGTCCGGCGAGCGAGGCCAGGCCGCTGTTGATGGTCGGGGCCAGGCCGGTCGCGGCGAGGGTGAAGCCGAACAGCGTGCAGGTCAGCGCGGAGCCGACGCGGACGTAGCCGCCCTTGACCAGGACGAAGACGATGATGCCCAGCAGCACGGCGGCGGAGATGGACAGGGCCACGGTGGTGGTGCTCCTTCACAACGGGTCGGGCGGGGCCGGCCGCACTCGGGCGGTCCGGCCCCTGGGACGGGTGGGTGTGATCAGGCGTCGGTGAGGCTCTTGATGACCTCCAGCGCCTGGCGGGGAGAGGCGACCTGCTCGGAGCGGCG
>KL568519.1:22400-45734 GCA_000715605.1 Streptomyces speibonae | reverse complement strand
CCTTGCCGCCTCCGCCTCCGCCTCCGCGCCGGCGGGAGCGGCCGTCGCCGTCGTCGTCCTCGTCGGGCTCGGGCCAGAACTCGCCGGGCCGCACGGGCTCGTTCCAGTCGAACCACAGGCCGCGCTTCTCCAGCTCGCTGATCTCGTGGTCGGTGAGCCGGTTGACCTCGTCGGGGAACAGCTCGGACAGGTCGGTGTCGAAGTCCGCGTACAGCGACCGCATCAGGACGGCGCGGCCGTTGTCGAGGACGATGACCGCGACGCCGCCCGTGCTGACGCCGTTCTCCGGGTCGGCCTCGCCGCGCATGGCCCGCTCGATCGCGGAACCCTCGGTGCGGGAGTAGCGGGCCGGGATGGTCGGCACGTCGTAGGCGTTCTCCATGGTGCCCTCCGCCGCCTTGCGGGTGGCGCCGGGCGAACCCATGTTGAAGATGACCGGCCTCGAGTTCTGGCGCAGGTTGTCCTTCATCTCGGTGGAGAACCCGTTGTGCGCGAACGGCGACTGCCCGGCCGGGTTGAAGCCGATGCCGTACTTCAGGCCGGTGACCGTGAGGTCCTCGCCGTCCTTCTGGATGAACTCGCCGAAGTCCGCGTCCTGCGCCGCGGTCATGAACTCATCGCCGTAGACGTTCAGCTGCCGGTACGGGCAGCGCGGGTCGCCCGGCTTGTAGTCGTGCGGCTGGCCGTCGTGCGGCCAGGGCATCTCCGCCCTGATCTCGCACAGCGCCTTCGCCGCCCGCAGCGAGCGGGCCATCCACAGCGCGTTCGAGCCCTGCCGGTCGATGTACCGACCGAGCACGCTGGTCTTCTCGTCCTTGCGGACGGTGCCCAGCCACACAACCTCGCCGTCCAGGGACTGGGCGGCCATGTGGATCGCGAAGAACTGCGTCTTGCCGGAACGGCTGACCCCGAGGGTCAGGCCGTGCGCGGGGGCGTTCTTGTCGTGCTGGTACACCATCGTCTTCACCGGCTGGCCGGTGATGGTGTACCCGCACACGTACATGCCCTTGTCGTCCGGGGTGAGCAGCTCGCGGGTCGCGCGGAAGATCTGCGACAGCGGCGGCTCATCGAACACGCTGATCAGGAACTCAGCTCCGTCCACGAGGACGAACACGCAGGAGTCGTCCTCGGGAATCTTCAGTCCGCGGCAGACCTTGGCGAGGTCGATGCGCGGGGTCTCGGTGGAGTCGGACATCTTGGCCCGGTAGAACGTCACCCCGCGTTCGTCGTCGCGGGTCTTGTGGACCAGCTCGGAGCCAGGGGCGCCGCCCTTGGGCGAGCCGACCTTGTCCATCCAGCGCTCCTGGTCGGTGGGGGCCTTGCGGCGGCGCTGGTTGGCGTCGGGGGTGATGCGGGCCTCCATCCAGCCGGGTCCGCCCTGGCGGCCGGGCTGGTTGGCGACCTCCGCCAGGACCACGTCGCTGGAGTGCACGCCGAACGGCGCGGCGACCGCGGCCTCCGTGAGGCCGGTGATCGGCCGTCCGGTCTCCGAGGCGCGCAGCAGGATCGTCATGTCGTGCTGCATGCCGGTGTGGCGGGTGGCCTTGACGATGTGCGTGCGGCCGGGCATCCCGGCCTGTTCCCACAGCAGCCGCGCGTCGCGGGTGAGCAGGTCGGCTCCGTCGTCCGGGACGACCGGGGACGGCTCGGGCGCTTCGGCCAGTACCGGCTGCGGGGCCGGGGCCGCGACGGCGGGTCGGTGACGGCGGCGGGTGTGCCGGGAGAACGGCATCACCAGGTAGCCGGCCGCCGCCCATCCGGCGGCGAGCAGCCCGTCCAGCCAGTACGGGCCGAAGCCGGTGGTGTGCCCGGCGGCGACGTCGACGGCGGCGGCCAGGACCAGCGGGGACCAGCGCAGGATCTTGCGCCCGGCGCCGGGCTCATCGCTCTTGTAGGCGAGGAACCAGCCTCCGAGCCCGGCCGCGCCGGCGAGCTGCACGACCTGGTTGACGGGGCTGTCGGGGTAGACGTTGGGGGCCACGGCCAGCACGGGCGCGGCGAGGGTGTAGGCGAGGCGTTCGAGCGCGACGCTGCGCGGCGTGGTCACCGGCTTCTCCTTCGGGGAATGAGCACGGGCGGCTCCGCGGTGTGCGGGGCCGCCCGTGGTGAGGGGGGAGTGGGGGAGCGAGGGTCAGCGGTTGAAGAACCCGGGCTTGGGGGTCCTCTCGCGCCGGTTGGAGCGGATTTCGTCCAGCGCCCCGTAGAGCTGGGAGTGGGTACGCCGGGTCTGGTGGGTGAGGTCGGCCGTCTCCTGGGCGGTGTCGCTCAGCTTCTTGACCTGCACGGCCGCGCCCCCGAGGGCCACCGAGACGGTGCTGGTCAGCTCCACGAACTTCGCGTCGAGTCCGGCGTTGCCGATGTCGCGTGCAACGTCCTGGGCGCGCTGGGCGTTGGCCTTGACGCTGCGCACCAGCGCCTCCAGCTCGAGGCCGGCGTCGTCCAGCGCGCTGGCGAGCGTCTTGAGCTTGGCCTGGACGGCCTTGTAGCGGTTGTCGTCGTCGGCCGGGACCGGCACCGGGCTGGCGCCGCTGGGTGCGAGATCGCTGCTCATCAGCGGGTTCCTCCCTCTTCCTAGTCGTGGTGGGTGGCGGCCGACGCGTACTTCAGGCCCGCGTCTTCCTTGGCGGCCATGTCCTGGCCGTAGATGCGGGCGACCATCGCGGCCGCGAGCTTGGCGGCCTCCAGGGCGAGACCGCACTCGGACGCGCACCGTTCCGCCTGCTGCCTCATCCGGGCTGCGGCGTCGGCCAGGTCCGAGATCAGCTCGGTGACCTCGGTGGCGATGTTGTGGTCGCCGATCAGGTCGGCCGACATGTCCCGCAGGGCGTCGGCGACCTTGTCGAGCGCGTCCGCGAGGGCTTCGGCCTTCTCCTGGTCGGAGGCGGCCTGGATGGCGATGTTCGCCATCTCCATCAGGTACTCGTCGAACGTGATGTCCGTGCGGTGCTGGGCGGCGAGGCCGCCCGCGCCAGACGGCCTGCTGACCTGCGAGCTGGTCACGCTGCTCCCTTCCGTGCTGGTCGGTCGGCTGGTGCCGGGCCGTGCGGTGTGCTTCTCGGGCGCGGGAGGCAGGCCCCGCACGCCGGTCGTGACGGCCGCCGGGCGGTTGGGGACGATGTCGGCGTCGACGATGTCGTTCTCGCCCTTGACATCGGTGCGCGGCGGGCGGGTGGGACGGTCGGGCCACTCCACCGTCGGGGTGGAGTCCTCCGCGCCGAACGGGCTGTCCGCCCAACGGCCGCGCCGACCGGCACGACCCGTACGACCGCGCCCCGTCCGGCCGGTGCGACCGGTGCGGCGGGTACGTCCGCGCCGTCCGGCCCGGCCCGTGCCGCCGGTGCGCCGGCGCGGACGTACCCGCCGCCGCTTCTTCGCACCGTCAGACGCCCCGTCACCCGCCTTGCCGTCCTTCGCGGCGCTGGAGGCCCCGTCGGGGGCGTCCTTGGCGGTCTTGGCGTCCTTGCCGTCGGTGCCCTTGGCCTTGGACTCCTTATCCTTGTCCTTGGTCAGGTCCACCTTCTCGGTGCCGGCCGCCTTGGCGTCCTTCGCATCGGCGGCGGCCTTCGCGTCGGCGCGGCGCTTGTCGAAGCGACGCTGGGCTTCCTCGCCGATGGCCTTGCCCAGCGTGGTGCGGCCCGGATCGGCCGACGCCGCGGCTTCCCGCTTCGCCTTCCGCGCCTCCGCCCGCTCCGCCTTCTTGGCCCGTCGGTCCTCCCACGCCTGCTGCCGCTGGGCGCGGGCCTGGTCGTGGTCCTTGCTCCGGTCCGCGACACCGGCGGCGTGCCCGGCAGTGCGCCGCTCCTGCCGCCCGGCCTGCCGGACCCCGGTGCGCTCCTGGCGGCCGCGGGCCCGCTCGGCACGGGCGCCGGACGCCTGACTGGCGCCGTCACCCCGGGAGTTGCCGTTCCGGCCGGAGCCGCCAGAGCCCGTTTGAGAGCCTTTCGCCCCCCCGGACGGACCGCTGCGCCCGGAACCGGCTGCGCGGCCGCCAGAGCCCGACTGGGAGCCCTTCGTGCCGCCCTTGCCGCCTCCGCCGCCCCCGGTCGATCCGGTCCCCGAACGGCCGCCGGGGCCGCCAGAGTTGGAGCCGCGCGAGGACCTGGACCGGTTCGGCCCGGCGCCGAAGTTGTTGCGGGAGGCACCGCTGCCGCCCCCGCCGCGCGAGGACCCGCCACCGCCGCCGGCCTTCGAGCGGCCCTTGTCCGCCCCCAGGCCGGAAGCGGACGACTTCGTGCAGTCGGCGTCCGCCTTTCCGCGCGCTGCCGCCTTGTCGCCCTTCGCTTTCATCATCGCGGCGTGGAGCTTCCCGTTCTGCTCCATCATCGCGACTTCCTGCGCGGTGCGGCCCTCCAGCAGCGCCGCCTTCCGTGCTATTTCAGCCTCACGGAAAGGCGCTTCGCTTTCGTGATTGGCCCGCGCCATTTCCAGGCGGAATTCCAACCAGTCACCGAGACGGTCAGCGAGGGAACGAGGCTGCTCGTATTCTCCTTCCTTGTATTCGCCTTCATCTTCGCCGGTTTCCGGTGCGGCAATTCCATCGGAACGCAGCGCCGCGGACGGGTCCGGGGCGGCCGGAATCGGCGGCAGTTCCATCGTCGTCTCCTCCGGGCTCTCCGGGGGAGCGGGCGGAATGTCTTCCGGCGGCGGAATGGTGTCGATGAAATCCGGCGTCGGCGGCAGCGAGTACGTGGAATCGCCGCTCCACGGGCCGTGGACCAGGGTTCCGCCGCCGGTGTCGTCGGGGTCGTCGGACACGGGCACCTCCCTTCCAGGGGACTTGACAGACGGTGGGGTCTCGTGTGCACGCGCGTGCACGTGCACGTGTGCACGCTTTACGCGCGCGAGGCCCCGCCGGAGCCCGGCGGGGCCTTCGTGGGTGACGGTCAGTTACGCGGGCCGTGCTGCTTCAGGACGGTGTCCGCGTACTGCATGAGGTGGTCGAACAGCCGCGGGTCGCCCGCCTGCCGCTTCTCCAGGACCAGCTTGAAGAGGCGGCAGACCAGCGTGAAAGCCGCGATGGCGTCGCCGCGTCCGGCCTTGATTTCCCTCGTGATTTCGGACCGAGTAACGCGGAGCCAGAATTCCATCCGGCCGACTTCCCCGCGACTTTCGATCGCCTTGCGCTCTTCGTCCTGCAGCCAGCGGTTCCGCCCTTGAATGGAGCGTTCGGCGCTGCTGAGGGGGCGCGTCACGCCGACTCCCTCTTACCGAGGTCGTAAATCGACGTGGGACCACCATACCCGGAATTATGGCCCTGCGCACCCTGCTGGGGCTGATTGGGTGCGGCCTGGAGGACCGGCGGGTTCTTCTTCCGCTGCCTTTCCAGCTCCTTTTCCTTCCTTCCCTTGGCCGTATTCACCACGGCCTCGTCGTGGGCGCGGCGCTTATAGGCGCTCTTTTCCAGGCCCTCGGTGAGGTTGTTCAGGTTCTTGAGGACCTGTCCGAGGGCCTTTTCCACGGGCATCGCGCGCAGCCGGGCGTGGTACCAGCGGTCGCCCTCCACGTGCGTGTCGCGCAGGTGCACGCGGGTCTCGTGCGCGAGGGTCTCCAGGTTCTTGCCGATGTCCAGCAGGACCCGCTGAACGTCGGCCAGGTACCGGGCGGTTGCCTCCGGGCTCTGTGCGACGTCGCGCAGAGGGGAGTAGTTCGGGTCGTTTTCGCTGTTCACGGCGGGGATTCCCTCCTGGTGTACTGGTGGGGCTGAGACTGCTTCCGGCAGTCGCAGCGAGGGCCAGCCCGCTTCCTTCGGGCTGGCCCTCACTGGTGTGTGCCGGACGGTGGATCAGGGGCGGTAACCGTCGGCGATCAGCGCGGCGGCCTCCTGGCGGTACTTGGAGGCGGTGTCGGTGGACGACACGTTGAACTCGCGCTGGACATCGGCGATCGAGACGACCCGGCACAGCTCCGGGTGGATGCCGTCAGCCTCCAGGCCGACGAACACCGCGCCGGCCGCGAACGCCATGCGCGCGACCTTGCGGACCGCCCGCTCGCGCGGCGTCAGCTTCGCCTCGTCCTCGATTTCGGCGGCACGCTGCTCAAGTTCGGCGGCGGCGAGCCGCCTTTCGGCAGCGGCGTACTCCGTTTCGGCCTCACGCTTGCGGGCCTCCTGCGTGTTCGCGTCGGCGATCGCCTTGCGCTCGTTCTCCTCCGCCGCGAGCCGGTCGGCTTCGGCGGCGCGGCGGCGAGTTTCGGCAGCGGCCCGCTCCGTTTCGGCGGCGACCCGGTCGGCTTCGGCAGCACGCTGCCGGGCCTCCGCGATCTCCGCCGTCTCGACGGCCTGAGCCTCCGCCGCGGCGACCCGGTCGGCCTCCGCCGCGAGCCTCCGCTTCTCCGCCGCCTGCCGCTCCAGCTCCGCCGCGCGGACGTCCGCGGCGGCCTTGGCCTCGCGCTCCTGGGCCTCCTTGCGCTCCGCCTCCGCCTCGCGGGCACGGGCCTCAGCGATGACGGCCGTCTCCAGCGCGGCCTCCTCCAGCTCAGCGGCCCGCTCAGCGGCGCTGACCTGGGCTCGGGCGTGCGCGCGGGCCTGGCCGGTCTCGCCCTCCACCCGGGCACGGACGGCCTCGAGCTGGCCCTCCGCCTCCAGCCGGTCGGCTTCGGCCTTCTTGCGCGCGAGCTCCCGGCGCGTCTCCGCGTCCAGGCGCCGGCGCTCCGCCTCCTCCGCGCGTGCCTCAGCAGCACGTTCCTGCTGCTCAGGCATCGCGAGGGCCTCAGCGACGGTGTAGCCGTAGGCCGCCATCTTCATCGGCAGCAGTTCGTCCTCGGTGGCCTTGCCCAGGTCGCCGTTGTACTTGCGCTTGAGCCACTGCTCGTACCCGATGAGCTCCTGCTGGCGCCGGATCATCTCCGGGTAGGAGGTGACGTTGTGCAGCCGCATCCGGCGGTAGAACCGCGGGGTGGCGACGGGGGAGAGGATCCAGCGGTGCAGCGGGATCCGGTCGGTGACCGTTCCCGCCTCCAGCCTGGCCTTTTGGATGATCAGGCGGCGGGCGGCCTCGACGCCGATCACGAACAGGACCGGCATGACGCCGTGGCTGGCGGCCTGCACCGGGTCGGTGCCGATGTGGCCCTGTGAGCTGGCGTTGAACCAGATCGTCGCGCCCGTCATGGCGTGCGCGGCCATCCGCAGGAGCGGCCACGGGGTGCCCTTGCGGATCAGGTACAGGTCCAGCGCGAGGAACGCGATGATGCTGGCGTCGACGCCGACCGGGAACCAGGGGGCCAGTTCCTTGCTGAACCCCCAGCTCAGGGCGACCTTGGCCAGGGTGCTGTAGGACATCGCGAAGCCGATGACGCCGACCAGCGTGCCGCCGAACGCGGCGACGAGGGACAGGGCGGTCATCAGCCGATCGCGAGTGGGCTTGATCGTCTTCCGCTTGTCCGGGCTCGAAACGCCCCGGGCCGTACCCGAAACCTTCTCGGGTGCGCCCGAAGCGTGGCCCGGCGGGTGCGAAACGGGGGTGTCGGGAGCCGCGGTCTGCGGCATGTCGGTGATCGTCATGGGGGCCTCCGGAAGGGGTCGTTCAGGGCGGGATCGAAACGGCGGCCGGTGCTCCCGAAACGCACGGGGTGCGTTCCCGAAACGGCGGCCGGTGCGGGCGGTTGATCACGAAACTGGCACCGGCTCTACCCGCTCCGCGCGCACGAAAAGGCCGGCGGCCCGGGTGGCGGGCGGCCGGTCTCGCGAAGCGCCAGGGGGCGGGCTCGAAACTGGGTGCGGCTCCCGCCGGGCGGGCGCGAAGCATGGCCCGTGGCGGGGTTAGACGAGCGCGCGGCGGGCGGGGTCGGTGTCACCGGCGAGGGTGGCGACCTCGCGCAGCCGCTCGCGCTGCTCCTCGATCAGCTGTGTCGCCGAAGCGGCCAGCGGGGTGGCGCGTCCCCAGTGGTCGACGCCGTCCCGGACGATGCGGTACTGCGGGAGCGGGTGTGTGTAGTCGTCGACGTGGTGGATCTTCCAGTCCGACGCGTCGTACCCGAGCTCCTCCGCGACCTTCGTGAGCGGCAGCGCTTCGTCCCACCCGGCGACGTCGACCTGGTCGGCGGCGGCGTGAGCGAGCTGGAGAGCGACGCCGTCGAAGGCGTCAGCGGCCTCATTCGCGGCGCGCTCCGCGTCCGTCAGGCGCATCAGCTGCGCCCGCCAGTGTCCGTCTCCGGTGCTCCAGAACTGTCCGAAGGTGGCGACCAGTTCGTTCCGAGCCGCCATCCACGCCGACCAGAGCGGTGCCGCCTTGTGGAGCAGCGGCGTGGCCTGGCGGCGCAGTCGGGACTGGGACCAGAGCACGCGGGCGGCGGTGTACTGGTCGCGCAGCTGGTCGCGCAGTTCCCAGTTCATGGCCGGGTCGTCGTACGCGGCGGCCGGCATCTCCGGCTGTGACTCGAAGCCGGTGAAGGCCCTGAAGCGGAAGGCGATGCTGCCGCCGTCCGGAGCGGGCCGGGCGTCCACGAAGTGCGGGTGGTAGTACCGCGAGGCATCGGCCGGGGCGGCAACCGCCGGGCTGGTCGGGGTCGCGCGGTGAGGCAGGCCGGTGTCGTCCAGCGGGGTCTTGAGCGGGATGGTGTTCGCCATCGGTCCTCCAGCGGAGAGCAGCAGGCCCGGGGCTTTCCCGGGCGGGGCCGTACGGAAAGGCCGGCGACCCGGGGTGCGGGCGGCGGGCCTGGTGCTGTGCTGTGGGGCGGGCAGCAAGTTGCCCGCGGCTCCCGCGCGGTGGGGGCGGGAGGTCAGCTCGTGGGGAGCTGCGCGCCGTGGCGGCCCTCGCCCTCCCACTCCTCCGCGATGACGTGGAGGGTGGTGCGCCAGCTGCCGCTGTAGTCCTCCGGCCCGATCGGCGGGATGTCGCTGCCGAAGATGGCGAAAGCGGCGGCCTGGGCGGCAGCTTCCGTGCCGGGCTGGAGCGGGGTCATCGTCGTGGCCATGTGGCCTCCCTCGACTGTCGGTCCGGGCTGTCCGGCTCCCCGTCACCGCCCGTCCCGGCCGCCGTGATGCAGCGGTCGGCGCGGGCGGATCAGGCAGCCGCCAGAGCGGATCAGGCAGCGCGGTTGCGGGCGGCGCGGCGCTTGAGGGAGCGGCGCTCCTTCTCGGACAGGCCGCCCCACACCCCGGCGGCCTCGCCGCGCTCCAGGGCGCCCTCGAGGCAGGACTCCATCAGCGGGCAGCGACGGCAGACAGCCTTGGCCTCTTCCTCCTGGATCAGGGCCGGGCCGCTGTCGCCGATCGGGAAGAACAGCTCCGGGTCCTCATCGGCGCAGGCCGCGCGGGGACGCTCGGACGCGGCGGCGGTGGAGACGGCGCCGTAGTACGGGGTGCGTACGATGGAGGTGCGATTCATCAGGGCCTCCCAGAAGGTCCAGTGCAAGAGACAGCCCCGGGGCGGCCACCCTGGGGCTGTTCTGTGTCGACGGCCGGACGGCCGGAGCGGGCGGGAGCTCCCGGCGCTCTCCGCCGACCCCGGCCGGGAAGGCGCGGGGACGACGGGCAGGGCCGGGGGATCAGCGCTGCTGCTTCTGGCGTGCGTTGTAGGCGTCCTGGAGGCGGGCGAACCGATCGTGGATCGGTACCCCCTCCGCGCACGGCGTCTCGCCCTGGCAAGCCGGGCAGTCACCGGTGTGCTTGGTGGAGTCCTCGAACGCCTTCATGTAGCGGACGAACAGGTCGTCGGTCGGGCGGGCGCTCACCGGTTGTCCCCGGCCCGCTCGTTCTCCGAGCGCCGGTTCTGCTCCCGGTTCTTCTGCGAGAGCGCCTCGCGTTCGGCGTCGGTCATGCCGTCACCGCCCAACCGGACTGCACCGGGACGGTGTTGAGCACGAGGACCAGGGCGACGTCGACGCGGGCGGCGTCCTCGGGCTCGTAGCCCTTGGAGTCGTCCTCGCGCTCGATGTCGTCGATGATCCCCGCACGCGGCTGCGCCGTGGTGCGTGTCATGCTGTGCTGCATCAGGTCCTCCGAGTCAGGTCCTGGACAGCTCCCGGGCCGCAATCCCAAGGGCTGTCGCGATCACTCCCCACTTGGGGAGCTGACTGCTTGTACGAGCAGCCACGGCCCCGGCCTCCCCTCTGCGGGGTGGCCGGGGCCGTGGTCGTTCGTCCGGAGCGGGTCAGCTCGCGCGGCGCTTGGGGTGCAGCGTCGTGAGCGGGACGGGCGGCGCACCCAGCGGCCTGTCACCGGCGGGCAGCTGCGCGCGGCGGGTGTCGGCGTCGCGGACCGCGGACTCGGTCGACGCCCACTTCATCTCGCGCAGCAGCCACAGGGGCCGGCCGTCGCCGGGCTCGTCACCCACCGGCGTCTGCTTCTGCGCGGCGATCTGGCTGACGGCCGGGGCAACCGCGGTCTTCGGCTTGCGCAGCACGGTGGTCTTGCGGCGGTGGCCGGTCTCCGCGTGGCCGTCCTCCAGGCGCTCCTGCCACTTCTTCACCGTCACGTTGACCGTGACCAGGCGGTTGCTGCCCAGGCGGCAGCGCACGGCCGCGTCCTTGCCCGCGCGGCCGGTGTCGTGCGGCACGACCTTGGGCTGCTTGGTCTGGAGGCCGGTGATCGGCACCCACGTCTCGCAGTCGGGGCAGACCAGCGACGCACAAGCGGGGCGCAGGTCGTACTGGTGGGGCTTGAGAGTGGAGAGGGTCAGCGCCGGGCGGGCGTTGACGGTGCGGGAGCGGGTCCGGCTCCGGCGGGGGCGGGCGGTGCGCTCAAGGGTGGAAGCAGACATCGGGACTCCTCACGGACGGAGTGGCGGGGGCGCGGGTCGCGATGCTCTCTCCGCCCTCCGGGCCGCACGGCACAAGGCCGGCGTCCCGCAGGACAGACAGCGCACAGCGCTGCGACGTGCACACAGTCGTCGCGGCCGTCAGGCTCCGGAGGAGTTCGATGGTGCTCTCGCGTCCTGCAGCAAGCTGAGGACTACTCCGGCCGCCCCGGAGGGCGGACGACTACTGCGGTCTTGCGGTGGTGCTGAGGGGCGTAACCCCTGCTCAACGGAGCGTTAGGGCTATCGCTATCGACTAGTAGAGACCATGAGGTCGCCCCGAGTCAATAGCGATAGCTCTATTCGTGTCGATCGCTTGTGCTCGCCCATCGCCGCCTGATAGAGCTAGCCCTAGAATCAGATCCGAGCAGCACTCCGAAAGGTGGCTCCGATGCCCGTCTCGTACCGCGAGATCGCCGCTGACCTGCGGCAGCAGATCAGCGAGGGGCGGTACCTTCCGGGCGACAAGCTGCCGATGCTGACCGAACTTCAAGAGCAGTACGGCGCCGGCTACCAGACGGTGCGAAGCGCCATCACCCTTCTGGAGCAGGAGGGCCTGGTCGTCGCGGTGCGCCGCAGAGGAACCATCGTGCGCGAGCGCCCGGAGAAGCGGCGCATCACCCGGTCGCGGCAGGTGTTCCGCGACGAGATCGGCTACTTCTTCGACCAGACCGCCCAGACCTGGGCGGCGCTGGAGGCTCCGACCATCCGCTGGGGCGTGATCCCCGTCGACTTGGCCAGCCTCATGGGTCTCGACACCGGCGCTGAGGTCCTGATCCGAGACCGAGTGATGGGCGACCCCGAGACGAGGAAGCCGAAGCAACTGGCGACCAGCTACCTCCCTGCCGACATCGCCCGCGGCACCCAACTCGCGGAGGCCGACACCGGTCCCGGCGGCATCTACGACCGCCTGGAGGAGATGGGACACCGTCCACTCCGCTGGAGCGAAGGTGTCTCGGCTCGCATGCCCTCCCCCGAAGAGGCGGAGGCACTGAACCTTCCAGCCGACGTAGGCGTTCCGCTCCTGCGCGTCGTACGAGTCACAACGAGCCCTGACGGCAGGGTGGTTGAGCTCAACGACACCAGGATGAGCGCCGAAGAATTCGAGATCGGCTACTCGATCCGCCGCCATGCGAGCGCTCGACTCGCTGACGACGACGGAGAACCTGACGACGACCACTGACCACACCCCCTGACCGGGCTCGACTGCTCAAGTCGGTTCTAGTTGCGGGGGAGACGCGAGTTCCAGATCTGACATGTGGCCGGGTGAACTGGCCACACTGGCCACAGGGATTGGGGCGGGATGGCGCAGAAGGCGAACGAGCTGACCCCTTGGGTGTCGCCGTTGCACAACTGGGGATACCAGCTGCGCGAGCTGCGAAAGACACGCGGCCTGAGCCTGCGGGGCCTGGCCGAGCGAGCCAGGATCGACCACAGCCACCTGGCACGATTCGAGCGCGCAGAGCGGAAGCCTGACCGTGCGCAGGCCGCGTTACTGGACCGCGAGCTGGGCGCGAACGGCATGCTGTTCCGGCTGTGGGAGAGCATCGACGACGACCGTGGCCATGTGGCCAATCCGTCCGCTCATGTGGCCAAGTCCTCTGTGGATCTGGCCCTGGCCTTGCCTGACGAGGCAGCGTCGGACGGTGAAGGGATCTCTGTCCCGTGTCGTCTAGCTGATGGGTCGGTGGTTTGGGTGGCTCTGGATCGGCGTGCGCTGCTGCGCGCGGGGGTGGGGCTGGGAGCCGCTGCGGCGGTCGGTGCAGGTTCGCCGGCGTCTGCGGCTTCGGGCTCGGTACCAGGGCTGGTCCGCAAGGCACGTGCAGCGTCGGCGTACGGCTCGACACCGGTGGAGCATCTGCGCCGCACCCGCCGTGTGCTGATTGACACCGACAACCTGCTCGGGCCACACCGCGCGGTCAGCGCAGTACGCGACCACATCGAGGTCATCCAGGTGCTCCGGCGTGACGCCAAGGGCGTCGACCGGCATGACCTCATGGAGTTGCAGACCCAGTACGGCGAGCTCCTCTCCTGGCTCTACCAGGACCTGGGCAACCCGAAAGCCGCGTCGTACTGGCTGGACCGGGCGATGCAGTGGTCGCAGACAGTCGGCGACGGCGACCTCAGCACCTACGTCATGGCCCGCAAGGCTCAACTGGCAGGCGACACCGGGGACCTGGTCGACGTGGTCGACCTCGCCGAAGCCGCCCAGCGGATGGCGAGGCCGCGCAGCCGGCTCGCCGCCGTCGCGCGCACGTATGAGGCGTACGGGCATGCCCTGCGCGGTGACGCTGACGAGAGCGAGCGGGCGATCGACGACGTCCGCAACGCCCTCGATGGCGCCGCCGCCGACCCGACGCCGTGGGGCGTCTGGCTGAACGCGTCGTACGTAGAGATCCACCGCGCCCAGGGTCTGGAGGCCCTCGGCAAGCACGACCAGGCCGCGGACGCGTTCGCCGATGCCATCCGGCTGATGCCGGACGGATACCACCGCGACCGTGGCGTCTACATGGCGCGGCAGGCCGTTGCACTGGCCGGCGCCCACTCCCCGGAACAGGCCGCCACCATCGGGATGCACGCGCTCACCGTGGCGGAGGACACCGGCTCCGGTCGCATCACCAACGAGCTCACCCGCCTCGACAAGGCCCTGATCCCCTGGCAGCGCGAACCGGTCGTCTCCGAGTTCCGCGCGGCCTTCGACTCCACCCTCTTCCACGAGACTGAAACGGAAGCCTGAGCAGATGACTGCCCGCCCGTACGTTCTGCTGTCCGCCGCCATGTCGGTCGACGGCTATCTGGACGACACCAGCCCCGAGCGGCTGCGCCTGTCCAACGCCCCGGACTTCGACCGCGTCGACCAGGTCCGCGCGGAATCCGACGCCATCCTGATCGGCGCTAACACGATGCGCCGGGACAACCCGCGCCTGCTGGTGAACAGCGACGAACGGCGTGCCAAGCGCGTCGCCGAAGGCAAGCCGGAGTACCCGCTGAAGGTCACGGTCACAGCGACCGGCGACCTGTCCGCTGATCTCAATTTCTGGCACCACGGCGGCGACAAGCTCGTGGTCACCGTCGACAGCGCGGTGGAGAAGGTGCGCAACACGTTGGGCGACCTGGCGGACGTCGTCGGTGTCGGCCCGGAGCTCGACTGGGGCCTGGTCCTCGATGAGCTCGGGCGTCGCGGCGTCAAGCAGCTGATGGTGGAGGGCGGCGGCACGATCCACACCCAGCTCATGGCGCAGAACCTCGCTGACGAGGTGCACCTCGCCATTGCCCCGCTGCTGGTCGGCCAGCCGGAGGCGGCGCGCTTCCTCGGTGCAGCCGACTACCCCGGCGGATCGACGGCCCGGATGAAGGTGCTGGAGGTTCGAGCGATCGACGACGTCGTCTTCGTCCGCTACGCCCCGAAGGAGCGCACCGCCTGATGTACGCGCCCGACCGAGACCAGGACCTGCGCTGGATAAAGCGTGCGATCGACCTCGCTGCGCTATGTCCTCCGGCTACAGGCGCATACTCGGTCGGCGCGGTCATCGTCGGCGCGGACGGCACCGAGCTGGCGGCCGGCTACTCCCGTGAGACTGACCCGCACGAGCATGCGGAAGAGGCCGCGCTCGCCAAGCTGTCCGCTGTAGATCCGCGCCTGGTCGGGGCGACGATCTACAGCACGCTGGAGCCCTGCTCTCATCGGCGCTCGCCGCGCACCCCGTGCGCTCAGCGAATCCTTGCGGCCGGAATTCCGCGCGTTGTCATCGCCTGGCGCGAGCCCAGTCTGTTCGTCGACGACTGCGTCGGTTACGAGCAGTTGGTGCAGGCCGGGGTGACCGTGGTGGAGCTCCCCGAACTTGCTGGAGCCGCCAAGGCCGTCAACTCGCACCTGGGCAGGCTGGCGTGACGGCCATTCCGGACGGTGGCGTGCTGCCGATCGTTGCAATGCCGGAGGGGGTGACATTCGCCGGTGACATCCAAATGTCACCGGCGAATGTCACCAGACGCCGCGTCGGGTCGCGTGCCACACTCTCCGCGTCACTACCCGCTGACCAGGGAGAACTGTTGGCTGACAACACTGTCCCGCCGGGCTTCCCGCCTGATGGGGATTTCCCTGGGCGCTTCCCGGCAGGCGAGTTCAGCATTCCTGGCAGCTCGGACGTTGCTCGAATTCGTCCGACAGGTCTGTCGGGTTCTAGGGCTAGGCTGTGGATCATCGGAAACGGCGAAAGCCCCAGGACCATGCCGGGTCCCAGGGCTCTCGAACGGGGCGAAGCTCCGTTTGGGCGACACCTGATGGGAGGTGATCGCGGGATGAAGAGTACCCGCGTCTGCGGAACTGCACGCGCATCTGCGCCGTTTCACCTTTGCGATCACACCATCGGGTTCGCCTGTGGGTATGCGCCGACTCCGCTCTCGGATTCGAGGGGGTCGGCCATGACCTAGCGGCCATCGGCCGCGCGCGCCGACAGGTGGAGTGGCATCCACTGGCCTCGCGCGGCCCGTCTTCCGACCAGACACACCGTCCAGGTCGGCGCTCAGATCCCGGATGTGGCACCGGTTCTGAGCTCCAGCTCATCGAGCTGGTTCTTCTCTCGCAAAACCCCGCTTTGGCAAGCGGGTCCAGCAACACCCGGTCCGCTTGGCAGCGGGCCACCCCGGCTCTCCAGGAGCCCCTTTGGCAGGGGGCCTCTGTTGAGCCACCAGCGTCACCCCGGGTTCCGGCGGCTTTGGCAGGCCGTTCGGTGCTCGGGGCTCCGTCCGTACAGAGCGCTCGGCCGTGGTCGGGTCCCTTGGCAGGGGCCTGGTCGCGGTCGGGGGCGATCCATATGAAGGTTGGTGTCCCCGCCATAGTGCACGAGATCGGTGTCTTCTGTCAGCTCGACCGTGTCCGATTCAGCACGGTTCGAGCCCCCCGCCTTTCCCGCGTGACGGGATTCGCTCACCCTGTTTGCCCTGTTCACGGCATTAATCACGAAGATTCTTGGGGTCGGAGTGTCACACGGACCCCGGTTCGCGACACCTATACCGAGAGGGGGGCCCATGTCCTCCTGGCGGCGCCGGCCGCCGCGGTGCTCCGGAGCTCCGTCCCGTGGGGCGGGACGCGATCCGAAGTTCCTGCCCGCCGGGCGGGAGGGAGCGGGGGTTTCGCCACTGCTCGGACTCTGTCCACAGGCGACCTGCGCAAGGCTGCCGAGATGATCTCTTTCTCGTCCGTCCGGGTGAGCCGGTGAGCGCCGTGGCGGCGTCGGCCGCCGTGCTCCCGCGCCCGCGCACGAAGTTCGCCGGCGGGGCGTCGCGTCGTCGGCTGCGGTCGGTTCCGGCGCAGGCCGGTCCGGTCGCGCGGCTGGAGTTGGGTAACCCGCTCCAGCTGTCGAAGACGATGCGGGCTCGGCTGCTCGCGGCGGTGCGCGCGTTGGTGACGTCCCCGGCGCTGGCCGGTGCGTCGGACGGCGCGCGGCTGGCGTCGGTGGTGCTGACCGCGAAGGCGGATGTGCGCAAGGACTTCGAGACGTCGATCTGGGCGGCGGAGCTGGGTCGGTGGCTGGGGGTGTCGCAGTCGACGGTCGCGCACACGGTGCTGCCCGAGCTGCGCGCTGCCGGGTTCCTCGGCTCGAACGTCGCGACGAACGCTTTCGGGCACGCGACGGGCCTGGAGTGCTGGGTGATTCCGATGTACCGGGCGCAGAAGGCCGGCGACCGGCGGCACCCGCTGGCGCTGTCCCGCTCGGAGCTGGCGGTGCTGCTGAGCCTCATCGAGGTGCTGTTCGGTCCGGGGTGGGCGCCGAAGGACAAGCCGGTCGTCCCGGCCGGACTGCTCGCCGGTCGTACGGGCCGGGGCGCGGCGACGGACCGGCTCGGGCTGCTGCTGATGGTGCTGACGACGGGCTCGGCGGGCTGGCTGCAGCTGTGCCCCGGGTCGGTGGACACCAGCCGTGGGCGTCCGGCGGCGACGGTCGCTCGGCTGCTGGGCTGCACGGCGGCGGCCGGGGCGAAGGTCCTCAAGCGCCTCCAGGAGCACGGCGTCGCGGACGTGGTGCGCAAGGAGACCGGCTCGGGCCTGAACGCGCAGTCGCGGGTGCGCCTGGTGCCGGTTGCCGAGGCCCACGGCGTGGCCGTGCGGGAGGCCCGCCGGGCGGCGAAGGCCCTGATTTCAGACCTCGCCGGTACTACATCCGGAGATCTTGATTCGGGCGAGACCGACGAAACCCTTGTGACGACTGGGGTGGAGGGCGCCAAACAGGGCGGGAGGGCCGGATCGGCAGACCTCGCCGCAACTGCACAGCACCACGCTCTCCACGCTTCTGTGGTTAGTCCCGGTGGTTCTCTTGCGCTCTCTGGTGGCTTTTCCGGCGAAGGCCGTGGTGGGAACCACGGTCTGCCGGACCGCGCGTGCGTGCGCGAGGACGGCGGCCCGCTCCGCGGGGAACAGCAGGAGAAATCCCCGTCGATCAGCAGCGAGAAGCCCGGCCGCGGGCCGGTGGCCGACGATCCGGTGCGGATCGTGGTCGGTGCGGGTCAGGGCAGGCAGCAGCGGGGGAGGGTGCCGCTGCCGCCGGAGGATCTGCGGACCGTCCTGGCCCCGGTGGACCTGGTGTGGGCGCGCCTGGAGCGTCCGGCCGCCCGCCGCCTGGTGGAGGTCGCCACCCGCAGCGAGCTGGGCAGGGTTGTTGGGTTCGCCGGCCGTGCGGACGCGCCGCAGGTCCTCGCCGACCGGCTCGCCCGGCGCCTGGCCGACCAGATGCGGCTGGCCGGGCCGATCAAGGACCCGGTGGGCTGGCTGATCGGCGTCGGTCTGCCGCAGCGCCAGCAGTGCGGCGACGTACGGTGTGACGACCGGGTGCTGCTCGACTCCGGGCAGGACTGCCCGCGCTGCGAGGAGAAGCAGGCCGACCGCCGGGACCAGCGCCGCGCGGTCGCGGCCGCCGTCGACGCCGCGATGCCCGGCGCCTCGGAGGCGGAACGCCGGGCAGCCACCGCCACGCAGCTGCACCAGGACGTGACGGCCAGGGCGTGGGCGCAGGTGCACGAGTGGGACCAGGTCCGCGCCCGGCAGGCCGCCGCAGCTCAGGCCCGTGCCGAAGCCGCGGCCGCGCACCCCGAGGACCAGGTCCCGGCCACGCCGGTGGCCCCGGTCGTGCTGCCCACGCCCCGTCCGGCCGCCGCGGTTCAGGCCCCGGATGTCGCGGACGTCGACGACGACCAGGAGCTCGTCCTCGAGGACCTGACCCGCGAGCAGGTGCTCGACTGGCGCACCCGCGCCGCGCACGACCACCAGATCGTCCACGACCACATCGCCCGGTACGGCGAGCACTCCGCGCAGCGCCTGTTCACCAGGTCGTTCGTCGCAACCGTGCAGCGCCTTTCGGGCCTCGGTCACCTGGACCTCGGCTACACCCCGTGGGGGCAGGCATGAGCGGCAGCGAGATGTCCGGCGTCGACCTGGCCCGGGTTGCGCTGCGGGCCGCGATGGAGGCGGCGCGCGCCAACGGCGGCGGCCAGAAGGCGAAGGCGAAGCCGCGGCTGGTCCGTACAGCGCGCCGCGACGGGCGCGAGCCGATGGGCCTCGGGGCCGCGATCGGCGGGCTGGTCACCGAGCGCGCGTGGGAGCTCCCGGCCGCCGGCGCGACGCTGCGCTGCGCGAGCGTTGGGCGGCCATCGCCCCCGAGCTCGCCGGGCACGTCGCCGCCGTGTCGTACGACGCCGACTCCGGCCAGCTCACGGTGTGCCCGGAGTCGCCGGCCTGGGCGACGAAGACCCGGCTGGAGCAGACCCACATCGTCGCGGCCGCCAACCAGTCGGCGGGCCGCACGGTCGTTCGGTCCTGCGGATCCTGGCGCCCGGCACGGTGGCTGTGCCCGAGCTTTCCGACTCCGGCCCGGAGCTCGAGGCCGCACCCGCCGGGCCGCCGCGCACCTGGGAGACCGCCTCGGACGGCTACCGCCGCGCGCTCGTCGCGTGCCAGGAGGCGGCCCAACCGTCCCGCGTGGACCCGTCGATCGCGGAGGCGGTGGAGCGGCAGACCGCTGCGATGCGGGAGCTGCCCCGCCGTGCGTTCCCCGAGCCCGACGCCGTCCCGGATGATGCGCCGGCCCCGATCGAGCAGGCCCGCACCGAGCGGCGCCGCCAGGCCGACGTATCCCACGCCGCCGCGGTGCGCCGGGCCCGTGGGGAGCGCGTCGCCTGTCAGGCTGGTACGGCCACTGCTGCACCGCAGCCCGCAGAGTTGCGGACCACGGCGTGAGGTGAGCCAGTGTCAGCTGGAGGGCGTGACCCGGCTGCCTAGCATCAACCGGCTTGAATGTTTGGCGAATTGAGATGATTCACTCGGTCGCGAGTTGATCTCGGGTACTCCCAAACCTGGGGTATGCGTGACCTTCGTCACCCACCTCTGACATTCTGTCATTGCCATGTCACCTTTAGTGATCCAAAGGCGCTGGTCAAGCGCGCTGCGCGATACAACTATCGTCACCCTGTGCAAGTGGTTGATCTCACAACGTAAAAATCATCAGGCGACGCATGCGTGTTCGGGGCTCTCGGGCGGTTGAGTAGTTCACGCCCGGCGCACTCCCGCGCCGATTACCGTGCCCTCAATGAAGAGGACTTGATGACCGAAGAAGTCGGCGAGGACGGCCGCGTCCCCGTGGCCGAAGCTCCCCTCCCGCTGCCCGTGGAGTTCGAGGCGCTCTACATCCTGAACCAGGAAGGGTTCCACGAGCTGGCCCTGGCCGTCCTGGGGACGAACGACGCAGCCGAATCCGCGGTCCACCGCGCCTTCCTGGAGATCCTCCGCCTGTGGGACAGGCTGAAGGAGGAGAGCGAGGACCTCCAGCAGGAGGTGTGGGCGATCGTGAGGCGCACCGTCATATCCGAGCACCTGCTGTCCCTGCGCGAGCAGATGGCAGCACTGGACAGCGGCACCGGTCTGTACACGGCGCTCGGCGCACTCCCCGCGAAGCAGTTCGACGTCGTGGTCCTGCGCTACATCGGCCACTACGACACCAAGCGCATCAGCTGGTACATGGGGATTACGACCAGGACCGTCGACTACCACCTCCGCAAGGCCCGGGAGCGCCTGTCCCCGGTCTACCAGCGGATCCTGAAGGGGGAGGACACCGTATGAACACATGGGAAGAACGCCTTGCGGGCGCGTCTACGTGCGAGCCGCGCCGCCCCTTCGACGTTGCCGCCGGCCTGCGCCGTCTGGCCCAGGACGCCGGGTATCTCCCGGCCCCGGCGCCTGCACCGGAGTCGGCATCGGCGCTGGCTCCGGAACGGCCCGACAGCACATCGGCCCGGCGCCGGCTGACGGCGGTCGCTTCCTGGAGCGTCACCCAGGCCGGCGCGGCCTCGCACGTGAAGTACCTCGCCGACATCATCGGCACCACCTGCACCGTCTTCGACGGATGGACCGACGATCTCGACATCGACGGGATCCACGTCTTCGCCTGCTGGCTCTACCTCGCCAACCACCCCGAGAGCGCCAGGTTCTGGTGGGGGCTCGCCGCGGGCGCCGACCACGGGGCGGCCTCCTACTGCCTCCACCTCCAGCACCTGACCAACGGAGAGCTGGGGGAAGCGGACGCCTGGTGGGCGCGGGTCGAAGACGCCCTGGCCGACGCGGAGGGCGACGACCTGAACGTCGGCGAGAGGACGATGCTGATCGAGGTGCTGGAGAACTTCGCCGGGTACCGCGCCCGCACCGGCGCCCACCGAGAGGTCCCCATCGGCGGTCTGCGGGAAGAGGTCGACCGCCTGGCCGACGACGACGGCCTGCTGGGCCGGCCCGACCGCCGCCTCGCGGACCGCCTACGCGAACTCACCAGCCACTGACCCCGACCCACCTCCGAAGGGAGCCTCCCCGGGCACCGCCCCCACCCGGGAGGGCTCCCTTCAACATGTCCCAGAAGGGATTGGCTTCCGTGACCACTTCCCCTGCTCCGCCGGACGACCAGCGGCCCCCCTCCCGGCGCCGCCCTTGGACCCGGGCACAGCGCCGCGCCGCCGCAGGGCACTTCGTGCGCGGTCTCGCCTACGGCACCGGGCTGGCCATCGCCAGCCTGGTCAGCTACTGGATCCAGCGGATGGTGTGACCCCCCAGGCGTTCGAGCTGTTTGACCGTGCGGCCCTCGCACTTTCCAGCTCGCGAATCACGACGGCCGAACCGGATCGATCCGGGCGGCCGTCGTCTGCTTGTCGGCGCGGTGCTGGTCAGTCGCCGGAGTCTTGGGGGAGACCGTCGTCCAGGACGATGCGGATGGTCTGGCCTTGTCCGGTGACGTCGGTGAGTTCGGCGGCGATGCGGTTGTAGGTGGTCATGGCCAGTGCCCAGTCGCCCTGCAGCGGGGTGGCGGTGGAGCGGGTGTTCCACAGCTCGATGAGCAGGGCGATGAGGGAGCGTCCGGATAGTACGGTCTGGACGCGGCCTTCCTTGATGTCCTCGACCGAGGGCGGGGTGCGGAAGTGGCTGTGGTCGACGGCCAGGGCGGCGAGCCACTCCCAGGTGTCGCGGTGCGCGATCAGTTCGGCGGAGGCCACCCCGGCGGCCTTCAGCAGCAGGACGCCGTGGGCGACCTGCGGGTCCTCCGCGCCGGCGGAGGCGTGCGGCGTGGCAGCAGAGGACTGGCCGGTCGAGGGGCCGGTGGCCTGGTAGGCGGCCTCGATGGCGCGCTTCAGCACGAGGTCCTGGTCCTCGCCGGACTCGGGCTGCGGCCGGTGCCCGGTGTTCTCCATGGTTCCCCCCTGGGAGTCGGTGTCGGTTGAGACGGACGGATGACTTTCGGCGCTGGCAGACGAGCCGTGGCCGGCCTCGGGTTCGGGCGGCTGCGCAGTCGCCTCTGGACGGGCCTGCGTACCCTCGCCGGACGTGTCACCTATCCCCTCGGACGGCACGAAGGGACGCAGAACGTCGACAAGGTCCAGGAGCTGCCGGAGCTCACCCCGCGTCTCATTCAGGTCGCTGATCATCCGGTCCTGACGGCGACGGACCTCCCGGTTTTCCTCCCGCAATCCGGTGACGCCCGCCTGGAGCTGCTCCAGGATCTTCAGGCGGCTTTGCGTGACGTCACCGTGCAGTGCGGTCAGCCCGACCGTCGGGTCATCGAGACGTGTGAGCTGCTGTCGTATCGCCTCCAGTTCCTTCATGGCGTCGCCGAACGCTTCTTTCCACCCCACGTGACCCCCTGATTACTCCGAGCATGCGACCGCCCATACCTCCCCACTGGGACCTGGGGTGACGCGACGGTTTCCAGCCCTTCCCTGGCCAGGACCACTCTTACTACCTCTGTTCGCTATTCGTACGCGATCTGTACGGTAAAAGTACGCAAGACTTACGCCTCTTGGGGTAGAGTGTCGGTCAGGAGGTGTTCCATGTCCGAGTTGTTCGATGCGGTCGACGCGCTGGTCGCGTCCCGCTCTCCGCTGCCACCGGCGGAGGAGCGCAAACGGCTGCGGGTCGCGCACGGTCTGACGCTGGACGACGTCGCTGGCGCACTGAAGGTGCGGCGGGCCACGGTGTCCGGATGGGAGTCGGTGAAGAAGCCGACCGAGCCGCGCGGCCCGGAGCGTGAGGCGTACGCCCGGCTGCTGAGGCAGCTCGCGGAGCTCTACCCGGCACCTGCAACGCCGCAAGAGCCGGCTGCCCTGGTGCCGGCCACGTTCACCGGTGCGCCCGCCCCGGCGGAAGCGCGGACTCTGTCCACAGGGGAGGCGTCCGAGGCTGCGGTCATGACTGCAACCGAGAACACCCAGACCCCTGCCCCTGTCACCGCTGCTCCGGCGGCCGCGCCGCGTCCGGCGCGCACCACCAGGACGTCGTCGACGTCGCGCCGCCCGGGTGCGAAGAAGGCGGCCCCGGCCGGCACCCCGGCGGGCGGCACCGATCCGCACTTCGAGAACGGCCCGCTGGCGGTCGTCGACGTCGAGGACGACGGCACGGTGCTGGCGTACTGCACCGGCGGCCTGGTCCTGGACGTACCCGCCAAGAGCATCCCGGCCCTGGTCGACTGGACGCTGCGCGAGGCCAAGCTCGGTCAGCCGAAGCTCGCCGGCCCCGGTAAGGACGCCGACCCGCTCATCGTCCTCACCGAGTCCGCCCTCGAGCGCTACGGTCTGCCCGCCACGCTCACGGAGGAGGAGCGCCTCGCCGGGCGTCTGCCGGAGGGCCACAAGGTCATCAAGCAGCTCGCCCGGATGGAGTGGAAGCTGACCAAGCGCGGTTTTGGTCCGTGGGCGCGGATCTACCGCCCCGCCACCGGCTCGGAGCGGGCCTGCGTCCAGCTGTGCATCCCGTCGTGGAACGCGCTGGACACCCGGCACTGGGGCGAGGCCGGACAGCTTCCGCCGGCGGAGCTCGCCCGGGTCCTGGGCGTGTACGCCTCGCGGGTGATGACGCCGCGCGGCTCCACCGCCGTGACCGGTCTGGAGCTGATGACCGCGCTGCACCCGCCGACCCGGGCCTCCGAGCCGGACGCGACGGGGAAGCGGCACTCCGAGCACAACCCCGGCTCGCTGGGCAAGGACGCCATCGACCCGATGAACTGGCCGCCGTGCGAGGTCCCCGACGGCCACCCCGTCCTCAAGGACCTTCCCCGCTTCCACGTGCGCGGCCCGGGGG
>KL568519.1:21292-22183 GCA_000715605.1 Streptomyces speibonae | reverse complement strand
CCCTGCGGCACCTGGTCGGCATCGACGTCAACATGGCTTTCGCCGCCGGCGCGAACGGTCTGAACGTCGGCCTGGGCGAGGCGACGCACGTCAAGGCCCCGGCGTTCGACCCGAAGCTGCCCGGCTCGTGGCTGGTCGACCTCTCCCATGTCGACCTGTCCCGAGTGAAGGTCGGCAAGGAGTGGGTGGAGCTGGACGGCAGCCTGCTGCCCTCTCCGTTCACTCCGAAGGGTGAGCGCCCGACCGGCCCGGCCTGGTACGCGACGCCCACCGTGGCGTACGCGGTGGAGCTCGGCTACGAGGTGCGGCCGATCGAGGCGTGGCTCCGCTACGAGAACGGCCGGTACCTGGACGGCTGGTACCAGCGGCTGCGTGACGCCTACCTCGCCACGATGGCCGACCTCGGCGTCGACGCCGACCTGTCGCCGGCCGACTTCCTCGCGGCGATGGACGGCTACAAGGCCCGTGACCCGGAGCTGGCGATCGTCACCACGGCGATCAAGGCGACGGTGAAGGGCGGCCTGGGCAAGCTCCGCGAGCGGCCCCGCGGCGAGGGCTGGAAGCCGGGCGAGCCGTGGCGCGCCCTGTCCCGCCCGACGTGGCGGCCGGACATCCGGGCGGCGGTCATCGCCCGCACCCGGATGAACCTCCACCGCAAGATCGTCAAGCACGCCGCCTTCACCGGGCAGTACCCCATCGCGATCCTGTCCGACTGCGTCGTCTACGCGGCCAACGGCGAGTCGCCGCTGGACTTCCTGCCCTACCGGGAGGGCAAGCCGCTGCCCGGTGGCTTCAAGCTCGGCATCAACCCCGGCCTGGTCAAGCACGAGGGCACCCAGAGCGTCCTGTGGGGTGAGGAGGTCCGTGAGCGGTTCAACGCCCCGGAGCTCA
>KL568519.1:0-21037 GCA_000715605.1 Streptomyces speibonae | reverse complement strand
CCGTCACCGACGTCGACAACGGAGAGTAGGAGTAGGCCACGATGAGCCTGTTCGGGGACGGCCTGGAGGCCGCGGTGCAGAAGGCGTTCACCCGCCCGGCACCCAAGAGCGCGGGTGCGCAGATGCGGTACCTGGTCAAGCAGCTCAAGGGCACGAAGGCGGTCGCCCAGATGCTGCGGGTCTCCCAGCGCACCGTCGAACGGTACGTGAAGGACCAGATCAAAAAGCCCCGCCCCGACCTCGCCGCGCGCCTGGACCGCGAGGTGAAGAAGCGGTGGCAGCCGCAGATCCGGGCCAAGGCCCGGCAGAAGGCGGCCACCACCGGCGGCATCGTCATCGACACCCGCGCCCGCATGGGCTACACGGCCCCGATCGGGTCGACGGACCAGGACCGCATCCGCCACCTGACCGTCGCCCTGCCGCCCGTCTACGCCGCCCGCCTCTTCGAAGCCCAGGAGCAGGGGGCCAGCGACGCCCGGCTCCAGGAGATCGCCGCCGAAGCGCTCAAGGAGGTCTACTTCCAGGACGGCGGCCGCCGCGCCGGCTCCCTGGAGGAGGTCCGGTTCACGGACATCGAGCACCTCGAGTTCGACCTGTAGCAGCCGCGCCCCGAACAGCCCGCGGGCCCGGATGTGACTGAGCACTTCAGTTGGCGAGTTGCCAGTTGATCTGGCGGGTTGAGCACAATGGGCGGCCGAGCTCACGAGCTGGTCCACGGAGGAGTTCACGCCGGGGCCAGCACAGGTGTCGGTCAGTCTTCGGGTGTCCCGACGTTCGCCCACTGGGGTGCGTGGTCCTGGACGAACTCGGCGAAGGTGCGGGGCGGGCGGCCGGTCAGGTCCAGCACCGCGGTGCTGATCTGGTCGTCCCGGCCGGTTTGGATGCCGGCGTCGACGGTGGCGAGGGCGGTCGCGAAGGCGTCCGGCATGCCGGACGCACGGTAGGCGTCCGCCTGCTCGGCGACCCCGACGGGCACGACCTGGATCGGCCGGCCGGTGTGGATGGTGATGATCTGTGCCGCGTCCTGGTAATTCAGCGCCTTCGGCCCGGTGAGTAGGTAGTCACGCCGGTCGTCGGGGTGGCCGTTGGGTTCGGTCAGTAGCACGGCGGCCACCGCCGCGATGTCTCGAGCGTCGATCCAGCCCACCCGGCCGGTTCCGGCAGCGGTGCGGATCTCACCGCGTCGCCGGATCCGCTCACCCAGCGGGTGGGGGGCCAAGAAGTTCTGCATGAACCCGGAGGGGCGCAGCACCACCCATCCGGGCCGGGCCCGCACGTGCGCGGCCAGTTCCAGCGCGCTGGCGGCACCGGGCAGCACGATAGCGGAGCCGAGCAGCACCACCCGGCGCACGCCGAGGCGTTCGGCCTCGGCCAAGAACGGTTCGACCAGCGGCATCGGATCTGTGGTGTCTACCGGAGGCACCAGGTAGACCCGGTCCATCCCGTGCAATGCGGCCGGATGGGTGGCCGGATCGCTCCAGTCGAACCGAACCGCGTCCGGGGCGTCGGCCGCTGGGATGCGGCTTGCCACCCGGACCGGAACACCGCTTTTGCGGAGCAGTTCGGCCAGGATGCTTCCCGTCTTCCCGGTGCCGCCGGTAATCAGCACGCCGGTCATCGGGTGGCCTGCGAGCGCAGCGAGCCGAGCAGTTCGGGCAGCGTGCCGGCCGCTGAGGCGGCCGCCAGCGGGTTCCAGTAGTCCCGATAACGGGTGATCAGGCCCTGGTGGGTGGTGAGCACCGTGATGTAGTCCAACTGGTACGGCGCATCGGTGGCCACCGTGCGGCCGCGCGCGGTGAACTCCACCACGATGGTGTCCGGCTGGTCCGTGTGGCGCACGGTGAGGGTCGGGATCGCCTGCACGTCCATCAGGTCCGGGTAGCCGGCCAGATAGCCCCGGACGGCCTCACGTCCGGTCAGCCGTCTCGGTGAAGCCCCTTCGGCGAAGGGGAACTCGGCGGTGCCGTACTCCGCCCACAGATCGGCGACGGCGTCCATGTCTTTGGCCAGCAGCAGCTCCAGCAGCCGGCGAAAGGTCTCTTCGGAAGTGCGTGGTGACACGGTGATTCTCCAGCGTTCTGCAGGACGTCTGACCGCACCAGAGTGGGTGCACGAGGCAGTGCCGTGGAACGCACCAGTGAGCCCCGGATCACTGGTCCGTGGCTAAGCCGAGTGCCGCTGTGCCAACCTGGCCGGGTGAGCAGAGCAGAACTGGCTGACTTCCTGCGCCGTCGACGGGAGGCGCTGCGCCCGGCCCAGATGCCGGCCACGGCTGTCCACCCACCCGGCCTGCGTGCCCGGCGCACCCCCGGGCTGCGGCGGGAAGAGGTGGCCGCCCTGGCCGGGGTGTCCACGAGCTACTACGAGCGACTGGAGCAGGCCCGCGCGCCGCGTCCGTCGCCGCAGGTGCTGTCCGCGCTGGGCACGGCACTGCGCCTCACCGACACAGAGCGTGAGCACCTGGCACGGCTGGCCGGGCAGATCCCGCCCAGTACGGACGCCGATCGCGCGCCGGTGCCTGCCGATGCACGCCGACTGCTGCATCGGCTCGGGCCGATTCCCGCCTATTTGGTGAACGACCTGGAGGACATCGTGGCCTGGAACGCTGCGGCGGCCGCGTTGATCATCGACTTCGCGCAGTTGCCCGTCCACGAGCGCAACACCGTGCGCCTCGCCATCCGGCTGGGCGGCACCCTCTGCTCAGCACCCGCCGGCGCGGAAGGCGACTTCGCCCGGCAGTCCGCCGCCCACCTGCGCGCGGCCGGCGCCCGCCACCCGGCGGACCGTGCGCTGGGCGAGCTGGTCAACGAGTACGCCGCGCACAACCCGGACTTCGTCGCCGGCTGGCGCAGCCACGACGTGCACCCCCGGCCGACGCTGCGCAAACGCCTGCATCATCCCGAACTCGGCGAGCTGGAACTGGACCGTCAAACCCTGCTCATGCCCGGCACCAGCCTGCGGCTGGTGCTCTACACCGCAGATCCCGGCAGCCCGAGCGCCACCGCACTGGCCCAGCTGGGCCCTCCCGACCCGGCACCGTGACCGTTGGCCCAGGCCAGGCGTGGCGGCAAAGCCCCTATCCACGAACGCTCGGGAGCCCCAGTCCAGCGGCTGGCAGACCTCGCCGCGGCGGCAGGCGTCCCGCAGGAGCGACAGAACGGTCTGGATACCCTGCCGGGCTATCGCTCAACTGGCCAGCTGAAGCGCTCAGTCACACCGGACCGACACGGTCCGGGCCCGCTCGCGTATCCGGGGGTGAGATGGTCGTCCGCTATCTGCCCATCAGCTCGTTGAGCAGGGCAACCACGACGACGCCGACACCGAGTGCCGCCCCGAATGCTGGGTGATAGAGAGCGACGCCGACGGTTAACGCGCCCACCAGCAACAGCACCACCATGCGCACGCTGATCTGGTCGTTGTTCACGAAACCCGCCTCTCCCAGTTCGTACAGGAGGTGTGGTGACGGGCTTGTGCGGCTAT
This sequence comes from Streptomyces speibonae, assembly GCA_000715605.1. Taxonomy (GTDB): domain Bacteria; phylum Actinomycetota; class Actinomycetes; order Streptomycetales; family Streptomycetaceae; genus Streptomyces; species Streptomyces speibonae. The sequence continues at coordinate 17,557 of KL568519.1, read as the reverse complement.
GCCTGCGGGGGTGCCTGCGCCGTCTTGACTCGACGGCAGTACGCGGCGCCCCGTAGGCTCGGGCTCGGACCTGATGGTTCTTCTCCCATCTTGGAATGCGTTCTGGTACGGGGTGGAGCTGTCGGACTACGCGAGTGGCCCCTTGTTCGAGCAGGGGGCCACTGCTTTGTCTCCTTCCGGTCGAAGCGGTCGAACTACGCAGTGACGACAACACCGTTCGAGCGGCTGCGGAGCCCGCGGACTCCGCTGCTGTCGTCGGCTCAGAAGCCTACGCATATGTCGGCGAGACGTTCCCCCTGCCTTGGTGACCATCAAAGGCCAGGATCGGCCGGGGAAGGCACCCAAGCGGAGTCCCGCGAGATGTGCTAGGCGCCCCGGAGTAGTCATGTCACCGACGGCTGCGAGCCTCCCACCTGCGGTGATGCCGTTGGAAATGAGTAACGGCCGCATGTGAACGGTGAAGCGTGGCTCTACCCAAGTGGAGCCGGGGAAACGTTGAGAACGCTCGGATACTCGTCTCGGACGCCCTCCACGAAATCGAAAATGGAGACATGGAACGCCCTCCGAAGCAACGTGCGAGGCAACTTCGTCATCGATCTCTTCGCCGGAGTAGGCGGGTTTCAGCAAGATCAGAGCATCCGACTTCTCGTTAGAAGACCTCTCCGCCTCTGCTGCAAGGTCGCGAAGGGTCCGACTTCTTTGTGGGATGCCTCTCCGAGTCCGCATCTCTTTGATCCTGAGCTTCGCAACCTCCCGCCAGGAGCGGACGGAAAGGGCACTGTCAGTGGCTCCTGCTATCTGGTGTCGTGTCAGATACGCCGCGATACGCGCCGGATCGCAAGGAGATGCGATTCATGCCTTTCACCGCGCTGCATCCCGAAGCCGGACGCCTTGACGCCACCCGTCTGGATCTCGGATGCGGGATGGACTGGACTCAGGTCCACAAGGTCCGCCCTCGCGTAGAGCTCTCCTGTCCCGAGTGCGGATGGGGCGTCCACGCGAAGCACTCCCCGAGCGGAGTGCGCTTCTTCTGCCACGACCCAGGACGGCCTCCTTCATGCGAGCTGTCGAATGAGTCGTGGGAGCACCACATGCTCAAGCTGGAGCTGGCGGGTGCGATCCGCGCGGCCGGCTGGTACGCCGAACTCGAGGTGCCGGCCGAAGACGGCTCATGGCGCGCCGACGTCATGGCTTCCTCACCGGACGGCACCCAGCGCATGGCGTGGGAGGCACAGCTTTCACCCATCACTGTGGAGGACATCCGCGCCCGAACGGCGCGCTACCGCGCCGAAGGAATCACCGTGTGCTGGGTGTCTCCGCACAAGAAGACACCGCAGTGGATCGACGCCGTTCCCGCCGTACGAGTGCGAGCCCCGGAAGCGGAGGAACCTTGGGTGGTCGACGACGGAGTCGCCGGGTTTGACTTCGCAGCCGGCGGCTGGACTGTCCGCGAGGAAGAACTGCAGCAGTTCGTGCGGTGGGTTCTGCTCGGGCAGCTCACTCCTTGCCGGAGCCTGCCGCGCTACCGGAGGGTGCCCCGGGTCGTCGACAAGCAGCACTGGATTCTCCGGCGGGACCGGTGGTGGACCTCCCGGCAATCGTCCCGTGCTCAGACGGAACACGAGCAGATGCGCCAGCGGCAGGAGAAGGCGAAAGAAGCGGCCGAAGCGCGTAAGAAGCAGAAGGAAGCCGAGGCCGAACGCCGCCGCAAGGAGTTGGAGGAGGCGGACCGGCTTCGCCGTGCGGAGGAGGCCGCCCGCCGCCGCAAGGTGCGGGAAGAAGAACAGCGAGTCCTCATGGAGAAGCTGCGCCAGCAGCGAGCTGAGGAGGAGGCCCGCCGTGCTCGCGAACAGGCGGAGCAGGAGGAGAAGGAGCGCAAGGCCCTGGAGACAGCCAGAGCGTGGTGGATCCGGCTCTCCCAGAAGCAGAGGGACGAACTGTTCGCCGCGGTGGCGGAGCGGGCCTGGCGTGAGGAGCAGTTGCGGGTGGAGATTCCCGAGAGGCCCACCATGGCCGCTCACTTCGCCTACGGAGTGCCCGTGTACTCGCGCGATCGATATCACTCGCTGTACGGAATTGTGCGCCCGTGTCCCGAGCTGGTCTCCCTCTCACCGCAGCTGTCGTCCCAGCGCGTCCTCGTGCGCAACGCCCAGGAGATGAAGGAGTTCGACGAGACGCTGGCCGGCCGCATCACCCACTACGACCTTCCCGAGCACGAGCAGCTCTCCATGTACTGAACGCAAAGCGCGGCCGCGCAGGTCCTGGCCCCTGTTGCTGTGTGCCTTGCCGGGGCCCATGCCAGCTCGGTCGTGTTGGCGGAACGCAGGGCGGCGCGTTCAGTCGTGCATACGCGGAAGGTCGGGGTGGAGGTACCGCCAGTCCAGGGCGATGTTGCGCAGGGCCTCGCTGACCGCGGCCGGGAGATCGCCGGTGGCCACGAGCTCGTCAGGGAGGTATTCGCTGCCCCGTCGGAGGTTTCCGGTGCCGGTGCGGAGGCCGAGGACGTCCGTGTTGAGCAGGGAGTCCAGGGACTGCAGGCGCTGCTCGCCGGTGGCGATGTGCAGTTCGACGGGCGGCGTCGGCATGAAGGCGGTACCGAGCAGTTCCTCGGTGAGGACCGGCAGGGCGTCGCGGACCAAAGTTCGTACAGCCTCGTAGCAGGCCGCCATCCACAGGTCGCTCGCGATCTTCTGCCCGCCGGTCCAGAAGAGCAGGTCAAAGAGCACCTCAAGAGAGCTCCCGCCGTGGGCCAGCGCGACCGAGCATTCCGAGCGAATGTGGGCCTGCGACGGGGCACCCGGTTCTGTCGGGGCATCCGGTCCTTTGTGGCCAGCCACGAGCCGGACGAAGCCGGCGCTTCCGTACTCGGGGTCGATCGTCCAGGGCTCCTGGAACAGATGGGAGTTCACGCGTCGGGTGAGCTCCGCCAGCTCCTTCTGCAACTTCCGTGTCCCCGGGGTACTCAACGCACGCATGAGCGCGTCGACCGTGGTGCCGAACAGCCGTAGGCGGGCGGCGCTCTGTCGCAGCGGACGGGATACCGCTGCGCGGATGACCAGGTCCGGAGCCCTCGAATGGTAGGCGGTCCGGACATGCGGCGCCGCGTATTGATCGGGGGTAAGACGCGGATCGCCGACGTAGACGGAAGCCGACGCGGGATCGGCCTGCTGGAACAGCATCTGGACGAGGCGGCGGTCAGCGGGCAGGTTACGGCCGTCCATACGGATCCTGACCACACCCTGGTGGAACAGCGGTCGCGGGACGGTATCCGGGTCGATTCGGACGACCAGGAGCAGCTTGTCGTCGACCGTGACGGGGATTACCTCGGGTGCCCAGCCGGGCGGATCAAAGGTGTTTGCCATCTTGCTGACCAGGCGGTCCTTGTCGATCACTTTGACCCCGACCAATTTGCCGGGCAGGTTCTCGTCCTTGGGGCGCGCGTCGACGCCGATGAGGATGACACCACCATAGGTATTGGCCATCGCCGCGACGGTGTCGTCCGCGGCAGCGATGTTGCGCTTGTAGTCGACGGTGAAGCTCTCCTCCAACTCCAGACCCAAAAAGTCGCGGACCATTTCGCTGCCGACCGCATGCGCGGGGGCACTGAAGAGAGGATGTGCAAGGTTCGGCATGGCGCTCAGCATGACGCCCCTACCACTCCCGGCGCACACCGTTTCTCCACGAAGCCCAGCACGCGATCCCGGTCCCGCAGGACCGTCTGAGCAGTAGATCGGGTGATACTGGCCGACATGGCAGAAGGCTCCGATCCCCAGCAGGACGTCACCTACCGGGCGCCCGTGGGCTCCGTCGACCTCGCAGCGTTCGACGACGGTGGCAACTCGTACGAGATCCATGCGTGCCACGACTGCCTGCCATGGCACGCCGAGGTCGTGGTTGTGGAGGGGGAAGTCCTCGTCAGGGAGTGGCATGCCGTCGGGTGTCCGCAGTTTCAGGACCTCATCCGAGGCTGAGACGGGAATCCGTCACTCAGGACCGGGACACATCTCTGATGGGTGATGATGTTGCGGTGAGTCTGGACCTGAGTAACTACGAACTCCTCTGGCCCGCAGAGCTACTCGCGTCCGAAGGCGAGCGCATCCTTCGCGCTTCGGATCGCACCTCGGACTCCTCATGGGTAGACCGAGCTACCTGGCTCATCACCGAGGCCCTGGCCGGCACCACCGCGGTCGCGGACTTCGAGGAGCTACCAGACCGTGATGCGCCCACGGACGACCCCTGGTCGTCCACCACTCCAGGCTGGGGCAACCGGGCCGGGATGGGCAAACGGCAGTGGTTCACCGAACTGGTCAACCGGGCGGGCGAGTTCCGGCAGGCAGCAGCCCCCCGGCCCTACTGGCCACAGCGCCGCGGCCGTGGGCTGTCGCATGACGGCAGCACTTCACGGGACACACGGCGTGACTTCGCACGGCTCGTCGGTGAGTTCGAGGACAAGGGCTACTTGGTTGAGGTGTTCGGCCAGGAATGCGTCGACGATAACAGTGAGCTGCCCGACGCTTCCGAGGTGATCGACAGGCGCCTGGGAATCCCTGACCTGTGGCCTCTGACACCGGAGACGTGGGACGAAGACACCTTCTACGGTCTGATCGAGGTGTTCCACGACCTGGTAAGCCGCCCCCGCATGCGGCGCTACCACTCCTACAGTGGCTGCGGATGGCACCACTCGGAATTTCACAACGGGCCGGCACGCGTCCTGTACCGGGGCAAGGTCAACGAGTTGCTGCGCGAAGCCGGCATCGAGTACGAGCTCGCTGCTGAAGGCGAGGACCTCGGGCGCCTGGTCGCCGTCACCGACGACGCCCGCAGCTCGCTGGTGCACCGGGCGCTCAACGAGAGCGCACCGGACATCACGGCCCGGGTCCGTCACGCGATCGCCCTGTTCCGCGGCCGGGACACGACGGTGGAGAGCAAGCGGTCGGCGATCGTCACCCTCGCGGGCATCCTCGAGGAACGCCGCGCCCTACTCAAGGACAAGCTCGGCAAGGACGAAGGGGCACTATTCGAGATCGCCAACCGCTACGACCTGCGCCACCGCAAGGCAGACCAGCGCGGCGACTACGACGAAGCGTTCCTGGACTGGATCTTCTGGTGGTACCTCGGAACGGTGGAACTCACCAACCGGCTCATTGCGTCCCGGACTGCTGGCTGACCCTCACGCACCACCACCCGACCCCGTGGTCGAAGACCTTCAAGACCAGGTCAAGCCCGGCGGCGGCGCCGTACACAGCGAGCACAGCCGACCCCCGGCTGCTCGGCGGCGTCTACTGTCCGGTCCAGCGGCCGAACCAGCACGCCGGCCAGCCCCTCTTCGCAGTCGACGGCGTGCACGACACCTCCCCGGCCATCGTCATCCGCGCCACACAAGACCGATGCAGGTGAAGCCGTCCGGCGGCTGCTTCTGCCTGCCTACGATGCGGTGGTGCGGAACACGAAGGCGTTCAAGGAAGCTGTTGCCCAGACGCTTGCGGAGCTGGCCCGCCGGGGTGTGACTCTTGCGCCGGCGACCGTGGAGGACACGATCGAGAAGCAGATCACCACCGTCTCCGAGCGGCTCGGGATCCAGGTGCGCTCCGCCTGGCGGTACTTCGACGCCTCCGTCACGGCCGACCGGCTCGCGCAGAGCGTGGCGTCGTACGAGGAGAGCAGTAGCGAGAAGGGCGTTGGGCAGGCCCCGATGCCGCCGATCGACAACCCGGAGCTTGCCCTGGTCCTCGCCGGGGTGCCGGACTCCCTGGCGCAGACCGGCGGCGATCTGTACGCGGTCATCATCAACGTCGCCGTCAACGCCTGGGTGGCCGGCCACATCCACGGTGAGGACGGCTGCACCGGATGCGACGGCAGCCGCGGCCCGGCCGGACACGACTGGGAAGCCCGCATGCGCACCATCACCGAGCTGCAGCCGAACATCACCAAGTGGTTCGACCGCGACGTGTGGACCCGCGCCGTCAACGACGCAGGCTACGCCGTCACCCGCCGCTGACGTCAGGGCGCCGGGACAGGCAGGACGCCACGGACGACCAGCTGCCGTCCGCACGGGGTGGCCATGGGCTCCATCTGGATGCCGATGCGCAGCGGCGCTGATAACGCAACAGGTGGCGCATCCTCACCGGACGCGCCACCTGGGGGCGCCGCGCTGGAACACGGTGGGCCCGGACCCTGTTGCATGGTGCAGCCATGACGCCAGGGGCTCCGGCAGCAAGACCGGAGTCAGCGTTGCGAGGACAATGACATCTCGGCTGGCCATCGGCAACGCCTCCTGGACGAAACTGCACGAATAAAAAAGTTTCAGCTTCTCCACCTGGGACTTTCGCGAAACTGGAGTTCAACTCGTCCACGCGTTCGCAACCCTGCGGCCATCACGGTCTGGACGCGGTCGCATCAAAGACTCCACCTGGGAGGCCACGCATTGTAATCATCGGGTAACCGGTGAGAGGATCAGCCGCGCCGACGGGCCGACCTGGAAGTCGCCCTCGGTCGTTCAAGGTGCAGCCAACTCCCCATGCCCGCCCCGGGCATGGCATGACGACAGGTAGGTCCCAGGCATGCGTCCCATCCCTTCACCGCCGGCCCCCGGCCCCGAACCCGTCGGCGGGCCGCTCACCATGCCGGAGGTGATCGTCGTGATCGTGGTCGTCGTAGCCGCCGCTGTCCTAGCGGCGCTCGGCATGCCGGTCACCGGTGCCCTGACGTTCATCGTGGGAGCCCTGGGCGTCGCCGCCCACTCCGTCCGGGTTCTGCGCGGGCCGCAGGCACCGCCGCCCGACATCGTCTGAGCGGCCATGGGGCGGCGTGAGAACGCCGTTGCCGCCGACACCCGGCAGGCCGCTGCGCTCGCGCGATGGCTCCGCGCCCAGCGCGAGCGCAGCGGCCTCACCTATGCGGCAATGGCCAAACTGACCAATCACGAGTTCACGGCGTCCGCGCTCTCCCGCGGCGCCTCCGGCCGGGTGGTACCCACCCGGCGCCTCCTGCTCGCCTTCACCGCCGCGTGCGGCGCGGACTCCGACGAGGCGCTGCGCATGTGGACGGCCGCGCGACGAGCCAGGGAAGACCGACGGCGCCGTGCCGGCATCTCTCCAGAGTTCCAGGACCTGGCGAAAACCGTGCGTTCAGCCCTGCTCCACCCTGAGAACGTTGACAGCTTCGGCCAGCTCCACAGCGTCATGATCGAGATGCGCGCACGCCGAGGACAGCCGCCGCTCAGCGAACTCCAGGCCCTGGCCGGCTGCGCGCCCGACGGACGCCACCGGCTCCCCAAGAGCAGTATCAGCGTCATCCTTCGAGGTGAGGCGGTCCCCTCGCGTGAGCACCTCACCGCGTTCATGGAAGCCATGAACGTCTCCCCGAGCGGCGTACGTCGCTGGCAGGAAGTCTGGGACAAGCTCTCCGGAAAGGCGACCAGGAGGCCGCTCACTGCGGCTGCGAAGGTGACGGATGCCCCACCGGGCGAAGATCTGGTCGGGCATCGCACCCTGTACGCACGAGTCGGTCTCGGGCCCGCAGACGACTTCGGCTTCCCGTACATCCCGTTGACGACGCGGCTCTCCTCCGACCCGAGCGCGCGGAGAGGCCCTCTAACGGCCCACCCACCGGCAGGCAAGACCCGTGTCGGGCTCCCCGTCCGCAGACCGCGCCGCTACACCCTCACCTACCGAGTCACCGACAGCCAGATCATCGGAGTCATCACGCTCCAGCCGCGGGAAGCCCCCGACGACTTCCCCACGGACTTTTGGAGGCCCGGTCTCAGTCCAGTACTGCAAGCACAGCTGGCGTCAGGTGTTACGGCACAGGAGTCCACAGCTGTGGCACAGGCGGCCTCGCACCGACCGGCTAGGCGACCCTTCATCGTGCTCCGCAGGGACAGGCGGCGGGACCACACCCGCTGGCCGAACTTCTGACCGGGCTCTGTCGGCGACCGCCAGGTCCTCGAGGCCGGCTAGCACAGGCTCGCCCTCAGCACCTACCCCGACGTCGTCGCGGCGATCGAGGTCGCCGTCGGCCGCCAACCGGACCTGCGCCCATATCCAGTTCGCTGTCACGGGGTACGGTCGCCAGTCGCCCGGAGGCGCGCCTTGGCCTGCGCGTCACGGATGCACGTTGTCGACTGCCAGCGGGGCGTGTGGTATTCGGCCAGATTCGATGGCTTCATGCCATTAGTCGGCAACCGCCTCCAATATCAGCAAAGACCGGCTACACAGAAAGGCCGGGTCAGCTGCAGTGCTCAGACCCGCAAGGCGGGCGGAGTTTCAGCGCGGCGCCTCCGTTGAGTGGCCGGTGGAGTTCGACCGACCGTGACGACATCCCGGAAGGATCACCATGACTGTGGCTCACACACCCTCGCACGTACTCCCTCAGATCGGTGGGACACTGCGGTGACCACCGACCAGGGGCTGGCCGAGTTCGTCTACCTGATCGGGGCCGAGGGCCTGGATCTGGTGAAAATCGGCACGACGGCAGACGTGGCCAAGCGGGTCCGCGCGATGCAGACCGGTCTGCCGCTGACGCTGTCGGTGCTGTGGACCTGTGAGGGTGGTCGTGAACTCGAGAAGGCCCTTCACCTGGAGTTTCATAAGTACAACCGGCGCGGCGAGTGGTTCGACCTGACCAGCCTTGGCGACCCGGTAGCCATCGTGAGCGAAGCAGTGCGGAGGCTCGCGCCAAGCTTCGGTCTGCCCGTCCCGCCGCCGCGTACCTCGCCGGATGTAACGGAAGCGCCGGTGACCATCCTGGTGCCCGGCTGCGTTCGGCTCGAGCGGACACTGACCAGTCGGCCCATGACCTGGTACGAGTGCGAGGACTTCGAACTGTCGCCCGCCTCTGTGGCTTTAGCATCGGTCTACCGGACCGTGCAGTACAACGCAGCTGGCGAGATTCTGGCCGTGACGCAGACCATCGTTCACGGTGAGCACACGCTCCCGAAGGGCTTCTCTATTGCCGAGCTGGACCGGAACTGATCGGACCGGTATCTGACAGCGCCCGCTGTGCACCCGCACGTGCGAGCGGATCACCATACAGGCGCGCGAGGGCGCGTCTATTCGCCGCCCTTGAAGCCGTGGTCGAAGCCCTTGAGGACGTGGCCCAGCTACAGTTCGGCGGCCGCGCCGCACAACGAGCACAACCGAACGCCCGGCTGCTCGGCTGCGTCCAGCGCCCGGTCCAGTGGCAGCACCGGCGCTCCGGCCGGGGCCTCTTCACAGTCGACGGCGTGCACAACACCGCCCCGGCCGGGCCCGCGGCCGTCGGCCTTGGTCATCACCCAGCCCGACGGGCGGCGCGGTCCGAAGACCTGGTCCACGGCCGAGGGCTTCGGGAGGTACTCGGTGGGCACCTGGTCGTACGAGACGCCATCCACGGGCCGCACATGCTCCGGAGCACGGACCCAGACCCGGTACTCGGCAGGCTCCACCGAGTCCTCGGGGCCATTGCGGTACGCCGGGAGCCCCCGACCTCATACCTCCATCCGTCGGGCGTCTGGCGCCGGGACCACAGGTGAGCGACGACCTCTTGGTCTCCAGGCAGCAGCACCCGGATGGGCGCCGGCAGCGGCTCGGGGGCGGAGGACATCGTCATGCTCCCACCGTACGGACGAGCGTCGGGACGCCGACGATCGGCGCGGCCGGCGCAGGCACCGGCCTCTGTCCACAGGTTGCCCGTGGCCGACTGGACACATGAGCGATCACGAACAGCAGCAGCCGGTGCCGCGCCAGGGCAAGGTCCTGGAGGCCCTCGCACGGGCGGAGCGGAAGATGTTCACCCGGTTCGCGCCGAAATCCGCGAATGCACAGGTGAAATTCCTCCTCACGCGGGTGAAGGGGTCGGCCAAGGCCCTGGCGGAGCGCCTGGGCACCTCGACCCGCACGATCGAGCGCTACCGCGCCGGGAAGCTGACGACCCCGCAGAAGCGCCTGCGGACCGTCCTGGTGGAGGAGACGGAATCCGAGTGGCAACCGCAGGTCAGAGCGCGGGTACGTGAACAGGCGGCCACCTCCAGCGGCATGATGGTGGACGTGACGGCCTACTTCGGATTCACCTGCACGGGCAGCTCGGACGACGGCCGCGAGCGTCAGATCACCACGGCGATCTCGCCCACCTACGCGAAGCAGATCCTCGAACTTCAGGAGGCCGGTGCGACGGAGGAGGAGCTGCATCCGATCGTCGCAGAGGCCATCACGGAGTCGTATTTCACCGAGTGGGGCACCCGCGCCGCTGGCCTGCGTGCGGATTTCACGCACGTCCAGTCCATAGAATTCCGGTTCTGACACGGCCGAATTCAGGACCTGCTAAAAACATCTCCGGCGGGCCGCTGAGCCAAAGCACGATGGTTGTCACCAAGGCAGGTGTGTTGTCACCAGGGTCACCTGGCGGCGAGTGCTGAGCAGAGACCTGGACCGCGGTGCAGTCTCAGCTGCCCACCCCGGCTTCCCACTTGCGCCGGCGCAGCACATGATCGCTGAAGAGATGTCGGCTCCGGTCGAGCAGTTCACCCACCTCTGCATCGCCGCGCCGCCCGTCCGGGGACGGATGCCAGCGCTGCACTGATTGCGCGGCCCAGGTGCGCAGCTTCACATCGGGGTCCTCGAGCAGACCGACCGCCGCCCGTAGCGCCACGATGCCGCCGCGTGCGTCGAGCAGCCGGAACGCACCGACGCGGACGTGCCGTGGCCGCTCGGGGCTGGTGCGCTCCAGTAGCCAGTCGGCGGGCAGCTCCTTGGCCGAGGGCAGCAGGGCGGCGGCGGCCTCGCGGACGACCCCGGCGGCAGGGTCGTCGAGGAGCGGCCGCATCTGCTTCGCATCCGCGCAGTCCAGCGCCCGCAGCCCTGCTACCGCTCGCGCCCGCACCCCGGCCGCCGGGTGCGCGAGCAGCGGCTGCAGCAGCCCGGCGTCCGGGCGGTTCCCGCACTCGGCCAGTCCGATGACCGCACCGGGCGGCAACCCGGGGTCGTTGGGTGCCGCGCACCGCGCCCGGTACCAGGCCACCGGGTCACCGCCCTGCTGTCGTACGACGTACCGGGCACAAGCACGCACGAGCGCGGAACGGTCGCTGAGGAACGGCTCCGCCTGCTTCGATCGCCCTGCCCGTCTCAGCGCGGTGACGCCGGCCGAACGGACACGCGGGTTGCGTGCGGACAGCAGTGGAGGCAGCACATCCTCGTAGGCGTCCTCATCCCCCAGAGCCGTGAGCGCCGCTGTGGCACACAGGTCCTGGACCACGGTGTCCTGGTCCCCGGCGGCCGCGCGGGCCAGCTCAGCGGGATGGAGCAGTCGGCCCTCGACGGCCAGCCGGTAGGCGAACCGCCGGACGGTGCGGTCGGGGTCGGCGAAGAGAACAGCGAGCTGCCCGTGGGATGCCTGGCGCAGGACCCGGCTGAGCACACCGACGCCGAAGGTGCCTCTGTCACGGCGGCCGGCGCGGAGGATGAGCGGCGCGAGGCCGAGGGCAGCGTCCACGTGCAGGACTTCGCACAGCAGCTGCCGGGCGTGCTCTCGCACCGGGCCGGCCCAGTCGGTGCAGCGGATCACGACCAACGGCAGCAGGCCGGGATATCGGACCGACGGGCGCAGCGCCTCCTGACGGATCCGCCCGTCGCGGTGGCACAGGGCGAGCGCAAGCCGGGACTCACCGAGCCGAGTGAGGTCGGCGGGCAACGGGGCGGAGTGCTCCCATTCCGGCAGGAATTGCTGGCGGTGCCAGACCACCTCGCGTACTGCTGCGTCCAGCGCGAGCCAGTCAGCGGGGTCGGCGACATCGAGAGTGCTGTGCAGCGACGCACCTCCCGCGAGCCGCTTCGCTGCCGCTATCCCGTCCTCGACGTTCTCAAGCATTTCCGCCCCTCCAGCAGTCGTACCAGGTGATCGTAGGAGGCGGGGCTGGTGTAGGACGCGCGAAATATGGCCCGTGATCGCCGAGGGCCGCCGCCTGGCGGCTACCAGAGGCCGAACACGGTGACATCACCGCTGCTTCGCTTGCCGCTGCTGATAGGTAGCGCGACGCGTCGGTAACAACCACTGTGCCTTGCACGCTCGAAGCCGCAGGCCAGCCGCTGCCTATGGTGACAACTACCGCGCCTCGGCTCAGCCGCCGCACAGCACTCTGGTGGCGGCCCGATTTTCGAATCCGCCCACGAATACGAGACCGAAGATGACCACACCCCGGCGCACCGCCCGCCGTCCGCTCCTCCCACGCGTCACCGCGCCGCGTGAGCCGGTCGACCCCGCCCGGGTCGGCCGCCGCGTCGTACGGCGCCAAGCGAAGGGGATGGACGCCGGCGCCGTCGTGGCGGCCCTCGAGGACGCCCGCTTCGACGCGCGGCAGGAATCCCGGTCCGTGGACCTGGTCGACGACGTCCGCGGGCGGGCGGAGCTCGCGGAGTGGGAGCGCCTCGCGCAGCTGCTCGCCGCCGCGCCGTCGGGCACCGTCTACGACCCGGACACCGATGCCGTCGTCCAGGCCGAGCTCGCCGCCGAAGCCGCGGCCGCCGCCGACCGCGAGGCCGAGCTGCGCGAAGCCGCCCGGGTCGCGGCCCGCGCCGACGAGCTCCAGGCGCTGCGCGAACTCGGCGCCCTGGACCAGGCCGAGCCCCGTACCGGCGACGAAGCCGCCCGAGACGAACTCACGCGGCGAGCTGGCGGGTACGTCCAGGCCGACGTCGACGCCTGGCTCGCGCACGCCCTGGCCGCGCACCGCGGGCACTACCGCGACCTGGCCGCCCGCGAGGAAGCCGCCGGCCTTCTCACCCTGCCGGTCCTCGCCCACGCCGCGCTGCTCGCCGAAGTCACCCGACTGGTCCCCGGCGCAGCCGTCGACGAGCTGGCGTTCGCGGCCCGGCTCGCCACCACCGAGCCCGAAGCCGCCGGAGCCCTCGCCGCGTTCCTTGCCCGCGCCACCCCGCCCGCTGATCACCAAGGGTGACTGTCACGCTGTCACGCCCGTGTGTCACGCGCCCTTGATCCGGCTGTCACGCTGGGGTGTCACGCTGCCCCTCGGGCCCTTAATCACGGGGTCGACCCCCGGATTTCGGTCTCGCACCGAACAGCGTGACACCCCGCCGAATGCGGCTACGGAGCGCGACCAATGCCCAATTCGGCCGGAGTGGTCCCGGGCCTCATTGCCCGGCGATACCGTGGTGAGCAACGCCAGTTCTGCCCTCTGGAGCCCTCGATGAGCGAACAGCCGGCCCCCGCCGACACCGCCGCCCGGCAGCTGGAGCCCGCGGCCGCCGACGCGGTCCGCGCGTACGCGGCCAAGACCCGCGCCGACGCCGACCGGTTCGCCGCCGTCCTGGAGGACATCGCCACCAACGGCCTGCCCGACCCCGAGCAGTGCACCCCCTGGGAAGAACTGCGCGAGGCCCACCTCGCCCGCCTCGCCCGCCAGCGCCCGGCCGTCGCCTGATGCCACCGCAGCACAGCCGGCGCCGCGCCCGGATCGCGTTCTCCGACTCCGCCGCCAAGCAGCTGGAGAACATCACCAGCGAGGCGGAGATCCACGCCCTGGACCGCGCCCTGGTCGTCCTCTCCGTCGACCCCGACATCGGCGAGCCGATCCCCGGCAGCGCCGCTGGCCCCCAGCTGCGCGAGTACGCCGACGAAGTCGAACGCGTACGCCTCCTGTACTGGGTCACGGCCTTGAAGACCGTGGTCGTCGTCGCCTACCTCGAGGTCTGACCCGCGACGTCCTGGACCAGGCCGACCGCGTGCTGCTGGCGCGGCCGGCCTCCGCGCGTGTCCGTCGTTTGGTGAGGGATCGGGTCTGTCGGTTGGTGAGGGATCGCTCGCGTATGAGGAAGACGTAGGACTGACTGACCTGATGACGGGCGCGCTCTCCCTCACCCGCCGAAGGCGAAGTAGCCGGAAGTACGACCGGGCAGATGCCACCCGCCTTGCACCCTTGCACCCCGACCTCCGGACCGCTGCGCCGGCGGCTCGGCGCGGGCCTGTCCGGAGACGGCCTTGCACCCCATTGGTAGGCACTACAGGTAGTACCTATGTGCGGGTTGTAGATCATTCCCTCTAAGAGCGAAGCTCGCTGCGCGGGCACACACGACTCGCCACCACCTGCACCGAGGCCCACCCCACCCGTCCGGCGCACATGATCCTTCCCGGCGCTGTACGGCCCGCCTGCGGCGTTCTGACGCCCTCCGGACTCCGAGCGACGATCAAGGCCCTGAAAGGCGCTCACAGCGGCGTACAGCGCTTCGGGCGGCAGTGAAGTGCCCTGCCCCTCGGCGACGGCTCCACGGCGGGCGCCACGCCCTCCCTCCCCGGGCACCGCCTCCCGCCGCTCCCGGACCGAGCTCTGCTCTCAAGGGGAGAGATCTACAACCCGCACATAGGTACTACCTGTACTAACCCCTATTGGGGTGCAAGACGCCTCCCAGCGCAGCGCAGCATTCGCACGCCCCGCCCCGGAGAGCCACGACCCGGCTGCCGCTACGCGCATCCCGCAGCGCGCCTTGCACCCTGCGCGACCCGCGCCGTGCAGCAGCCGCTGCTGCTCCTGGTGGCGAAGGATGCAAGGCCGTCTGCTGCGTCCCGCAGCACGGGCCGACGTGCAGCAGCGTCCCGCCAGGCGGCACACGGGTGCTGCACGGGCAGCAAGGCCAGCCTTACCCGGGCAGCAGGCGCCCTGCTGCCTCCCGGACGGCTATGCGGTCGCGGCTGCTGCAACCGGCGAGCTGGTGGGCCGGCCACTGCCGCGCGAGCAGGCTCGCAGCGCGCACTCGAAGAACACGTCGACGTCGACGGCGGCGTCCCGGCGGGTGACCTCGTACAGCGCCTTCGTCGCCTCGAAGGCGGCCACAACAGGGAGGGTGAGCTCCTGGTGCGCCTCGGTCTCCACGTCCAGGTGCTGGGCGAAACCGAAGTGGTGGGTCCGGTTCTGTTCCGCGGTCACTACGCGCTGGTGGGCCCTGCGGGCCGCCTCGAACCACCGGGCTGCGTGGTCCGTGCCCAGCGCGTTGACGACGATCGCGAAGAACGGGTTCACCTGCTTCGCGCTCGCGGGCCAGCTGTCGGTGGGCGAGCCGAAGCGGTTGCCCAGCTCCAGGGCGAAGTGGAGGCCGAAGTTGTGCGTCACGCTCCACTCGTACCGCGACGGCCGGCGCTCGGGTGGGCGACGCGCGGCAGGGCCCTCCGGGAACGCTCGTACGGGCCGTCCTGCCTGCGGCTTTCCCCTCCAGGGGAACGATGTACGCGGTGCTCGGACGGACGGCGCTTGTTCTGGAGAACTAGACCAAGCCGGTACCACTGGTGCTACCACCCTCCCACTGCGTCGACACCGGGAATGCGATCGGCGCTGCGCCCGTGGAGGGTGCAGCGCCGATGCCGTGCGAGGGTTCGGTCGGGTCAGCCGACGGCATGTAGCGAACCGCGCCTCTTGGCGGCCGCGGCCTTCTTAGCGGCGGCTGCGGCCGCGCGCTTCTTGCGCTGCTCGGCGAGCTGGTCCTGGTAGGCGGCGACGGCCCGGTGGTAGTCCGCCACGTAGGTCTTGCTGTCCAGCCGGTCCGCCTTGGGCATCGCCTTGACGGCGTCCAGGGCGTCCTCGGGGGAGTTGTAGCCGGCCAGCATCGGGTTGATCTGGTAGACGCCGTTGCGGACCTTCTTCACGAGCTTGGCCAGCTCCAGCTCCCGCAGTGCGGCGTTCACGCTGGGGCGGCTGAGCCCGAGCAGCTCACCGAGGGTGGCCTGGTCCATCGCGATTCGGCCGCCGGCCTCGCTGCGCGCCCGGAGCTTCAGCAGCGCCCGGTAGGCGGCGGGCGGCAGGTCCAGGTCGGCGAGAAGACCGTCGGCGTTGGTCGCCGACCACTTCAAGGTACTCACTGGGCTGATCCCTCCTCCTGGCGCTGCGCACGGGCCAGTCGGCGTGCAGCGCGTTCCTCGGCCCGCTTCTTGCGCAGTTCCTCGATCGCCTGGCGCATGTGCTCCAGCGACGGGAACCGCACCAGATCCGGCAAGCTCTCGTCCCTGCGGATCTTCGCAATCGTCTTGTCCTGGTCGACCTGCACGTACTCGGCTTCCACCAGCTCCGTGCCCGGGATGAACTCAGCTACACGGTACGAGTAGGGCGGGTTGAACTGGTAGACACCGCGGCGCACCTTGAAGACGATGCCATGGCTCATGACCTCCTGCAGCGCCTCATTGATCTTCGCGCGGGGCACGTCCAGGACCGTCGCCATCTCCTCCTGCGTCAGCCGAATCTTCCCGCCGGCCTTCTGGCAGGCGATCAGCAGCAGGATCAGCCGCAGCGGCAGGGCCTCGCGGAAGTACTGCGCGATCAGGAAGAAGAACTCCAGCGAGTCCATGGAGAACGCCTTGGGGCGCTCCGGGTGCTCGTAGAACTCCATCGGCTTGCGCTCGCTGCTGAGCGAGAGCTTCCGGCGCGGGTAGCGGCGAGCGACCGAGTCGAGGTCCTCAACCGGCTGCACCGGCTTGGACCACGCCTGGATCTCCTCACCGAGGGGCAGCTCCGTACGGCGCACTGCGCGCTTCGGTGCGGGACGACGGCGCTGTGGCTCGGGTGTCACGAGGCTGCTCTCCACTCCGCTGGTCTTGGACGCCAGCAGTATGTCAGCCACGCCGACAGATACGTCGGCCTCACTGACATTCCGGCGTGTTGTGTCCCCCCAGGGGGGACAGATCTCCCCCCTGAAGGCGACGGCAGACCGTTCGACGGGACACCGTCGCGAACGTCGGCCTGGCTGACGTTTCGAGCCCAAAACTGTCGGTGAGGCTGACATTCCGTCTGCGATGTGACTATTCAGGAGGTACACATCGCAGACGTTGTGTACCTCCTGGGGTGACAGATCACCGGATGTGCAGGCCGCTGACCAGCGGTTTCTTGATCTGCGTAAGTATTAGGTGGCTGAGGTCCACTCGCAGGCGCCGGCCGGACCCCTCATGGCTGAGGCGGCTTCGCGTGCGGGCCCGTGAGCCCGCGCAGGCCCTGGGCGGCACCAACGGCTCTGAGTCTCGGGCGGTGCCGACCGTGACGAACAAGCACCAGGAGGCGGGGCTGGCCTCCCTGGCGGGTTCCGCCGCCCGGCCCGAGGGGCCGTTCGGCTCCGGTACCTCCGCACGCCGGAATTCGAACTTTCCCATATCTGAGGTACCGTTCTGTGGCTCAGGCCCGCAGCTTCCCAATTCGTCATTCCTCGCATGAGTTTGGGGAACCGAATTCCGGCGCTGACCCCGCATCAAAAGGTGTGCCCCGCCCGGGCGGTTGAGGGGTGTCCCGTGTTTCCGCCAACGGTACATGCTGCATCAACCTGATGCACGCGCTACACTGGAACCCACACGAACGAGCGACCCCCACCCCTCGTAGCCAGCCCGGCCCGCGCCAGCGGGCCCCAAGGTTCTGGAGGCGCAGCCGGAAGGACCGTTAGGCGGGGGAGCGCAGCGGACCCGCCGGGAGCGCCCCGCGCTCCCTCAACTCCCTTACTGGAAACCCAACTAGACGCACTGTCAGACCCTGAGCGACCCGACCGCGCGATGCGCGGCCAGCCGGCGCGCAGCGGCCGGCCCCACCGGCCTCCCGAAGCGC